>NZ_JBFAKB010000052.1:0-57917 GCF_040655495.1 Nonomuraea sp. NPDC050404
CCCCGCCACCCACCCGCCCCCCCCCTGCGCGCGGGGGGCGCGGCCGGGGGGGGGCCGGGGCCCGGGGCCGTGCCCCCCCCCCGGGCTGTCGTGCCGCCCGACGAGCCGACCGGCAACCTGGACACCGCCTCCACCCACGACGTCCTGGAGATCATGGACAGGCTCAGCGAGTCCGGCCGCACGATCGTGCTGATCACGCACGAGGACGACGTGGCCAGGCACACCAAGCGGGTGATCAGGCTGGTGGACGGCGAGATCGTGGAGGACCGCCGCCAGGGGCCGGTGGACGGCCCGCCGCCACGGCTGGAGCGGGCCGCGACGTGAGCCAGGTCGAGATCCTCCGCTTCGCGCTGCGTGGCCTGCTGGCCAACAAGATGCGCAGCGCCCTGACCACGCTCGGCATCCTCATCGGCGTGGCCGCGGTCATCATGCTGGTCGCGGTCGGCGAGGGCTCCTCGCAGAGCATCCAGAACAACATCCAGCGACTCGGCGCCAACACGCTGACGATCTCCCCGTCCTTCTCGGGGGGCGGCGGCATGCGTGGCCCGACCGGCGGCAACACCGGGCCGCGTACCCAGGCCAGGCAGCTCGGCCTGGCCGACGCCCGGGCGCTGACCGACAGGACGCTGGCCCCCTCGGTCAAGAGCGTCTCGCCGGTCGTGAACGCCCCTTCCGCCACCGCCGCGTACGGCGCCGCGAGTCACGAAATTTCGCAGCTCGTCGGTACGTACCCCAGCTACTTCGAGGCCGTCAACAAGCCGGTCGCCCAGGGCACGTACTTCTTCAACGACGACGTCCTGGCCGCCAGGAAGGTCGTGGTGCTCGGCAGGACCGTGGTGGAGGAGTTGTTCGGCGCCGTCGATCCGATCGGCAAGCAGGTCAGCGTGTCGGGGGTGCCGTTCACGGTGGTCGGCGTGCTGAAGGAGGCCGGGTCCACCGGCATGCAGGACGCCGACGACGTGGCGATCGCGCCGCTGCCGGCCGTACAGCAGAGCCTGAGCGGGTTCGGCTCGCTCGGCCAGATCGTCGTGCAGGCCACCGGGGCGGGGACCACGACGTCGGCGCAGGCCGAGGTCACGGCTATCCTCAACCAGCGACATGGCATCACGAACAACAACCCCGACTTCCGCATACTCAACCAGGCGACTTTGCAGGAGACCGTCAGTGAGGCGACCGGCACCTTCACCGTGCTGCTCGGCGCGGTCGCCGCGATCTCGCTGCTGGTGGGCGGCATCGGCATCACCAACATCATGCTGGTGACGGTCACCGAGCGCACGCGCGAGATCGGCATCCGCAAGGCCATCGGCGCGCCCAGGAGCGCGATCCTGGGCCAGTTCCTGATGGAGGCCACGCTGCTGAGCCTGGTCGGGGGGCTGTCCGGGGTGCTGGTGGCGTTCGTGGGGACCCGGTTCTCCGTCGCCGGCATCGAGCCGGTCCTCGTGCCGTCGTCGGTCGTGCTGGCGCTGGGCGTGTCGCTGGGGATCGGGCTGTTCTTCGGCAGTTACCCGGCCAACAGGGCGGCCAAGCTCAGACCGATCCAGGCCCTGCGCCACGAGTAAGGAGAAGGACATGGACAAGCTGGACTCCTCGCCGTTCCCCGACGACCTGCGGGAGGAGCTCACCGTCCAGCCCGCCAGAACCACCTCGAAGGTCACGCTGGCGCTGGGCGCCGGGGTCGTACTGGTCGCCGGGATCCTGATCGGCATCCAGGCGCAGAACATGACGGCCCCCGCGGGCGGGCCACCTCCCCAGGCCGCCGCCGCGCAACGTCCCATGGGCGGCGGCGGGTACGGGCAGCAGCAGCCCGGCGGGAGACAACGCCCCACGGGAGGAGGAGGCACCGCCGGCACCGTCGAGAAGGTCCAGGACGGCAAGGTGTACGTCAGGACGCAGGACGGCGCCACCGTCACCGTGACCACGACCGAGCAGACCACCGTGCAGATCTCCAAGCCGGGCAAGGTCACCGACCTGGAGAAGGGCACCTCCGTCGTGGTCCGCGGGCAGCAGGGCGCCGACGGCGCGGTCACGGCCACCTCGATCAGCCAGGGAGGCGGCCGCGACTTCCAAGGAGGAGGCCCGCGATGACCGAGCCCGAGGCCAGGCTGCTGGTGGTCGATGACGAGCCCAACATCAGGGAGCTGTTCTCGGCCAGCCTGCGCATGGCCGGGTTCGAGGTCCTGACCGCGGCCGACGGTCAGGAGGCCCTGCGGGTGGCCGAGGAGAGCACCCCCGACCTGGTGATGCTCGACGTGATGCTGCCCGACCTGGACGGCCTGGCGGTCGCGGGAAGGCTGCGGTCCCGCGGCCGCCGGGTCCCGGTGTTGTTCGTGACCGCCAAGGACACGCCGGAGGACCGGATCGCGGGGCTGGGGCTCGGCGAGGACTACGTGACCAAGCCGTTCAGCCTGGAGGAGGTCATCGCCCGGATCCGCGCCGTGTTGCGCAGGACCCGCCGCGGCACCCCGCCGCCGAACCGGATGCGGGTGGCCGACCTGGAGCTGGACGAGGAGAGCCACGAGGTCTGGCGCGACGGCGTGCCCGTGCGGCTGTCGCCCACGGAGTTCAGGCTGCTGCGGTACTTCATGCTCAACGTGGGCCGGGTGCTGTCCAAGACGCAGATCCTCGACCACGTCTGGAACGGCGACTGGCGCACCGACGTCGGCCTGGTCGAGTCGTACGTCTCCTACCTGCGCCGCAAGATAGACACCGGCGACCGCAAATACCTGCACACCCTGCGCGGGGTCGGCTACATCCTGCGCCCGCCCCGCGTATGAGCGAAGCGGCCAGGATGGAGCGCCTATGAGCAGGATCCGCCGGCACCTGGGGAAGGTGCGCAAGCACCTGTCCAGGGCGCCGCTCTGGTTGCGCCTGGTCTCGGCCACCCTCCTGCTGGTCACCCTCGCCATCACGCTGACCGGCCTGTTCGCCGTGCGGCTGCTGCGCAGCTACCTGATCGAGCGGGTGGACCAGCAACTGCGGGTGGCCACCGCCCCGCGCGACCCGCCCCCGCCACCCGACCTGCGCCCCGGCATCCGGCCGCAGCGCTACTTCGGCCTGTACCACGGCGTGCTGCTGGGGCCGGGCGGCGTCCAGCTGCGCACCATCAGCGAGTCCACCGACGAGCACACGCCCGACCTGCCCCACCTGACCATCGGCCAGGTGCTGGAGCGCGAGGGCCGCCCCTTCACCGTGGAGTCGCGGGAGGCCGGCGGGCCGAGCTGGCGGGTCGTCGCCGTGCCCGGGCGCGCGGGCCAGAGCAGGCTGATGGCGATCAGCCTGGGCAGCGTGGACGCGACGGTCTCCCAGCTCATCCTCATCGTGGCGATCGGCGGTGGCGGCACGCTGGCCGTGCTGGGGATCGCCTGCTATTGGCTGGTACGCCGGAGCCTGCGCCCGCTGGGTGAGATCGCGCGTACCGCGAAGGACATCGCGGGCGGCGACCTGTCGCGCCGGGTGCCGCTCTGGGCGGGCACCACCGAGGTCGGCAAGCTCGGCCGCTCGCTCAACGCCATGCTCGCCCAGATCGAGGCGGCGGCGCGCGACCGGGAGGAGGCGGCCGAGTCCGCCCGCGCGTCCGCCACGGCCGCCAGACGCTCGGAGGAGCTGATGCGCAGGTTCATGGCCGACGCCTCGCACGAGCTGCGCACCCCGCTGACCTCGATCAGGGGCTTCGCCGAGCTGTTCAGGCTGGGGGAGGAGAAGGACCTGGCGGAGGCCGTACGGCTGCTGGGCCGCATCGAGGGGCAGGCGGCGCGGATGGGGCTGCTGGTGGAGGACATGCTGCTGCTGGCCCGGCTCGACCAGCGGCGCGAGCTGGCGCTGCGCCCCGTGGACCTGCTCAGCCTGGCCGCCACCGTCGTCATCGACGCGCAGACGCTGGCGCCCGACCGGAGGATCGAGCTGGTACGGCTGTTCGGCGGCGAGGGCGACGTGCTCGTGATCGGCGACGAGCCCCGCCTGGGCCAGGTGCTCAACAACCTCGTCAGCAACGCTCTCGCGCACACCCCGCCCGGCACCCCGTTCCAGGTACGGGTGGGCGTGGACGGCGACCGGGCCGTCGTGGAGGTGGCCGACGAGGGCCCCGGGTTCACACCCGAGGTGGCCGAGCGGGTGTTCGAGCGCTTCTACCGGGCCGATCCCGCACGCAGCGCGGGCGGGTCGGGGCTGGGGTTGTCGATCGCGGCCACGCTGGTGGAGGCCCACGGCGGCATCGTGGTGGCGGACGGCGACCCCGGCAGGGGCGCCGTGTTCCGGGTGGTCCTCCCGCTCGGGGACCCCGGAGAACTCGGGGAGCCCGGGGATGGTCAGCCGAAGGCGTAACCGTACAAACCTTCGCCCTTGCTGAGCTCACGCACCTTGCCCAGCTTCAGCTGCCCGGACTTGCGCTGCCCGGGCGCGTACATGACGAGCCCCTGATCGGGCGCCGCCACCACCAGCCCGTACACCGGCGGCCGCTTGGCCAGCGACCGGTACCGCTCCCACCCCGGCAGCGCGGTCACCGAGGCTCCGAAGTCCCGGCCCTTGCCCTTGACCAGCAGGTTCCCCACCCGGGTCAGCCCGCCGGACGACCGCCCGGCCAGCACCTGCACGGCCTTCTCCCCGGGCACGCCGATGGCCAGCTCGTCGATGCCGTCGCCGTTGAAGTCCCCGGCCGCCAGCGACGCCCCGAACCGGTCGTAGTAGCGGGGCTTGCCGTCGAGCGTGTTCTGCGACCACGCCTCGGTCTTGTCGGTACGCAGGCCGGCGCGCGAGCCGTACAACACGTCCACCGTCCCGTCCCCGTAGTCCATCGCCCGCTGACCTTCGCTGAGCCCCTCGCCCGGCACCCCGATCGCCAGGTCGGACCGGCCGTCGCCGTTGAAGTCCCCGGTGGCCAGCGAGGCCCCGAAGTTGTCCCACTTCTCCGAGGCGCCGTGGATCCCCGGAGTGCTCTGTGTGAGCTGCATGGCCCGCCTGTCCCGCACGTCGATCACGGTGACCGAGCCCTGCCCGTCCTTGGCCACGCTGTCGGCCGGCGCCCCCACGACCAGGTCGTCCCGCCCGTCCCCGTCGAAGTCCCCGCTCGCCAGCGACGCCCCCCACTGGTCGGTGACGCTCGCGCTCTGCCGCACCCACCGCGTCTTCTGCGAGATCTGGTACGGCTCGCGCCCCTTCATCCAGTACACGGTCACCAGCCCGCCCGACCGATGACTCGGCGCCCCCACGGCCAGCTCGTCCCTGCCGTCCCCGTCGAAGTCCCCCGCCGCCAGCGAGGCCCCGAACCGGTCGCTGGACGGTTTGCCCAGCACCAGCTCCTTCCCGGCGACCAGCCCGCGCGGCGAGCCGTCGTAGATCTGCACGACGCCGTTCCCGTCGCCTCCGGGCACCCGCTCCCCGACGAACTCCTCCGACACCCCGATGGCCAGGTCCGCGCACCGATCCCCGTTGAAGTCGCCCACGGCCAGCGCCGACCCGAATGAGTCACCCGGCTCCGCGCCTTCCTGGGTGAGCTTGACCTTCTCGCCGCTGCCGTACATGACGGTGACGGACCCGGCCCTTGACGCGTCGTAGGGGGCGGCCACGGCCAGGTCGGGCCGGCCGTCGGCATCGAAGTCGAGCGGATGCCCGCCGCACGCGCGGGCGGCGGCGGGAGCCGTACCGGAAGCGAGGGGAAGAACCAGACAGGCGGCGAGCAACGCATTCATACCGGAATTCATGTCCGGCCCGGCCGAACCGTGCCTGAACAGCACGAGAACGGCCCAGGAGAACAGGATGCACATCACCGCGCAACCCCCCAGACGGGTCGGACCCGCTGCTTGAGATCCGCGAAGAGCGGCAGGCCATGCCGCTGGCCGGGTGCGGGGCGGCGCGTTGTGTCCGTGCTCACGGGGCGCCGGATGTACGGGAACGTGCCAGGATAGATGGGTGGACATCGACCTCGCTGATCTGGATTTCTGGCGCAAGCCGCTCAAGGAGCGGAATGAGGCGTTCGCCCGGTTGCGGCAACTGGAGCATCCGGTGTTCTTCCCCGAGAAGAAGGTGCCGTTCCTGCGCTCGGGCAAGGGCTTCTACGCCCTCGTACGGCACGCGGACGTGGTAGAGGCCAGCCGCAACGCCAAGATCTTCTCCAGCGAGCCGGCCGTCACCAACCCCGAGCCGCCCGGCTGGGTGAAGCAGGTGTTCGGCGAGTCGATGGTCAACATGGACGACCCGCGTCACGCCCGCCTGCGCAGGATCGTGACCCGCTCGTTCAGCCCGAAGATGCTCTCCGGCCTGCAGAGCGACATCGAGGCCGCGTGCGCCCGCATCGTGGACGACGTGGTCAGAAACGGGCCGGGCGACTTCGTCACCCAGGTGGCCGCCCGGCTGCCCATCCACGTCATCTGCGACATGCTGGACATCCCGCACGAGCTGCGGGAGAAGGTTCACGAGCACGTCGACATCTCCACCGCCTACACCGGTGTCCGCCCCAGCCTGGCCCGCAGCGTGCAGATGGCCGGCCAGAACATGCTGGCCCTGCTGGCCCTGCAGCGCATGGTCATCAAGCTCGGCCACGAGCGCGTCGCCAACCCCAAGGGCGATCTGGTCTCCCTGCTGGTCAACGCCAACCCCGACGGGGAGAAGCTGACCGACAAGGAGCTGGGCTCGTTCTTCGCCCTGCTGCTGGTGGCCGGCAATGAGACGGCCCGCAACACGATGGCCCACGGCATCAAGCTCCTCACCGAGAACCCGGCCCAGCGCGAGCTGCTGACCAGCGACTTCGACGCGCACATCAACGGCGCGATCGAGGAGATGGTCCGCTACGTCTCGCCCATCATGCAGTTCAGGCGCACGGTCACCGAGGACTACTCGCTGCGCGGGCTGGAGCTCAAGCAGGGCGACAAGGTCGTGCTGTTCTACGGCTCGGCCAACCGCGACGAGTCGGTCTTCCCCGGGGCCGACACCTTCGACATCACCCGCGACGCCAAGCCGCACGTAGGCTTCGGCGGCCCGGGTCCGCACTTCTGCCTCGGGGCCAACCTGGCCAGGCAGGAAATGCGCACGATGTTCCGCGAGCTCCTGACCCGCCTGCCCGACATCCGCTCGGTCGGCGAGCCCGAGCTGCTGCTGTCCAATTTCGACAACAGCGTCCGCAGCCAGCCCTTCACCTACTGATCAGTCGTCGCTCGCCAGGACGTTGGTTCTGATCGTCAGGAATGTGAGCAGCGCCGCGACCACCATCATCCCGGCGCTGATCAGCATGGCCATCCTGAAGCCCGCGTCGAACACCGGCGGCTGCTTGAACGCCTCGCCCACCAGCCCCACCAGCGGCGGCACGGCGGCCACGGCCAGCAGGCCGCCGGTGCGGGACACGGCGTTGTTGACGCCGCTGGCCGTGCCCGCGTGCCGTTCGTCCGCCGAGGCCAGCACTGTCGCCGTCAGCGGCGCGACCGTCGCCGACAGCCCCAGCCCGAACAGGAACACCGCCGGCAGCACCTGCAGCGGGTACGACGCCCCGAACCCGATCGTGCTCATGGCCAAGAACCCGGCCCCCGCCACCAGGATGCCCAGCGTCATGGGCCAGCGCGGGCCGACCCGCCTGGCCAGCTCGGCAGCCCTGGCCGACAGCAGCAGCATCAGGATCGTCGTCGGCAACATCGACAGCCCGGCGGCGATGGGGGAGAACCCGGACACCACCTGGAGCTGCACCACCAGCAGGAAGAACACCACGCTCATGGCCGCGTACATGATCAGCGTCACCACGTTGACCGCCGTGAACACGCGGTCGCGGAACATGCCCACCGGCACCAGCGCGTCCGGCGACCTGCGGATCTGCAGCACCACGAACGCCACCCCCAGCGCCAGCCCCACCAGCAGCGGCACCGGAGCGCCCCGCTCGATCAGCCCGTAGGTGATCCCGGCCAGCGCCAGCGCCGCCAGCACCGCGCCGAGCACGTCGAAGCGGCCCGCCGCCGCCTCGTCCCTGCTCTCGGGCACGTGCCGGAGAGCGATGAACACCACGAGCGCCGCGAACGGCAGGTTGATCAGGAACGCCCACCGCCACCCGGCCGACTGCACCAGCCAGCCGCCCAGCAGCGGCCCGATGGCGCTGGCCACCCCGCCGAGCCCGGACCACACCCCAACGGCCCTGGGCCGGTCATGCCGTACGAAGGACGCCTGGATGATCGCCAGCGAGCCCGGTGTGAGCAGCGCCCCGCCGATCCCCTGCAACGCGCGGGCCGCGATGAGGAACTCGATGTTCGGCGACAGCCCGCACAGCGCCGAGGCCACGGCGAACCAGACGGTCCCGATGAGGAACAGCTTGCGCCGCCCGAACCGGTCGCCGAGGGAGCCGCCCAGCAGGATCAGCCCGGCCAGGGTGAGCGTGTACGCGTTGATCGTCCACTGGAGGCCGGCCATGTCCGCCTTGAGCTCGTCGCCCAGGAACGGCAGCGCGACGTTCACCACGGTGCTGTCGAGCATCGCGAGCCCGGAGCCGAGCACGGTCGCGCCCAGGATCCAGCGACCACGCGCGGACTTGAGCTCGATGTGGCCGTGCAGCGCCTCCGGACGATTGCTCATGCGGCCATACTGTCACCGGGCCCTGACAATTCCGCGTCACCCCGGCCCCGAGAACTTCGCGGTTGCGCGTTCAGCCGTTGCCCAGCGCCCGCAGCACGAACTCCGACACCAGTTCCCCCGCCGTCTCCACCGTCACATCACCGCTGATCAGCGGCACCCGCTCGGCGCCGATGACCGCGAGGATCATCCGCGCGGCGGCGTCCACGTCGAGCGCGCGGAAGTGGCCGGCCTCGATGCCGCTCTCCAGGATGCCGACCAGGATCCGCTGCATCGGCGCGACATGCTCGGCCAGCCGCTGGTACGCGTCCGGCCCCAGGGCGGCGCTGAGGTCGGCGGCGCCCGGATGCGGGTGCGCGAGCAGGCCCGTGAGCTGCAGGCGTACGAACGCCCTGAGCCGGTCGGCGGGCGAGGCCCCCGCGGGCAACTCGCGCTCGTAGCTGTCGATGAAGTAGCTGGTCACCCGCTCGGTGAAGGCCAGCAGCAGGGCGGCCTTGTCGGGGAAGTAGTTGTACAGGACCGTGCGGGTGATGCCGGCCTCACCGGCCACGTCGGTCATGGAGATGGCGTCGATGCCCTGCATCCTCGACAGGCGCGAGACGGCCTGCAGGATCCGGTCGCGCGTCTGGGCGCGGTGCTCGCCGATGGTGGCTGCCGAGATACGGGGCATACGCCCATGGTAGGCGGGACGGCCGTGACGTTCCGCACAATGCCGCCCTTATGAACGGCCGATCTCCGTGCCACCGCACCGCCCCTATGAACGGCCGATGTCCGGGACACCGCACCGTCCTTATGAGCGACCGATGTCCGCGCCACCGCGCGGTCCTTGTGGTGAACGGCCGATCTCCGGGCCACCGCGATGGACGATGACGACCGCCGCGAGGCCCACGAGGAGTCCCAGGGCGGTCTGCGGGCCGAACGGCTCGCCGAACATGAGGGCTCCCCACACCGCCGTGACCGGGGCCATGAGGAACATCAGCGTGTTGACCTTGGTGACCCCGGAACGCCTCAGGATGAGCCAGTACAGCCCGTACCCGCCGAAGGTCGACAACACCACCAGCCAGCCGATCGCGGTCCAGAACGAGAGCTCGGCGGGCGGCGCCGCGGCCCCGGTGCCCAGGGCGAGGGTCGTGAAGATGACCGCGCTGGTGACGCAGTGGACGGTCAGCGACACCGAGGGCGCGACCCGCGTACGGGAACGGCTCTCCAGGAAGGTGGCCGCCACCAGCGAGAACATGCCGAGAAAGGGGACGAGATAGGCCCACCAGGCCACTCCGGTGGCCGCCGCGGCGTCGGCCATGGTGACGATGGCGACGCCGCCCACCCCCAGGCACAGGCCGAGCCACTGCCGGCGCGAGACGTACTGACGCAGCAGCGGACCGGCGAGCGCCCCGGCGACCAGGGGCTGCACGCCGTCGATCAGGGCCGTGGTGCCGCTGGAGACTCCGAGCTGGATCGCGTAGTAGACGGTGAGCAGGTAGCCGCTCTGCGACAGCACGCCGATCATGGCCTGCCGGGTCACCTCGCGCGCCGTGAGGCCCCGCCACGCCGCTCCGGCGACGGCGGAGACGACGATCAGGACGGCCGCCAGCGGCAGGAACCGCCACATCAGGATTGTGATCGCGGGCGCGCTGCCCGCGCCGAGCTTGGCCCCGATGAACCCGGAGCTCCAGCAGAGCACGAAGGCGATCGAGAGCAGGAAGTTCACGTCTCACCCTTCACTATACAGATCGGTATACCCAAGGCTTCAATATACAGATCGGTATAGTGTTGGGTCATGGGCACTACCGAGGGGCCGCGGCGGATCACGATGACGCCCGCCGCGCGGCGCGTCCTGGAGGCCGCCGGGAGACTGTTCTACGAGCGCGGCATCCACGCCGTCGGGGTGGACCTGATCGCCGCCGAGGCCGGGGTGACGAAGAAGACGCTCTACGACCGCTTCGGGGCCAAGGAGCAGCTCGTCGTGGAGTACCTCGCGGATCGCGACGAGCGCTGGCGGGCCTTCCTCGCCGAACGCCTCGACCCCGCGCGACCGGCGCGGGAGCGCATCCTGGCGGTCTTCGACGCCTCACACGCGTGGTCGGTGCGCCACGGTTCCAAGGGGTGCAGCATGGTCAACGCCCATGCCGAGATCGACGATCCGTCCCACCCGGCGCACCCGATCATCGTCGGGCAGAAACGCTGGATGCTCGGCCTGTTCACCGAGCTCGCGCAGGAGGCCGGTGCCGGCCGGCTGGCCGGCACGCTCATGTTGCTGCACGAGGGCGCGCTCGTCGCCCACGGCCTGAAGATCTTCGCGGACCCCATCGGGCACGCCCGCGAACAGGCGCGAGCCCTGCTGGCCCAGGTGTCCTAAAGGGGGCTAGGCGGCGGCCTTGACCACGTGGCGCAGTTCGGCCAGGACCTCGGCGTTGAGCTGGTAGGCCAGCTTCACCTCATCGATCATGCGCTGCCGCCCGCGCTCGTCCAGCGCCTGGCCCAGCACGTCGAGGCGGGCGCGGTACTCGTTCTTGAAGCGCGGCAGGCTGCCCAGCTCGTCGAAGAAGTAGAAGTCCACGCCTCCGCCCCTGGCGTACCCGTAGATCTTCTGCAGCTCCATCCGGATGAACTGCCCGCCGGACAGGTCGCCCAGGTAACGCGTGTAGTGGTGGGCCACGTAACCGCCCGGCCAGTCGGCCATCTGGTGGATGCGGGCCACGAGGGTGCTGGTGGACTTCGACGGCGTGATCCGGTCCCGCCAGCCCGCGCCGTAGATCGTGGCCAGGTCGCGCTCAAGCGCCGGCTCCCGATACAGCTCGGGAAAGACGAACCGGCCCGAAAGGGGGTGGCCGGCCAGGTCGCGGGAGACGCCGTCGAGGGCGACGTAGGCGAAGTAGTGCTGAGCGACCATCTCGCCGTATTCGTGCTCGCTCAGACGCCCGCCCATCAGCGCCGAGAGGTAGCCCTCGGACTCCGCCGACTCGTGGTCGGCCCAGGTGGAGTTCCTCAAGGTTTCGGAGAACGGCGTGGTCACGGCCCACCTCTGCTCGTGCTGGCGTTTCATGACGAAGTGTCACAAACGATGGCGGGCGACGTCAAGCGGATGACGACACCATGTCATAAAAAGCGTGCCTTCCTGCTCCTACCCTGTAATCGCGCCGTCAAGAGCCGAGGAAGTGAGGTGGTGAACGTTGCAGTGCTGTGAACTGGAGCCCCTGATGTCAGACAAACGGCATTAGCATACGAGCAACTGTCAGCCGCCCTCCCTGGAGAGATCTTTGTCCGTTCATGCCGATGTAGCAAGGCGACGCATCGAGGAGCTTCTCCGTCAACACGAGAAGCAGATCATCCGTCGCTGGGGTCAGCTCTCCAGCGCCTCCTCGGAGGAGCTGACCGAGCTCTACCAAGCGCTGCTCACCGCACTGGAGCAGGGCAAGAGCGACTTCGCAGACCTTCGCGGCCTCCTGGCCGAGCTGTCCCGCTCGCAGGCCCGCGCCGGATTTGCCCCCTCGGACACCGCCAGGGCCGTCTTCGGGCTGAAGGAGGCCCTGTACGAGATCGTCGAGGCCGAGAACGACGGTCAGGGCGCCGAGGCGGCGCGCGGGTTCATCTGGTTCTCCAGACTGATCGACGACCTCGGGCTGTTCACGTTCGAGACGTACTCCTCCACCCGCGAGAAGATCATCCTGGAGCAGGCCGAGCAACTCCTGGAGCTGTCCACGCCGGTGGTCAAGCTGTGGGAGGGCATCGTGGCGGTGCCGCTGGTCGGCACGCTCGACTCCGCCAGGACCCAGGTCGTGATGGAGAAGCTGCTGCAGACGCTGGTCGACACCGGTGCCGAGCACGCGGTCATCGACATCACCGGCGTCCCCGCCGTGGACACCCAGGTCGCCCAGCACCTGCTGAAGACCGTCGTCGCGGCCCGGCTCATGGGCGCCGAGTGCGTCATCTCCGGCATCCGCCCGCAGATCGCGCACACGATCGTCACCCTCGGCATCGAGTTCGGCGACATCGTGACCAAGGCGTCGCTGGCCGACGCGCTCTCCCATGCCTTCCACCGCGCCGGGATCCAGGTGAGCGGCGGGCGCGGCACCCGGGTCTCCATCCGAGCGGAGCAGGCGTAGTGCAGCGCGTTCCCGTACTCAAGCTCGGTGACGTTCTCATCGTCTCCATCCAGATCGACCTGGAGGACCAGAGCGTGCTCCTCCTCCAGGAGGATCTGGCCGACGCGGTCGTCCAGCGCGGCGCCAAGGGCGTGATCATCGACATCACCGCCGTGGAGATCGTCGACTCCTTCATCGGGCGCATGCTGGCCACGATCGCCAGCATGTGCGGCATGCTCGACGCGCAGGTCGTGGTCGTCGGCATGCGGCCGGCCGTGGCGATCACGCTCGTGGAGCTCGGGCTGTCACTCAACGGCATCCGTACCGCGCTCAATCTGGAGAAAGGGGTTGCGCTCCTGGACCACATCAGGAGCGCGACGCCGTGAGCAGCCTCCGGGAGATGGCCGTCGCGAGCAGCGCGGACGTCGTGGGCGTGCGCCAGCTCGTCAGAAGCGCCGCACTGGAGGCGGGTCTGTCGCTCGTCGACCAGACCAAGATCGTAACAGCCGCCAGCGAGCTGGCACGCAACGCCCTGGTGTACGCCGGCGGCGGAGACGTACAGGTCGAGATCGTCGAGAAGGGTCCCAGACGCGGCCTCAAGATGATCGTCAACGACGAGGGGCCCGGCATCCCCGACATTCCGCAGGCCCTTACCGACGGCTGGACCACCGGCTCCGGATTAGGGCTGGGCCTGAGCGGGTCGCGCCGGCTGGTGGACGAGTTCGACCTGAAGTCCGAGCCGGGGAAGGGCACGATCGTGACGGTGACCAAGTGGGCCCGTTGACCAGCCCGCGCACCGGAGAGTGGGTCCGCGCCGAGGACCCCAGTGCCGTCGGCGCGGTACGCAGGAAGGCCGTGCTGCTGGCGGAGGAGGCCGGCTTCGACCCGGTGCTCATCGGGCAGACGGCCGTGGCCGTCAGCGAGGCGGTGTCCAACCTGGTCAAGCACGCCGTGGACGGCACCGTCATGGTCCGCCCCCATCCGGAGGCCCCCGCCACGGTGGAGCTCATCACCGTGGACAGGGGGCCGGGCATGGCCGACGTGGCCAGGGCGCTGCGCGACGGCTACTCCACCTCCGGGACGCTCGGCATCGGCCTGGGCGCGATCTCCCGCATCTCCTCCGGCTACGACGTGCACTCCCTGCCCGGCAAGGGCACCGTCCTGGCCATGCACTTCACCGCCGGCCACACGCCCGCGCCGGCGCTGCGGGCCAGCGGCCTGACCCGGCCGATCGGCGAGGAGCAGGTGTGCGCCGACGGGTTCGCCTTCCTCCGTACGGACTCCGCGACGACCGTGCTGGTCTGCGACGGCCTCGGGCACGGCCACATCGCTGCGCAGGCCACGTACCGGGCGGTCGAGCTGTTCATGTCGTCGAGCGATCAGGAGCCGCTGGACATCGTGCGGCGGCTGCACGCCGGCCTGGCGGGCACCAGGGGCGGCGCGGTCGCGGTGGCCCGCGTCGAGTCCGCCCGCGTGTTGTACGCCGGGCTCGGCAACATCTCCGGCTGGGTCACGCACGCCGAGGGCCGGCAGGGCATGGTGTCGGTGCCCGGAATCGCCGGCCAGCAGGTGGGGCGGCTGCGCCAGTACACCTACGAGCTGCCCTCCTACGCCACGGTCGTCATGCACAGCGACGGCCTGACCGACCGCTGGGACCCCACGACCATGCCGGGGCTGTTCTCCCGCTTGCCCGCGGTGATCGCCGCCGGGCTGATGCGGGAGGCGGGCAGCCGGCGGGACGACGCCTGCGTGGTCACCGTGCGTCCGGCCAAGAAGGCGACCTCGAACCCGGGCGAGGCGACGGCGAGGCCGGACGATGGCGACCGCTGAGCTCATCCGCGTACGGCTGGACGCCGAACAGGACGTCTTCGTCCTGCGCCGCCTCGGCAGGGCCGCCGCCGAGCTGGCCGGCCTGGAGCCGCAGGACCAGATCCGGGTGGCCACGGCGCTCAGCGAGGCGGGCAGGGAGGTCTTCGGCCCCGGCGCGTACGCCGTGATCTCGCTCGCCGACCGGCACCTGCTCATCACCTTCGACCACGCCCACCAGGAGGACCTGACCAGGTCCGAGGGCCTGACGCTGGCCGGCCGGCTGGTCGACGAGATCACCCTGGACAAGGGGAGCGTCACCCTCGGCAAGCGGCTGCAGCCCCGGCTGAGACCGGCCCCCGTCGCGGAGGTGCGCGCCAGGCTGGCGCAGCTCTCGCCGGTCACCGCCCTCGACGAGCTGCGTGAGCAGAACAGGGAGCTGGCCGGGACCCTGGAGGACGTGATGCGGCTCAACGCCGAGCTGCAGGAGACGAACTCGGGCGTGCTGGCGATGTACAACCAGCTCTCCGACGAGCTGGAGGAGACCAACAGGGGAGTGGTCGCCCTGTACGCCGAGCTGGATGAGAAGTCCAGCCTGCTGCGTGAGTCCTACGAGGCCAGGAACCGCTTCTGGGCCACGGTCAGCCACGAGCTGCGCACCCCGCTCAACTCCGTCATCGGCCTGGTCAGACTGCTGATCGGGCCGGGCGGCGACCCCATGACCGAGGAACAGGCCCACCAGGTGCGGCTCATCGGCAGCTCCACCGAGACGCTGCTGGAGATCGTCAGCGAGCTGCTCGACATGGCCAAGGCCGAGTCGGGACGCCTGGACCCGCAGCCGTCGCACGTGGACCTGGCGCGGATGGCCGAGCAGCTCGGCGTGACGCTGCGGCCGACGAGCGAGCGGGTCGGCGTCGAGCTGCGCCACGAGGTGGCGCCCGAGGTGCACGAGCTGTACGTGGACGAGGGCATGTTGCTGCGCATCCTGCGCAACCTGCTGTCGAACGCGCTGAAGTTCACCGAGGCCGGCGAGGTGCGGCTGTCGGCCCACCTGGACGTGGCCAGGGACGAGGCCGTCATCACGGTGACCGACACCGGCATCGGCATCAGCGGCGAGCACCTGAACCGCGTGTTCGAGGACTTCTACCAGGTGCCCAACTCCCTGCAGGTCAGGTCCAGGGGGACCGGCCTGGGGCTGCCGTACGCGCGCAGGCTCGCCGAGGCGCTCGGCGGCACGCTGGAGCTGACCAGCCAGGAGGGCGAGGGCACCACGGCCACGCTGAGCCTGCCCCACTACGGCGGACCGCCCGAGCTGGCGCGGGTGCTGATCGCGGACGACGACGAGGTGTTCCGCGCCGCCAGCCGCCGCATGTTGTACGGCTTCGCCACCGACGTGGACGAGGCCGCAGACGGCGCCGCCGCGCTGGAGCTGATGGCGGCCGCCCCGCCCGACGTGGTCCTGGTGGACCTGCTCATGCCGAGGATGGACGGCCACGCGCTGCTCCAGCGCATGTCCGAGGACGACAGGCTGAGTCACATCCCGGTGGTCGTGGTGACCATCGCCCCGCAGCGCGCCCCCCGCGACATGGTCGTGCTGTCCAAACACGGGCTGCGCAGGGAAGAGCTGCTGCAGGCCATCCGCAGGGCGAGAGGAGGCACGGCGTGAGCGCAGAGGCGACCGTGCTGGTGGTGGACGACACCCCCACCAAGCGGTACATCCTGTCGAGCTGGCTGCGCCGCGCCGGGCACCGGGTGATCGAGGCGCGCGGCGGCGAGGAGGCGCTGCGCACGCTCGCCGCGCAGCGCGTTGACCTGGTCGTCCTGGACGTACGGCTGCCCGACATCCCCGGTCACGAGGTGTGCGAGCGGATCAAGGCCGACCCGGCGACCGCCTCCATCCCCGTCGTGCAGGTGTCGGCCAACGCGATCACCGTGGCCGACCGCGCGGAGGGGCTGGAGCGGGGCGCCGACGCCTACCTCGCCGAGCCGATCGAGCCCGCCGAGTTCTCCGCGACCGTGGAGGCCATGCTGCGCTACTACCGGGCGCGGTGGCGGGCCGAGCTCATGGCCGAGCGCCTGGCCGGGCTGGCGCAGGTGACGCTGGCCATCAACGAGGCCGAGACGTTCGACGAACTGCTGACGGTCGCGGTCGAGGGGGCGGCCAACCTGCTCGGCCGCTTCTGCGGCACGCTGGCGATGTTGCCCGACGGGCGGACGCGCCGCTACCGGGTACGCCCCGGCGAGCAGGCCGTCGCCCTTCACGCCGCGCCCAGCCTGCTGGATCGCCTGAGCGGGCTGGTGCAGCGGGAGTCGTCGCGGGCCCACGTGTTCACGCTGCACGCCCAGGAATGGCGCCGGCTGATGCCCGACGTGCAGATCAGCGGCGACAGCACGGGCGTGTTGTGCCGTACGAAGAACTCGCGGGTGCCCATCTACCTGGGCGTGGAGGCCGACCCGCCGCTCGACACCGACGAGGTGAACCTGCTGCGCCTGCTCGCCCAGGAGCTGGCCCTGGCGGTGTCCGCGCTGCGCGCCTACGCCGAGGAGCACGCGATCGCGCTGACCCTGCAGCGCAGCCTGCTGCCCACCCGCATCCCCGACGTGCCCGGCCTGCAGGTGGCGATGCGCTACCAGCCGGCCGTGGACAACATCGAGGTGGGCGGCGACTTCTACGAGGTGCTGCCGATCGAGGGGCGGGTGCTGGTGGCGGTCGGCGACGTGGAGGGCCACTCGCTGCACGCCGCCACCGTGATGGCGGAGGTGCGGCACGCGATGCGCGCCTCGTTCATCGGGCAGGTGGACCTGCGGGCCTCGCTCGACCTGCTCAACCAGATGATGCGGCGCTACCACCCGCGCATGACCGCCACGTTGTGCCTGCTGCTCATCGACCCGGCGACCGGGGAGGTCGAGGTGGCCAACGCCGGGCACATCCCGCCGCTGTTCGCCGGGCCCGGCTGCGCCTACCACCATCTGGGCAACCTGCTGCTGGGGGCGTTGCCGGAGACGTACACGGTGGATCGGCTGAAGCTGCCGCCGGGGGGCACGATGTTGTTGTTCACCGACGGGCTCGTGGAGGACCGCGACATTCCGCTCGACGAGAGCCTGGAGCGGGCCAGGCGGCTCGCGGAGACCGTCGAGGACGATCTGGAGGAGTTCGCCGAGCGGATGCTGGGGGCGTTCGGGTCCCGCGAGGACGACGTCGCGCTGGTGGCCATCCGCCGGGAGGCGTGAGCCCGCTACGAGGCCCGTTCGGCGTGGTGGCAGGCGGCGTAGTGGTCGCCGGCCGCCTCCAGGACGGGCTCCACCCGCGCGCACACGTCCGTGGCCTTCCAGCAGCGCGTGTGGAAGCGGCAGCCGGGCGGCGGAGCCACCGGGCTGGGCGGGTCGCCGGCCAGCATGATGCGCGAGCGGCCGCGCAGCGCCGGCTTCGGCACGGGCGCCGCCGACAACAACGCCATCGTGTACGGATGCGCCGGAGCCCCGTACACCCCGGCGGCCGGCCCCGTCTCGGCCACCCGCCCCAGGTACATCACCCCGACCCGGTGTGAGACGTGCCGGACCACGGCCAGGTCGTGCGCGATGAACACCAGCGCCACCCCGAGCGTGCGCTGCAGCTCCGCGAACAGGTTGACCACCTGCGCCTGCACCGACATGTCCAGCGCCGACACGGGTTCGTCGCAGACGATCACGTCGGGCTCGGTGGCCAGCGCCCTGGCGATGCCGATGCGCTGCCGCTGGCCGCCGGAGAACTCGTGCGGGAAGCGGTTCATCCGGTCGGGGGACAGGCCGACCAGGGACAGCAGCTCGCCGACGCGGTCGCGCATGGCGCGGGCGTCCTTCGACAGGCGGTGCACGCGCAGCGGCTCGGCCACGATGTCGTGCACGGTCATGCGCGGGTTGAGCGAGGTCAGCGGGTCCTGGAAGACCATCTGGACGCGCCGCCGGATGTCGCGCGGCACGCCGCCCCTGGCGAAGAAGGGGCGGCCGCGGAAGGTGACCTCGCCCTGGTCGGGGCGTTCCAGGCCGACGAGCATGCGGGCCAGGGTGGACTTGCCGCAGCCGGACTCGCCGACGATGCCGAGCGTCTCGCCGGGGAACAGCTCCAGGTCCACACCGGCGACGGCCCGTACGGCGCCGCCCTTGGACAGCAGGCCGCCGCGGTAGGTCTTGTGCAGGTTCACGGCCTTCAGCACGGGCTCAGGCGTGGGCGCCATCGAGCACCTCCTCGGAGTGGTGGCAGGCCGCGTACCGGCCGGTCGCCAGCGGTTGCAGCGGCGGCCTGGTCGTCACGCAGATCTCGCTCGCCCGGTCGCAGCGCGGCGCGAACGAGCACCCCGGCGGCACCTCCGCCGGGCTGGGCGGCGCGCCGGGGATGGCGCGCAGCTCGGAGGCGGGGCTGTCCAGGTCGGGGATGGCCGCGAGCAGGGCCGCCGTGTACGGATGACCGGGCCGCTCGTACAACTCCCCGACCTCGCCGCTCTCCACGATCCGCCCGGCGTACATCACCGCCACCCGGTCGCTGACCTCGGCCGCCACGCCCAGATCGTGCGTGATCAGCAGCACGGCGGTGCCCAGCTCACGCCGCAGCCGGTCGATCAGCTCCAGGATCTGCGCCTGCACGGTCACGTCCAGCGCGGTCGTCGGCTCGTCGGCGATGATCAGGTCCGGCTCCAGCGCCACCGCCATGGCCACCAGGATGCGCTGCCGCATCCCGCCGGAGAACTGGTGCGGATAGTCGTCGACCCGCTCGGCCGCGGCGGGGATGCCCACCAGGTCGAGCATCTCGATCGCGCGCGCCCTGGCCTGCCTGCGCGACAACCCGCGGTGCACCCGGTACAACTCGCCGATCTGGTCGCCGATGCTGAGCACCGGGTTCAGGGCGGACAGCGCGTCCTGGAAGACGAGCGTCATCTCGCTGCCGCGCAGCGCCCGCAGCTCGTCGGCGCGCATGGCGAGCAGGTCACGGCCGCCGAGCCGGGCCGCCTCGCAGCGTACCCGTGCGTTCGGCTGGTCGAGCAGGCCCATGACGGCCTTGGCGGTGACGGATTTGCCCGAGCCGGACTCGCCGAGCAGCGCGAGCGTCTGGCCGCGTTCGATGGTCAGGTCCACCCCGCGCACGGCCGGGATCTCACGCCCGTGGGCGGTGAACGTGACGTGCAGGCCGCGGATCTCCAGGACCGGTGGTTCGCTCACCGCACCCCCTTCTCAGCTGGTGACGAAACTTGGCGTTAACGACGGCATCTCTGCCGGAAACAAATCTCAATGTTGTCTTCTGCGCCTGATCCTGGCAAACTTCCCGCAATCGGACAAGAGGGGTTACCAGATGCTGGAAGCTGCGAAGAGCTACAAGGGCTACCGTTCCTACGACTACCTGGAGGCGGGCGTCGACTATCGCCGGTTCGACCTGGCGCCCGAACTGGGCCGGGTGCCCGCCTACCAGGGGCCCGAGTTGACCTCGGAGCAGACCGCGCGCGTTCGCCGCCTGCTCACCGACAGCCTGGTCGTCTCCCTGCACGACCACCCGTCGGTCTTCCCCGACGACATCGGCCAGACCGTGGACTACAACCGCACCGCCCGCCACCACACCGGGTACGAGGGCCTGGCCCGCTCCGGCATGACCGTCGTCTTCGACAACCTCATGGACGGCACCTGCTGCATCACCAGCCAGGCCGGCTGGAAGTGGAACGACGTGATCGCCGACATCGGCATGCGCCTGTCGGACCTCGCCCACCAGGACTTCCTCATCAAGGTCGAGCGTCTGGCCGACGTGCGCGAGGCGCACGCGAGCGGCCGCATCGGCCTCGTGCTGGCCCTGGAGGCCGCCACGATGATCGAGAACGAGGTCGACAGGATCGACATGTTGTACGGCTTCGGCGTACGCCAGATGGGCATCGCCTACAGCGAGGCCAACACCCTGGGCAGCGGCCTGAAGGAGCGCGGGGACGGCGGCCTGACCCTGTTCGGCGAGAAGGCCGTGCGCCGCATGAACAAGCTGGGCATCGCCATCGACGTGTCCCACTCCGGCGACCAGACCTCGCTCGACACGATCCGCCACTCCGACAAGCCGATCCTCATCACCCACGCCGGCGCCCGCTCGGTCTGGCCCACGAACCGCATGAAGCCCGACTCCGTCATCAAGGCCGCGGCCGAGCGCGGCGGCGTGATCGGCCTGGAGGCCGCGCCGCACACCACGCTCTCGCCCGGCCACCCCAGGCACAGCCTGGAGTCGGTGATGGACCACTTCACGTACTGCGTGGACCTGGTGGGCCTCGACCACGTCGCCTTCGGCCCCGACACGTTGTTCGGCGACCACGTGGGGCTGCACGACACGTTCGCCGAGCACCTGTCGCTCAACGAGGCGCACGCGGGCCAGTCCTACGAGAAGGTCGCCTACGTGGACGGCCTGGAGAACCCGGCCGAGTGCTTCTGGAACATCATCGCCTGGCTGGTCACCCACGGCTACTCCGACGACGAGATCACCAAGGTCGTCGGCGGCAACGTCATGCGCGTGCTGGAAGAGGTCTGGATCTGATGAGACGTGGAATCCTCCTGGCCGCTCTGGCCGTCGCCCTCGCGGCGTGCGCCCCCAGCGTGCCCGGCTCGTCCGGTTCGCCGGGTTCGCAGGCCCCCGCCTCCGCCGACCGGCTGACCATCGGCACGACCGCCGACGTGGTCAACTACAACCCGCTGGTCGGCAACAGCCGTACCGACTCGTGGGTCACCAACCTCATGTATCCGCACCTCACCCAGATGGACGCGACCGGCAAGCGGATCCCGTACCTGGCCACCGAGTGGTCCTACTCCGAGGACGGCAAGACGGCTACGGCCAAGCTGCGCGACGACATGAAGTGGTCCGACGGCAAGCCGGTCACCGCCGACGACGTGGTGTTCTCGGTGACGGCCGTGCAGAAGGAGAAGTTCGGCGTGGTGGCCGGGCTCATCACGGCGCTGGACAAGGCCGAGGCCGTCTCACCGACCGAGGTGCGCTTCAAGCTGAGCCGCCCCGACGGTACCTTCCTCGACAACGTGGGCTTCTGGCTGCCGGTCGTGCCCAAGCACGTGTTCGAGAAGGCGCCGAGCGCGCAGAAGTTCGCCAACGACGCGAACTGGGTCAGCGCCGGGCCGTTCAAGCTGACCAAGGTCGAACGCGGCCAGCGCTACATCATGCAGCGCGTGGACGGCTTCGGCCCCGGCGCGCCGACCGTCAAGGAGATCGTCTTCCGGGTCTTCCCCGACGTCAACACCGAGGTCCTGGCGCTGCGCAACGGCGAGATCGACATGATCGGCAACGTGCTGCCGCCCGCCACCGCGACCGAGCTGAAGAACGACTCCAAGGTCAAGCTGCAGCAGATCCCGTCGCTGGGCTGGGCGCACCTGCAGTACAACACCAAGCGCAAGCCCCTCGACGACGTACGCGTCCGCCGGGCCCTGGCGCACGCCGTGGACTACGAGGCCATCAGGAACATCGCGCTGAAGGGCTTCGCCAAGTCCTCCAACTCCAGCGTCCTGACGCCCTCCCTGCCCCAGTGGGCCGACCCGGCGGCCAAGGAGTACACCTTCGACCCCGAGCAGGCCAAGAAACTTCTGGCCGAGGCCGGGCAGGCGAACCTCAGCCTGAACATGATCTACGACCAGGCCGACCCGAACATCGCCCGCTGGGCCCCCATGGTCCGCGACTCGGCGAAGAAGGCCGGGATCACGATCCAGCTCCAGGGGCTGGAGCGCAACACGTACCTGGACAAGACGCTCAAGCGCGACTTCGACATCTACGCCGGCTCGTGGGCGGTCATGGACAACCCGCCCGCCAACCTCGGGCTGGCCTTCAAGAGCGGCGGGTTCATCAACTACGCCCAGGTCGACGACCCCAAGCTGGACGAGCTCATCGACCAGGGACAGCGGGCGCTGTCCACCGAGGAGGCCAGGAAGCCCATCCAGGAGGCCGCCAGGATCATCAGCGACCAGGTCTACGACAACGTCCTGTACGTGGAGACGTTCAACATCGCGCACTCCACGAAGTGGACCGGCTTCCAGCCGATGCCGAGCGAGCTGCTGTCCATCCTCAACCCGCTCTCCCTCGCCTCGGCGAAGCCGGCGAGCTGATCGGCGGGCTGATCGATCATGCGCTTCTTCGGCCTCCGGCTGGCCCGCGGCCTGCTCACCCTGTGGTTCGCGGTCACGGTGACGTTCTTCCTGGTCCGTCTGCTGCCCGGCGACCCGGTGCTGGCCGTGGCCGACCCGAACATGACCGAGGAGCTGCGCCAGAAGCTGCTGGCGGACTTCGGCCTGGACAAACCCCTGGCCGCCCAGTACCTCGACTACCTGGGCCAGCTCGTCCAGGGCAACCTCGGCATGTCCTTCCGCCAGTCGATCCCGGTGACGACCGTGCTCATGGAGCGGCTGCCGTGGACGCTGATCCTGACGATGTCGGCGATGGTGGTGACGATCGCGCTCGGGATCCCGCTCGGCGTGCTCGCCGCCACCAGGGCCAA
Organism: Nonomuraea sp. NPDC050404; assembly: GCF_040655495.1. Taxonomy (NCBI): domain Bacteria; kingdom Bacillati; phylum Actinomycetota; class Actinomycetes; order Streptosporangiales; family Streptosporangiaceae; genus Nonomuraea; species Nonomuraea sp. NPDC050404. The sequence goes on from NZ_JBFAKB010000052.1 coordinate 22,916, forward strand.
GGGCTGGCTGGACCGCGTCATCCAGCTCACCGGCGTCACCGCGCAGTCGCTGTTCGTCCCGAGCGTCGGGATCTTCCTCATGTACGTGCTGGGCGTCTGGCTCGGCTGGTTCCCCATCGGCGGAGCCGTCGATCTCGACGCCACCGGGTTCGGCGCGACGCTCAGCATGTTGCACCACCTGGTGCTGCCATGCCTGTCGCTGGTGTTCATCCAGCTCGGCGGCTACGTGCTGACCATGCGTACCACGCTCATCGACGCGCTCGGCGAGGACTACGTCTCACTGGCCAAGTCCAAGGGCGTGCGTCCGGGCAAGGTCGTGTGGAAACACGCGCTGCGCAACGCGCTGCTGCCCACCACCACGATCGCCGGGCTGCAACTCGGCACCCTGGTCGGCGGTGCGGTGCTCACCGAGACGATCTACGCCTACCCGGGCATCGGCCGCGCCATCTACGAGGCGGTCGGCCAGCTCGACTTCCCCGTCCTGCAGGGCGCGTTCGTGCTGCTCGCGGCCGCCGTCGTGGTCGCGAACCTGATCACCGACGTGGCCTACGGAATCCTCGACCCCAGGGTGCGCACCTCATGACAGCGGCTGCCGTCGAACTCACCCCGCGCCAGCGGACCTGGTCCTCCTTCCGCCGCAACCCCCTCGGCATGGCCAGCGGGATCGTGCTGATCCTCATGGCCCTGGTCGCGATCTGCGCGCCGCTCATCGCGCCCTTCCCCGAGGGGTACGGCACCGACACCTCCCAGCCGCCCTCGGCCGCGCACTGGTTCGGCACCGACGACATCGGGCAGGACGTCTTCGCCCAGGTCGTCTGGGGGACCAGGGTCAGCATGGCGGTCGGCGTCAGCGCCTCCGTGCTGGCCATCGTCATCGGCCTGCTCATCGGCGTCAGCGCCGCCTACTTCCGCCGCCTGGACACGCCGCTCGGCGTGCTGGTTGACCTGTCGTTGTCGCTGCCCGTGCTGCCGCTGATGATCCTGGTCGCGGCGCTGGCCGGGCCCAGCGTGCGCACGCTCGCCGTGGTGATCGCGCTGTTCAGCTGGCCCGAGGTGGCCCGCGTCGTACGCTCCCAGGCGCTGGCCATCGTGCCCATGCCGTTCGTGTCGGCAGCCAAGGTCGTCGGCGGCTCGTCGTTGTGGATCGTGCGCAAGCATCTGCTGCCCGGCGTGATCCCCGTCGTCGGCGTGTCGGTGGTGCTGACCACCTCGCGCGCCGTGCTCGCCGAGGCCGGCCTGTCCTTCCTCGGCCTGGGCGATCCCGGCAGCTGGTCCTGGGGCACGATCCTGCACAAGGCGCAGCAGTCCGGCGCGCTGGCCTCCGCCTGGTGGACCACGTTGTTCCCGTCCCTGGCCATCCTGCTGCTCGTCCTGTCCACGACCCTGCTCTCCGTGGCCTACAACGACGCCCGCAACCATCGGAGCGACACATGACCTTCTCGCAGAGGCTGCCCGACGACTTCTACCGTGGCGCGCTCGACCGGGTGCGGGCCCTGATGTCCGAGGAGGGGCTGTCCGCGCTGCTGCTCGATGACCCGCTCGACGTCGCCTACCTCACCGGCTTCCACCACTTCCCGAACGAGCGTCCTGTCGCCTGCTGGCTGCCGCTCGACGGCGACCCGGTGCTGCTCGTGCCCGACCTGGAACGGGAGTACGCGCAGGATCAGCGGGCCCGTGCCGAGATCGTGGCCTACCCGGAGTTCCCCGGGGTCAGGTCGCCGTTCGCGGTGCTGGCCGGGCACGTACGCGTGCCGTCCGCCGCCGCCTACGCCCCCTCCACCAGCGTCGCCCGCGTGGACGCGCTGGGCGAGGCGTTCCCCGCCACCCGCTGGAGCGCCTGCGACGCGGTCGGCCGGGTACGGCTGCGCAAGCGGCCCGAGGAGATCGTGCTGCACGAGGAGGCCGCCCGGATCGCCGACGAGATGATCGAGGCCGGCGTCGAGCTGGTCAGGTCGGCCGTCGAATCCGGTGGCGAACTGCCCGCCGAGACCGAACTGGCCGCGCACGTGATCTCCCACGGCTCGCGCCTCATGTACGCCAGGCACCAGGACGTCGTCGTGGTGCCCATGCTCACCGGCGGCCTCGTCTACGGCGGCCCCAACTCCGCCCAGCCGCACCGCCTGCCCGGCGGTGACCGGCTGCGGGCGGGGGAGACGTTCATGCTCTCCCTCGGCTGCGCCGTCGGCGGCCGGTTCGTGGAGAGCGAGCGCACGTTCGTCATCGGTGAGCCCTCCACGGAGCAGGCCCGCTACTACGAGGTCGTCCGCGAGGCGCAGGAGACCGGCACCGAGGCGCTCGTGCCCGGCACCACCTGCGAGGAGGCCAACCGCCGCTGCCTGGCCGTGGTCGAGGAGGCCGGGCTGGGCCGGTACCTGCGTCACCGGCAGGGCCACGGCATCGGGCTGGGCTTCCACGAGCCGCCCTGGTTGTCGGACGGCGACCCGACCGAACTGGCGCCCGGCATGATCCTGTCCAGCGAGCCCGGCGTGTACGTGCCCGGCCACGCCGGATACCGCATCTCCGACACCGTCCTGGTCACCGAGGCGGGGCCGCGCCGGCTCACCGCGTACCCGCGCGAACTCACCGACGTGATCATCTGAAGCCGGACTCCTTGTTCGACCTCACCGGCGTGATCATCTGAAAGGGGACCTTTTGTTCGTCACCATCAACGGCAACCCGCTCAACGTCGAGATCCTCGGCGACGGCGAGCACACGATCATCGCCTGCCACGGCGCGCCCGGGCTCGGCTCGCTCGCCGAGCCGCGCGCCAGCTTCGGCCGGCTCGCCGACGCCTACCGGGTGGTCGTCTTCGACGCCAGGGGCTCGGGGGACAGCGGTCAGGCCGGCCCGTTCACGCACGAGCAGTGGGTGAACGACGTCGAGGGCCTGCGCGCCTGGCTCGGTGCCGAGCAGGTGGTGATCGCCGGAGGTTCGTACGGCGGCTTCATCGCCATGGAGTACGCCGCCCGCCACCCCGGCCGGGTCGGCGCCGTCGTCCTGCGCGACACCTCCGCCGACAACGCCAACCAGGAACTGGCCACCCGCAACGCCGCCGCCTCCTCCCGGGTCACCATCGACCAGGACAAGCTCGACCGGATCATGTCCGGCACCGTGCGCGACGACGCCGACCTGCGCGACTGCTGGCGCGAGATCCTGCCGCTCTACGACCACGACTACGACCCGGCCGTGGTGGAACGGCGCGTGGCCGCCACCCCGTACCACTACACCACCCACAACTACGCCTTCGCCGTCAACCAGCCCAACTACGACATCAAGCACCTGCTCCCCGCCATCACCGCGCCCACGCTCGTCACCGTCGGCCGGCACGACTGGATCACGCCGGTCGAGTGCAGCCAGACCATCGCCGGGCTCATCCCGCACGCCGAACTCCGGGTCTTCGAACAGTCCGGTCACTCACCGCAGGTCGAGGAGGCCGGGTTGTGGGAGGCCACCGTGCGCGACTTCCTCGGCAGGGCGCTCGGAGCATGATCGGCAAGGTGCGGGAACGGGGCTGACGCGCGATGATGCCCCCGATGGAAGATCTCGACGAACTCGACCGCAAGCTCCTCGCCGCGCTGCACGTGAACGGCCGGGCGAGCTGGACCGACATCGCCCAGGTGCTCGGCACCTCCACCACGACGGTGGCGCGGCGCGCCCAGCACCTGTTCGGAGCGGGGCTGGTCAGGGTGGCGGTGCTGCCCCATCTGGAGCACGAAGGACCCGTGCACGTGTTCCTCGTGCGGCTGACCTGCGCGCCCGGCAGCCAGCTCAAGGTCGCGGGACTGCTGGCCCGCAACCCCGACATCCGGTACGTCACCATCGTCACCGGCGGCTCCGACATCGTGTTCGAGCTGGTCGCGCCCAAGGACCGTGACCTGTACTCGATGCTGGTCGGCTTCGTCCACACCATTCCCGGGGCCCAGCAGAGCAACGCCGACCTGGTGCTGCACACCTACAAGGTCAGCTACGACTGGAGCGGGCCCGTACTGGGGGAGCGGGCGGGCCCGTTCGCGCTGCACAGGCCCGCGCACACCTGCGAGCGCGGCCACCTCGACGACGTGGACCGCGAGGTGCTGGCCGCCCTGCGGGAGGACGGCAGGGCCAGCTTCCAGTCGGTCGGCCGCCGGTTGGGCATCAGCGAGAGCACGGCCAGGCGGCGGCTGGAGGCGATGCTGGAACGCGGCTGTGCTTCGATCACCACGTTCATCCCGGCGGCCGCGCTCGGCTACGAGGCCGAGATCCTCTTCTGGTTGTCGGTCGAGCCCAGCATGCAGGACAGCGTGGCCGAGCGGTTGTCGGGCGAGCGCGGCGTGCGGATGATCGCCTCCGTGCTCGGGCAGGCTTCGCTGATCTGCGAGGTGATCGTGCCGACCACAGCCGACCTGCACCACTTCACCTCCCGCACGCTGGCGTCGGTGCCGGGGGTGCAGTCGTGGACGGCGGGGGTGCAGGTGCTCACCGTCAAGCGCGGCTTCCTCATGGTGCCATGGGCCGAAGACCGCATCGCGACGGCCCTCGGCTCATAGCTGGGAGCCCTGGGCTCTTGGCTCATGGCTGGGAGCCTTGGGCTGTTGGCTCATGGCAGGGAGCCTTGGACTCCTGGCGACGGCCCTCGGCTCATAGTTGAGAGGTCTGCACTCTTGGCGACGGTCGTCGGCTCATAGCGGTGGTTGGGGCAGGTCACGGCTATCGAGCTCGAAGGAGTTCCTGTCCAGGAAGAGCCGCCGGCCGCCCCCGTCGGCGGCCTCCGGCAGCATCTCGTACGGCAGCGTGAAGCCACGGCTCCTCGATGCCAGCCGTGGCCACTCGTGCACGTAGTCGACCGAGGCGCCGCCCAGCCTGCGCAACTGCCCGACCAGCGCCTGCTCGGCCGCGTCACCCCAGGTGTCGGGCGTGCCCGCGAACAGGCTCCCATCCTCGCTCGCGGCCGCGTCGTAGGCCGCGCGCAGGACGGAGCCCGCACGGCCGATCCTCCTGGTGTCCGGCGGCTCGGTGGCCGGTCCCGCCGACACCATGTTGGCCGGGGCCCTGATGTGCCAGCGGTAGACGATCGCCATGCCGCGCTCCGAGGTGATCACGTCCTTGATCCGCGCCGGGCGAGAGCCGCCTCCCGGCGTGGGGACCGTCCAGGTGGGCGGGTCGGCCGGCCCGTCCCATGGCGTCTCACCGACGTCCCGGATCCGCAGCCGCGCCATGTGCCACATCGCCCGCCGGAAACCGTCCACGGTACGGGCCGCCATCTGGACGCGGTAGAACCAGTGCCAGCTCCGGAACATGTCGTACTCCTCGACCGTGGCCAGTTCCCGCCACTGGCCGTCCTCCTGGGCGACAGTGGGGCGTGAGGTGTACTTGCGCTGGCTCGGATTGAACAGATCCGCACCGTTCCGCCCCCATCCGGTGGCGACATCCACCCCGAACCGCCCGAACACCTCCGCGAACGCAACCCGATCCGTCGCCTTCAGAAAAGCCACGAACCCCCACAGCTCACTCCCTTCCACAGGGCTGGCCGGGGCGGGGTCACTCGCCAGCCCTGCCGTCCAGTGGCAGGGGCCCAGTGACAGGAACGCGCGGTCGTAAGCATTCAGCCCATCGAAATACCCAACAGCCTCGACCTCACTCACGGCCCGCACCACCTTGTACGTCCCCAGCACGGCCCGCTCACCCGACTCGACCAACTCCCGCAAGGTGGGCCCGAGACGCCTTTGCCCGGCACCGCTGGGCTCTGCACCACTCGCGGTGGAGCCCTCGACCGGGGAGCCCTCGGCCGGGGAGGCGTCGGCTGTTGGGCCGCTGCCTCCCCGAGAGCTGCTCGCGATTGAGACCGGCAGCAGGTGCTCGGGCAACATCTCGGCCTCGGGACGCCAGGTGTGGCCGAGCTCCGGCCACGACCGGGGCCCGGACCAGTCGCCCAGCACACGGTAATCGCCGGTCACATCCAACTCCGGATGCGCGGGGGCGACGGGCGGGCGGGACGGGGACGGGCGCGGCCAGGTCCCGGTCAGGTCGCGTACATAGAATCGCGGCGCGGTGGAGGCGACCTCACGGTGCCCCCACACATTGTCAGCCCTGCGAGCAGGCCACCCACCAGAAGCCGGAATCGTGTGAGTCCGATCCGGCTGCCCCTCCCGCAACTCCCACGCCTCCACCACAACCGGACACCGCTGCCTCCGCTCCTTCCACCGACGCAACACAAACCTGGTCCACGCATTGACGACACCAGTAATCGGCTCGGCGTACCGCTCGTAGAACCGCGCCTGAGCAGGAAGCAGCCGATCAGACCAGCGAACCAACTCCACCCCGGCCCCCTGCTCATGGGCGGCGGCCCCCGTACCCTCCACACCCCGCGCCACGCTCAACTCCACCCCGGCCCGGCGCACCACGCCGAACCCGCCGCCTTTTACGCCCTCCGCGCCGCCTCCAGCTCCACTTCCCGCGCCGCCCTTCGCGCTCGCTCCGATGGCGGTCACCTCCAGGACCTCATCATCGACGCGGATCCGGAACGGCGGGTCGGAGGGAAAGGCCGCGGCGGGCTCGGCCCGCAAAGTATCGGCCTCCGCCGTCACTCCTTCGGTCAGGGTCGCCGTGCCAGGATCGCGCTGGACGGCGGCGTCAGGCAGGGACGCGTACCGCTGAAACTCCATGACCGTCTGCCACGTCGCCGTGGTGAAGGTCGTCGTCTCCCGGGCGGCGAGCAGAAAGCCCAGCTCACGCAGATCCCGATGCAGGTCGCGAACGTGCGTGGCGCCCGTCAGCTCCGGCCGATCCTGCCCACCGTAGCGGGCGGGCAACCCCGGCCCCGGATCGCGGTCACCGGGGCGCAGGTCGTACTCGCCGTACAGCCCGGACGTGGGCCGGATGAGATTGGCCAGCAGCCAGGCGAAAACCTGATCGAGATCTTCCAGCATGAGCCGTCACCTGCCATGGGAGAGACCTTCCTTTGAAGGTAGGCCCCGCCCGCGCCGCCCGCCACAGGTCTTCAGGATGGGGTGCGGAGCTCTTGGAAGAGACGGAGGGCTGGCGGCAGTTGTCCCTGTCCGCCGTGGGCATGGCCGGCGTGGTGCTCCTGCTGGGTGGCGCCGGGAACGGCACGCTGACCGCGCAGACGCTCGTAGGTTACGGGTGCGCGTTCGGATCAGCGCTGTGCATGGCGTTCTACACCGTGGCCGCAGGCCGGTCGGGAACCTCCATGACGCGGGTACTGTTTCCCGCATCCGTGGCCGGAACCGGCATCGCCCTGATAGGAACGGCCATCAGCGGTACTCCCTGGCCACCGGTTCAGGACTGGACGGGCTCGATCTATCTCGGTGTCGGCCCCATGGCCGCCGGCTACCTCCTCTGGGCGACCGCGAGTGCCCACGGCGATCCCACGACGATTGGCGCGATCGGATACCTGACACCGTTCGCCTCGACCACGCTGCTCATCGCGCAGGGTGCGCCGATCACCGCGTTGACCGTGGTCGGCGCCGTGCTGATCCTGCTGTGCAACGTCGGAGTGCTCGTCCTCGACCGCCGTACCGGTGATCGCAGGGCCCGCGACGAGGGCACGACAGCGGTCGGCCGCAAATGCGTACAGGGGGCCTGACAATGATCGGCCGTCAATGCGTGGCGGGCTTGGCAGCGGTCGGCCGTTAATGCGTGCAGTGGGCCTGACGGCGATCGGCCGTCAATGTGTTGTGCGGCAGGTCTGACTGCGATCGGCCGTTGATGCGTGTGGCGGGCTTGACGGCGATCGGCTCTCAACGTGTGTAACGGTGCTTGGCGCCCGGGGGGAAGTATTCCGGGTCCCCGGACTCCCGCAGCCGGACGAACGGCATCTGCCGTCCCGCCGGTACATAAGCCGCGAACTCGCTGTTGAGCCGCAGAAGCTGAGCCAGGATCGAGCCGCCCACCGCCTGGGCGATCTCATCGGAGGGCTTCTCGCCGGGCGCCAGCTCCACCGTCACCGTCAGATGCCGGTCATGCCGCTCGTCCTCGGCCGCCTCCAGCACGAACTTCCCCGTGACCGCGCCGCTCACCTCAGGCTGCTCCAGGCCGACCGCGATGTTCTCCGGGTAGACGTTCGCGCCGTAGTAGGACACCGTGAAGTGGCTGCGGCCGAAGACGTACACGAACGGCCGCTCGGGACCCTTCGCCTCCGGCTCGAAGCCGTGCCGCCGTACGAAGTCCAGCAGCTCCGGGTACGCGAGCACGCCGCCCTCGTCGGCGATGTGGTACCGGATGAGCGGAACGCCGTTATCGCCCGAGAACAGCAGGGTGCCCTGGTGTTCCTCGAAGAAGCGCACCTGCGGGTCGTACTGGACGAGGGTAGGCAGCCGGGACTCGCCGAACAACTCCCTGGCCGTTTCGGGGCGTGCGGCCAGGAAACGGCGGATCTCGACCGACAGCGCGGTCTCGTTGCCCAGGACGCCCGCGTCGGCGGTGCCGTACAGGGAGGCGATGCCGCGTACGGGGTCGGCGATCCCGGCCCGCTCGGCGACCAGCGCGCGCCACTCCTCGCTGAACACCTCACCCGCGGTGACCAGCTTGAGGTTCCAGTCGGACCAGGGGAGGCCCTCCGTGTCGATGACGTTCTTCAGGAACGGCGGGTAACCGAGGAGCACGACCTGATCGAAGTGCGGGGCCAGCTCGGGGATCACCCGCACGATCTCCCGCCGGTCGCTGCCGGGGGCGACCACGGTGATCGGATAGCCGCGTCCGGCCAGGTGACGGCAGCAGTTGATGGTGAACAGACCGCCAACCCAGGTGCCGAGGGCAAAGCAGATCACGGCCAGGGTACGGCGCTCGCGTGCCCCGAACGAATCCCTGAACACCTCCTCAAAACGGTCGGCGATCGCCCGCTCGTCCGCCACCGACCGCGGCCAGAACGACGGCACCCCCGTGGACCCGGACGAAACGGCGATCATGTCCCCGATCACCCCGTCCCTGCACAACTCGGGAAGAGGATGCCGTTGCGTGTAATTGTCCTTATCCGTCATAGGTACCCGAGTGAAGTCCTCAAACGTCACGACCTCCGCGGGATCCACGTGACGCTCGGCAAGAAACCTGCCGTAGGCGGGCACCGTGGCCGCCACCTGATGGAAGAGCTCAACCGGGTCCATCCGCCGACTGTACGACGCAACCCAAAACCACGAAACACCCCACACCCCACCCAGCCCCAGGTCTCGCCCGGCCCCAGGTCTCGCCCGGCTCCACGCCCAGCCCCGCACCCCCGCTGCTCAGCCCTCCCGCCCACTCGGCCCCACGCTCCGCCCACTGGCCGCACAACGACGAAGCACCGCCGGTGTTCAAAGGCGGTGTCCACCGGGTGCCGTCCAGGGGAGTGGGTGCCACGCGAGGAGGCGCCATTCGGGGCGTGTTGTGTGGGAGCGGTGTTCACGCGGGAGGGCGTAGTCACGCAAGGAGCGGCCGTGCGAGAGGGGGGGTGTGCAGGAGACGCACTGCGGAGGCGGAGGCGGTGTTGGCGGAAGCGGTGTCGGCAGGGGCGAGGGCGAGGGCAGGGATAGACGGAGGGGGCGGTGACGGCAGGAGGCAAGGTCACGCGGTGACGGGCCGAGACAAGGTCGCGGTGGGTTATTCGCCGGGTCGTACCAGCCCGTTTTCGTAGGCGTACACGATTGCTTGGGCGCGGTCTCGTAAGCCGAGTTTCATCAGCATTCGACCTACATGGGTCTTGACCGTCTGTTCGGCCACGAAGAGTTTAGTTGCGATCTCCTGGTTGGACAGGGCCTGCGCGACCAGGACGAGTACCTCCGTTTCCCGCTCCGTCAGCTCGTCCGGTCGCCTGCCCGCCACCGGGCGAGGGGTGCCGAGCCGGGCGAACTCGGTGATCAGGCGCTTGGTGATTGCCGGGGCGATGAGTGCGTCGCCGGCGGCGACCACGCGTACGGCCTCGGCGAGTTGTGCGGCTGAGGCGTCCTTGAGCAGGAAGCCGCTCGCTCCTGCCCGCAGCGCCTCATAGACGTAGTCGTCGAGGTCGAACGTCGTCAGGATGAGCACCTTTGTCGCGTTCTGGCGCGCCATGAGTTCCCTGGTCGCCTCCAGGCCGTTCATCACTGGCATCCGTACGTCCATGAGCACCACGTCGGGGCTCAGTTCGGCGGCCCGTGCCACGGCCTCCCGTCCGTCGGCCGCTTCGCCCACGACCTCGATGTCCGCCTGGCCGCTCAGGAACACCGTGAAACCCGTGCGGACCATGCCCTGGTCGTCGGCGATCAGAACCCGGATCAAGCCTTCTCCCTCTCTGCGATCTCTGCGATCGGTAATACGGCCCGGACTTCGAACCCTCCGCCCTCAACAGGCCCGGCGTCGAACCTGCCACCGAGCAGCGTCGCCCGCTCCCGCATTCCCACCAGCCCCTGCCCGCCCCCGCGCCCCGTCTTGGTCCCGGTCGCGTCCGGCGTTCCACGCGTTATGTTCGCAGGTGCGGTGGGTGGGCGTCGCACTGCGTCCCTGGCCGTGCCAGTCGCGCTTCGTGCGGAGGCGGCTGGGTCCGCTGTGCCTCGTGCTGCCTCGACTGGATCCGGAGTGCCCCGTGCGGAGTCGGCTGAGGGAGGAGTGCCTCGCGGTGCGTTTCTGGTGGTGCCAGCCGTGCCATGTGCTGTGTTGCTGGTGGTGCCAGTCGGGCCAGGTGCTGTATCTCCGGGTGTGGCAGCCGTGTCGTGGGTCGGGTTTGTGGGCGTGCTCGCCCTGCTTGGCGTTGCATTGGGCGGGGGCGGTGTGGTTTGTGCTGCTTTGTTGGTGGTTGTTTCGGGGGTTGTGGCTGGGCCGTTGGCGATGCGTAGTCGGAGTTCGTCGGCTCGGCGGGTGATTTCCACGGCGACGGTGGTGCCTGGTGCGTGTCGCATCGCGTTCGACAGGGACTCCTGCACGATCCGGTACGCCGACAGTTCCACGGCCTGCGAAAGGTCGCCGAGTGGGCCGGAGCGTTTGACCAGGATGGCCAGTCCGGTGGCGCGGGTGTTGGTGATCAGCTCGTCGATTCGGTCGAGCCCTGGTTGTGGCGCGGTGTCGGTACGGCCCTGCGGGTCGCGCAGGACGCCGAGGACCTGGCGCAGTTCCGCGATCGCCTCCAGTGACAGGCCACGGATCTCGGCCAGGCCCGCCTCCAGTTGCCTCACGTCGCCGGCCGCCTTGAGCGGGACCGCCTCCGCCTGGATCGCGATCACGGACATGTGGTGCGCCACCACGTCGTGCAGTTCGCGGGCGATGCGGGCGCGTTCCTCCAGCACCGCCTGGGCGCCCTCCGCCTGCCGGGTGCGCTGTTCCTCCTGGACCAGGCGGGCCGTGGCGGTGCGCCGCGCGCGTACGTTGTAGCCGAAGAGCACCGCGACCGACGCGATGATGGTGGCGAGGAACATCGAGTTGGGGTGGATGATCCAGAGGGCGAGGACCGTCATCGTCCACACGCCCCATGTGACCTGCCGGTCGCATCGGACCGCTGCCGAGTAGAGGACCAGCAGGTACATGATGATCGCCGGAATGGGGTAGGGCGGATCGCCGTCGCCGATGCTGACGGTCAGCCAGACGATCACGGGCAACATCACGGCGGCGACCCGCCATGCCGCCAGCGGCCACCAGTCGCGCAGGACGATGGGCAGGGAGACGCCGAGTGCGGCCAGGTACAGGAAGATCATCGGTACGGGGCCGTGGATGAGCGGGTTGGCGGCGTGGGCGCGGGCGGCGCGCTCGTTCCAGTCCGCGCCCATGCTGATCATGAGGCCGTACAGGGTGGCGGCCAGGAGGAAGTCGGCCGCCTGGACGACGTTGTAGGACCTCACCGGGATCAGTGCGCCGAGCCAGTGGGGCACCTTGAACGTCAGACGGCGGGCGCTGAACGGCGGGTCGGCGTCGCCCTGGAACAACGCCTCCGCGAATGGTCGCGTGACCACCGTCCCGCCCTGCTTGACCGCCCCCACAGTCCGCGCCGCCCAGGTTGTCCGGGGCTCAGCGAGTTCGGTGGGTGTGTTCCGGTCGTTGGCCTCATGCCGATCGGCAGGCTCGCCGCCGCTCCCGACTCCGGTTGCGGGATCGGGCGCCGTCGCGTTGCCCTTCGTCTCGTACGTGCCGTCGCGCACGCCGTCGTCCTCAGCGGCGGCAACCCCCGATGGCCGCCTCCATGGGCGCCAGCGGGCGATCGACCGGCCGAGCGAACGGGCGCGCTGGGCGAGGATCACCCGGTCAAGCTTACGGAGCGGGCCCGCGAAGGGCGTCACACCAGGGTTTGATGTTCCCGTCAACCGGAGGTATTGCTTACAACATTACGATCGCCCTGAGCGAACATCGACAAGGAAGGGAACATTACGCGGCTCTGATGAATTGAGTCGGTATAACTCAACCCTTTGGAGTTCGCATGAGTGAGAGCTTGATCCTCCCGGTCCTGCCGCTGGACGACGAGGTCGTCCTGCCGGGCATGGTGGTTCCGCTGGACCTGTCCGACTCCGAGGTGCGCGCCGCCATAGAGGCTGCCCGTGCATCCGGTGGCAACAAGCCACGGGTCCTTCTCGTTCCCCGGATTGACGGCCGATACGGCGCGATCGGCGTTCAGGCCGTCGTCGAGCAGGTCGGGAGGCTGCCGGGCGGTGAGCCCGCCGCCGTGGTGCGGGGCGTGAACCGCGCCCGCGTGGGCACCGGCACGACCGGCCCTGGCGCCGCACTGTGGGTCGAGGCCGAGACGATCGACACCGTCGCGGCGGGCGAGCGCGCGCAGGAGCTGGCCAAGGAGTACAAGGCGCTGGCCACCACCATCCTGCAGAAGCGCGGCGCCTGGCAGGTGGTCGACCAGGTCAACCAGATCGACGACCCCTCCGTGCTGGCCGACAGCTCCGGTTACACCCCTTGGCTGAGCACGGCGCAGAAGGTCGAACTGCTGGAGGAGGCCGACCCTGCCGGGCGGCTGGCCAGGCTGATCGAGTGGTCGCGCGAGCACCTCGCCGAGCTCGACGTCGCCGAGACGATCCGCAAGGACGTCCAGGAGGGCATGGAGAAGCAGCAGCGCGAGTTCCTGCTGCGCCAGCAGCTCGACGCCGTACGCAAGGAGCTCAAGGAGCTCAACGGCGACACCGCCGGGACCGAGGAAGAGGACTACCGGGCCCGGGTGGAGGCCGCCGACCTGCCGGAGAAGGTGCGCGAGGCCGCACTCAAGGAGGTCGACAAGCTGGAGCGGACCCCCGACCAGTCCCCCGAGACCGGCTGGATCCGTACCTGGCTGGACACCGTCCTCGACATCCCGTGGAACGACCGTACCGAGGACAACTACGACATCACCGGCGCCAGGACCGTGCTCGACGCCGACCACACCGGCCTGAACGACGTGAAGGACCGCATCATCGAGCACCTGGCCGTGCGCAAGCGCCGCCAGGACAAGGGTTTGGGCGTGGTGGGCGGCCGTCGCAGCGGCGCCGTGCTGGCCCTGGCGGGCCCTCCCGGAGTCGGCAAGACCTCTCTGGGCGAGTCCGTGGCCCGCGCGATGGGCCGCAAGTTCGTACGCGTCGCGCTCGGCGGCGTACGCGACGAGGCCGAGATCCGCGGCCACCGCCGCACCTATGTCGGAGCCCTGCCGGGCCGCATCGTCCGCGCCATCCGCGAGGCCGGCTCGATGAACCCGGTCGTCCTGCTCGACGAGGTAGACAAGGTCGGCGCCGACTACCGCGGCGACCCCACGGCCGCCCTGCTGGAGGTGCTCGACCCGGCGCAGAACCACACGTTCCGCGACCACTACCTAGAGGTCGAGCTGGACCTGTCGGACGTGCTGTTCCTGGCCACGGCCAACGTCCTGGAGGCCATCCCCGGGCCGCTGCTCGACCGCATGGAGGTCGTCACGCTCGACGGCTACACCGAGGACGAGAAGGTCTCGATCGCCCGCGACCACCTGCTGCCCAGGCAGCTCGAACTGGCGGGCCTGACCGCCGAGGAGGTCACGGTCGAGGACGCGGCGCTGCGCAAGCTGGCCGCCGAGTACACCCGCGAGGCCGGCGTACGCTCGCTGGAGCGCTCGGTCGCGCGAATCCTGCGCAAGGTGACGGCCAGGGACGAACTGCCGGTGACGGTACGCGAGGACGGCCTGGTGGACTACATCGGCCGGCCGCGGTTCGTACCGGAGTCGTCCCTGCCGGAGGCCAAGCAGCGCACCTCGGTGCCGGGCGTGGCCACGGGCCTGGCGGTCACCGGGGCCGGCGGCGACGTGCTGTACGTGGAGGCGTCCCTGGCCGACCCCGAGACCGGCGAGACGGGCCTGACCCTGACCGGCCAGCTCGGCGACGTCATGAAGGAGTCGGCCAGGATCGCGCTGTCCTACCTGCGCTCGCACGGCGCGGAGCTGGAGCTGCCGGTCACCGCGCTGAAGGACCGCTCGGTGCACGTGCACTTCCCGGCCGGCGCGGTGCCGAAGGACGGGCCGTCGGCGGGCGTGACGCTGACGACGGCGCTGGCCTCGCTGCTGTCCGGCCGGCTGGTACGCGGTGACGTGGCCATGACCGGCGAGATCTCGCTGACCGGGCGGGTGCTGCCGATCGGCGGCGTCAAGCAGAAGCTGCTGGCCGCGCACCGGGCGGGCATCACGACGGTCCTCATCCCGGCCCGCAACGAGCCGGACCTGGACGACGTGCCCGCGGAGGTCCGTGACGAGCTGACCATCCACGTGGTCGGCGACGTGCGCGAGGTCCTGGACATCGCCCTGGCCCCGGCGACGGTCGCCTCCTCCGTGGCGGCCTGAACCGGCAGCGAACGCCCCGCCGTCACCGGGTCCGGCGGGGCGTTCGCATGTCCGCACCCCCTGACCTGCTCGTACGTGACACAGATCACGAAACCGATTGGGAATAGGGGGATACGCGGGGATCGTTAGCAACGGCGTGAACGAGGCATACGTGACAGACGGCAGCGTCCCCATGGACGCCGCGTGTCGCCGCATGCGTATGGGGCGAATGCCGGCCCGTTAGAGCAAACCGTCCGCCCGTTCTCCTCGAAGGCCGTCATGATCGCACCTGGCTTCGTGCTGCGCAGGCTGAGCCACCTGCCGTTCCACCCGGGCACCCGCTGAACCATTGAGGGACACAGCCCTCTTCTCCCGGTGATGTACGTTCCCGCGGCCCGCTGATGGCCGCCCTCAGTCGTGGGGTTTCTCCGTGATCCAGGCTTCAGGCCTGCGCAAGCAGTACGGCGCCACCGTCGCCTTGGACGGCGTCGACCTGCACGTACGCGCAGGCGAGATCTATGGCGTGCTCGGCCAGAGCGGCGCCGGCAAGAGCACGCTCCTGCGCTGCGTCAACCTGCTCGAACGCCCCACCGCGGGCACCGTCACCGTCGCGGGCCAGGACCTGACCGCGCTCGGCGGACGCGAGCTGAACCGCGCCCGCCAGCGCATCGGCATGATCCACCAGCACTTCGCCCTGCTCTCCTCGCGCACCGTCGAGGGGAACGTGGCCTTCCCGCTGGAGGTCATGGGCGTGGCCAGGGGCGAGCGCGAGCGCCGCGTCGGCGAACTGCTCGAACTCGTCGGCCTGGAGGGGCGCGGCAAGGACCGGCCGCACCAGCTCTCCGGTGGCCAGAAGCAGCGCGTCGGCATCGCCAGGGCGCTGGCGGGAAACCCGGCCGTGTTGCTGTCCGACGAGGCCACCTCGGCCCTCGACCCGGCCACCACGCAGTCGATCCTCGCCCTGCTCAAGCGGCTGAACACCGAGCTGGGCCTGACGATCCTGCTCATCACCCACGAGATGAACGTGGTCAAGAGCGTCTGCGACTCCGTCGCGATCATGTCGCGCGGTCGGATCGAGGAGTCCGGCGGCATCGCCGACCTCATCAGGACCCCCGGGTCCCGCCTGACCAGGGAGATCTTCCCGCTGCCCGAGCCCGCGCCGGCCGGATCGGTGACGCTGACGTTCACCGGCGACCCGAGCCAGCCCGTGGTGTCGGAGGTGGTGCGCAAGTTCGACGTGGACCTCAGCATCCTGGGCGGCTCGATCGAGGACCTCGCGGGCGGCTCCGTCGGGCGCCTGCGCGTCGCGCTCGACGGAGCGGACAGCGGCGCGGCACTGGCGTACCTGCGCGAGACCGGGCTGATCGTCGAGGTCGCGGGGGAGACGGCGTGACCGGGCTGATCGTAGAGGTGGCAGGGGAGGCCGCGTGACCTGGGAAGAGATGCTGCCGTTGCTGTGGCCGGCCACGGTGGAGACGGCGCTGATGGTCGGGTGGTCCACGCTGTTCACCGCGCTGCTCGGCCTGCCGCTCGGCGTGGCCCTGGTGGTGCTGGACCGCGACGGGCTGCTGCCGCTGCCCGCGCTGAAGTCGGTGCTCGGGTTCGTGGTCAACATCGGGCGGTCGCTGCCGTTCATCGTGCTGATGATCGCGATCATCCCGTTCACCAGGCTCGTAGCCGGGACCACGATCGGTACGGCCGCGTTCGTGGTGCCGCTGACCGTCGGCGCGGTGCCGTTCTTCGCCCGGCTGGTGGAGACCGCGCTCAGGGAGGTCGGCACGGACGTCGTGCAGGCCGCCCAGGCCATGGGCGCGAGCCGTACGTCCATCGTGCGCAAGGTCCTGCTGCCCGAGGCGCTGCCCGGCCTGGTGGCGGGGCTCACCGTGACCGTGGTCGCGCTCATCGGCTACTCCGCCATGGCCGGCACGCTCGGCGGCGGCGGGCTGGGGGATCTGGCCGTCCGGTACGGCTACCAGCGGTTCGAGACGCTCCTCATGATCCTGACGGTCGTGCTGCTGATCGTGATCGTGCAACTCCTGCAGAGCCTGGGCGACTGGGTCGCCCGGCGCCTAACGCATAAGTAAGGAAAATCATGAAAATTCACCGCCTTGTGGGTGCCGCCGCGCTGGCTCTGTCGCTCGCCGCATGCGGTACGTCGCAGCCCGCCACGGAAACGAAGTCGGCCGAGTCGGCCGACACGGTGCTGAAGGTGGGCGTCAGCCCCGTGCCGCACGCCGAGATCCTGAACTACGTCAAGGACAACCTGGCCCCGGCCGCCGGCCTCAAGCTGGAGGTCGTCGAGTTCACCGACTACGTCCAGCCGAACGTGCAACTGGAGGAGGGCCAGCTCACGGCCAACTACTTCCAGCACAAGCCCTACCTCGACGACTTCAACTCCACCAAGGGCACCAAGCTGAGCTTCGTTACGCCGGTGCACCTGGAGCCGCTCGGCCTGTACTCCAAGAAGATCACCGGCGTGACGGCGCTGGCGAGCGGCGCCACCGTGGCCGTGCCGAACGACGCCACGAACCTGGGCCGCTCGCTCAAGCTGCTCGCCGACAACGGCGTGATCACCCTCAAGGAGGGCGCGGGCACCGCCGCCACCGAGCGGGACGTGACGGGGAACCCGAAGAACCTGCAGTTCAAGCCGCTTGAGGCGGCCCAGCTGCCGCGCTCGCTGGAGGACGTGGACGCCGCGGTGATCAACGGCAACTACGCCATCGAGGCCGGTCTCAAGCCCGCCTCGCAGGCGCTGGTGCTGGAGAAGACCGAGGCCAACCCGTACGTCAACGGCCTGGTCGTGCCGGCGGGCCACGAGAAGGACGCCAACATCGTCACCCTCGGCAAGCTGCTGCGGGACCAGAAGGTCAAGGACTTCATCAAGCAGAAGTACGCGGGTTCCGTCATCGCCGCGGAATGATATTTCCCGTTAAGATCGGGAAAATCGCGTTATCCAAGGCTTTATGGCGTTAAGCAAATTGTAAGCAGAGCGCAATGCGGCGGACGTACGAATGCGGGGTCAGCAAAACCTCTCCCGAACCGAGGAGACCCTCACATGCGATTCGTCTCACGAATCCTGCTCGGCGTAACGGCCGCCGCATTAGTCGCGATTGGCGCTCCGGTCGCGGCGAACGCATCTGTCACATCGGCCGCGAGCGCGGCCTGGGGGCCCTATTTCTCCGGTGACCACAAGGCCAGGGCCCACGGGCACGTGTCCGTCGACAAGAAGCCGTTCAAGCACTGGTACTGGAAGACGGAGATCGTCAAGGTCGAGAAGTGCCGCAAGGACCACAAGGGCGACCGGCACTGCAAGGTCGTGCTCGAGAAGGTCAAGAAGAAGGTGTGGGAGTGGCGCTTCGACCACTTCTACACCGTGCACAGCACGCTCGCCAATCACAAGTGGTGGGGCAAGAAGAAGTGCGCGTGGGAGACGTTCAAGGTCGTGAACCACGACGGCTCCGCGTACTTCAAGAGTTTCCGCAACTGTGGCAAGCACGCCAGGCACTTCGCCTTCCACGGTAAGAACGCCGCCCACATTTACGTGAACGTCAGCAGAGGCGACCGGTTCCGTCCGACCGGCCACCACTCCGGCTGGCAGGACGTCTACCACGCCGCCGTCTAGCACTCCTCCCGCGCGCCGAGCCGCGGCCTCAAAGCGAGGCCGCGGCTCAGCCGTGTTCCGGCGAGGTTCTGGCGTGGCGGGCGATCAACCGAATACTGTTCGGTTCATGTATCCGGGAGCCATCGCAGCCGTCACCCCCGACAAGCCCGCTGTGATCATGGCGGGCTCCGGGCAGGTCATCACCTACCGCGAGCTGGACGAGGAGTCGAACCGGCTGGCCCACCTGTTCCGCGCCGCGGGCCTCAGGCCGGGCGACCACATCGCCTTCATGCTCGCCAACCACCCCCGATTCCTGGCCGTCGCCTGGGCCGCGCACCGCTCGGGCCTGTACTACACCCCGATCAGCTCCCGGCTGCAGACCGACGAGCTGGCCTACATCGTGAACAACTGCGAGGCCCGCGCCTTCATCTCCAGCGCGGACCTGGCCGGCGTCGCCACCTCGATCACCGCCGCCACGCCCGGCGTGCGGCTGCGGCTGATGATGGACGGCGTGGCCGAGGGCTTCGAGCCGTACGAGGAGGCCGTGGCGGGGCAGCCGCACACGCCGATCGCGGACGAGTGCCAGGGCGCGGACATGCTCTACTCCTCGGGCACCACGGGCCGCCCCAAGGGCATCAAGCTGGCCGCCACGCACGGCTCGCTGGAGGAGCCCGGCCTGCTGTTCAAGCTGATCCAGGGCCTGTTCGCGCCCTCCGGCGACAGCGTCTACCTCTCGCCGGCGCCGCTCTACCACGCCGCGCCGCTGCGCTACAGCCTGACCTTCCAGCGGCTCGGGGCCACGGTGGTGGTGATGGAGCGCTTCGACCCCGAGCAGTACCTGGCGCTGGTGGAGCGGTACGGGGTGACGCACTCGCAACTCGTCCCGACGATGTTCATCAAGATGCTCAAACTGCCCCCAGAAACACGGAAAAAGTACGACATCTCCTCGCTCAGCTGCGCCATCCACGCCGCCGCCCCCTGCCCCGTCCCCGTCAAGGAGCAGATGATCGACTGGTGGGGGCCGATCATCCACGAGTACTACGCGGGGACCGAGGGCAACGGCTTCCTCTACGTCGGCTCCCAGGACTGGCTCCGGCACCGGGGCACGGTCGGCCGCTCGCTGCTCGGCGTCGTGCACATCTGCGACGAGGACGGCAACGACCTGCCGCCGGGCGAGCACGGCACGATCTACTTCGAGAACGGCGGCCGGTTCGAGTACCACGGCGACCCCGGCAAGACCCGCTCGGCCCAGGACCCGCTCGGCCGGGGCTGGACCACGCTGGGCGACATCGGCTACCTGGACGAGGACGGGTTCCTGTACCTCACGGACCGCCGCTCGTACATGATCATCTCCGGCGGCGTGAACATCTACCCGCAGGAGGCCGAGAACGTGTTGTCGGTGCACCCCAAGGTGGCCGACGTGGCGGTGTTCGGGGTGCCGGACGAGGAGATGGGCGAGCAGGTCAAGGCCGTGGTCGAGCCGGTGTCCATGGACGAGTCGGGGCCGGGCCTTGAGGCGGAGCTGATCGCGTACTGCCGGGAGCACCTCGCGCACTACAAGTGCCCGAAGTCGGTCGACTTCCGCGCCGAGTTGCCCCGCCATCCGACGGGCAAGCTTTACAAACGGCTGCTGCGGGAGGAGTACTGGCCCGCCCGGAAGTAAAATCTTCAAAATATTTTCGCGGTCGGGAGCCCTGGTCCGACCTCGTTCGATAAGGCCGCCGTCAGGGCGGCACCAGCCCCCTGACCTCCGGTTTAGCCGGGTCTTACGCTGCTCTTGACACCCTTGGATCATCGGGATTTGAGGGAGATGACAGATGAACGCGAACGAGCCTCACGAGCAGGGCCCTGAGCAGCAGGGCACCGGTGGGTGGAGCCAGTTCGGCGCCACCCCGCCGGCCTCCGGGGGCTTCCCCCGGCGGGACACCCAGATCATGCACCAGCCGCCGCCTCCTCCCACCACACCGCCGACGCCGCCCGGCAGGCAGCGCTTCAGCGCCGCCCAGAAGGCGGTCGCGGGGCTCGCGATGGCCGCCATGGCGGTTGGCGGCGGCGTCGTGGGGGCCGTCGTCGCCACCTCGTTCCAGCCCACGCCCGTCGCCGTCAGCAGCGAGAACACGCCCAGTCCTACCTTCAAGCCGGCCTCGGACCAGCTCACCGTCGCCGAGGTCGCGGCGAAGGTGCAGCCCTCGGTCGTGATGATTCAGGGCCAGACCGGCGAGGGCTCCGGCGTGGTGCTGTCGGAGGACGGCCTCATCCTGACCAACAACCACGTGGCCGTGGGCGCGGGACAGGGCGGCCAGATGAGCGTCAAGTTCAGCGACGGCAAGACGGCCAAGGCCGAGGTCGTCGGCACCGACCCCGCCACCGACCTCGCCGTGATCAGGGCGGAAGGCGTCTCCGGGCTGACCAAGGCCACGCTCGGCAACAGCGACCAGCTCAAGGTCGGCGACGCCGTGCTGGCCATCGGCAGCCCGCTCGGCCTGGACGGATCCGTCACGGCGGGCATCATCAGCGCGCTGGACCGCACGCTCAACCTCGGCGGCGAGCAGCGGCAGCAGGTCCCGCCCGGCTGGGGTCAGCCGGAGCAGCAACAGCAGAGCGCGCCCACCACGATCGGCGGTGCCATCCAGACCGACGCCGCGATCAACCCGGGCAACTCCGGCGGCGCGCTGGTGAACGCGGCGGGCCAGCTCGTCGGCATCAACACCGCGATCGCCTCGGAGGCCGCGGGCGGCGGCGTCGGCTTCGCCATCCCGGTCAACACCGCCAAGCAGGTCTCCGACCAGCTCATCAGCACCGGCAAGGTCACCCACGCCTTCCTCGGCGTCAGCGTCACCACCGCGACGGGCGACGTCCCGGGCGCCCTGGTCAGCCAGATCACCCCGGGAAGCCCGGCGGAGAAGGCGGGTTTGGAACGCGGGGACGTGATTACCAAAATCGGCGACAAGGCGGTTGACGGAGGCGATACGGTTGTCGGGCAGGTCAGAGGTTTCAAACCGGGCCAAGAGGTCAAGATCACATACATGAGGGACGGCGCGACCCACGAGGTCAACGTCACCCTCGTGGAGAACAAGTAACAAAGACCCCCTCATGGACGGGTGTGCCGTTGAGATCGCTGCGGACTCGGCGGCACACCCCCCAATTCCGCCTCAGCGGAAGCGACGGCCCTCGTCACGCCGGTAGGCCCAGCCGGCCGCGACCGCCGCGACCACGGTCCAGACGGCCAGCGCGATCAGTGCCACCGTGTCAGGCGTGGTGCCCGCCGTGATCGCCCAGAGCAGTTCGGCCACACCCCTGGTCGGCACGTACGGGGAGACGACCTCGATGAAGTCCGGCAGGATCGCGGGCGGCAGCAGCAGCCCGCCCAGGATCGCCATCGGGAAGTACAGGAGCTGCGACACCGTGATCGCCGCCTTGGCCGTCAGCACATGTCCGACGAACAACCCCATCAGCATGAACGGCACGGCGCCCGCCACCAGCGTCACCAGCCCGAGCAGCAGCCGCAGTGGCGTCGTGGTCGCCGAGGTGAACAGCACCGCGACCAGCAGCACCGGCACCACCGAGACCAGCATGACGGCCAGCGTCGTCAGCATCCGGGCGACGAAGCGGGGCACGGGACCCGCGGGCAGCGTCCGCACATAGGGGTCCCACGGTTGCTCACGGTCCTGCGCCACGGTGATGCTCAGCCCGATGAGCGCACCCGACATCGCGCCGAAGAACATCAGCGAGGCCGCGGACATGGTGGCGGCCCGCGGATCGTCGGCCGTGAACGGCACCACGAACGCCAGCATCGAAATGGCCGGAAACAGCGCGCCGGCCAGCAGCCCGATGGGGATCCTGATCTGTTCGAGCAGCAGGAACCGGGTGTGCGCGAGCACCAGGCTAGACATTCGCGGTCTCCTTCGACGTCAGGGCCAGGAAGGCCTCCTCCAGGGTGGACGGCCTGATCTCCAGGCCGGAGAACGGCGTGCCGCTGCGTACGAGCTCGACGACCAGCCGGTCGGGATCGGTCGTCATGAGGTTGATCCGGTCGTCCTCGCGCTCGGTGCCGAGCACGCCGGGCAGCTCGGGGAGGTCGGCGGCGGTCAGTGAGACGCGTCGCACGCCCACGATGTCGCGTACGGCCCTGACCGTGTCGTCGGCCAGCACCCGGCCGTGGCCGACCACCACGACCCGCTGCGCCAGCGCCTCGATCTCCTCCAGGTAATGGCTGGTCAGCAGCACCGTGCCGCCGTCCTCGTGGAAGGACCTGATGCCGTCCCAGAGCGTGCGCCGCGCCTCGACATCCAGGCCGGTCGTCGGCTCGTCGAGGATGACCAGCCGCGGCTTGCCGGCGAAGGCCAGCGCCACGGCCAGCCGCCGCTTCTGCCCGCCCGACAGGCCGCCGATCTGCCGGCGGACCAGGTCGCCCAGCCCGAACCGGTCCAGCAGTTCCTCCTTGCCCGCCCGCTCGGCGAAGTGCGCCCGGACGAAGTCGACGATCTCCCCGACCCGCAGCGCGTCCGGCAGCCCGGTCTCCTGCGGTGTCACGCCGATCCCGCGCCGCGTGACCGGGTCCTGCGGCGAGCCGCCGAGCAGCTCGACCGTGCCTGACGTCGGCCTGCGCAGACCCGCGAACAGGTTGATCAGGGTGGACTTGCCCGCGCCGTTGGGGCCGAGCAGGCCGACCAGCTCGCCCGCCCGGATGTCGAGCGAGACGCGGTCGAGCGCCAGTACGTCGCCGTAGCGGCGGGTGACCTCGATCGCCCGCGCGAGGACCGTCATTGAACTCCTCCAGCACTGTCCAGCAAGGCGCGGATCGCCTTGGTGTATTCGTCGAACGCCAGCCGCCCCCGCTTAGTGAGCGCCGTGTACGTGACCGGCGTGCGGCCCCTGTGCGTCTTGTTGATCCGGACGTATCCGGCGTCTTCCAGCTTGGTCAGGTGCACGGAAAGGTTCCCCGCGGTCATGCCGAGCAGGTCCTTCAATGCGTTGAAGGCCATCTCGTCCCCGTCGCCGAGGACGTTCAGGGCGGCGACCACCCGCAGCCGGGCCTGTGCGTGGATCACCGGGTCGAGATCGGGCAGAGGGCTGTCCGCCGTCATGCACAACGCCTCAGCCACAGCCCCGCGACGATGGAGCCCCCGCCCAGCAGCACGGCCGTCAGCAGGGCGTGCCAACCGGCGCCGAGCAGCACGCCCAGCACGTTGACGGCGATGGCCCAGGCCCCGAGGAAGAACATCGGCCAGTTGAGCCAGATCGCGCCGCCCGCCATGTAGAGCACCGACACCACCAGCATCGAGGTGGCCGCCCACAGCAGCCCGGTCTCCTGGGGCGGCAGTTGCGGGCTCATCCTGACGCAGAGGACGACCATGAGCGCCATCCCGCCGAACCAGGCGTAGCCGTACATGGCGCTTCTGTCGGACGTCTCGCCGCGAACCCCCCGGTTCATCCGCGCGATCCCGCGCGCGACGATCGCCCCCGCCACGACCTGTGTCCCCATCAGCACGCCCACGGCCTGCATCTGGGAGATCGGCGCGTAGGACTGCCCGTCGAGGCCGTAGTGCAGGAACAGCGCGGTGAAGCCCAGCAGCCACGCCACGCCCCACGGGAGGTAGAGCATCAGCGAGGCGCCGTAGAGGTACTTCGTCGTGGCCGCCCGCTGCTCCTCCATGACGCGGAGCATCTCCTCGGGGGTCGGCGCGCGATCGTCATCCACTGTGCAAACTCCTCGGTAACTCAAACTGGTTTGCATCTTAAACTGGATTGCGACGCCAACTCAACCCCGTGGTGAGGGGTGAGGGGTCAGCGGCGGGTGAGTACCTCGGACTCCCACAGGTCGCGGTAGTAGCCCGGCACGCCGACCAGCTCGTCGTGGTGCCCGCGCTGCGTCACGCGGCCCTCCTCCAGCACGATGACCTCGTCGACCAGCTCCAGGCCCTTGAGGCGGTGGGTCACGAGCAGCGTCGTGCGGTCGCGGGTCACGTCGAGCAGGTCGCTCATCAGGCGGTCGGCCGTCTCCTCGTCGAGCGCCTCGGCGGGCTCGTCGAGCAGCAGCACGGGCGGGTCGTACAGCAGGGCCCTGGCCAGGGACAGGCGCTGCAACTGCCCGCCGGAGACGGTCCTGCCGTCCTCGCCCAGTTCGGCGTCCCATCCGGTGCGCTCGACCCAGTCCTCCAGCCGCGCGTCCCGCACGGCGCGCCGCAGCCCGTCCTCGTCGGCCTCGGGGCCGGCCAGGCGCAGGTTGTCGCGGAGGCTGGCGCGGAAGATGTACGGGTCCTGGGTCAGGCCCGTCATCAGCGTACGTACGTCGTCGCCCGCCAGGTCCGCGATGTCGGCGCCGTTGATCCTGATGGCGCCGGACTCGGGCTCGACCAGGCGCATCAGCGCGGCCAGCAACGTGCTCTTGCCCGCGCTGCTGGGCCCGACGATCGCGACCCGCCTGCCGGGGGTGAGCCGCAGCGACACCCCGTCCAGCGCGGGCCGCACAGTGGCGCGGGCGTCCTGCGGGGACTGGCCTGCGGTGTCCGGCCGGCTCTGAGGGCCGGTGTCCGGGGTGGCGTGGCGTACCACGAGGTCGTCGATCTCGATGGTCAGCGGGGACTGGGGGAGGGGCGCGGGTGCGGCGGGTTCGGTGGTCGCCGGGGCGGCCGAGCGTACCTCGCGCAGGCGCTTGAGCGCGGCCGTGATGCCGGCCATCCGTTCGCCCGCCGCCGCCAGCGGCAGCACCGGCTCGAAGGCGACCAGGGAGGTCAGTGCGAGCACGGCCGTGCCCACCGAATCCGCGCCCGCGCTCTGGGCGATCAGTACGACGCCCGCCACGGTCAGGCCCTGCACCAGCGTGCCACCCGCCAGGGCGGCGGCGTGCACGCGGGCCTGGCGGCGCTCCAGATCCGCCAGGGCCTCGTCGGCGGCCAGGGCCTTGGCCTGCGCCTCGTCGTCGGCGCCGTACGCGGCCAGGTCCGCCGAGCCGTGCACCAGGTCGGCCACCCGGCCCGCCAGCGCCGCCCGCGCCGGGGCGATCCTGGCCGACCAGCGGCGGGCCGCGGCGGCGGTGCCCGCGGGCAGCAGCACCCCGGCCAGCACCAGCCCGGCCACCAGCACCAGCGCCGACACCGGCAGGATCGTCAGCCCGACGACGACGGCGGCCAGCCCCGCGATCGCCGCCGCGGCGGCCGGCAGGAAGCAGCGGACGAGCAGGTCCTGCACGGCCTCGGTGTCGTCCACCATCCGGCTCAGCAGGTCGGCGCCGCCGTGACGGGGCCGCTGGGGCGGGATGAGGGCCTCGTACAGGGCCTCGCGGGTGCCTGCCTGGGCGCGCAGGGCCACGTCGTGGCCGGTCAGGCGTTCGGCGTAGCGGAAGACGCCCTTACTGGTGGCGAACGCCCTGGTCGCCACGATCGCCACGCTCAGCGCGGCCAGGGGTGGTTGCTCGGCGGCCCGGGTGATCAGCCAGGCCGCGGCGGCGATGAGCCCCAGCCCGGCCAGATCGGCCGCCGCCCCCGCCAGCACGGCCCACAGGAGCCGCACGCCCATCCGCCGGTTCATCGCCCGCCCTCTTCCGACCGGACCACCGTCACCTGATCCCGCTCCCGTCCATCCGCTTCACCCACGCCACTCCTGCCACCAACGTCACCTGTGTCGGCCGTGTCCGAGACGATGCGGCCACCGTGCAGGCGGACGACCCGGTCGGCGAGGTCGATCATGGCGGGCCGATGGGCGACGATGACGGCCGTGCGGCCCTCGGCCAGGTCCGAGGTGCCCGAGACCACCGCCGCCTCGCTGCGCCCGTCCAGGCGGGCCGTGGGCTCGTCCAGGAGCAGGACCGAGGCCGCGGGACGGCAGAAGGCACGCGCCAGCGCGATCCGCTGCCGCTGCCCCGCCGACAGGTTGGCGCCGCGCTCACCGATCACGGTGTCGAACCCCTGGGGCAGCGCCGTCACGAAGTCCGCGTGCGCCGCAGCCGCGGCGGCGCGTACCTCGTCGAGTGAGGCCGACGGCGCCCCGAGCCGGATGTTGCCGGCCACCGACGTGGCGAACAGGTGCGGCCGCTGCGCCACGAACGCCAGCCGCGCCCGCCAGGCCGCCAGGTCGAGCTCACGCAGGTCGGCGCCGTCGATGAGGACCCGCCCCGCCGACGGCTCGACGAAGCCGAGTATGAGGTGCAGCAGCGTGCTCTTGCCCCCGCCGCTCTCGCCCACCAGGGCGACCCGCTCGCGCGGCCGGATGGTGAGGCTGACGTCGTCCAGGGCGAGGTCGTCGCGTCCCGGATAGCGTACGGTCACGTTCTCTAGGCGGATCTCCGGCGCCCCGCCACCGGCTTCCGGGCGCGCGCCACCGCGCTCCGGCCGGGGCTCGTCCGCGGATCGATCCAGTACGGCGAAGGCCGCGTCCGCGGCGGCCACCCCCTCCATGGAGGCGTGGAAACGGGTCCCCATGGCCCGCAGCGGCAGGTACGCCTCCGGCGCCAGCAGCAGCACCAGCAGCGCCGTAGTCAGGTCCAGCGACCCCCCGAGCAGCCGCAGCCCGACCGGCACCGCCACCAGCGCCAGCGACAACGACGCGCACAACTCCAGCACCAGCGACGACAGGAACGCCACCCGCAACGTCCGCATGGTGGCGCTGCGGTGGGAGTCGGCGACCTGCTTGATGACGGTGGCCTGGTAGCGCGCCCGCCCGAAGGCCCGCAGCGTGGGCAGGCCGCGCACCACGTCCAGGAAGTGCCCGCCCAGCCGCGACAGCGCCACGAACTGGCGCTCGGTGACCGCCTTCGTGGTCATCCCGACCAGCGCCCCGAAGACGGGGATGAGCGGCAGGGTGACCAGCACGATGATCGCGCTGGCCAGGTCGGCGGCGAACAGCCGGACCAGCACGGCCAGGGGCACCACGGCGGCCACGGCGATGGCGGGCAGGTAGCCGGTCAGGTAGTTGTCGAGCCCGTCCAGGCCGCGCCCCGCCAGCGTGACCAGTTCGCCGGAGCGGTGCTCGGTGAGCCTGCCGGGGCCCAGCTCGCGCAGCCGTTCCAGCAGCCGGCGGCGCAGCGCGGACTTCACGCCCGTGGCGCTCCGCCCGGCGAAGACGCCCTGCGTCCAGGCCAGCAGGGCCCGGACGCCGACCACCGCCGCCAGCACGATCAGGGCGGCGGCGGTGAAGCGGCCGGACAGCACGCCGGCCAGCAGTTCGGCCTGGACCAGCACGAGCAGCCCGGCCAGGATGGCGGCGGCCATGGTGACGCCGAGGTGGCGGCGGACCGAGAGCTCGGCCCGCATGAGCGAGGTCAGACCCTTATGCACGGACCCTCAGAAGAACGACGGGAGACGGAGGGCGTCCTTCCCGGGACGGAAAGTGCGCCATACCCATATTTGCGCACCCACCATGAGGGGTGTGAACGGGAGTGCCATGTAGCTGAGCACGGTGAGCGTGGCCTGGGGTGCGCTGTGCTCCAGCAGGTACGGCATCGCGCCCGCCAGTACCCCCGTCGCGGGGAGTGCGGCCAGTAATCCCGACAGCGCAAGCATCCGGCCCGGCCTGGTGGCCCCGAACGCGCCGGGCAGTCGCCAGCACAGGAACGTCCAGCCGTGGAAGGCGAGCAGCAGCGTCATCACCAGGCCCAGCATGAGCCCCACGGGATGCACGGGGGAGGACTCGAAGCCGGTGGCGGCCGCGTACAGGGCCATTCCCCAGCCCACGGACAGCCCCAGGGAGCCGAACGCGACGCAGGCGTCCCAGAACCCCCGCCACCTGGAGCCGTCAATCCTGCGGCGGAACCACAGCCCCGCGTCCCGCAGGATCCAGCACAGCAGCATGGCCACCACCAGCGGGTAGAGCCCGAACAGCACCTCGTGCTCCAGCAGCGGGTAGACGCCGAACAGCGTGCCCGCCACCGCCACCAGCCACACCTCGTTGGCCAGCACGTACGGGGCCATGGCCGCCACCATCCGGTCCCGGTTCCCGCGCGTCCTGCCGAGCACCGGCAGCAGCAGCCCCACTCCCAAGTCGAATCCCTCCAGGGCGAAATATCCGGCCAGAAGCACCGCGAAGAGGACGAACCAGATCACTTCCATTGCAGACTCCTCAGTAGCTCATCGCGGGGGTGTGCGGCTCGCCGGAGGTGGCCCCGAGGTCCAGGTCGCGCGGCCCGCGCCTGATCACCCGGGCGATGAGGACGTAGTCGGCGACCGCCAGCAGCCCCAGCACGGCCGCGAACCCGATGAGCGAGGCCGTGACCATGCCCGAGGTCAGCCCCGGCGACATGGCGTCGGCCACGGTGAGGCGCTCCCAGATCATCCAGGGCTGCCTGCCGATCTCCCTGGCCATCCAGCCCATGATCGACAGGACGAACGGGATCGGCGTCATCGCGATCAGGACCGGGTGCGTCCAGCGCAGCCGCGGCAGGATCGAGATCATCGGCAGCATGACGAGCAGCACGACGAGCGCCAGCAGCTGCCCGAACTCGATCATGATCCCGAGCCCGATGCCGGCCGCCGGATTGTGGCTGCCGAACTTGTTCTCGGGGACGGCGGCGAACTGGGCGTACCCGAAGGCCATGGTCACGAAGATGCCGATGGCCGCGGTCTTCACGCCCATCCGCAGCGACCTGGTGAAGAACTCCACCTCCCGGGTCCTGCGCCGCAGCTGGTACGCGCTCGCGCCCACCAGCACCATGCCCCCGGTGAACAGCCCCGCCCCGACCACGTGCGGGAAGGAGAAGACCAGTGCGCCGTTGGTGAGCAGCGCGCCGAAGTCGGTCAGGTGCAGACGATCGCCGCTGACGACCGAGCCCACCGGGTTCTGCAGGAAGGAGTTGGCCACCATGATGTAGAACGCGCTCGCGTACGCGGTCAGCGTCACGAGCCAGATGCACGCCAGGTGCGCCCACTTGGGCAGCCGCCCCCAGCCGAAGATCCACAGGCCCAGGAACGTGGACTCCAGGAAGAAGGCGACCAGCGTCTCCATGGCCAGCGGCGCGCCGAACACGTCGCCCGCGTAGTGCGACAGCCCGCTCCACGCCAGGCCGAACTGGAACTCCATGACCAGCCCGGTCACGATGCCCAGCGCGTAGTTGATGACGTAGATCTGCCCCCAGAACCGCGTCATGGCCTCATCCGGTGCCTTGCCCGACCGTGCCCATCTGGTGTGCATGATCGCCACCAGCGGCGCCAGCCCCAGCGTGAGCACCACGAACAAGAAGTGCAGGCTGCCCGTCACCGCGAACTGCGTGCGGGCCAGGTCGAGTACGTCCATGGTCACCCCGTTGTTGTGCCTATCTACATATAGACAGCCTACATGTAGACTGGCTACATGACACACGGGTGTCTAGGATCGGTGACATGAATCCGGATGCGCTGCGGGGACACATGGACGCGCTGCTGCTCTCAGTGCTGGAGCGCGAGCCGTTGCACGGCTACGCCATCATCGAAGCGCTGCAGCAGCGCAGCGGAGGCGTGCTCAACGTGCCCACGGGCACCGTCTACCCGGCGCTGCGCAGGCTGGAGCGCATCGGCCACCTGTCGAGCGAGTGGGCGACGGTGGGCGGGCGCAAGCGCCGCACCTACCGGCTGACCGACTCGGGCAGGAGGCAGTTGCAGGGGGAGCGGTCGGCCTGGCGCGAGTTCTCCGACGTGATCGGCAGCGTCCTGCGGGCCGAGGCGGTCACCACGTAGAGACGGTGGTGGCGGGCTCGCGGGTGATGCGCACGCACCGGGTGGCGCAGTAGATCTGCGTGCCCCACATGACCGAGGTCACCAGGTTGGCCAGCAGGGCGGGCGTGGCCTCAAGGGTGTTGGGCGACTCCATCCCGAACGTCATCAGCATCGACAGCCCGAACGTGACGGGCAGCCCGGCGAACACCGCCACGGCCAGCGACCTGGTCACCAGGCGCGGCCGGCGGATCCAGCGCGCGCCCCTGCTCAGGGCGAACAGCGCGAGCCCGCCGTACAGGGCGACGCCGAGCTGGATGAGGTCCAGCAGCTTGGAGGCGGGGGAGTACCACCACGGCTGGTTGAGCCAGGCCTGGTCGGTGCCCGGATACAGCTGCCACAGCGCCGACCACATGGCCACGGTGATCGGCACGCTGACGAACAGCAGCACCCCGAGCCGCCGTCCCGCGACGGCGGTCAGCTCAGTCTGGTAGCCGGGCGCGATCTCGGAGATCCGCCCGAACTCCGCCACCGCCCGCCGCTCGGCCTCCGCCCGCTCCAGGCCGTCCGCCTCCAGCGCGTCGGCGGTGTCGACCAGGCTGTCCCGCGCCTCGACGACGAGATCGCGCTTGGGTCTCCGGGGGCCCTTCAGGGCACCGTCGAGCTTCGCCACGTAGTCGTCGATGAGCATGGCCCACAGTCTACGGAGGGCGATCTCGGGGGTTCATCCGGGAACACCCTGATTTTCTTCGCGGTTGTCACGTAGGAAATTTCCTACGTATAGTGGCTGACATGCCAATCTCCTCCATTCTCACCATGACCGTGCCGGTCGCCGATCAGGCGCGCGCGCTCGGCTTCTACACCGGGGTGCTCGACTTCGAGGTGCGCACCGACAACCCGTTCCCCATGGGCCGCTGGCTCACCGTCGCGCCCAAGGGCGCCGCGACCACGCTGCTGCTCGCCTCCTGGTTCCCTGACATGGCGCCGATCGGCGGCCTGGTCGTGGGCGCTCCCGACCTCGACGCGCTGGCCGCCCGGCTGCTGGCGAACCAGGTCGCCTTCGAGGGGCCGAGCGAGGAGGCGTGGGGCAGGCAACTGCTGTTCCACGACCCGTTCGGCAACGGTTTCGTGGTCAGCCAGACGTGACGGCCGATCACGTCTTCACCGCGCTGGCCAGCCCGGCCCGGCGCGAGCTGCTGCGCCTGCTGCTCGACGAGGGCGCCCAGCCCGCCGGCCGGCTGGCCGAGCGGTTCGACATGAGCAGGCCCAGCGTCTCCGAGCACCTCAAGGTGCTCAGGGACGCGGGGCTGGTGGCCGAGACCCGCAAGGGCAGGGAGCGCCACTACCGGCTGGAGGCCTCGCCGCTCATGGAGATCCGCGACTGGCTCAGCCCGTACGAACGGTTCTGGCGGGAGCGGCTCACCTCACTCAACACCCTTCTCGACGAAATGGACGACGACGATGTGCCAGACGCCCCAGACGCCCCAGACGCCCCAGACGCCACGGGACAAGTCGGCTGACGACCTGCGCGCGATCAGGCTCGACCAGTTCATCGCGCATCCGCCCGCCAAGGTGTGGCGGGCGCTCACCGAGCCCGAACTGCTCGCCCGCTGGCTCATGCCGAACGATTTCAAGCCGGAGGTCGGACACCGCTTCACCTTCACCACCCAGCCCAAGAAACAGGTCGGGTTCGATGGGATCGTCCACTGCGAGGTGCTGCGGATCGAGCCGGAGAAGCTGCTGCGGATCAGCTGGAGCGACGGCAAGCAGGCCGACTGGACGGTGACGTGGCGGCTGGAGCCCGAAGGCAGGGGCACGCGGCTCTTCCTCGACCACGAGGGCTTCGTACCGGACGATGAGGTGCAGCAAATGTCGCGGCGGATCATGGGCGGCGGCTGGCCGCGCATCTTCGGCGTCATCGAGACCATCGCCGCCGAACTCTGAACCCGGCGCGGGTCAGCGGTGGTGCGGCGGCCCCGACCCGCTGAACCCGGGCGCGGGTCAGCGGTGGTGCAGTAGCCACGACACCGACTCCCACCACCCGTGACGGGCCAGGCGGCGCATCTCCAGGGCCGCTAAGGCGAAGTCGGCCGAGGTGGCGCGGTCGGTGGTGCGCAGTCCCGAGTAGAGGGCCGCCAGCCGGTCGGGCGAGGCCCCGGGGTCCCTCGGGCCGGTCCGGCCGTGCAGGCGGTGCTCGTCGGCCAGGGCTCGGCGGCGGGAGAACCAGCGCAACATCGGCCAGCGCACGCTCATCCGCATCCCGCGCGGCGTGATCGCGAACGTGCAGTCCTTGACCCGCACCCCCGACGGATGGCTCAGCCCCGCGAACCTGCAGCCCGACAGGTCCAGCCCGAACAACCCCAGGTCGGGCGCCTGAACCTGGCGCAGTGAGGTGATCATGGACCTGCCCCGCCCGGTCACGACGGCGGGGCCGCGCAGCACCGCGCCCTCCAGGTCGGCCTGCGAGTCCGTCAGCCGCACCGTGGTCGGCCCGGAGACCTCCACGTGCCGCAGGTCCACGCCGCACCGGGCCACCGCCACGTCCAGCAGCCCGTCGGCGCGCGCCCTGGTGGCCGACAGGCGGCCGGTGGCAGACAGGTACGCGTCGGCGGCGAAGTGCGCCGTCTCGAACCCGGCGTGCCCGCTGACCTTGCGGAAGGACAGCGTACGGCCGAAGCGCGCCCCTCTGAAGGCGCCCCCGTCGCCGAGCCGGGCGCCGTCGAAGGTGGCGTACCCGTCGAACCTGGCCCGCTCGCACGACAGCCCGTGCCCGAACACGGCCTGGCTGAACAGCGCGTCACGCGACATCACGGCCCGGTCGAGGCAGGCGTGCCCGCGCACCGTGACGCCGTGGAAGGACAACTCGCGGCTGAACCTGACCTCGGCCAGCGACACGTTGCCGTCGAAGCGGGCGCCGAAGAAGGAGGCCAGCCGGTCGAACTTGGCGCCGTCGAGCGACACGTCGCCGGCGAAGGTCACCCCCGACAGCCGGACGTCGCCGGTGAACCTGGCCCGGTCGAACCGGGTCCTGCCGGGTCTGCCGCCGGTCGCTTCCAGGGCTCTGGTCAGCAGGTCGCTGGTGACGGTGATGCCGCGCAGGTCGAGCAGGCGGCCGGGGGAGAGCTCGCCGAGCGCGGTGTCGAGTTGGTCCGGGGTGAGATGTGCCAGGCAGTGGCCGGACGGCCGGCCGGCGATTCCGGTGCAGGCAGCCGAATACGCGCAAGTGACCCAGTCCATGCGGGGTTGATACCCGCCGGGGCCGATGTCAAGGTTCGACGATTTAATGTTATAGCCATCTTTGTGTGGAAATATGCGGGCTATATTGCCTCTAAAGTGCCGGACATGCGCGCTTTATCCCGAGCATCCCTGGCCGCCCTGATGGTGCTGGCCTTCGCCGCGATCCCCGGCCCGGCCTCCGCCGATCCGGCCGCGCCCTGCGACATCCCCGCCTCCCACCGCGTCGCCCAGGTGCAGGGCGGCGGCGAGGCCAGCCCGCTGGCCGGCCAGACCGTGCGGGTCGAGGGCGTCGTGACCGCCGACTTCCAGCGGACCGACCAGCTGAGCGGCTTCTTCCTGCAGGATCCCCGGCCCGACGCCGACCCCATGACCTCCGAGGGGTTGTTCGCGTACGCGCGCGACACCGTCAAGGACGTGAACGTCGGTGACCGGGTCCTGGTGACCGGCAGGGTGATCGAGTACAACGGCTGGACCGAGTTGTCGCCGGTCACCGTCGTGGACGTGTGCGGCACGGGGCGGGTGGCGGCGCAGTCGTACAGGCTGCCGGCGGAGAACCTGGAGCCGGTCGAGAACATGCTGCTGAGCATCGGGCAGCCGCTGACCGTCAGCGAGCACTACAACCTGGGCCGCTACGGCGAGGTCACGCTCTCCTCGCAGGGCAGGTTGTTCCAGCCGACCGACCGGCCCGGCGTGGACGCGGCGCGCAACGCCCGCCGCTCGCTGCTCGTGGACGACGCCTCGAACCGGGAGAACCCCGCCACTCTGCCGCCCATCGTGCGCACCGGCGACGTGGCGTTCGGGGTCACGGGCGTGCTCGGGTACGGCTTCGGCAAGTACCGGCTGCAGCCCACGGAGCCGATCGCCTACAAGAACACCAACCCGCGCCTGCCCAGGCCGTTCCCGGTGATCGGCAACGTCAGGGTGGCCTCGTTCAACACGCTCAACTGGTTCACCACGCTCGGCTCGCGCGGCGCGACCAACGCGGAGGAGCAGCAGCGCCAGCTCGCCAAGCTGGTGGCCGCGCTCAAGGGGATCAACGCCGACGCGGTGGCCCTCATGGAGGTCGAGAACAACGGCCAGACGGCCCTGCAGGCGCTCGTGGACGCGGTCAACGCCGAGGTCGGAGCGGGTACGTACGCCGCGCTCACGCACCCCCACCCCGGCACGGACGCCATCCAGGTGGGCCTGATCTACAAGCCCGCCAAGCTCACCCCGGTCGGCGCGCCGAAAGCCTCCGAGGACCCGGTGTTCAGCCGCCCGCCGCTGATCCAGACGTTCAAGCGCAAGGGCGGCGGCCAGCAGTTCACCATGCTGGTCAACCACCTCAAGTCCAAGGGGAGCTGCCCTTCGAGCGGCCCCGACGCCGACCAGGGCGACGGCCAGAGCTGCTGGAACCCCACCCGCGTCGCCCAGGCCAAGGCCCTGCTCGGCATCGTCGAGGACCAGGAGCTGCCCGGCCCGATCGTGCTCGGCGACCTCAACGCCTACGGCGAGGAGGACCCGATCGACACCCTTGAGGCGGGCGGCCTGACCAGCGTGACCAAGCGGTTCGTGCCCGCGCCGCTGCGCTACAGCTACCTGTTCGACGGCCTCGCGGGTGAGCTCGACCACGCCATGGTCGGCAAGACCCTGCTCAGGCGGGTGACGAGCGCCACGATCTGGCACATCAACGCCGACGAGCCGCGCATTCGCGACTACAACACCGAATACAACCCGCCCGGCCTCTACCGGCCGGACGCCTACCGCTCCTCCGACCACGACCCGCTGGTCATCGGCCTGACCCTGCGCTGAGCCCCGCGGGCGCCGCCCTCACGGGGGCGGCCCCCCCCGCCCGGGCCGGGGATGCTGGTGTGG
>NZ_JBFAKB010000053.1:0-55044 GCF_040655495.1 Nonomuraea sp. NPDC050404
GGATTCGATTTGCCCCCTACGGATGACAGAAAGCAATCACCCGCACCATCCATATATCCGACCTAAAGACCAACAAACCGGAATTGTCCACTTTTGCCCAGCGCAAGGTCGGCGTATCAAACGCCGTGAAATCGATCGCGGAAAGCAGAAAATCCCGGCATGAGCACGACCGGGAAGACGAAGCAGCGAGGGCCCCCCGGCCGATGCCGGGAGGACCCTCACCAGAAGTGCCGTGGAGACGAGGAGAATTGAAACTCAGGACGGCCGCGACCGAAAGAACGAGGCCGCCCCGAGTACATCCTGCGCCATCAACGCACGGTCAGTTATCAGCGCCCGTTGTGGTTGTCACGGTGGCCGTTGTCGTTGTGGTTGTCGTTGCGGATGACGATGCAGATCTGGCCGCGGTTGTGGCGCCGGTTGCCCCGGCCCCAGCCCCAGCCCCAGCCGCCACCGTGGTTACGGTTCTTGCCGCAGCTGTGCCTGCGGTGGTGGCGCCGGTGGCCCCAGCCCCAGCCCCAGCCGTCGTTCGCGAGCACAGACGTGCCGGTGGTGACCTGGGTGGCGGCGTCGGCGGCGGACGTGGCCGAGCCGGTGGCGATCGCGCCGCCGGTCAGCGCCGTGGTGATGGCGAGGCCTGCGATAACACTCTTGAGCTTGGGCATTGTGTTTCCCCCTAAAGGATCGATTGCCCCGTTCTCGGCGTTTCCGGTTTGTCAGGAAACAGCTCTTGGACGACTGCTTGAAGGCGCATCCACGGACTGTCATTTCCGGGCCGGTGGACGGGCAAACAGTTACGACTCCATTTTGCTCTGCATTAACAATCTTATTGCTCGCATTAAACATTTATCCAATGAAATGAGAGGATATGTCCGATTGCGATGCATATGGAGTTCGGATCTCGGTCGGTAGCGGGGCCGTGGACGGATTGAGGGCACGCTTCGCGCGCCGCCGTGATGACGTGAGACGCGTGATGGGCCGCCCTCTGGCGGTGAAATACGCGGACACATGAATGGCGCCTCGCCGGCTCCAATATCCGATGCGTTATTGGGCGCGGTGATGGCCATCAATATGTGGAGGGCGGTTTTGTGCGCCCCCGTTGAATGTCCGCTGCTTTCGTGAAGTCCCGTGGGTGACGTCTTCCGGCTCGCCCGGTGGGTGCCTTCGATGTCACGCTGGGTATCTCCATGCTTTCCGAGCGTGAGGTCCGCAAACGGCAATCAGCAACCTTTGCCGATCTCTTGGGGTGTCATGAGATCGACTAGGCGTTGAGGGGTTAACTCGTCCGTATTTGTCCGAATCAGCGCTTGCCGATCTTCTTCAGGTGCCGGTTCCACGCGAAGCCGCGCAGGCCCACCTCGGTCCCGTGGATCCGCCGCCACTTGCCGGCCTTCTTGCAACTGCCCCACGTGTGGTCCCCGGGGTACAGCTTGTCCACGATCTGCCCCCGAGGCTGCGTCCGTACATTGAGCCGGGTCTTGATGCGCACCACGCGGTACTTGCAGCCGTCTCGGGTAGAGGCGGTGGCGCTCGCCTGACTCGTGCCGCTCACGGCGGTGAGCCCGGCGGCGGCGAGGGCCGCGGCGGTCAGGGCTGCGGCGATACGGCTGGTGGGCAGGTGGCTGATGTGCATGACGTACTCCCTGTCCGTAATGGGACGTATACGCCCTGCTGTCCAGGAAGGGTGGGCGATTAACCGCCCTGTACGGAATCCAGACCCCATGCGGAGGCGATGGTTATCGTTGAAGGACGGCAACGAAGCATTCGAGGGATGAGGGGGCAACGATGACCTCGGAGCCGATCCCGCACTGGCCGGGACGAATGATCGGGTCGGTGCACGTGCGGTCCACCCCGCGGGGCCCGGCCGAGCAGGCGGTTTTCGTGCACGGCCTGGCAGGGTCCGCCGCGAACTGGACCGATCTCATGGCCGACTTGCAGGACACGGTCACCGGCCACGCCATCGACCTGCCGGGGTCGGGCTACTCGCCCGAGGCCGCGGACGGCGACTACACGGTCGCGGGCCACGCCGGCTCCGTGATCGGCCTGCTGGAGCACACCGGGCCTGCCCACCTGTTCGGCAACTCGCTCGGCGGCGCCATCGCCGTCAAGGTCGCGGCCAGCCGTCCCGATCTGGTCCGTAGCCTCACGCTCATCTCACCGGCCCTGCCCGACCTGCTGCCCAGGTTCGGCCCGGTCCGGGTCGCCGCCGCCGCGGTGCCCCTGCTGGGCGAATGGGTGGCGAGCAGGTTGCGCCTGATTCCCGCCGAGCAGCGCATCACCTCCTCCATGGCCATGGTCTGGGCCAACGCGGACTCCGTGCATCCGCTGCGGCTGCGCGAGGCCATCGAGGAGCAGCGCAGGCGCGACGACCTGCCCTACGCGGGTGAGGCCATGATCGGCTCGGCCCGGGGCATCGTGGCCGAGTACTTCCGGCGCGGCAAGGACACCCTCTGGCAGCAGGCCGCCCACGTCACGGCCCGTACTTTGATCATCCATGGCCGTCACGACCGCCTGGTGCGTCCCGCCATGGCCAGGAAGGCGTACCGTACGTTCCGGCAGATCAGGATCGTGCTGCTGCCGACGGCGGGGCACGTGGCGATGATGGAGATGCCGCAGGTGGTGGCGGCGGAGGCGCGCCGTCTGATCGGTGAGACCCGGTTGGGGAATGCCCGACTGCCCAGCTAGGTTTCACTGTGGGATAAGGCCCCTGAAAACGGGAGTGTAGAAAGTGTCGTTGCCACCGCTGGTCGAGCCGGCCGCAGAGCTGTCCGTCGACGAAGTGCGCCGCTACTCGCGCCACCTGATCATTCCCGATGTGGGCATGGCGGGGCAGAAGCGGCTGAAGAACGCCAAGGTGCTGTGTGTGGGCGCCGGCGGCCTGGGCTCGCCCGCGCTGATGTACCTCGCGGCGGCCGGCGTCGGCACCCTCGGCATCATCGACTTCGACGTGGTCGATGAGTCC
Organism: Nonomuraea sp. NPDC050404; assembly: GCF_040655495.1. Lineage (NCBI taxonomy): Bacteria > Bacillati > Actinomycetota > Actinomycetes > Streptosporangiales > Streptosporangiaceae > Nonomuraea > Nonomuraea sp. NPDC050404. Next base: position 2,960 of record NZ_JBFAKB010000053.1, read on the forward strand.
AACCTGCAGCGCCAGATCATCCACGGTCAGTCCGACGTGGGCAGGCTGAAGGCCGAGAGCGCCGCCGCTTCGGTAAGCGAGATCAACCCGCTGGTCGAGGTCGTGATCCACAACACGGCCCTGACCACCGAGAACGTCATGGAGATCTTCTCCGGCTACGACCTCATCGTCGACGGCACCGACAACTTCGCCACGCGTTACATGGTCAACGACGCCGCGGTGCTGCTCGGCAAGCCGTACGTCTGGGGCTCGATCTACCGCTTCGACGGCCAGGCCAGCGTGTTCTGGGCCGAGCACGGCCCGTGCTACCGCTGCCTCTACCCGGAGCCCCCGCCTCCCGGCATGGTGCCGTCGTGCGCCGAGGGCGGCGTGCTCGGCGTGTTGTGCGCCTCGATCGGCTCCATCCAGGTCAACGAGGCCATCAAGCTGCTGACCGGCATCGGCGACCCGCTGGTCGGCCGACTGATGATCTACGACGCCCTGGAGATGAAGTACCGCGACGTCAAGGTCCGCAAGGACCCCGAGTGCGTGTTGTGCGGCAAGAACCCCACGGTCACCGAGCTGCTGGAGGACTACGAGGCGTTCTGCGGCGCGGTCTCCGACGAGGCCGCCGAGGCCGCCAGCGGCTCCACGATCACCGCGCTGGAGCTCAAGGGCATGATGGACCGCGGCGAGAACATCTACGTCGTGGACGTCCGCGAGATCAACGAGTACGAGATCGTCTCCATCCCCGGCGCCACGCTGATCCCCAAGGGCGAGTTCCTCAACGGCTCGGCCCTGGAGAAGCTGCCGCAGGACAAGAAGATCGTGTTGCACTGCAAGTCCGGGGCGCGCTCCGCCGAGGCGCTCGCGGTCGTCAAGAACGCCGGCTTCTCCGACGCCGTGCACGTCGGCGGTGGCGTGCTGAGCTGGGTCAAGACCGTCGACCCGAGCCTGCCCAGCTATTAAGGGGTTTGCGCCGGGACACCCCGGTTAAGGTCGATGCCGTGAACTCCGCCCGCCCCTGGCCCACACTCGTGGTGGCCTCCGCGCTGACGCTGATCTGCGCGGTGGCCGCCGGGGTCGCGGGCGGTGCGGCGGGCACGGAGCTGACGCGCGGGCCGACCACGGCCGAGTTGCAGGCGGCGGCCAAGCGGGAGGTCGCCGAGCGCTGGCGTACCTGGCCCACGGGACGCATCTTCCCCGCCACGTTGCCGTACGCCGCCGAGCAGGGCGGCCAGGAGAACGCCCGCAGGATCGGCATCTCACCGGGGACCGCGTGCGGCGGCGGCGCCGTGGACGCCAAGGCGGCCGAGGCGCTGCGTGAGCAGGGCTGCCAGGGTGTGTTGCGGGCCACCTACATCGATGCGCTGCGCGGCGTGCTGGTCACGATCGGCGTGGTGGCGCTGCGCGACGAGCCGGGCGCCGTACGCGCCAAGTCCGCCTTCGCCGACACCGGCAAGCCCTCTCCAGGGGTGCGCCCGCTGGCCTTCCGAGGCACGGTGGCCGACCGGTTCACCCCCGGCGTCCGGCAGGCGGGGTCGGTCCGGCAGGCGGGCCCGTACCTGGTGCTGACCACCGCGGGACAGGTGGACGGGCGACCGGCGGACGCGGCGGGTGAGCAGCGGCCGGCCATCTTCGCCTTCGCCACCGAGATCTCCGAACACGTGCTGACCGACCTGAGCACCCCCAAGATGCCCGACTGCGGCGCCCGGGAATGGCGATGCTGAGGCGCGGCGCGGTGGTCGTGGCGGCCGGCGCGGCGCTGCTGTTCACGGGTTCGCCGGCGCTGGCCGACGACGTACGCGGCGGGCAGCAGGCGGTGATCAAGACGCTGGCGCTGACTCAGGCGTGGCAGGTCAGCAAGGGCAGGGGCGTGACGGTCGCCGTGCTGGACTCGGGCGTCGATCCGCGCCACCGGGACCTGATCGGCTCGGTACGCGCGGGCAAGGACTTCACCGCGGGCGCGAACCCGCCAGGGACCCGTCCGAGCAGGTTGCACGGCACGTACATGGCCTCGCTGATCGCCGGGCACGGTCACGGCCCAGGCGGAAAGCGGGGGATCATCGGCGTCGCGCCCGAAGCGGACGTACTGTCGGTAAGGGTCATCCTTGAGGACGAGGAGCCGGGGTTCAGGAAGTTCAACTCGGCCGAGCGCTTCGAGAACGTGGTGGCCCGGGGCATCCGTCACGCCGTGGACAAGGGGGCAGACGTCATCAACATGTCGATCTCCAAGGAGCTGGCGACCAGGGAGGAACGGGCGGCCATCCGCTACGCCATCTCCAGGAACGTCGTGCTCGTCGCCGCCGCCGGCAACGACGGCGACAGGAAGGCCGACGGTGACTTCGCGCCCTACTCCTACCCCGCGGCCTTCCCCGGCGTCGTCTCGGTCGGGGCGACCGACCGGCTGCTGCGGCGGGCCACCTTCTCCAACTGGAACTCCTCGGTGCTGGTGGCCGCGCCCGGTGTGGACATCATGGGCGCGGGGCCGGGCGACGAGTACTGGGTCGGCAGGGGCACCTCGCAGGCGACCGCGCTCGTGTCGGGCATCGCCGCCCTAATAAAAGCCAAATATCCGGGCATGTCGCCGCCATTGGTGGCGCGGGCCCTGGCAGGCAGCGCCATCGACCGGCCTCCGGGCGGTTACGACACCGCCACCGGATTCGGCGTCGTCAACGCCGCGCGGGCACTGACCGAGGCGGCCAGGCTGGCCGGGCACACCGAGATCGCCGCGGGCGGCCAGGCGCACGATCCCGCCCAGCCGCTGGCCGGCGGGCAGGCGGGCCCGGTCGCGGTCATCGCGCGGGACGAGCGGCGGGTCACGATCTACGCGGCCGTCGCCGCCGCGGCGGCCGCCGGAGCGCTCGCGTCCCTGGCGGTCATATTCATCCTGGTCAGACGCGTGCGACGGGCGCACATCTCACAAGACGCATGATCCGCCCACTTAGGGGGACGAAATAGACACGGAGCGAATGCGGGAACGAGGCGGTGGTGAAGGCACGTAGGTCGACCTCAGGGCTACCGCGCGCCGGGGGAGAAGCCACGCAGGGGCGGAGCAATCCGCTCGGGGCCCCCGCCGGCCGCCGGTCACGCGTGCGCTCGTGGCCGGCGGCGGACTCGCGCAGGCGCACCGCCGCCAAGGAGCGGGCCGAACTGCACACGTTGCAGCAGGGCATCCGCTACCGGCGGATCTTCGTGGCGCTGCTCGGCGTCATCATCGCCGTCTCCGCCGTCGTCGTGCTGCTGGGCACGGTCGGGCTGTTCGCCGAGACGCGCTCGCGCCCGCTGACCCCCGACGAGCAGAACCAGTACAAGCAGGAGGAGATCGCCCGCCGCTGGCAGGCGTGGCCGGCCACCGGGGTCTTCCCCGAAGAGGTCAAGTATCTCGGGCTGGACCGGGCCCAGCAGTACGCCAGGCGCGTCGGGATCGCCCCCGAGACCGAGTGCGGCAAGGGCGTGGACGCCTCCGTCGCCGGGGTGCTGCAGAACCACGGCTGCGTCACGATGTTGCGCGCCACCTACATCGACCAGACGGCCTCCTTCGTCTTCACCGTCGGCGTGGCCGTGCTGAAGGACGAGGAGTCCAGGATCTCGGCGGGCGAGGAGCTCACCCAGGACGACCGCGTGGGCGTGCTGCCGGTGGCCTTCCCCGGCACGGTGACCGAACGGTTCGGGCCCGACCAGCGCCAGCGCACCGGATGGGTGGGGGCGGGGCCGTACATCGTGTTCTCCACGGGCGGCTACAGCGACGGGCGGACCAGAGCCTCGATCCCGCCGGAGGAGATCCTGCACAGCGAGTTGTGGCCGGCGGGCAAGTCCATCGGCAACCAGATCGCCTACTTCCTGGCGGACCCGCCCAAGGTGCCGCCCTGTACCCAGGGGAACGTGTGCTGACGTCCGTACGCGTGCTCACCGCCGCACTGCTCACCTTCGCCACCCCGGCCGCCGACCCCGTCAGGGAGCAGCAGCAGTGGGTGCTCGACGCGCTCAACGTCGAGCAGGCGTGGTCGGTCACCAAGGGCGAGAACGTCACCGTCGCCGTCGTGGACAGCGCCGTGGACACCAAGGTCAAAGAGCTGAAGGGCCGCGTCAGCGCCGGCCCGGACATGACCTCCTCCACGGTCACCCGCGAGCTGCCGCCCGGCAGGCACGGCACCGCCATGGCCGGGCTGATCGCCGGCTCCGGCGAGGACGACGGCCTCATCGGCGTCGCACCGGGCGCGCGCATCCTGTCCCTGCCCCTGGTGATCGACGACGAGCCGGGCGTCTCCATCCCGCCCCTGGAGGAAGAGGGGTCCACCGCGGAGAGCCCGCTGGCCCGCGCGCTGCGGTACGCCGCCAACCAGGGCGCCCAGGTCATCAGCATGTCGATCGGCTCCTACGGGCCCGTGCGGTCCGAGCGCGAGGCCGTCTCCTACGCCCTGAGCAAGGGCGTCGTCCTGGTCGCCGCCGTGGGCAACGACGGCCAGACCCAGTACGCCAAGGAGAAGGGCACCTCCTACTGGAGCTTCCCGGCCGGCTACCCCGGCGTCATTGGCGTCGCGGCCACCGACAAACAGGGCAGGCGGGCCACGTTCAGCAGCGACAACCTGTCCGTTCAGGTCTCCGCGCCCGGCGTGCAGGTGCCCGTGCTCAAGCGCGGCAACGGCTACGAGCTCTCCGAGGGCACCAGCTCGGCCGGCGCGCTGGTGGCGGGCGTGGCCGCGCTGATCAAGTCGCGTTACCCGGACCTGCCGCCCGAGCAGGTCGCCCAGGCGCTGTCGTCCAGCGCCAGGGGCAGGCCCGCCAGCGGGTACGACGACCAGACCGGGTTCGGCGTGGTGGACGCCGCCGCCGCGCTGAACGCCGCCGAGCGGCTCACCAGCGCCAAACGCGGCGTCACGCCCGGCATGCAGCACTTCGGCCAGGGCGAGGACTCACCCGTGCCGACGCGTCCCGGGGCCGACCCGCTGCGGTTGTGGTTGTACGGGGGCGGGGTGCTGCTGGCACTGGTCATCTTCTGCGGCGCGATCGTCGTGTTGCACCAGCGCAAGCCGGAATGACAGCGTCGTGTCGCACCAGCGCGAGCCGGAATGGCGGACCCGACCAGGCGTTACCGGGTGTACGCGAACAGGTTTCTGGTTGGCCGGAACATCCGCTATGGTCGCGCGTCATGGGATACGAGCTGCGGGTGGTGCGCGAGTCGCCACTCGCCTTCGCGGAGCTCGCGAAGGCGATCGCGCCGGCCGGTTTCGAGCTGCGCGGTTCTGAGGAGATCGTGATCGGCCACGGAGGCGGCATGCACCCGGTGGCGCGCTGGCAGGGCCAGCTCGTCGGCGAGCCCGGCTCGGACTGGCAGGTGGCCCAGCTCCTGCGCCTGGCCACCGCGCTCGGCGCCCGGCTCGTGGGCGAGGACGGCGAGGTGTACGTCCTGCGCGACGGCCTCATCGAGGTCGCGCAGGCCGGCAGCGTGGTGGAGATCGGCAAGTTCGAGGAGATCGTCAACGCTGGTCCGGCCGCATGGAGTCCGTGAACCCCTTCGCCGAGCGGGTGCTCGACCTCGTCGAACGCATCCCGCCCGGCAAGGTCATGGCCTACGGCGACATCGCCGAATACCTCGGCGAGGGCGGCCCACGCCAGGTCGGCAAGGTGATGTCCACCTGGGGAGGCGGCGTGCCGTGGTGGCGCGTCGTACACGCGGACGGCACCGCCGCGGCCCCTGACCACCTGCAACGCTGCCTGAGCCACTGGCGCGAGGAGGGCACTCCGCTGCGCGGCGAGCGGGCCGACATGCGCCGGGCACGCTGGGACGGGCGTTCAGTAGATTTGCAGTAACGCATCTGACCTGCGGTTTCGCCGAACGTGCGATTTGGTGACATGTGACTCCCATTACCATGGGCAAAACATCGATGGCGGCCCGAAAGGCGGTGCCTTCCCTATGGCCACCGGCGTCACAGCCCAAAGCCAGGGCGGCGATTCGCTCGCCGACCGCCTGAAGGCTGTCCAGGATCTCTGCGATCGTGGGGAACCTCTCGAAGCGGTCATGCGCGCGGTCGGCCCCGGCGGTCGCGACGCGGCGTTCGACACCGAAGTGCTCAGCGGCCCACTCGGGGCGCGCATGGACCTGGCGGTCAAACGCGGCGCGGCGCGACGGCGCGAAATGCTCGACCTCGTGCGCCCGTACCTCGCGGGCGTGGACGCGAACGTCAAACGCGACCTGCCGGTGGCGCGCCGCGTCATCTGCCACCTGATCGAGCACCGCCCCGACGCGGAACTCGTGGACGGCGAGACGCTCACCACGGTGGTCACCGCGGCGGCGGAGCCGTCCAAGCGCATCCGCAAGGGCCTGAGCTGGTACGCCGACCTGCCCTTCCGCGACGAACTGCCGCCCGCGCTCTACCGCCTGCGGCGCGCCGACCTGGTGCCGGTGACCCACATTGACGACATCGTCTGGGTGGACGGCAGGCTGCGCGTGACCGGCTTCGCCTACCTGGCGGGCCTGTCCGTCCGCAGCCGCAGGTTCAACTGGGCCACCGTGGTCCTGCGCGGGCCGCGTTGGTTGCCGCCGATCCGGATGCGTACCCGCCGCGTCCTGGCCCCCGAGGCCACTCACGGCGCGCGCGAGCCCGGCTGCAACTACGACTGGTCCGGCTTCACCGCCGAGCTCAGCCCGTGGCCGCTGCGCTGGCGCGGCGCCGTGCGCGCCGTGGTGCACGGCGTGCGCCGCCGCATGCGCCATCGTCCCTCCGTGCCCGACGCCACGACGTGGCGGGCCGAGATCGTCTTCTGGAGCCGTGGCGCGCGGGCGACGGGCCTGCTGCGCGGCTCCGGCATCGGCCGTCCCGAGCGTCCTGCCGGGCTCAAGCTGAAGCCCGGCTGGTGGGTCAGGCCGGTCTGGACCTCCGACCGTGCGCTGCAGGTCGTGCTCCAGCCCAACAGGGCCGAGCTGACCGGCGTGACCGTGGACGGCGACCGGCTGGAGCTGAAGATCTCCCTGCCCGGCAGGCAGGTCACCAAGGGCCACGCCAGGCTGGGCGGCCACCGCATCGCCGCCGACTTCACCTCATCCGGTGACGGCACGCAGGTCGTGGTCGGGCTGGCCGTGCCCGCCCTGCTGCAGGAGAAGGACGGGCGGCGCCTGTGGGTCGAGCCCAAGGGCGACCCCGCGGCCTCCGTCATGCTGGGAGACCTGGTGGAGACGCGCACGCCCGTGGGCGACCGCGAGATCACCGTGCTCGGCGACCGCCGCGACCGCGTCGTCGTCTCCGCCCACCGCATCCGCCCGGTCATCACCTCGGCGGTCTGGGAGGGCTCCGCGCTGACGCTGCGCGGCCACTATCCCGACGCCCCCGGCCCCCGCACGCTCACGCTGCGGCACCGGTCCGGGCTGTCGTACCTGCTGCCCATGGAGCGCTCCGGCGAGGACTTCTCCGTACGCGTGGAGCCCGCGTCCATGGACCGCTTCGGCGAACCCGTGCCGCTGGCCTCCGGCACCTGGAACATGTCGCTGCGTCATCCGTCCGGCGAGATCGTCCCGCTGCGGATGGACCACGCGGCGCTGGCCGGCCTGGACGAGGAGCCCCGCACGCTCGGCGGCCACCTCTACCGCATGATCTCCACCCGCTTCGACGTGCCGGTGATCGTGGTGGAGGAGGCCAGGCCCGCGCAGGAGCGCGGCGTGGCGGGCACGCACGTGCTGCGCCGGGTCTTCTACCCGGCCCAGCGCACCGAGCCGCTGCGCGACTCCACGGTCTACGTCGTCAACGACGGCCGCCTCTACGCCGACAGCGTGCGCGCCATCTACGAGGAGCGGCTGCGCAGGGGCGACGACCGCGAGCACATCTGGATCGTCAAGGACGGCGCCTTCGTGCCGCCGGGCGGCGCGACCGTCGTCCGCGCGGGCAGCCGCGAGCACCACGAAGTGCTGGCCAGGTCCCGCCACATCGTCACCAACTCCTTCCTGCCGGCCTGGTTCAGGGCCCGCGAGGACCAGGTGGTGGTGCAGACGTGGCACGGCACGCCGGCCAAGTTCATCGGCAACGACCAGCCCCACATGAACCGCGACCCGAGGCCGCCGATCTGGCACCGCCAGGCGGCCGAGGTACGCGGCTGGGACCTGCTGCTGTCGCAGTCGCCCTGGGCCACGCCCGTGTTGCGCAAGGCGTTCGGCTACAAGGGCGAGATCCTGGAGAGCGGCCTGCCCCGCAACGACGTGCTCAACTCGCCCGACGCCGACGCCCTGGCGGCGGCCGTGCGCGAGCGCCTGGGGCTGGCCGCCGGCAAGCGCGTGATCCTGTACGCGCCCACGTGGCGCGACTACGACCGCAAGAACGCCATGGTCAAACTCGACCTCGCCAAGGCCCGCGAGGCGCTCGGCGCCGACCACGAGATCCTGGTGCGCGCCCACCCGATGCAGGCCGCGCCGGCCGTCCCCGACATCGCCCGCGACGTCACCACCTATCCCGACATCGCCGACCTGCTGCTGGTGGCCGACGTGCTGGTGACCGACTACTCCTCGGTCATGTTCGACTTCGCCTGTACGGGCAAGCCGATCGTGTTCTACGGCTACGACCTGGCGAAATACTCCTCGAAGCGGGGCCTGTACTTCGACCTGCCCGAGCAGTCGCCGGGACCGCTGCTGTCGACGTCGGCCGAGGTGGTCGAGGCCCTGCGCTCGATCGACGAGGTCGCGGCGGCACACGCGGACCGCTACGACGCCTTCCGCGCCACGTTCGCGCCCCGCGACGACGGCAAGGCCACGGCCAGGGTGGTGGACCACCTCTTCTCCTGACCCAGGCTCTTCTGGGTCAGAAGAAGTGGCGCAGGCCCTCGGGCAGGGGATAGGCCCTGCCCGGGTCGTAGCCCAGCCCGCGGTCCTGATCCCTGCCCTGCTCCGGCAACTCCTCCAGGAGCAGGTACAGCAGGGCCGAGATGCTGGTCGCGCAGACGATCTCCCCGTTGTCGATGAGCTTGCGTACGCCCGACAGGTGCACCCACTCCACCCGCTCCGCCTCCCAGGGGTCGGTGGGCGGCCCGATGTGCGTGGCGGACTCGGCGCGGTAGATGTGGTGCGTACTGTCGGAGAAGCCGTTGCTGGGCTGGATCGACAACATCGGACGCAGGGGGCCCGGACGCCAGCCGGTCTCCTCCTCGGCCTCGCGCGCCGCCGCGGCCACCGGCGCCTCGCCGTCGTCCACCTGGCCGAGCGGCAGCTCCCAGCCCCAGCAGTCGGTGATGAAGCGGTGCCGCCAGATCAGCAGGACGTGGCCCTTGCCGTCGGTGACGACGGCCCCCGCCGCCGGTGCCGTACGGACGAGCCGGTGATCGAGATGGCGGCCGTCGGGCAGCTCCACATCCGCGACCCGGACGTCCACCCACCGGTCGACGTAGAGCGACTTCTCCGAATGGACGTGCCATCGCATGCGATCAACCCCCGCACAAGGGAAATGTTGACCCAACGTTACAAGAGCGAACGCTCCGTACGTGGGCCAATCGCCGAACTCACCATGCGCCTACAGCGTGGAGGACCCGTTCTTCAGGGCGGGGAGGAAACGCGGCACGGCGGGTCATGATTCTCCCCATCTTCTGTCGGTGACGTTCGGTAGTATGTTCGGTGTGTCGCGTTACCGGCTGGCTCCGACCCCCGTCGCCCGTCCTGGCGTAAGCGGGAGCGGCACGAGGGTTTTCGGATCGTCGCGGTCAAGCCCGGTGATGTGCGCCGCCTGTCGCGCCGGGTGGGCGAGGTGAAGGTCCCGAAGGTGGGGTGGGTGCGGTTCCGCTGGTCGCGCGCGCTCCCGCCGGGGGTGAAGTCGTTTCGGATCACGCGGGATCGGGCCGGGCGCTGGCATGTCGCCTTTGCCGCCGTTCCGGTGCCGCTTCCCGCCCCGGGCACTGGCGGGGTGGTGGGGGTGGATCGGGGCGTGGTGGTGAGCGCGGCGCTGTCCACCGGCGAGCCACTGTCGGTCCCTGGCCTGCGGGAGGCGGAGCGGGTGCGGTTGGGGCTGCTGCTGCGCCGGTTGGCGCGGGCACGACGGGGATCGCAGCGGCGGGGCCGGGTCAAGGTGGCGATCGCCCGGTTGAAGGCGCGCGAGGTGGACCGGCGTAAGGACTGGGTGGAGAAGAACCAGCACGGACCTTGCCCGCCGGTTCGATGTGATCGGTGTGGAGGATCTGAAGATCGCGGTCGGCGCGGGGCACGGTGGCGGCACCGGGCAGCAGGGTGGCGCAGAAAGCCGGGTTGAACCGGGGCATCCTGGCGGCCGGGTGGGGGTTGCTGGTGGCCCGGTTGGAGCACAAGGCGCCCGGCCGGGTGGTCAAAGTCAAGGCCGCGTTCACGAGTCAGCGGTGTTCGGCGTGCGGGATCGTGGATCGGCGGGCGCGTGAGAGCCAAGCGCGTTTCCGGTGCAGGTCGTGCGGATACGCGGGCAACGCTGATGTGAACGCGGCACGGAACATCGCTCACGCGGCAGGGCCTGCCGTGTCTGCACGGGGAGGCCCGCCGTTGGGCGAGCCTGCGAACCGTGAACCTCAACACGCCCTCCTCCTCAACGGGGTGATGGTTGCTGTTGAAATCCCCCGTCCCTTCAGGGCGAGGGAGGATGTCAATTGCGCAACTCCACTTCCAGCGACAGCGGCGACTGCCTGATGTCGTATGAGCTGAAGCCCGCCCCCGCCACGAGCGCCTCGAACTGCGCCTTCGTGTACGCCCGGCGCGGCAGGAACGACCGCAGCGCGAACCTGGTGAACACCTTCGACATCGGGCCGAGCCCCATCCGCGCCACGTCCTCGTCGACGGCCTGCTTGGACACGTCCTTGCGCAGGTCGACGACGAGCCCGCGACCGCCGGGCCGCAGCACTCTGCGCATCTCGCGCAGGGCTCCCGCCGGGTCGGCGAAGTTCTTGAACGCCGCGCAGCAGATGAGGAGGTCGAAGGCGGCGTCGTCGAACGGCATCTCGGAGGCGTTGCCGAGCCGGAAGTCCACCTGCACGCCCGCCTCGGCGGCCTTGGTGCGGGCGATCTCGACGAACGTCCGGCTGACGTCGAGGCCCGTGACCGTGTAGTCGCCCGTCCTGGCCAGGGCGATGGACAGGTATCCGGGGCCGGGGGCGATCTCCAAGATCTCTGATCCCGGTGCCGCGTGCCGTCGTACCAGGGCGACCCCTTCCTCGTGCCTGGCGGTCTCCTTGCCGTTGTTGGTGTCGTACCAGCGGGCGATGACGCCCTCCATGCCGATGCCCTTGTATCCCTTTGTCATGAAAAACACGTTATATCGCGTTGATTGCTTGTCAAGATATATCGCGTATTTGGTGACGCTCCTGGCGAACACACGCCCGGCGTGTCGCGAGAAATACCGGTATTTGCCTCGATACCGTGGGCGGTTCGCGACAGGAGAGCGGGCAAGTCGGCACGATCTGTCCCTGTGGTCTGGTGGAATCTAGTGCTGTGAGTGCTCAGACCTGGCGGTTGGTGCGTAGAGGCAGCGAGGGGACCGGTGCGCCTCCTGTGCTCGATGAGCACCAGCGTGCCGTGGTCGGGCATCGGAGCGGGCCCCTGCTCGTTCTCGCAGGTCCTGGCACCGGTAAGACGACCACGATCGTCGAGAGCGTCGTGGACAGGATCGAGCGGCGCGGCGTCGACCCCGAACGCGTGCTCATCCTCACCTTCAGCCGCAAGGCCGCCGAGGAACTGCGGCAGCGCGTCACCGGCCGGCTGCGCCGTACCACCCGTTCTCCGCTGGCCATGACCTTCCACTCCTACGCCTACGCGCTGCTGCGCCGTGAGTGCGTCCTGGCGGGCAACCCGCCGCCGCGCCTGCTCACCGGCCCCGAGCAACTGCTGGAGATCCGCCGGCTGCTCCACGGCGAGCTGGAGAACGGCGCGCCCGACTGGCCCTCGTCGCTGCGCGAGCCGCTCAAGACGCGCGGCTTCTCCGAGGAACTGCGCGACTTCCTGTCGCGGGCCTACGAGCGCGGGCTCGACGGCGAGCGGCTGGTGGCGCTCGGCAGGATGCACGGGCGCCCCGACTGGGCGGCGGCCGGGCGCTTCGCCGAGCGCTACCAGGACCGGTTCGACCTGGCCCCAGAGGAGACCTATGACTACGCCGAGCTGGTCGGGGCCGCCACCGCGCTGCTGGCCGACCCGGGGGTGCGCGAGCGCGAGCGGGCGGCGCACGACGTGGTGTTCGTGGACGAGTACCAGGACACCGACCCGGCGCAGGAACTGCTGCTGACCCAGCTCGCCGGCGACGGCCGCGACCTGGTCGCGGTGGGCGACCCCGACCAGTCGATCTACGGCTTCAGGGGCGCCGACGTGCAGGGCATCATGAAGTTCCCCGAGCGCTTCAAAACCCTCGGCGGCCGCGAGGCCCCGGTACTGGCGCTGCGGGTGTGCCGCAGGAGCGGGGCCGAGTTGCTGGAGGCGTCCCGGCGGGTGGCGGCCAAGCTGCCGGTCGCCCCGGCACCGACCCAGGAGCCGGCACCCACACCGCCACAGGAGCCCGCATCCGCGCCGACTCACGAGTCGGCACCCGCGCCGTCACAGGAGCCGGCACCCGCCACGGCTCCTGGGTCGGCACCCGCGCCGACTCCTGGGTCGGCACATTCGCCTGCGCACGAGCCCGGTCCGAGCCTGGACGACTGGCCCGACCAGTTGCCCGACCATCGGCCCGATCACCGTCATGGCCACCGCGACCTCACCGCGCTGCCGGACGCGGATCCAGGGGATGTGCGGGTGCTGCTGGCCGACAGCACCAGCCAGGAGGCCGCGATCGTGGCCGACACGCTGCGTCGCGCGCACCTGATCGACGGAGTGCCGTGGCACCGGATGGCGGTGCTGGTGCGCTCGGCCAGGCGCCAGGTGCCGCTGCTGCGGCGGGCGCTGGTCAACGCCGGGGTGCCGACGATGATCGCGGGCGACGAGGTGCCGATCGCCCAGGAGCCCGGCGTGCGCCCGCTGCTCACGATGTTGCGCATGGCGCTGGACGCGTCCCAGCTCGACGAGGGGGTGGCCGAGGAACTGCTGACAGGGCCGCTCGGCGGCACCGACATGATCGGTGTACGCCGCCTCCGCCGCGCCCTCAAGATCGCCGAGAACGAGGCCGTAAACGGGATCACGGCCACAAAGACAGACGGCGACGACACCCACACGCAGGGCACAGACACGCAGGAGCCGCTCGGGGAAGAAACGGGCGCAGAGGAGCCGGACGCAGCCAGGGAGACGGCCGTTGGGGAAGTGCCCGACGGCGGGGCGGCGGATGGGCGGGCGGTGGACGGCGAGGCCGTGGGCGGGGAGGCCGCTAATGGGGAGGCGGTGGCGTTGCCGTTTAAGGCGCGTTCGTCCGGTGAGTTGCTTGTCGCCGCCGTCAAGGACCTGCGCGAGCTGATCCGCGTAGAGCCCCACATAGCCCTCCCCGCAGAACGCGTCGCCAAGCTCCTCGCCGCGGCCCGAGAGGCCGCACGCCACAACGGCACAGCGGAAGACCTCCTGTGGACGATCTGGCACGAGAGCGGCCTCGGCCCGCGCTGGAGCGAGCTGAGCCTGGCAGGCGGCCCCAGAGGCGCGCAGGCCGACCGCGACCTCGACGCCGTGGTGGCCCTGTTCGACCACGCGGCCAGGTTCGTGGACCGGATGCCGATGGCGGGCCCCGAGGTGTTCATCGACGACCTGGCGGCCCAGGAGATCCCGGGCGACACGCTGGCCGACCGCGCCCCGGACGGCGACGCCGTGCGCGTGCTGACCGCCCACCGCGCCAAGGGCCTGGAATGGGACGTCGTGGTCGTGGCGGGCGTACAGGAGGGGGTCTGGCCGGACCTGCGGCTGCGCGGCTCCCTGCTGGGCGTCGAGGACCTCATCGAGGTGGTGGAGGGCGGCGAGCCGAACAAGACCTCGCTGGTCTCCAAGATGCTGGCGGAGGAGCGCAGGCTGTTCTACGTGGCCGCCACCAGGGCCAGGCACAGGCTGGTGGTCACGGCGGTGGGCGGCGAGGACACCGACGAGCGCCCGTCGAGGTTCCTGTCGGAGCTGATGCCGGGCGCGGTGGAGTCGGCCACGGTGGACGACCGGGCCCGCTGGCTGAACATGTCCGCCCTGGTGGCCGACCTGCGCAGCGCGGTCACCGACCCCACCAAGCCCCGCAAGCTGCGGCGCAAGGCGGCCAGGCAACTGGCCCGCCTGGCCGCCGCCGGGGTCCAGGGCGCGCATCCCAACGACTGGTACGCCCTGACCCCCATCTCCGACGACCGCCCCCTGAGCTGGCCCGACGGCGTCGTGAACATCTCGCCGTCGGCGGTCGAGAGCTTCACCAAGTGCGGCCTGCGCTGGCTCCTGGAGACCTCGGTCGGCGCGGCGGGCACCAGCACCGCCCAGGGCCTCGGCAACATCATCCACGCCCTGGCCGTCCTGGCGGCCACCGACCTGCCCAGCGAGGACCTGCTGGGCGACCGCCTGGACCAGATCTGGGGCGACCTCGACTTCGGCGGCGTCTGGTACAACCGCAAGCAGCGCCAGGTGGCCGAGCAGATGATCGGCAAGTTCCTGCGCTGGCACAAGGAGAACCCGCGCGAGCTGGTGGCCCTGGAGGAGGCGTTCACGGCGATGGTGTCGGAGGGCGTCCAGATCAAGGGCCGGGTGGACCGCGTGGAGCGCGACTCGGAGAACCGTGCGGTGATCATCGACCTCAAGACGGGCGGCTCGAAGCCCAAGGCGGGCGACCTCGACCGCCATCCGCAGCTCGGCGTCTACCAGCTCGCCGCGCTGCTCGGCGCGTTCGCCAGGCACGGCATGACCGAGCCCGGCGGGGCGGCGCTGGTGCAGGTGGGCAAGGCGGCGGGCAAGAACGACGCGCTGGAGCAGTCACAGGAGGCGCTGGGCGAGGACAGGGACCCCGGCTGGGCCAAGGACCTGGTCGACACGGTGGCGATCGGCATGTCGGGCCCGTTCTTCCAGGCCAAGGTCAACGACGGCTGCCGTACGTGCGCGGCCAGGGCGAGCTGCCCGGTCAACGACAACGGGGGCCAGGTGTGCTGAACCCCGTCGAGCTCGCCGGCAAGCTCGGCATCCTGCCGCCCACCCCGGAGCAGGCGGATGTCATCGAGTCGCCGCTGGAACCCATGGTGGTCATGGCCGGGGCCGGCTCGGGCAAGAGCGAGACCATGGCGGGCCGGGTGGTCTGGCTGGTCGCCAACGGCCTGGTCAGGCCGGAGAACGTGCTGGGGCTGACGTTCACCCGCAAGGCCGCCGCCGAGCTGGCCACCAGGGTCAGGGAACGGCTGAACGGGCTGGCGGAGGCCGGGCTGGTGGAGCCGGGCGCGCTGGACAACGAGCCGACCGTGTCCACCTACCACGCCTACGCCGCCCGCCTGGTCACCGACCACGCGCTGCGCGAGGGGCTGGAGCCGACCATGCGGCTGGTCACGCCGGCCGTGTCGTGGCAGCTCGCCTCGCGCGTGGTGGCGATGTACGACGGCCCGATGGACCGGATCGAGCTGGGCCCGCCCTCGGTCACGGCGGCCCTGCTGGAGCTGGCGGGCGAGTTGTCGGAGCACCTGCGTGCGCAGAAGGACGTGCGCGAGGTGGGGCGGTGGTTGGAGGAGCGGCTCGCGGTGCTGCCGGGCAGGACGACGCTGGCCCAGCGCAAGCCGCTGAGCGTGCAGGCGGCCAGGGAGCAGTTGTTGCCGCTGGTGGCGGCGTACGAGCGGCTCAAGCGTGCCCGCGAGGTCATCGACTACGGCGACCAGATGTCGCTGGCCGCCAGGATCGCCGCCAATCACAAGGAGGTCGGCGAGATCGAGCGGGGCCGTTACTCCGTGGTCCTGCTGGACGAGTACCAGGACACCAGCCACGCCCAGCTCGTCCTGCTGCGCTCGCTCTACGGCGGCGGCCATCCGGTGACCGCAGTGGGCGACCCGTGCCAGTCGATCTACGGCTGGCGGGGCGCGTCGGCGGGCAACCTGCGCCGCTTCCCCAGGGACTTCCGCACGGCCACGGGCGACGCCGCGCCGGTCCGCCAGCTCAGCGTCAGTTTCCGCAACGGTGACCGGGTGCTCGACGTGGCCGCCCGCGTACAACTCGCGCTGCGCATGGAGGCCCGTGAGGTGCCCGTGCTGGTCCCGGGGCCCAACCGGGTCGATCGGGGCCGCGTCACCTGCGCCTTCCACGAGACGGCCGAGGACGAGGCGAAGTGGATCGCCGACGGCATCGCCAAGATCCTCGGGCAGGAGACCGCCCCCGACGGCCTGCCCTGGGGCGAGAAGGAGCGCAAGAAGACGCTGGCCATCCAGCCGCAGGACGTCGCCATCCTGGCCCGCAAGCGCTCGCAGTTCCCTGCGCTGCGCAGGGCGCTGGAGGAGCGCGACATCCCGGTCGAGGTGGTGGGTCTGGGCGGCCTGCTGACGGTGCCCGAGGTCAACGACATCGTCGCCACCCTCCGCGTCCTGTACGACCCCACGGCCGGCGACGCCCTGGCCAGGCTGATGGCCGGGCCCCGCTGGCGGATCGGCCCCGCCGACCTGCGGGTGCTCGGTGAGCAGGCCAGGACGCTGGCCCGCGAGCTGAGCGAGAGCCACCGCGAGGAGGACCCGCTCGACCAGGTGGTGGCCGACCTGGCCGAGGAGCGCGGCAGCCTGGTGGACGCGCTGGACGAGCTGCCCGACCGGGAGGAGTGGCTGGAGGCGTACTCGCCGCTGGCGCGTACCAGGCTCGTGGCGCTCGCGCACGAGTTGCGGCACCTGCGCGCGCACACCGCGCAGCCGCTGCCCGACCTCATCTCGGAGGTCGAGCGCAGGCTCGGCCTGGACATCGAGGTGGCCGCGCGCAGCGGCGCGGTGGGGGCGTTCGCGGCGCGGGCCGACCTCGACGCCTTCCTCGACGCGGCCTCCAGGTTCGCGGGTGACGCGGAGGATCCGACGCTGGGGGCGTTCCTGGCCTATTTGCAGGCGGCGGAGAGCGAGGAGTTCGGGCTGGAGGCCGGCCGGGTCGGCGAGAGCAACAGCGTCAAGCTGATGACCGTGCACGCCTCGAAGGGCCTGGAGTGGCCGGTCGTGGTGGTGCCGGGGTTGTCGCAGCTCATCAGCTCGAAGGGGACGATCGCGACCGGCAGCATGTTCCCGGCCACGCCGGTGATGAACAGCCGCTGGACGGAGAACCCGCGCAAGCTCCCGTACGCCCTGCGCGGCGACGCCGCCGACCTGCCCAGGCTGGGCGGCCTGAGCAAGGAGGAGCTGGCGGCCTTCGACGATCACTGCCGCGAGCGCGACCTGATGGAGGAGCGCAGGCTGGCGTACGTGGCCGTGACCCGCGCCCACTACCACCTGATCGCCTCCGGCTACCGCTGGGGCAGCGCGACCAAGCCGCTGGAGCCGTCGGACTTCCTGCTGGAGATCCGCGACACCGCCGACCGGATCTCCTTCTGGGCCGACGAGCTCGCGGAGGGCGCCGCCAACCCGCTGCTCGCCGAGCCGGCCGAGGCCATCTGGCCGGTCACGCCCGAGGGACTGCGCTACGAGTCCGTGCTCGACGGCGCCCGCCTGGTCGAGGACGCCCTGGCCGGCGTGCTCGGGCCCGAGGAGGAGGACGACGACGATGAGGAGACGCTGAAGACGTACGAGGAGGAGCGCCTGCGGGCCTGGGAACGCGACACCGACCTGTTGTTGCGCGAGCGCGAGCTGCACCGGCGCAGGCCCGCGACCACGGTGGAGCTGCCGCGCAAGCTGACCGTGTCCTCGCTGGTCACGCTGGCCGAGGATCCGCGCGAGCTGGCCCGCAGGATCCGCCGTCCCGTCCCGACCAAGCCCGCGCCGCTGGCCCGCCGGGGTACCTCGTTCCACAAGTGGCTGGAGACCCGGTGGGACCAGCAGCGCCTGATCGACGACCTGGAGCTGTACGACGAGGAGCTCGAAGAGGCCGACGTGCGGCTGGCGGAGCTGCAGGAGCGCTTCGAGGACAGCGAGTGGGCCGACCGGCGGCCCGTCGATCTGGAGGTGCCGTTCGAGACCATGATCGCCGATCGGCTGGTGCGCGGGCGCATGGACGCCGTCTTCGAGCGGCCCGACGGCGGTTACGAGGTCGTGGACTGGAAGACGGGGCAACCGCCGAGGGGTAAGAAGGCCACCAAGGCCGCGAGCGTGCAGCTGGCCGCCTACCGGCTGGCCTGGTCACACCTGGCGGACGTGCCGCTGGAGCGGGTGGGGGCGGCCTTCCACTACGTACGCGCCAACCGCACCGTGCGCCCGGTGGACCTGCTCGACGCCGACGGCCTGGTCGCGCTGATCGAGGGCGTCAAGCTCTTAGATAGTGGAAGGCCGGCTTCGGATGCATGAGGAAGTCGTGGTGCGAGATGTTCCAGGCGTAGGCCCCGGCCATCTCGAACACCACGGTGTCCCCGACACCGACCGAGGTCACGACGTTCTGCGCGAAGACGTCCTTCGGCGTGCACAACTGGCCGACGAACGTGACCGGTTCGCCGGTCACGTCCGGTCTGCCGTTCGGCAGGACGGTGAGCGGCTGGTCGTGGCCCTTGGTCGCCGGGGTGCGCAGGTGGTGTGTGCCGCCGAGCAGGATCGCGTACGCCCGGCCGCGCACCCGCTTGACGTCCACGACCTTGGTCACGTAGTAGCCGCAGTAGACGGTCAGCGCCCGGCCGGGCTCGATCCGCAGCCGCCTGCCCCGGCTCAGCCCGGCCAGCCCCGTCCCGTAGGCGGCCCAGTCGAAGCGTGAGTCGGGCGACTCGTACGAGACCGCCATCCCGCCGCCGAGATTGACCTCCTCGTACGGGTGCTCCAGCAGCCGGCCGGCCAGCCCGAGCAGTTGTTCCGCTTCGAGCCCGCTGGCCAGGTGGGCGTGCAGGCCGCGCAGCCGTACCCGGTCGCCGAACAGCGGCAGGCATTCGGCCACGCCGTCCTCGTCCATCCCGAACGGCCCGCTCATGGTCAGCGCGGCGCCCTCGACCCGCAGGTCCGGGTTGAGCCTGAGCAGCACGTCGGCCTCCAGGCCCGTGTCCAGCAGGCGGCGCAGCTCGTTCGGGGACTCGACGTGGATGCGGTGGTGCGGCAGGCGGACCTCGGCGTCGGTCTTGCCGGGCCCGCCCAGCGACAGCCGCGCGCCCGGGAACAGGTTCGTGACGTGGGCGTGCTCGCCCGCCGACGACACCTCGAACCCGTCCACGTGCCCGGCCAGCACCCGCAGCAGCTCGGCGTCGGGGTTGGCCTTGACGGCGTAGTACAGCTCGGTGGCCCCCAGCGCGCGCCGTACGGACGCGACGTGCTCCTCCAGCGCGGGCAGGTCATAGAGATAGGCCGGAATGTCGGGAAGGCCCAGAGCGGCCTCCTGGACGCGCGGAACGATCATGCGAGCGGATGGGGCGGTCATGCGAACGGGCTCGCCGGCAGCGGGGGCGGTCATGCGAGCGGGTTCGCGATCGGCACGTAACCGGCCGCCCGGTCGGCCGCCCTGGCCCACCGCACGCCCAGGTTCGCCTTGGCGGGCAGCGGCGCCCCGGCCAGCAGGTCGGAAAGGGGCAGCGGCCAGCCCAGTTCGGCGGCCTGCCCGGCGAAGAGCTCACCGGCCACCCGCCACAACTCGCGCAGCAACTCGTCGTCAGGGCCCGCCACCGTGGCGGCGATCTCGGTGAGGTGGTTGACCAGCAGGCAGTAGACCACCCGGGCCCAGCCGCGCTCGGCGTCGTAGGTGAGCGCGCGGGCCACCTCGGGAGGCAGCCCCGCCAGGTCGTGGCGGTCGGCGACGAGCTTGGTGCCCTCCAGGTCGCGGAAGATCGTTTCCACGGGCGTCCCGGAGGAGTCCAGTCCGACCAGGACGTTCTGCAGGTGGGGCTCCAGCACCACGCCGTGCGCGAAATACAGCTCCAGCACCGGCAGCGCCACCACCGTCACATACGAACGCCACCATTCGTACGGATCGTGCGCCTTCGCCTCCACGGCCAGCGCGCCGGCCAGCACGGGGGTCACCCCGGGGGAGCAGACGGCCCACGGGCTCTGCCTGACGATCACCCCCAGACCCTCGTGCAGCCTGGTGCCGAGGGCGGCCGAGCGGTAGCCGGGTTCGGGCAGCCAGCGGGTGGCCGGGTGCCTGGCCGAGATGTCGTCGAACACGGGTGCCAGGCGCTCGGTCAGCTCGACGGCGCCGGCCAGCTCGTACCAGGCGTTCTTGCGTACACAGTTGGTGATCCGTACATCCAGGGAGAACTTCAGGCAGACCTCCGCCTCCGGGACGTAGACCGTCCGCACAGAGGAGGTCGGCGCCACCATCGGCCCCGGGCCCAGATCCACCAGCTCCTTCCCCAGAGCGGGGCCCAGCAGGTCGAGCTGCCACGGATGCGCGGGCAACACCCGGTACCCGTCAGGCGCGCGGCCCATGCCGTCCAGCGCGGACGCGTCGCCGCCTTCGGCCAGCACGTCCCGCCGCACCCCGAGCAGCCTGAGCGGGAACTCGGCGTGCGCCTCGGGCGCGTAGGCCAGCCAGCCGTCCCCGCCGCGCGCCTTGGGGCTGGGGTGGAACGGATGCCCGTACACCAGCGCCTGCTCGGAGGCCAGCCACGGGTCGGCGGGCGGCACGGCCTCGGCCCTGGCCGCCAGGATCGCGGCCACGGCGTCCCTGCTGGCCGTCACCTGCCCGGCGAACTCGCCGTTGTCCCCCTGCAACTCGTCCTCGACCAGGCGGACCAGCTCATCCGTCGTCAGCGGCAGCCAGGCCCCCGCCTCCAGCCGCTCGGGCGCGCCGTCGAAGCGCAGTGCCGCGCCGCCGTGCGTGGGCACCCGCAGCAGCGTGCCCGCCACCCGCAGCAGCAGGTACGGCGGCGCCGGCCACACCAGCCCGCGCGGCCCGGCCACCTCCCGCACGCAGCAGCGCAGCAGGGCCGCCAGCGTGGCCTGTTCGGCCGGGCCGGTCGGCGCCTTGATGGTCAGTCCGGAGCTCGGCATCAAGCTCTCCTCAGGTAATTCGGGCCGCTGGTGCCGTAGAACTTGTTGATGTCGCGCGCGCCGGAGCGCTGCTTCGACACGAGCGTGCCAGCGGTGATCATGGACTTGCCGGTCAGCCTGGCCGCGCCGAGCGTCCTGGCGCGCAGGATCTTGGCCATGGGGTCGTCGCCGTACTCGGCGAGGGCCTCGGACAGGGTGTCGCGCAGCAGCGCGGCGGCCCGGTCGTGGGGCAGCGCGCCGAACGTCACGGCGGCGGCGGCCAGGTGCAGCGTGATGGTCACGAAGACGTCGGCCAGGGCGTGCGGGTCGTCGTTGAGCATGCGCTCGTCGGCGAAGCCCGGCACCTCGACCCCGGCGGCGCGCAGCCTCGAAGGGGAGGCCAGCAGGCCGTCGTTGTCCTTGACCAGCAGGCGCGGGCGCTCGCCCCGGAAGAGCAGGGCGAGGTTCTGCTGGTGGGCTTCGAGCGCGACGCCGTACCTGACGAACAGCCGCACGTTCCACCGCAGCAGCAGCCGCAGATAGTCCGGCAGCACGTCGCCCACCTCGTCGAGCACCCCGGGCGCGGCCAGGGCGGCGACCGGCACGATCCGGCCCTCGGGCAGCCGCCTGACCATCCACGCCAGGTGCTCGTGCCCGGAGTGCGCGTAACTCTGCTCGTCGGCCAGCACGACGTCGGGGCCGGCCAGTTCGCGCAGCAGCAGCTCGGCCCTGGCCCCGTCCTCCAGCGTGCCCGCCTTGATCGAGCGCCGGTTCCTGGCGCCCAGGGTGCTGATCGGCAGGGGCAGTTTGAGGTGCAGGCGCGGGCCGACCTCGACGGTCCGCATGGACAGGGTGGGCCGCACGGTGACGGCGGACGTGTCGAGCACCCGTACCCCGTCGATCTTCCGCACCTCGTCCACGGTCAGTGGATGCACGGGGAAGAGCACCTCGTCGTCCCTTACGTCCTGGGCGGGTGCGACGTCGGCGGGCAGGCGCGCGGCGGAGCCCGGCGTGAGCGCGCGGCGCGGAACCGCCGCCCAGCGCAGCTCGAAGGAGGGAGCGAACTCCGGCGCGTAGGCCAGCAGCTCGCTCTCCGAGAGCCCGACCCGCGCCCGCGAGGTCGGATAGACGGGATGATCCACGAAGGCGGCCAGCGTCTCGTAGGAGGGCCGCGAGCGCAGCACCGCGCCGGCCCGCTCGTCGTGCAGTTCCAGCGCGGCCAGCGCGGCCAGGCTCTCCTCGAAGAAGGCCGCCACTCCCTCCGCGTCCGCCGGGTCCGATACCTCCACCAGCGTCTCCAGCACCTGCTCAAGGCCCAGCAGCTCGCCGTCCGCGACCACGAAGTCCTGGAAGAGCACGCCGGGCGACAGCCGCACCCAGCGCCCGTCCGCCAGCGGCAGCCCGACGCCCTCCTTGGTCCTGGTGACGCGGGAGGCCATCCCTCCGTAGTCCTCGCGCAGCAGGGCGTTCAGGATCCGGGCGGCCAGGTACGCCTCCCGAGAGCTCATTCGATCACCCAGGGCCGCGCGGCCCGGTACTCCTCGACGGCCGCCCGCACCCGCTCCCTGTCCGGCCCGACCGCCCGGATCACGCCCAGGTAGTCGCGGTTGGTGTGGGTGAGGGTGACGGCGTCGCCGGTGGCGCGCAGGGGCCGGTGCCACAGCCGTACGCCGCCGCTCGTCACGGACTCGTGGCCGGGCGCGTCCTTGATCGTCCCTGACCGGTCCGCGACGAGGCTCACCGCACACCCGAAATTCCGCGACTTATCCGGTACGGCGGGCACCCGTTCCCCGAGGTGCGCCCGCAGGATCCACTCGAACAGCGGCACCCCGAGGACCTCCGCCATCAGGAAGTCGCAGTGGTCCCCGATCACCCGGTAGTTGACCTCGATGATCCGGGGTCCGGCGGGCGTGAGCACGTACTCGGTGTGACACGCCCCGAACCCCACCCCGAGCGCCCGCAGCGCCGCGAGCACGTGCTCGTCATGGGTGGGCGCCCAGTCGAGCCGCTCCTCCACGAAGTACGGCAACGGCCCCAGCGTGGTCTCGAACCCCCCGAGCACCTTCAGCCCGTCCTCGTCCCCGAGCGTTTCGAGCGTGCGCAGCGGCCCTTCGAGATACTCCTCCACGACCAGCGCTTCGCCCGGCCGCCGCCGCCTGACCTGCGCCACGGCCATGGCCAGGTCCCGCTCGACCAGCATGACGTCCTCGCTGGCCACCCCCTCACGGGGTTTGAGCACCACGGGGTACGGCACGTCGCCCGGCACGGCGTCCCCGGGCCCGAGCCGCAGGGAGAAGACGTCCTCGACCCCGGCCTCCCGGAGCCTGCGCCGCATCAGGAACTTGTTCTTGGCCGCCGCGCACGCCCGCCAGTCCTTGCCGGGCAGCCCGAAGTAGGACGCGGCCATGGCCGTCTCCGTCTGGAGATGGTCGGAGTTGGAGAAGATCGCGTCCGGCCTGCCGAGGTGCTCGATCGTGTCGATCAGGGCGCGCGGATCCCGTACGTCACACGCCACCGCGTGCGGATGCCGCTCCGGGCGGTCGGTCAGTATCGTCACTTCGCAACCCAGCGCCCGCGCCGCCGGCAGGAAGCCGTCCGTCACCGAATCGGTCGGCTTGAGCGCGGTCAGGTAGAACCGCAACGCGATGGCACCCCCGAAGAATCAGGTAAGGCTAACCTAACTCGTCGAATCTTAGCCCCATAGAGATCACCACGAGGCCCGGACGCCTTAATCGCGGGCTAACTGCGAGGTCATAGGATGACATGGGATTGGGGAGGGATCGGCCAGTGGAGACCGCGGAAGAGCAACTCATCGGACCGCTGCTGCTCGCGAGGGGGACCATCGACCGTTCGTCGGCGATGCGCACGGACGAAGGGTGGCTGGAGCGGGCGTGGTCCGATCCCGCGACGCGGGTGCTGGTGATCGACGACGGGCACACGCTGGTGCGGCGGTCGGGGGACGAGGTGCACGCGGTGCTCTATCCGCCCGCCGAGGCGCCGCCGGGGACGCGTTACCTGCTGGGCGTGGAGGACGGGGTCGCCTACTTCGCGGTGGCCGCGCCGCTGCCCGGCAGCTCCAAGGGCGAGGTCAACGGCCGCGTGACGGTCCCGATGAGCCTGGCGGAGACGCCCGAGGGCCTGACCGTCGCGGCCGGGCTGCGCCAGGTCGGCGGCCTGCTCGGCGACCGCGAGGCGGGCCTGCTGGTGCACGCCGTGGCGCTGGACGCCTGGCACTCGACGCACGAGTTCTGCCCGCGCTGCGGCGCGCGCACGACCGTCCAGGCCGGCGGGCACGTCCGCGTCTGCCCGCAGGACGCCAGCCAGCACTTCCCGCGCGTCGACCCGGCCGTGATCATGCTGATCCGCGACGAGGCCGACCGCTGCCTGCTGGCCCGCGGGCCGTCGTGGCCGCAGGGGCGCCTGTCGATCCTGGCGGGGTTCGTGGAGCCGGGGGAGTCGCTGGAGGCGGCCGTCGTACGCGAGGTGGCGGAGGAGGTCGGCATCGTCGTCGCCAACCCGCGCTACCTGGGCAGCCAGCCCTGGCCGTTCCCGCGCAGCCTCATGCTGGGCTTCTTCGCCGAGGCCCTGACCACGACGCTCACCCCCGACTTCGACGAGATCGCCGAGGCGCGCTGGTACTCCAGGCAGGAGCTCACCGAGGCGCTGGAGTCGGGGGAGCTGCGGTTGCCGCCTCCCGTGTCGATAGCCCGCCGCCTCATCGAGACCTGGTACGGCGGCGAGCTCGTCGGCGACTGGTAACCGCTCCTGCGCGGCCTCCTAAGCGGCTTCGAGCAGGGCCTTGACCTCGCGCGCCGAGGGGTTCGTCCGTACGACGCGGCCCTTCGGCGTCTCGATCACCACGGTCGGGACGACCTGGTTGCCGTTGTTGACGCTCATCACGAACTGGGCGGCCGACTCGTCACGCTCGATGTCGATGTCGTCGAAGCTGATGCCCTCGCGCGTGAGCTGGGCCTTGAGCCGCTTGCATGGGCCGCACCACGTGGTGCTGTAGACCGTGAGCGCCATGTTGGGAAATCCCCTCCGAGGTCAGGAAA
Source organism: Nonomuraea sp. NPDC050404 (assembly GCF_040655495.1). Lineage (NCBI taxonomy): Bacteria > Bacillati > Actinomycetota > Actinomycetes > Streptosporangiales > Streptosporangiaceae > Nonomuraea > Nonomuraea sp. NPDC050404. The sequence goes on from NZ_JBFAKB010000053.1 coordinate 27,883, forward strand.
ACAGGCGATTCGTGCAACACACGTAGTGCCTGTCTTCATTCCTGGTCTCTACCCGGGCCGCCTCATCCGATACGGCGGCACCCGGGGGGCTCATCCGATACGGGCGGCACCGGGGGCGCCTCATCCGATACGGGCGGCACCCGGGGGCCTTATCCGATACGGCAGCACTCGGGGGGCCTTATCCGATACGGGCGGCGATCCACGCCTGCACCCGCTCGGCCACGCCCGGCTGTCTGAAGAGCGGCGAGCTGTGGTTGGTCCCCGGCATCGAGAACACCGTCACCCCCACACCCACCTGTCCGAGCGTGCGCTTGAGTAACTGGCTCTGCACGGGCGGCACGAACTCGTTCTGCGAGTGGATGGCCAGCATCGGGGCGTCCTTGCGGCTGGCGTGCCAGGCCACCTCCATGCTCGCCCACACCCGCGAGCACTTGCCCTTGGGCGCGCAGCCGCCGGCCAGCTTGATCGCGGCCGTACGCAGCCTGCGCTTGTTGGGGTCGACCGCCTTCGCCCCGTCCTTGTAGGCCAGCAGCGGCGAAATGATCGGCGACAGGCCGACGACGCCCTTGAGCCCGTTGACGCCGTCGCCGTACGTGCCAACGGCCGCCGCGATGTGACCGCCGGCGGAGAAACCCACCAGCACGTAGTTGCCGGCGTCGAAGGCCCACCTGTCGGCGTGCTTACGCGCCGCCGCGATCGCCGCGAGCGCGTCGGTGCGCTGCGCCGGCCAGGCCGCGTCGCCGGAAAGGCGGTAATTGAGGTTGAAGACCGTGTAACCCAGCTCGGCGTAGCCGCGGGTGATCTCCTTCATGTACCTCTTGTCGCCGCTTGACCACCAGCCGCCGTGAATGAGGAAGATCCCTGGCCGCTCCTGGCCGTCGGGCGTCCACCAGACGTCCATGGTCTGGCGCCGGTGGCTCCCGTACTGGACGGTCTCCACGGACAGCCCGCCGATCCCCTCGTCACCGATGGAGCTGTCCACCGCGGGGGTGGGGCCTGCCGGATCTTTGGACGCGCTCGCCGCGACAGGTGTGAGCACAACGGCAGCGAGCGCAAGAGCGCCCGCGCAAACCGCAGTTCGCACGGCCTTCCTTTCCCCCATGCAGATGGTCGGCCCCATTGTGGGGGAAAAGACCAGATCTTTGCATCTTAATGACGAGGACCATAGGTCCGGCCCACGAACATAGGCCGCGCCGCATGTTGCCAGAATAAAGTCCGTCACCGCCAGCGGCTGGGAGGATACAGAGGTGAGCAACGCGGACGACGTACTGATCGGTCTCGACCCCGAGCAGCGCGCGGTCGCCGAGGCCGTACGCGGGCCGGTGTGCGTGCTGGCCGGAGCGGGAACGGGCAAGACCAGGGCGATCACCCACCGCATCGCGTACGCGGTGCGCAGCGGGGTGGTCGACGCGCAGAGCGTGCTGGCTGTGACGTTCACCACACGTGCGGCGGGCGAACTGCGCCAGCGGCTGCGCGCGCTAGGCGCGCCCGGCGTCCAGGCCCGCACGTTCCACGCCGCCGCGCTGCGCCAGCTCACCTACTTCTGGCCGCGCGTGATCGGCGGGGCGGTGCCGTCGGTCATCGAGTCGAAGCTGCCGGTCCTGGGCGAGGCGTGCCGCCGCCTGCACATCAACCTCGACCGCGCCAAACTGCGCGACCTCGCCTCCGAGGTCGAGTGGGCCAAGGTCTCCCAGGTCACGCCGGAGGACTACGAGGACGCCAAGGCCAAGTTCCACCGCACGCCGCCGGTCAAGGCCGATGAGATGGCCGGCATCTACGAGGCGTACGAGCAGATCAGGCGCGAACGCCACCTGGTCGACTTCGAGACCATCCTGGAGCTGACCGCGGCCGTGATGGCCGAGCACCAGGAGGTGGCCGGGCAGATCCGCCAGCAGTACCGCTACTTCGTGGTCGACGAGTACCAGGACGTCAACCCGCTGCAGAAGATGTTGCTCGACAGCTGGCTCGGCGGGCGCGACGACCTCTGCGTGGTCGGCGACCCCAACCAGACGATCTACTCCTTCACCGGCGCCAGCCCCCATTACCTGACGGGGTTCGGGGCGCAGCACCCGAAGGCGGTCGTGATCAAACTGGTACGCGACTACCGCTCCACCCCCCAGGTGGTCGACCTGGCCAACCTCGTCATCGCCAAGGGCAAATCCCCTCACCGGCTGGAGCTGGTGGCCCAGCGCCCCGACGGCCCCAAGCCCCAGTTCCGCGAGTACGACGACGAGCCGGGCGAGGCCGCCGACGTGGCCCGCGCCATCAGGAGACTCCTCGACCAGAACGTGCCCGCGCGCGAGATCGCCGTGCTCTTCCGCGTCAACTCCCAGTCGGCGGCCTACGAGGAGGCCCTGGCCAAGGCCGAGATCCCCTTCCTGCTGCGCGGCGCAGAGCGCTTCTTCGAACGCCCGGAGGTACGCCACGCGGTCGTCCTGCTGCGCGGCGCGGCCCGTTCGGCGGCGGGCGAACCCCTGGCCACCGAGGTCCACCACATCCTGGGCGGCGTCGGCCTGACCCCCTCACCGCCCGGCGGCGGCAAGGCCAGGGAGAAGTGGGAGTCGCTCAAGGCCCTGGCCGACCTGGCCGAGGACATGGCGGCGGAAGGGGCTGATCTGCCCGCTTTCGTGGCCGAGCTGGAACGCCGCGCCACCGAGCAGCACGCGCCGCCCGTGGAGGGCATCACCCTGGCCTCGCTGCACGCCGCCAAGGGCCTGGAATGGGACGCCGTGTTCCTCGTGGGCCTCACCGACGGCATGTTGCCCATCATCTACGCCGAGACCCCCGAGCAGATCGAGGAGGAGCGCCGCCTTCTCTATGTGGGCATCACGCGCGCGAGGGAACACCTGTCGATCTCCTGGGCCCTGGCCCGCGCGCCGGGCGGCCGCAAGAGCCGCCGCCCCTCCCGCTTCCTCGACGGCCTCACCGGCCGCACCTCGTCCCCGCCGCGCATCGCGCCGACCGGCCGCGAACGCCGCCAGGTGGCCAAGCCGCTGAGCTGCCGCGTGTGCGCCAAGACGCTGACGAACGCGGCCGAGCAGAAGCTGGGCCGCTGCTCCACCTGCCACGCCGACTACGACGAGGCCCTGCTCGAACGCCTGAAGTCCTGGCGCGCGGCCACCGCCAAGGAGGCCAAGATCCCGCCGTACGTCGTCTTCACGGACGTGACGCTGCAGGCCATCGCCGAACGCGCGCCGGTGACCGAGCAAGAACTGTCGTCGATCGCCGGCGTGGGCAAAGTCAAGATCGACCGGTACGGCGAAGCCGTGCTCGGCCTCTGCCGCGCGTAACAACCCGGCAACCGCTGGCCCCCGTGCGGGAGTTGACGGGCGGCACGTCACACTTGTCCCAGGATCGAAAGGCACAAGGGACACTGGTCCTGTGGGAACGGACACCGGCTCCACGGGAACGCAGAGAAGATCCGCGGGAACGGACACCCGCTCCGCGGGGACGCAGAGAAGAATGGAGGGGACCAACACGTGAACGAGGCGCTGAAGGAGCTGCTCGACCTGCTCGACCTTGAGCAGATCGAGCTCGACATCTTCCGCGGCAGAAGCCCGGAAGAGCGCATCCAGCGCGTCTTCGGCGGCCAGGTGGCGGCGCAGGCCCTGGTGGCGGCCGGCCGTACGGTCCCCAAGGATCGCAACGTGCACTCCCTGCACGCGTACTTCATCCGCCCGGGCGACCCGTCCATCCCGATCGTCTACAACGTAGAGCGCCTGCGCGACGGACGTTCGTTCACCACCCGCCGCATCGTGGCCGTCCAGCACGGCAAGGCGATCTTCACGATGTCCGCGTCGTTCCACGTCTTCGAGGAGGGCGTGGCGCACCAGGCGTCGGAGATGCCGTCGGTGCCGCGGCCGGAGACACTGCCGGCCTTCCAGGACCGCATGTACGAGCTGGTCGGCGACAACCCCGAACTCCGCGACTGGATCTCGCGCCCCCGGCCGGTGGACGCCAGGTATGCCTCGCCGCTGACCTGGGAGGCCCACCAGAACCCGGAGCTGCGCAGCGCCCAGACGAACGTGTGGTTCCGCTACCACGCCGACCTGCCGGACGACCCGCTCCTGCACGTGGTGCTGGCCGCGTACGCCTCCGACTTCACCCTGGTCGACACGATCCTGCTGGCCCACGGAATGGCCTGGGGCGCCTCCAACGTCATGGGCGCCTCGCTGGACCATGCGATGTGGTTCCACCGCCCCTTCAGGGCCGACGACTGGTTGCTCTATGCTCAGGAATCGCCGTGGTCGGCGGGGGCCCGGGGGCTCGCTCGCGGTGAGATGTTCACCGCGTCGGGTGACCTCGTGGTCTCGGTCGTTCAAGAGGCCATGATTCGTCAGCTGAAATAGGCGAAACTGCAGGTAGAAAATATGTTGCCCCTTCCCGGCTCTCCGGTTTAGGGTCATGGTCAAGCGAGTCGGAGCGTCATGTTCCGACGATCACAGAAGGAGGTGAGTCCCACGATGATCAGCATCACGATGCCGGCCACGAAGTGGCTCGCCTCCGCATGCCGTGACTCGGTGAGGCTCGTTGGTAGCCCCGCCAAGCTGCGCCAGGAGAAGTCCGCTCCTCGCCAGGCCGCCGCCTTCTATGCGAACGCACATGCTCGTGTGGCCGTTTCGCCAGGCGCTCCTGTCTTCGACGGACGTATCGAACTGCCGGCCATTCAGCTCACCAAGGGTGGACTGTGCGGTCCGCAACCCTGGAGGGATGCTCCGGTCATAACCTGACCGGCAACAGCAGCCCCCAGGCCGCGGATCCACAGACAGGATCCGCGGCCTTCTTGTTTGTCCGTGCTTTCCCGACCACCTACGAGGTGCCCGACCAAAGATCAAAAGATCGATCGAAGGAGAAAGATGATGGGGGCGAAGACGATCATGGACCTGATCGACGAAGCCAAGATCCCCTGTCGTACCGACCCTGACCTGTGGTTCGCCGAGTCGCCGGAGGACGTCGAGTTCGCCAAGGCACTCTGCGGCGGCTGCCCGATCCAGAAGGCCTGCCTGGCTCGCGCGCTCGAGCGCGAGGAGCCGTGGGGCGTCTGGGGCGGCGAACTGGTCCTCAGGGGAACGATCGTTCCCCGCAAGCGTCCGCGCGGGCGTCCCCGCAAGCACCCGGTCGCTGCCTGACCACCACCGCACCTACACCAGAAAGCGAAGAAGCCAATGACCACTCAGCACACCAGGAGCCGAGCAGTGCCGGATCTTATTCATGACTTGGTAAATGACCGAATACAAACCCTCCACCGCGAGGCGGCTGAGCAGCGCCTCATCCTGCACGTCACTCGCGTGCAGCGGGCACGGCGCGAGGTCCAGCGGGCGAACGACCGCCTCCGCAGGGCCCTGAGCCGCCAACTCTAACCGGGGAGATCCTGCCGCCGGCGCAGGATCTCCCCAAGGAGCCTCAAGTAAGAGCCGGGCGCAACCCAGCGCCCGGCTCTTCCCTTCCCCTCCACCCCCAACCCAGCACCCCGACCTGTGACCCAGCACCGCTTCCCAACCCAGCACCCCGACCTGTGACCGAGCACCGCTTCCCAACCCAGCACTCCGGCCTTTGAGCCTTTGCCGCTTCCCGGCCCAGCACTCCGGCCTTTGAGCCTTTGCCGCTTCCCGGCCCAGCACTCCGGTCTCTGGGCCTGTGCCGCTTCCCGGCCCAGCACCCCCGTCCCTGAATCAGCACCCACCTCCACCCCCCACCACCGGCTCCTCCTCCGGCACCCGATCTCCGGCCCTCGGCCCTCGGCTCTGCTTCTTGGCTTCGGTCCCAGCACTTGGGGGTTTATCCGCTATCCGGCTGGTCGCATGCCGCGCTGCGACGCCACCCGCGCCACCACCGGCTCCTCCTCCGCAGACCAGAGCCGCGCCGCCATCCATGCGATCCCCACCCCGGCCAGCACCAACCCGATCAGGTAGACCGGCAGCGGCACCACGCTCCGCAGCGACCCGGGCACCATGCCCACGGCATAGAGCAGCACACCCACCACGGGCATGGCCCCGCTCCTGATCGCCGCCGCGCTGAACGTCACCACACCCACCAGCAGGACGACCGACGTGATGAGAAACGCCCGCCCAGTCCCCCCGGCCAGCAGCCCGCTAACCGTCCCGCCGCCGAGGTAGGGGAAGACGAAATGCAGCGTGTACTCGATCGCGAACGCCCCGGCCAGCCCAGCCGAGTTGAGTATGTAGCCCACGAGCCCGAGCGCGCCCGCCGTGCTTCGCATCACCAGGTAGATGCCAGTGATCGCGAGTAACCCCGTAAGGGCCGCAAATGGTGCGATGGCATGAGTGAGAGCCGTTTCCGGCAGAAACCCGACGCGACGCGCGGAGTTGACGACGAGCAGCACAGCACAAACGAACCCGGCCACCGCAGCGACCCGATGAACGCTCATGTCACGAACCCCTCTCTCGTTCGACGATTCCGATCCCGTCCAGCAGGAGGATCGGCCAATAACACTCGTCATGATGAGCGTTATCGCCAGAGATGGTGAGAGCGCGCCGAGACCCGTAAGCACCTCGAAAGAACTCGGTACGCGCTGCCCCAAGACCCGCGCGCACTACACGAAGAATGTGCCGCCCACCCCACCCTCCACCGCATGGCAGACACGGCACCCACCTCCACGACGGGCTTCCACGACGGACCTCCACGACGGACCTCCACGACGGGCTTCCACGACGGGCTTCCACGACGGATATCTACACCTGCTCAGACGGCCGCGCCGCCCTACTGGAGACGATCTACGAGCACAGCTTCCACCCCCGCAGGGAAACGATGACAAGATCCCCGGAAGACCACGAGGACCCGCTGTCCCCGATCATGACGGTCACGCACGGCCACAGGCAGCTCGCCTTGACCGCCCCAGCCCTCGTACACGTTGAAGGAGTGCTGCGCCGCCCGCGGTGTCTTGCTCGGATCATGTGGTGCGTGCCGACTGTGAGGGCTGCCCGAACTGCGAGACGATGCGTCGATCGGGAGCGCTGCGGGACCATGCAGTGCCGTGCCGACCGTGGGTACTGCCCCGGGCCGTGCGGTGGTGCGTTGGTCGTGGGGTACTGCCCCGGGCCGTGCGGTGGTGCGTTGGTCGTGGGGTACTGCCCCGGGCCGTGCGGTGGTGCGTTGGTCGTGGGGTGCTGCTCGGGTCGTGAGGTGGCGTGCCGGCCGTGGGTACTGCTCGGGTCGTGTGGCGGTGCGTTGGTCGTGGGGTGTTGCTTGGGCTGTGCTGTGGCGTGTGTCGGCCTTGGGATCGCCTGTCTGTTGGCGGCTTGTTGACTTGGTTAGCTGCCGATGGGGAGGGGTTCGTCGTCGGGGTCGTCGGCGAAGCCGGGGACCCAGCGGATCACCTCGTCCCGGAAGTGGGCCGTGGCGCCGAGTTGGCAGAGTACGCCGATGCCGGCCGCGTGGACCCGGTGGATGAGGACGTACGTGGGCGGGAGGTTGAGCTGGCGGATCACGTTGGTCGGGCGGATGTCCGCGACGCTGGCCGCCTGGGTCTGCAGCCACTCCCGGCTGAAGGTGAACTCCTCAACCGCCGTCGGCTCCACGTACGGCGCGAGGAAGGCGCGCAGCGCGTCCGGATCGATCTCTATGTCCTCCCGGATGAAGCCTTCCTGCCGCAGGCCGGTCATGACGGTCCCCATGTCACCCTGGTTGAAAATGCGTATCAGTCGGCCGAATGCCATGGGGTAGCCGTCGGGCAGCCGGTTGACCGCGCCGAAGTCGAGGGCGCCGAGCTTGCCGTTGGGCAGCATGCGGAAGTTGCCCGGGTGCGGGTCGGCGTGCAGCATTCCGACGCGTGCGGGGGAGCAGAACAGGAAACGTACGAAGAGCAGGCCCGCTTGATCGCGTTGCTCCTTGGTGCCCTCGGAGATGATGCGGGACAACGGCGTGCCGTCCATCCATTCGGTGACCAGCACCATCTCGTTGGCCGCCACCACGTCGGGGACGTGGAAGTCGGGATCTTCGTTGAACTCGAGGGCGAAGGCGTGCTGGGCCTCGGCCTCCCGCAGGTAGTCGAGCTCCTCGGCGATCCGCTCGCGCAACTCGCTCAGCAACGCCTTCATGTCGAGGCCGGGCAGCAGTACGCCGAACATCTTGCCCAGGCGCGAGAGCTGGGCGAAGTCGCCGAGCAGAGCCTTGCCCGCGCCCGGGTACTGGATCTTGACGGCCACCTCCCTGCCGTCGTGCCACACGGCTCTGTGCACCTGGCCGATTGAGGCGGCTGCAGTCGGCTTGTCGTCGAAGGACAGGAAGTGCTTACGCCAGCCTTCGCCCAACTGCTCGGCCAAGACCTTGTGGACCGTGGACACGGGCAGCGGCGGGGCGGCGTCCTGCAATTTGGTCAGCGTGGCGCGATAGGGGCCGGCGATCTCCTGCGGTAGTGCCGCCTCGAAGATCGACAGCGCCTGGCCGACCTTCATCGCGCCGCCCTTGAGCTCGCCGAGCACCTTGAAGATCTGCTCGGCGGTACGCTGCTGCACCTCCTGCGCCACGATCTCCGCCGACTTTCCGCCGATGCGCTTGCCCAGCCCCAGGGCAGCGCGACCAGCGAAACTGAGCGGAAGGGTGGCCAGTTTGGCCGAACGCGTGACAGCACGGCGCGGAAGATCGCTCACACTGATGCGCGGAACCTCAGCGAGATGCCGCTTCCCCCCTTCGTGGTCCTTTGAGCACGTCAGTCGCGGTCAGGTGTCATGACCATTGTTAGCGAATATGGATTGTTTCGCATACAACGACATTGCGGGTGTGTGCTCCAGGGCCTCCTTCTCCAGCGCCAATCAGGGGTTACTTCCATTGTGCCGTTGGTCACAACGGGCTTCCTGCCGTCGAGAAAGGCCAGCGCATGGCCCGCTGCGGCGGCTGCTACGAGTGATGAGAGGGCCGCGTCGCAGGCGATCTCGCCGGGCGGATAGCCGCCCAGACGTGCCGTGACGATCGGCCAGTTGGCGTCGAGATCGCGGCGTGTCAGATCGAGGCAGTGCAGGCACGCGGTGTCCTCGGGCAGGACCAGCGGGCCCACGGTTCCATGGCCCTCGAAGGCGGAGACCAGGAGATGGGGGATGCGCAGATCGAGCAGTTCGTTGACCAGCAACATGTCGAGGGGGATCACGGGCGCCAGGATGACCAGATCGGGCCGGTCAGACTTGTCGGCCAGGTATGAGCCACCGGCCATCGCATTCACGGTCGGCCTGAAAGACCCACCAGGCGTACTGGCCTCCACCGCCCGCTCGAAGCCCTGCTTCCGCCTTCCCGATGCACCCGAGTCTTTCGAGTCTGCCGAGCCTTCCGATGCTGCCCGCCTTCCTGATTGCGCTCGGCTTGCGGTGCCTCGGGACTGGGACCTGGCGGCTGTTTGCGCCGGGGAGCCGGTGTTGCGGGGTTGAGGAGTGGCGGGTTGTGCCGGGGAGCCGGTGTTGCGGAGTTGAGGTGGGGTGGGTCGTGCTGGGGAGCCGGTATTACGGCGTTGGGGGGCGGTGGGTTGAGCTGGGGAGCCGGTGCTGCGGGGCTGAGGGGTGGTGGGCTGTGCCGGGGACGCGGTGCCGCCGGGGCGGGGTGTGGTGGGTCCAGGTGGGAGTTGGGGTGCGTTGGATCGTGGGTGTGGGGCGTTGGGTCGTGCCTGGGCAGTTGGGGTCCGGGATTGGGGTGTGCGGGGTCGTGGTTGGGCGGCGGTGGGTGGGGGTGGGGGTGCGTTGAGGCCGGTCGTGGGGCGGGTGGGTCTGTCGTTTGGGGTTGAGATGCCTTGCCGATGGTTGCGTGGGGCGGAGGGGTGGGTGCGTTTGTCGTTCGTGGCTGAGTCGTCTGTGTCAGAGGTGCCGGTGAGCTCAGCTGATGTGTGAGAGGTGCCGGTGAGTTCGGCTGATGTGTGAGAGGCGCTGGTGAGTTCGGCTGATGTGCCCGGGGTGCTGGTGAGTTCGGTCGATGTGGGTGAGGAGCCGGTGAGTTCGGCTGAGTTGAGTTCGTCGGGTTCGGTCGGTGGCAGGCCGCCGGAGGTGAGCCTTCTGACGATGGCCACGGCTCCGGCCTCGCGGGGCTTGCCCAGCTCCATCCACGTCAGGCCCCCAGGTGTGATGTCAGCCGGCCGAGTCTTGCCAGGGTCGAGCACCCGGATGTTGCCCACTCCTCCGGCGGCGAGCAGGGCCACGACCTGGGCCCCGACCCGGCCCGCGCCGTAGACGCGCACCCGCGCTCGACGGCGGCGTTCGAAGAGGGCCATCATGCCGTCAAGGTCGGTGGAGGCGAGGTCGAGGGCGTCGAGGTCCGGTTTCATGCGGTCTCTCTCGGCCAGTGAGAGGTCGCGGAGGGACCCCGGGCCGATGGCGGCATCGTGGAGCGCGCCCTGGGCGGCGAGCTGATTGAGCAAGGAGTGGGCACGGATCTCGTCGAGACCTGCCTGGGCTGCGTCGTGCAGAACACTCTCCAGGTCCCGCGTGCCGTCGAGACCCTCCAGCCACCGCCGGACGGGTTCGGTCAGGCCGCCCAGCATGACCGCCCGGAGGGGGTGCACGCCGTATTGCAAGGTGTGTTCGTCGCGGAGGATGCGGCGGAGAGTGGGCTTTACGCGTGGCCTCATGGCCGGAAGGTTTCCATGCCGGAGCAAGATCCCGAGAGGGTTCCGCGTCGGCTGTGGATAACTGCGGGCAATCGGCATCGCCTGTGGATATCGGGGTCGGCTGTGTTGGTGGCATCGACGGCACGTTCAGCGGCCCGAGAAGATCGCGACTTGCGGTTGTCCTGGGCTGATTGATTGATCGCAATGTCGGAATGAGACGCGCCGAGATGGCGCGAGCGCGAGGGTGCTGCCCGTTCAACAGCCGTCCGTTCAACAGCCGCCGTTCAACAAGTGCCCGTTCAACCGCCGTCCCTTCAACCGCCGTCCCTTCAACGGCTGCCGCTTCAACGGCTGCGACTCCACGCTGATCGTCCGTCCGTCGACCGAGCTGACCCTCCAAGGTCGCGTTACGCTTCCCCGCATGAACGAGCTCTTGGTTGATCGCAGAGACGACGGAGTCGTATTCATCACCCTCAACCGCCCCGACCTACGCAACGCCATGACCGACACCATGACCTCCGAATGGCGCGAGACCATGTCCGCCCTGGCCAACGACCGGGAGGCCCGCTGCCTCGTCGTCACGGGCGCGGGAACGGCGTTCTCCTCAGGCGGCGACCTGTCGTGGCTCGGCGAGCGCGGCTCGGAGGCGGTGCCCCAGCTGCGCGACCGCATGCTGGCCTTCTACCGCACCTGGCTGCTGATCACAGAGCTCGAAATCCCCACGATCGCCGCCATCAATGGGCCCGCGGTGGGAGCGGGGCTGTGCGTGGCGCTGGCCTGTGACCTGGTGTACGCCGCCGACGACGCCAAGCTGCTGGCCCCGTTCACCTCGTTGGGACTGCATCCGGGCATGGCGGCCACGTACCTGCTCCCCAGAAGGGCGCCGGGGCTCGCACGGGAGATGCTGCTGGCGGGCCGCAGCGTGTCCGGGACGGAAGCGGCGGCTAAAGGGCTAGTAAATCAATCATTCCCGAAAAATGACCTTATGTCGGAAGTGGGGGGCATCGCGACGAAGATCGGGCAGAACGCTCCCATTGCCACAAGGCTCACCAAAGTGGCGCTGAACCAAGACCATCAAGACCTGAAAGCCGCTCTGAGATGGGAATCCTTGGCTCAGCCCGTGACCATGGCCTCGGCCGACATGCTGGAGGGCCTGACCGCACATCGGGAAAGGCGCATGCCCAAATTCACCGGCTCTTAATCATCTGACCAGCAGAAACAAGGTGCACCCTCTGTGGAATTTCGCCAGTCTCGGCTAACGTGCATATGTGCCCCCCGAGACAGTCGAGGTTCGTCGCAGTTCTCGTCGCCGGCGTACGGTTTCTGCTTACCGCGACGGCGACAAGACGATCGTGCTCCTGCCCGCCTGGCTGAGCGGCGAAGACGCGGATGAATGGGTGAGCCGCATGCTGGATCGGCTGGCCGCGAAGGAACGCAAACGAAGGCCGACCGACGAGGCTCTGCTGGAGCGGGCCAAGGAGCTGTCGGCGAAATACCTGGACGGCGAGCCTGACCCCGTGAGCGTGCGCTGGGTCGACAACCAGCACCACCGCTGGGGCTCGTGCACCCCCGAGACCGGCACGATCCGGATCTCCACCAGGCTCAAAGGGCTGCCGGAGTGGGTCATCAACTACGTGATCATCCACGAGTTGGTGCACCTGCTGGTGCCCAGCCATGGGCCCCAGTTCTGGGCGCTGGTAGAACAGTATCCGAAGGCGGAGCGGGCCCGCGGGTTTCTGGAGGGCTTCTCCGCGGCGGCCCACACGGCACCGGAGGAGTGTTGACGCGCATCGCCGCGGTCCTGGTACGACAGCACATGGCGCGGGCCGCGCCACCGGGCGTCGATCCTGGGAAGTTCCTGGAGGCGATGGCGGAGGACACGTACGAGATCGTCGCGGGCCTGGAGCTCGTCACCCCGGTCCTGATCACCAGCGTTCCCGGCCTTGAGGACATCGTCTGGCCGGGCACCGAAGTGATCACCATCGCCGAGGGCGAACCCCTGAGGACCACGCTCGGACGTCTCCACGCCGACCAGGCCGCCGTGATCGGCGCCGACGCCCCGGACCTGCCCCCGCTCCTGATCGGCAAGCTGTTCAGGGAGCTGGGCCGGGCCGAGATCACGGTCTGTCCCGCGGCGAACGGCGGCGCCGTGGCGATGGCCTGCGCCCTGCCCGCGCCGGCCTGGGCGGACCCCGACCTCAACGCCCACGACGTGGTCAAGGACCTGCGCGCCCAGGCGCCCGGCCCCCGCAAGGTGGCCACCACCCCGGGCTGGCACCGCCTGCGCACCCCCGCCGACCTCGAACGCCTCGATCCCGGCCTCGAAGGCTGGGACAACACCAGAGACCTGATCAGGGCACGGTGAGCTGGGCCAGCACGGCCCGGTGGTCGGTGCCCGGCACGTCGCGCACGCTGACCTCCTGCACCCCCACCCGCTGATCGACCAGCACGTGGTCGATCGTGATGAGCGGCGGCACCCGCTTGTTCGCCGGCCATGTCGGGATAAGCCCGGCCCCCACCTGATCGGCCGCGTCCTTGTAACCTCGCGACAGCAGCCCGCGCAGGGCGGCGTGGTCGAGTGAGGCGTTGAAGTCGCCCGCGATGATGCGTACGCGGTCAGGTGAGGCCGACGGGAAGGCCGCCATGGCCTCGTTCCAGTCGCTGACCTGCGGTCCCAGCGGCGGGAACGGATGCGCGTCGATGAACTCGATCGGCTCGCCGCCGGGGACCGAGATCATCGCGGCCGGCATCTTGTGCCCGACGGCCGGCATCAGGTCCCACAGCGGTCGCACCGGATGTTTGGAGTAGATTCCGCTCCCGCCGGCGCTCCACTCGTCCTCGAGCACGCGGTGCGGCATCAGCGTCTTCAGCCCGGCCGCGTCCATGTCGGCGACCGCGCCGGGTGTCAGCTCCTGGGTGCTCAGCACGTCGGGGTCGAACTCGCGTACCAGCTTCATGACCGTCGCGACGTCGGCCCTGCCGAACAGCATGTTGAGCGTCATGACCTTCAACGGCCTGCCGGTCGTGGCCTCCGCCGTGCCCAGCGCCCTGGGCAGCACGCTGGCGCCGAGCGCCGCCGCCGAGAGCAGCGCCACGGCGGTGGCGGCGCGCCTGCGCCCGAGCGCGGCGATCAGGAGCGGGACCAGCGAGCCGGCCGCCGCGTACGGCGTGGCGGTCATGAGCTGCGTGGGCAGCGACCCCCGCTCAAGCCCGGCCACCCTGGCCAGCGCCCACGCGGCGAACGGGGTCACCGCGGCCCACGTCAGCGCCGTGGCGGGGAACTTCCTGCGCTTGCGTACCGGTGTCACAATCGTGCCGCCGACGGCGGAAGTCTCCACGCAAGCCCCCTTTTGGAACGACGCAACTGGACTCTAGCCAAGCGCGCGTGAGTATGAGGTAAGCGCGGCCTGGCCACGTGCGGCCAGTCGCCGGGTGGCCTCGTCGGACGGCTCCGGGATCTCGTCCACGGGGAACCAGCGGAGGTCGAGGGACTCCTCGCTCATCACGGCCTCCGCGCCGGGAGGCGCCACGGCGGCGTATTCGATGTCGAGATGCCAGCTGTGCGGAGGATGGCACCACACCTGGTGCTTGTCGACCGCGAGCGGCCCGGGCAGCAGCTCAAGGCCGGAAATTCCCGACTCCTCCCAGGCCTCGCGCCAGGCCACCGCCGCCAGGGACGTGTCGGAAATTTCGCAATGACCGCCCATGGGCAGCCACATCTTGGCCTTCGGATGCAGGGTGAGCAGCACTTTGGCGCCGTCGTGCGACAACACCGCCGTGGTCGCCGTCAGATGCCCGGGCACGCATTCGCGCAGCATCGCGTCGTCGTGCTCGCGCAGATGCTCGAGGAACTCCGTACGCAGCGCCTCTTCTTCCGGCGTCGGCGCGGTCCAGGCGGACAACACCGCCACCGCGTCGCGGTGCAGCGTCAACTCCGGCCGCCCTCGCCTTCGCCGCCCTCGCCTTCGCCGTCCTGCCCGGGATCCTTCGGCTTGGCCTCCAGCTGGGAGATGTCCCAGGCAGCCTCGCCGCGTACGAACGCCTCGGGATCCTCAAGATCCTCGGCCGTCGGCATGAGGTCGGGGTGACCCCACAGCGCGTCGCGCCCTTCGACGCCGCGCTCGTTCTCCAGCGCCCGCCACAACGCCGCGGCCTCGCGCAGCCTCCTGGGCCGCAACTCCAGCCCCACCAGCGTGCCGAACGTCAGCTCGGCCGGCCCGCCAGTGGCCCGCCGCCGGCGTACGGTCTCCGCCAGCGCCACGGCCGACGGCAGCTTGCCCTCGGCGGCGCGGTCGACCACGGTGGCCACCCACCCCTCGACCAGGGCGAGCATCGTCTCCAGCCGGGCCAGCGCGGCCTTCTGCCGCTCGGTCTCCTCGGGCTTGAGCAGGTTGCCCCCGCTCAGCGCCTCCTGGATGGCCTGGGGATTGTTGATGTCGAGCCCGCGGATCTGCTCTTCGAGCGCCGAGGTGTCGACCGTTATGCCCTTGGCGTATTCCTCGACCGCCCCCAGCAGGTTCGACCGCAACCACGGCACGTGCTGGAACAGCCGGTGGTGCGCGGCCTCGCGCAGCGCCAGATAGAGCCGGATCTCGTCGGCCGGGATCTCCAGGCCCTCGCTGAAGGAGGAGATGCCGCCGGGCAGCAGCGCGGCCGTGTCGGACAGCGGCAACCCGATGTCGGTGGTGCCGATGACCTCGCGGGCCAGCGAGCCGAGCGCCTGCCCGATCTGCTGGCCGACCATCATGCCGCCCATCTGTTTCAGCATGCCCATCAGCGGCCCGGCCATCTGCTGGGCCTCGGCGGGCAGCCCGGCGCCGCCGAGGGCGCCGCCCATGGTGTCGACCATGCGCTCGGCGATCGGCTCGCACAGCTTGCGCCAGATCGGGATCGTGTTCTCGATCCACTCAGACCGGCTCCAGGCCTCCGGGTTCGACACGCCGCTGGGCAGCGTCGCCGCCTCGTTCAGCCACAGGTCGGCCAGGCTGAGCGCCTCGATGATCTGGCGGCGCTCGCCTTCCATGACGCTCGGGTCGCCCTCGGCGACCACGGCGTGCCTGGCGATGTTCTTCGCCATGTCCCAGTTGACAGGGCCTGAACCCTGGGGCGCCGACAGCATGTCGGCGAACTGGCGCATCGCCTGAGCCATCTGCTCAGGGTTGCCGAACATGGCGAACGGGTTCTCGTTGGGGTCGTTTTCGCGACCTGGCAGGTCAGTCACCGCTCTACCTCGTGCAGGATGGAGGAGTCCACATCCGCCACGTTAGTCGTCCTACGGCGGATCAGTGCAAAGTGAGGACCTGGTGCCTACCTCGAAACGCCCGCGCCAAACCGTCGTAGCCGTAACGGGCGCAGCCTCCGGCCTGGGCCGCGAAGTGCTCGCAAGGCTCGTAACCTCCGCGGATTTCCGCAGAGTGGTGGCCATCGATGAGGAGCGCGGCGACGTCCAGGAAGCCACGTGGAGAGTGATCGACGTACGAGATCCGCTCTTGGCGAACCGGATCTCCGACATCGACGTTCTGGTCCATCTGGCCGGTGACTACGCCGTCGACTCCGACCCCGGGGAGCGGCGGGCGTACAACCTGCGCGCCGCCCAGACGGTGCTGACGGCCTGCGCCGCCGCGCGCGTGCGCCGTGTGGTGCTGGTCACAAGCGCGATGGTGTACGGCGCCGCGCCCGACAACGAGGTGCCGTTGCCCGAGGACGCCCCGGTGGCGGCCGAGCCCGACACCGGCGTGGTGGGTGACTTCCTGGAGATCGAGTCCCTCGTACGCAGGTCCCTGCGCAGCCACCCCGGCCTTGAGGTGACTGTGCTGCGCCCGGCCGCGGTCGTCGGCCCCGGCGTGGACACGGTGATAACCCGCCATTTCGAGTCGCCCAGGCTCCTGACCGTCAAGGGCTGCAGCCCGCACTGGCAGTTCTGCCACATCGACGACCTGCTCTCGGCGCTGGAGCTGGCGGCCCGCGGCCTGGTCAGCGGCGTCGTGGCGGTCGGCTCCGACGGCTGGCTGGAGCAGGAGCACGTCGAGGAGCTGTCCGGCATCCGCAGCCTGGAGCTCCCGGCGGGGCTGACGTTCGGCACGGCCCAGCGCCTGCACCGGCTCGGCATCACCCCGGCTCCCGCCACCGACCTGCACTACGTCGTCTATCCCTGGGTCGTCGACTGCGCGGCGCTGCGCGAGGTGGGCTGGAAGCCGTCCTGGACCAACGAGGCAGCCTTGGAGCAGCTCATCGAACTGCGCGAGAACAGGACGACCGTGGTCGGCAGGCGCCTGCCCGTCAAGGAGGCCACGCTCACCGCCGCCGGCGCCACGGTGGCCGTCATCGGCACCGCCGCGATCGTCCGTCAGGTACGTAAGAAGCGGCGCGGGTGAACGGTTAGGCTCTTTCCGTGGACGTCATCCGTTTGCTCGGCATTCGCGACACGCCGCTCTCCGTGGACGAGGTGCTGGCCGCCGTGGGCGACCATGCCGCCGGCGGCACCACGTTCTTCGTGGGCACCGTCCGCGAGCAGGACCACGGCAAGCCCGTGACCAGGCTGTCCTATTCTGCGCACCCTTCTGCCGAGGCCGAACTGCGGCAGGTGGCGGAGAAGATCGCCGGCGACTTCCCCGTGACCGCGCTGGCCGCCGTGCACCGGGTGGGCGACCTGGAGCTGGGTGACATAGCCGTCATCGTCGCGGTGGCCGCCCCGCACAGGGACGAGGCGTTCGGGGCGTCACGCCGCCTGATCGACGATCTCAAGGCCCAGGTCCCCATCTGGAAGCATCAGGTGTTCGCCGATGGCGAGACCGAGTGGGTCGGCGCCGGCGAATAAGCTCATTGACATGTCACGACGTGCCCTGACCCTGCTGCTCGCGGGATTCCTCGTGCTCGCGCTGGGGGTGGTCGGCGCGTTCCGCCCGGTCCCGTACGTCGTGCTCAGCCCGGGCCCGACGGAGAACACCATCGGCGAGGTCGACAAGAAGCCCGTGATCGCGATCAAGGGCAGGCAGACCTACCCGACCAGCGGCGCGCTCCACCTGGTCACGGTGGCCTACCAGGGCGGCCCCGCCGCGCAGATCGACCTGCTGACCGCGTTGCGCGGCTGGCTCGACCCGACGGTGGCGGTGGTCCCGGAGGAGACGATCTTCGCTCCCGGCCGCGAACCCCAGGAGGTCGAGGAGGAGAACGTCGTGGAGATGACCAACTCCCAGGACTCCGCGACCGCCGCCGCGCTCAACGAGCTCAAGATCCCTTACACCATGGCCGTGGGCGTGGTGTCCACGGAGAAGGGCAAGCCCGCCGACGGCAAGGTGCGCAAGGACGACGAGATCACCGCGGTCGACGGCAAGGAGACCAAGGACGTCACCGCCGTGCAGAGCGCGGTCAAGGCGCACAAACCGGGTGACGAGGTCGTGCTCACCATCATGCGCGGCAAGGAGAAGCTCGACGTCCCTCTGCAGACCGTGGCCGGGCCACAGAAGCAGACCATCGTCGGCCTGTCGATGCAGGCCAAGTACAAGTTCCCGTTCGAGGTCGACATCAACGTGGGTGACGTCGGCGGGCCCAGCGCCGGGCTGATGTTCTCTCTCGGCATACTCGACAAGCTCACGCCGGGCGAGATCACCGGCGGCAAGAAGATCGCCGGCACCGGGACGATCCAGCCGACGGGCGAGGTCGGCCCGATCGGCGGGATCGCGCAGAAGATGGTGGGCGCCAAGTCAGCCGGCGCCACGGTCTTCCTGACCCCGGCCGACAACTGCGCGGAGGCCATGAAGGCCGCACCCGAGGGGCTGCGGTTGGTCAGGGCCGACACGCTGCACTCGGCGGTGTCCTCGCTCGACGCGCTGCGCACGGGCAAGGGTGAAGTGCCCGCGTGCGAGGCCGGATGAAACTTCTGGCGAGCGTCGTGCGTTAGCCGTACGGCTGGCACAGCGGTGTAGGTTGCCAGACACGGACCGTTTTTCATTACGACGAGGGGTTGGCCTTGAGCTTCCGGACCCCAGGAGCCGGCAGGGCGATGCGCTTGCCCCGCCGACCGCGACTGCTTCTGCCTGTGGCGATCGCCCTCGTGGCGATCGTGGCGCTGTTCTTCCTTTTCTCCGGTATTTTCACCGATTACCTGTGGTACGACTCGACCGGCTTCACGTCGGTCTTCAGCGGTATGGTGCTGACCCAGATCGTGCTGTTCCTGGTCGGAGCGGTGCTCATGGTCGGCATTGCCGGCGGCAACATGTTGCTGGCCTTCAAGACCCGGCCGATGTTCGGGCCGGCGATGTTCGGCGGTGGCAGCGGCGCCGACCGCTACCGCATGGCGCTCGACCCCCACCGAAAGCTGATCTTCATCGTCGGCATGGGGCTGCTCGCGATCTTCTCCGGCTCCTCGTTCTCGGGCCAGTGGGAGACGTGGCTGAAGTTCAACAACGGCGCCGCGTTCGGCAAGGCGGACAAGTTGTTCGGGATGGACATCTCGTTCTTCATGTTCGACTACCCGTTCATCCGGATGGTGCTGAACTTCCTGTTCACTGCCGTGATCATCTCGATCGTGCTGGCGGCGATCACGCACTACCTGTACGGCGGCTTCCGCCTGCAGTCGCCCGGCGTGCACGCCTCCAGGGCGGCCCGCGTACACCTGTCCGTGCTGCTGGGCGTCTTCGTGCTGCTCAAGTCCGTGGCCTACTGGATCGACCGCTACGGCCTGGTCTTCTCCGACCGGGGCTTCGTGCACGGCGCCTCCTACACCGACGTCAACGCGGTGCTCCCGGCCAAGACCATCCTCGCGATCATCGCGCTGATCTGCGCCGCGCTGTTCTTCGCCGGCGTGGTGCGGCCGGGCGGGATGTTGCCCGGGGTCTCCTTCGGCCTGCTCGTGCTCTCGGCCATCCTGATCGGCGGCGTCTACCCGGCGCTGGTCGAGCAGTTCCAGGTCAAGCCCAACCAGCAGGGCAAGGAAGCCTCCTACATCGATCGCAACATCCAGGCGACGCGCGAGGCGTACAACATCGACAAGGTCGAGGTCGAGAACTACAACGCGCAGGCCGACCCGGCCAAGGTCCAGGCCAACGGCGACACCTCGGTCTCGGGCGTACGCCTGCTCGACCCGGCGCTGCTCTCCTCGACCTTCCAGCAGACGCAGCGCATCAGGGGTTTCTACAGCTTCGGCGACCCGCTCGACGTGGACCGCTACCCCGACGCCAACGGCAAGCTGATCGACCACATCGTCGGCGTACGTGAGCTGACGGGACCGCCGGTCGACCAGAACAACTGGATCAACCGGGCCCTGGTCTACACCCACGGCTACGGTTTCGTCGCCGCGCCGGGCAACAAGGTCGACTCCAGCGGCCTGCCCGCCTACGACGCCAAGGACATGCCGGTCATCGGCCCGCTGGTGGACAGTACGAAGCTGAAGGAATCGCGCATCTACTTCGGTGAGAGCGAGACCGCGGCGGCCGACGAGTACGTGATCGCCGGTGGCAACCCGAACAACCCGCAGGAGCTCGACTATCCGGAAACGGGCGGCACGGGCCAGAAGAACACCACTTACACCGGCAAGGGCGGAGTGCCCGTCGGCTCGTTCTTCAACAGGCTGCTGTACGCCGCCAAGTACGGCGAGGCGAACATCGTCCTGTCCGGCGACATCAACGACAACTCCAAGATCCTGTACGTGCGCAACCCGCGCGACAGGGTCCAGAAGGTCGCGCCCTTCCTCACGCTCGACGGCAACCCGTACCCGGCGATCATCGACGGGCGGGTGCAGTGGATCGTGGACGGCTACACGACGTCCAACGACTACCCGTACTCGCAGAGCGAGAGCCTCGGCGACATGACGCGGGACACCTCGACCGACCGCCGGGTGATCGCCCAGCAGCCGATCGACAAGATCAACTACATCCGCAACTCGGTCAAGGCCACGGTCGACGCCTACGACGGCACGGTCAAGCTCTACGCCTGGGACAACAACGACCCGGTGCTCAAGACCTGGAGCAACGCCTTCCCCGGCACCATCCGCCCGGCCACCGAGATGAGCGCGCAACTGCGCCAGCACGTGCGTTACCCGGAAGACCTGTTCAAGGTGCAGCGCTACACCCTGTCGCGCTACCACATCACCACCCCGGCCGCCTTCTACAGCGGCCAGGACTTCTGGAACGTCCCCGGCGACCCGACCCAGGGCGACAAGAACATCAAGCAGCCGCCCTACTACCTGACCACCACGATGCCGGGCGGGCAGCCGACGTTCTCGCTGACGACGACGTTCGTGCCACGGCAGGGGCCCAACCTGGCGGCGTTCATGGCGGTCGACTCCTCGGCCGACGGGGAATACGGGCGGATGCGAATACTCCGCATGCCGTCGAGCAGTCCCATCCCAGGTCCAGGCCAGGCCCAGAACGCGTTCCAGAGCCGTTTCGCGGGTGAGCTGAACCTGCTGGGGGTCGGCGCCTCGTCGGTCCGTTACGGCAACCTGCTGACGCTTCCGTACGCGGGCGGCCTGGTCTACATCGAACCGGTGTACATCCAGGTGGCCGCGGGCAGCGGCGGGCAGGAACCGTACCCGATCCTGCAACGGATCCTGGTGTCGTTCGGCAGCAAGATCGGTGTGGCGCGGACCTTGGAAGAGGCACTGCAACAGGTCTTCGGCACCGAGCAGCAACAACAGGAACAAGAACAGACCCAGGAACAGGAGCAGACGCAGGACAACCAGTCCAGCTCCGCGCTGAACACGGCGATCTCCAACGCCAAGAAGGCCTATGCGGACGCGGAGAAGGCCCTGCAGGCCAGCCCGCCGGACTGGGACGCCTACGGCGACGCGCAGAAGCGGCTGGACGAGGCGCTGACGGCGCTGGAGGGGGCCAACCGGCAGCAACCGGCACCGTCCGCGACGCCCACGTCCTCACCGACGGCCTCGCCACCAGCTTCGCCGCCGGCCTCACCACCGGCGTCGCCGGCTGTCACGCCGACCACGCCACCGACGGCATCCCCGACCGGGTCGCCGACGGAGAACACTTCTTAGTCCATTCAGTTTGCGTCCACCCCGCGCCGCCCGATAGTCTTTAAAAGCAAGGACGACGCGGGGTGGAGCAGTTCGGTAGCTCGCTGGGCTCATAACCCAGAGGTCGCAGGTTCAAATCCTGCCCCCGCTACCAGGTCAGAGGCCCGGGGTTCGGAAACGGAACCCGGGCTTTTGTGTGAGTGGCAAGTAAAAGTGGTTCGAGCACTCGTTGGAAGCCTGTAGAGTAGTTATCAACACACCGACGCGGGGTGGAGCAGTTCGGTAGCTCGCTGGGCTCATAACCCAGAGGTCGCAGGTTCAAATCCTGTCCCCGCTACCAAAGAGAAGTCCCCGGCCACCGGATCATCCGGCGGCCGGGGACTTTTTCGTTTTCCCACGAGCCCCTTGTCCGCCTCGGGTGCTGATGATTACATGATTACATGACCGATAACGCAGCGCCGACGCTCTACGAATGGGCGGGCGGCACGGAGGCTTTAGAGCGCCTGACCGAGGCGTTCTACCGCAGCGTCGTCAAGGACGACCTGATCGGCCCGCTGTTCGCGCACATGGACCCGGACCACCCCAGACACGTGGCCATGTGGCTCGGCGAGGTCTTCGGCGGCCCTGACCGCTACACCAGGGAACGCGGCGGCTACGCGGGCATGCTCCGCCACCACCTGGACAGGGCCATCACCGAACCTCAGCGCCGCAGATGGGTGAACCTGCTCATGGACGCGGCCGACGAAGTGGGGCTGCCCGACGACCCCGAGTTCAGGGCCGCGTTCGCCGGCTACATCGAATGGGGCACCAGGCTGGCCAGGCACAACTCCCAGCCGGGCGCGACGCCTCCGCAGCAGGCTCCGGTGCCGCACTGGGGGTGGGGGGTCGCGCCGCCGTACCAGCCGTAACCTGGAGGAATGGGAGGCAGGCCCAGAGGGCGGCTGCGGGTCTACCTGGGGGCGGCCCCCGGGGTGGGCAAGACGTACGCCATGCTCAGCGAGGCCCGCCGGGCCCGCGAGCGAGGCAGGGACGTGGTCGTGGGCCTCGTCGAGACCCACGGCCGCGCCCGTACCGCCGCCCTTCTCGAAGGGCTGGAGCTCCTGCCGAGACGAACCGTCACCTACCGGGGCGTGACGCTCACCGAGCTGGACTCCGACGCCGTCATCGAACGAGCGCCCGCGCTGGTCCTGATCGACGAGCTGGCCCACACCAACGCGCCCGGCTCGCGCAACGCCAAACGCTGGCAGGACGTCGAGGAGATCCTGCACGCCGGGATCGACGTCGTCTCCACCGTCAATGTCCAGCACCTCGAATCGCTGAACGACGTCGTCGAGGAGATCACCGGGGTGCCGCAGCGGGAGACCGTACCGGATGAGGTGGTGCGGCGGGCCGACCAGATCGAGCTGGTGGACATGTCACCCGAGGCGCTGCGCCGGCGCCTGGCCCACGGCAACGTCTACGGGCCCGAGCAGGTGGACGCCGCACTCGCCAACTACTTCCGCGTCGGCAACCTGACCGCGCTGCGCGAGCTCGCGCTGCTCTGGGCGGCGGACAAGGTGGACGAACAACTCGGCCGCTACCGCAGCGACCACGCGATCGCGGGCACCTGGGAGGCGCGCGAGCGCGTGGTGGTCGCGCTCGCGGGCGGCCCCGAGGGCGACACGCTCGTACGGCGGGCCGCGCGCATCGCGGCCAGAAGCAAGGGCGCGGACCTGCTGGCCGTGCACATCACCAGCGCCGACGGGCTGATCTCGGGCGGCGACCCCGCCGACCTGGTACGCCAGCGCGCCCTCGTCGAGGACCTGGGCGGGACCTACCACCAGGTGATCGGCGACGACGTGCCGCGGGCGCTGCTCGAGTTCGCCCGTGGCGTGAACGCCACCCAGCTCGTGCTCGGGGCGTCGCGGCGCAGGCGGCTGCTGATGCGGGGCGTGGGCGTGACGACGACGGCGCTGTCCGGGGCGATCGACGTGCACATGGTTCCGCACGAGACGACGGGCGGGCGCTATCGGCAGCGGTCCGGGGCCGCGCTGACCCGTACGCGGCGTTTGTCCGGGTGGGCGCTGGCACTGGCCGGAATGCCGCTGCTCACGGCCGTACTCCGGCCGGCGGGGCTGACGCTGCCCAGCGAGATCCTGCTCTTCCTGCTGCTCGTCGTGGCGGTCGCGCTGGCGGGCGGCACGTGGCCGGCGCTGACCGCGGCGGTCGCCGGGTTCGGGCTGCTCAACTGGTTCTTCACGCCGCCGGTGCACACGCTCACGATCGGCAGGCCGGAGAACCTGCTCGCGCTGGTCATCTTCGTGCTCGTGGCGGCCATGGTCAGCACGGTCGTGGACCTGGCGGCCAGGCGCAGCAGGGAGGCGGCGCGGTCGCGGGCCGACGCCGAGGTGCTGGCGACGCTGGCGGGTCATGTGCTGCGTGGTGAGTCGGCGCTGCCGTCGCTGCTGGCCAGGATGCGTGAGACGTTCGGACTGACGGCGGTGACACTGCTCGAACGCGGCCCGACACCCGGAGAGCCGGGGCCACCTGGCCGGGACGGCGAGTCGTCGGAGGACGGCGAGGTTTTGAAGGACGGCGGGTTGTCGGAGGGCGGCCGCGAGCCGTCGGAGGGCCGCGGTGAGTCGTCGGAGGGCGGCGGTGAGTCGTCCGAGCGCGGTGGTGAGTCCTTCGCGTCGTGGGGGGCCGTCGGTGCCGGGGAGTGGCGGGTTGTGGCCACGTCCGGTGGGCTGCCAGCCACACGTCCCGGCCTGGCCGACACCGACGTCGTGATCGACGACCGGCTGGTGCTGGCCGCGCGCGGGCGCCTGCTGGAAGCCAGCGACCGCCGCGTGCTGGAGGCGTTCGCGGCGGAGGCGGCGGTGGCGCTGCGGCAACAGCGGTTGCGGGAGGCCGCTGACCGGGCCGGACCGCTGGCGGAGGCCGACAGGATGCGTACGGCGCTGCTCGCCGCCGTGGGCCACGACCTGCGTACCCCGCTGGCCTCGGCCAAAGCCGCCGTGGACAGCCTGCGCAGCACCGACGTCACCTGGTCGGACCAGGACCGCACCGAACTGCTCGCCACCGCCGACGAGTCGCTGATCAAGCTGAACCGCCTCATCTCGAACCTGCTGGACATGAGCCGTCTGCAGGCCGGCGTGCTCGGCGTCAAGCTCGAACCGGTGGCGATCGAGGACGTACTGCCGCACGCGCTGGACGACCTCGGCCCCCTGCGTGATCGCCTCGCCAGCGACATACCGCCCGAACTACCCGAGATCTCGGCCGACCCCGCGCTGCTGGAACGGGTGCTCGTCAACCTGGTGGCCAACGCGGTCCGCCACAGCCCGGACGGTGAGCGCGTACTCGTCAGGGCGAGCCGCTACGGCGAGCACGTCGAGATCCGCGTCATCGACAGGGGCCCCGGCATTCCGGCAGAAGCACATGAAAGGGTGTTCCTGCCCTTCCAGCGGCTCGGCGACCGCGACAACCACACCGGCGTCGGGCTCGGCCTGGCACTCTCGCGCGGCCTCACCGAGGCGATGGGCGGCACGCTCGTCCCAGAGGACACACCCGGAGGAGGACTCACCATGACCATCTCGCTGCGGCGGGCCCCATGACGCGCGTACTCGTGGTGGACGACGAGCCCCAGATCCTGCGGGCCCTACGGGTCAACCTGGCGGCCAGGCAGTACGAGGTGGAGGTCGCGCCCGATGGGGGCTCGGCGCTGCGCCAGGCCGCCGAGTGGCATCCCGACCTGGTCATCCTCGACCTCGGCCTGCCCGACCTCGATGGCGTGGACGTCATCCAGGGACTGCGCGGGTGGACCTCGATACCGATCATCGTCCTGTCCGGGCGCGCGGACAGCACCGACAAGGTGGACGCCCTCGACGCGGGCGCGGACGACTACGTCACCAAGCCGTTCAGCATCGACGAGCTGCTCGCGCGGGTGCGCGCGGTGACCCGGCGCACGGGTCAGCACGACGAGGAGAACCTGACGGTGCAGGTGGGTGAGCACGTCGTCGACCTCGCCCGCAAGACGATCTCAGAAGGGGTACGCCTGACGCCCACGGAATGGCACTTCCTGGAGCTCCTGCTGCGCAACCCCGGCAAGCTGATCAGCCAGCGCCAGCTCCTCACCGAGGTGTGGGGCAGCGCCTACCTGAAGGAGACTCACTACCTGCGCCAGTACATGGCCCAGTTGCGCCGCAAACTCGAACGCGACCCGGCGCATCCGGTTCACCTGCTGACCGAGCCGGGGATGGGTTACCGGTTCCAGCCTTAGGGGCGGTTCACACCTTGTTGGTGAGCATCCAGAAGGTCTTGCGTACGGCCCAGCTCAGCAACAGGAACCCGAAGACGACCTGCACGACGCGCATCCAGAGGGACGAGCCCTGGTCCGCATAGATCACGATGCCGACCCACATCAGGCCGAATACCCCGACCATGGCGATTGCCGCCCAGTTCAGCCCCCGCTGCCACATATGGGAAGTCTTACAGGCGGCCCGCCAAGGGCGGGTATGCCCGAAGTCGCCATCCCGTCAGCAAGGACGGTTGCGGCTGTGGACGCGAGGGCTTGGCAGCTGGAATGCGAAGCTTCATTTTCGGGGCGGAGATTCACGGCTGGCACAAATGTGTTGCTGCGGAATTCAGAGCCCCGCTGGAGCCGCGTTCTGCGGCGGACGTGGGAGCTTCCTGGCGGGTGCGAGGTGTCAGCGCGCGGGTGACGGAGTCACCGGGGGGGCGTAGGCGGTGGTGTCACTGAGAAGGGCGCGTGGACGGCGGTGTCACCGAGAAGGGTGCGCGGGTGCCGGTGCTACCGAGAAGGGTGCACGGTGCAGGTCTTAGCGGGGGAGTGCGCGGCCGGTGCCGACGCAGCGGCGCAGGCGCATGCCGCGCGGGCGCTTCTGGGCCGGCTGCTCCAGGCAGGCGAGCAGCGCGGCCGCCGTACGGGCGTCGGACAGGATGCGCTGCACGGCCTCGCCGTCCGCCGGCAACTGCCCGCGTTCCGCGAGCTCGTGCCTGAGGAAGGTCAATGGATCGGCCGCGTCCACGGCATCGGAGGCCACGGTCGCCCGCGCGGCCGTCAGCAGACGCAGGTAGTGGGTGCGCAGAACGGCCTCACGCATGCGGGCGTGCTCAAGGTCGTCGATCAGAGTCCTGGCGATCCGCAACAGGTCACCAGCGTGCGTCGCCTCATCGGCGAGAAAAGCGCGGATGTCGTCGAACTCCGACCTGGTCATGGCGGACACCTCCGAGAGCGCAGATTGCTCGTAGGTACTTCGTACCGAGGGACGATTGCGGATGACTTGCCGTCGGCTTGCCTGCCGGTGTCATGCAGGGGGTTCCTCGGAGAGGTTTGAGCGTCTGGTGGTGAGGGAAGAACCTCCTGATTACCCGAGTGGGCCTGAGCAGCCGTGCCAGGCTGCTAGAGTTACTTCCCGCAGGGCGAACGAGAGGCTCCCAAGGAGCCTCGAAGATACCCCGCAAATCCCACTACCTTCCGGGTGCTCCTCCGATGGTTTCGCATCGGTTCGGATTGGCTGGTAAGTTAGAGGGGTTGTCTCCGAAAGGGGGCGGCACTTAATTCCCGCAGGTCGAGCGAGTCCGGTCAATTTGACAGGAACTTGAACGGCTGAGAGAGTTAAGACACAACGAACGAACGGAAAACGCCTCC
>NZ_JBFAKB010000054.1:0-45377 GCF_040655495.1 Nonomuraea sp. NPDC050404
TCTTCTGCGGCATGTCCATCGGCTACGAAGACGAAACCGTGCACCACCCCCGCACCGGCCGAGCCCCCCTCCACGAAACCGTCACCTTCATCGACAGCCAATAGCCACGCAGGTAGGTCTCGAGAGCGTCGGCGGTGGCGGGTCCAGGACGCGGCCCGCGACGTATGCGTTCGGCAGCTATGACGGGGTGATCCGCGAAGGCGTGACACCTCCTGCGGATCGACGCCGGTCGCGGGCACGGAGGAGGGCCTTGACGAACTCGCCGATCCACAGGACGACCGAGCCGACACCCAAGCAGGTCAGCCACTGTGCGAAGGACAGGTCGGTGGTGGTGAAGAAGCCGTGCAGCGCGTCCAGTTCGACGATGAGCACAAGCAGGGCGAGAACCGCGCCGACGGCGAGCAGCGGGTGGGCGTTGCGCAGGGTCTCGCGGTGGAACAGGCTGCGGGTGGGGTGGCGGACGGTGAGCAGGTTGAACGCCTGGAAGAAGACGAACGTGACGAGCGCCATCGTACCCGCCACGCCGGACTGGCCCGCGCCGCTGGGCGCCCAGACGAGAACCGCGAAGGTGCCGGTCGCCATGAGGGCACTCGTCAGCACGATGCGGATGAGGCGCTCCCGCGTGAGGATGGGCTCTCGGACGGGTCGCGGCGGGCGGCTCATCGCGTCCGGGCTGACCGGATCGACGCCGAGCGACATCGCGGGCGGGCCGTCCATGACGAGGTTCACGAACAGAATCTGCAAGGCCGTGAACGGCGCTCCGCCGGCTACACCGGTGACCGAGGTGATCAGAAATGTGAGTACGAAGCCGAGCGCGGTGGAGACCTGGAAGCGGGTGAACTTGACGATGTTGTCGTAGACGCCCCGCCCTTCCTGTACGGCTCGCACGATCGTGGCGAAGTTGTCGTCGGTGAGCACCATGGTCGCCGCTTCCTTGGTGACCTCTGTCCCGGTCATGCCCATGGCCACGCCGATGTCCGCCTTGCGGAGTGCGGGGGCGTCGTTGACACCGTCGCCGGTCATCGCGACGACGTCCCCGCGGGCCTGCAGCGCTCCGACGATGCGGAGCTTGTGCTCGGGTGAGACCCGGGCGATGACGCCGATGTCGTCCAGGCGGCGGGCGAGTTCGGCGTCGTCGGCGATCTCGTCGAGTTCCGCGCCGGTGCTGGTCCGGCCGGGGATGCCGAGGTCGCGGGCGATGGCCGCGGCCGTCACCGCGTGGTCACCGGTGATCATGCGGACGCGGATGCCCGCGTCGTGGCACTGTGCGATGGCCTGGCGCGCCTCGGGCCTCGGCGGGTCGACGATACCGACCAGAGCGATCAGGACGATCCCGTCCAGCAGTGGCTTCATGTCGTCGGTGGCCTCGAAGCCATCTGCGGGGAAGTCCTGGCGTGCGATGGCGAGCACGCGGCGGCCCTGTTCGGCCAGCCCCGAGTTCGTCTCTTCGTAGCTTCGCCGGGCCTCGGGGGTGATCTCGGTGACGCCGTCCGGGCTGAGGTAGTGAGTCGCCCTCGTGACCAGCACGTCAGGCGCGCCCTTGATGAAGCAGCGCACGATCGGCTTGTCGGCGTTGTCGGTCGAGTGGTGGCCGGTCCAGTGGTGGAACGTGGCCATGAACTTGTGGTCGGCGTCGAACGGGATCTCGGCCAGGCGCGGGCGCTGTTCCCGCAGTGCCTCAACGTCGATGCCGCCCTTCTCGGCGAGCACGATCAGGGCGCCCTCGGTGGGGTCGCCGAGCAGCTTCTCGTCGCGGAGCACGGCATCGGTGCACAGCGCCATGGCGGTCAACGCCTGGTCCAGGGCTTCGGGGGGCGGGCGGCCGTCGGTGGAGAGGATCCGCCCGGTGGCGACGTAGCCGTACCCGGTGATGGTGAAGCGCCGCTGCGCGAGCATGAGCTCCCGGGCGGTCATCTGGTTCAAGGTCAGCGTGCCGGTCTTGTCGGTGCAGATCTGCGAGGTGCTGCCAAGGGTCTCCACCGACGACAGCCGTTTGACGATGGCTCCGCGACGGGCGAGCCGGTCGGTGCCCATGGCCAGGGTGAAGGCCACCACCGCGGGAAGTCCCTCGGGGATGGCGGCCACGGCCAGCGAGGCGGCGGTGACGAACAGCACGCTGACCTCCTGCCCGCGGAGGAGCCCGAGCACGATCACCACGGCCACCACGACGGCGGAGATGAGCGCCAGCGTACGGCTGAGCACGTTGATCTGCCGCTGGAGCGGCGTCGAGGCGGGCTTGGCCGCGGCGAGCAGGTCGGCGATCCGGCCGGTCTCGGTCGCCATGCCGGTGGCGATGACCAGCATCTCACCCCTGCCGCGGGTGACCGAGGTGTTCATGAACAGGGCGTTGGCCCGGTCGGCCAGTGGCGCCTCCTCCTCGACCTGGGCTGCCGCGGACTTGGCCGCCGGCTGCGCCTCTCCGGTCAGTTCGGACTCCTGCACCTCCAGAGAGGCCGCGGACAGCAGCCGCCCGTCCGCCGGCACCCGGTCTCCGGCTTCGACCTCCACGACATCTCCCGGTACGAGTTCCGTGGCGTCCAGACGCGTGAGCCGACCGTCCCGGCGGACGGTCGCCGTGGTGTGGGTCATCCTCCGCAGCGCCTCCAGCGAGGCTTCGGCGCGCGACTCCTGGACGAAGCCGATGGTGGCGTTCAGCAGAACGACCACGGCGATCGCGAGCGGGGTCTCCCACTCGCGCGAGATCAGCAGGCTGACCACGGCGGCGACCAGCAAGATCAGGATCATCAGGTCCTGGAACTGGCGGAGGAACGCCCGCCAGCGCGGATCCCGGGTCACCTCCCGCAGTTGGTTGGGGCCGTGGCGTTCGAGACGCTGCGCGGCCTCGGTGGCCGACAGGCCCCGCGCCGGGTCCGCGCTCAGCCTGGCGGCGACCTCGCCGACCGGCAACGCGTGCCATGGCATCCGATCCGGTTCGATCATGCTGTCATCCTCAGTTGGCCGCGTGACGGAAAGGTGGTTGGTGTGGTCATCTCCCAGGACCGGGCAGCCGCGTCATGGGCTCCCCCACGACCCGCGCACGCACCGCC
Source organism: Nonomuraea sp. NPDC050404 (assembly GCF_040655495.1). NCBI lineage: Bacteria > Bacillati > Actinomycetota > Actinomycetes > Streptosporangiales > Streptosporangiaceae > Nonomuraea > Nonomuraea sp. NPDC050404. Next base: position 3,048 of record NZ_JBFAKB010000054.1, read on the forward strand.
CGGAGGAGTGCGGCGAGCACGCCCGCCGGGGGTGGCCCTGTCGCCAGCTAAGACAAGATGGCCTCCGGACTTGTGACAGTCGCGACGCCTGGTTCGATCAGGGTGTCACCGTCCCTGAGCGCGCCCGGGGCGTCTGCCCTTCCAGCTCGAACGCGTCGCGAGACCCGTCACCCGCCCGAAAGGACGACATACGATTCGAATGTTTCTCATCCGAGGTTGAAGGGACAGCAGGACGGTGAACCAACCTGGGTGGAATTCCGGGCACGGCGGGAACGCGGGGCTGTTCGGGCGGGAGCAGGAGTGCGCGCGCCTCGACCAGATGATCACAGCCGTCCGCTCGGGCGAAAGCCGCGTACTCGTGGTGCACGGCCCGCCTGGAATTGGGAAGTCGGCGCTCCTGGACCATCTCGCGAACTCGGCGACCGATATGCGGAAGGTGTACGCGGCGGGTGTCGAGTCCGAGATGGAATTGCCGTTCGCCACCCTGCATCAGTTCTGCGCGTCCTTGATGGATGGACGTGGAAACCTTCCGGCACCGCAGCGCCATGCGGTCGAGACGGTGTTCGGCATGCGAGACGGAACGCCGCCCGAGCGCTTGGTGGTCGGCCTGGCCGTGCTGAACCTGCTTTCGGAGGCATCGGCGAAGGCCCCACTGCTCTGTGTGGTCGACAACGCTCAGTGGATGGACGTGGCCTCGGCCCAGGTCCTCGGTTTCGTCGCCCGGCGGCTGCGGGCCGAGTCGGTCGCTCTCCTCTTCGGCTCCCGTGAGCGTTCACAGGACCTGCTCGGGCAACCGGAGATGGCGGTCGGCGGGCTCCGTACCGAGGACGCGCGGGCGCTGTTGAGCTCGGTGGCGCGCGGGCGGATCGATGGGGAGGTCCGCGATCGGTTCGTGGCCGAGACCCGGGGCAACCCACTCGCCCTGCTGGAGTTACCGCGCGAACTGGCCGAGACCAGGGTCGCGGGCGGGCTCGGCCTCCCGAACGTCGATACGCCGCCCAGCGAGATCGAGCGCAGCTTCCAGGCCAGAATCGAGCGGCTGCCCGCACAGACCCGCCTGTTCCTGCTGGTCGTCGCGGCCGAGCCGGTCGGAGATCCCGCCCTGGTACGGCAGGCGGCGCAGCGGCTCGGCATCACCCCGTCGACCGTTCTGGAGAACGGCACCGACGGGCTGCTGGATTTCGGCGAACGGGCGATCTTCCGTCATCCTCTCATCCGGTCGGCGGTATATCGCTCGGCCAAGGAGGAGGATCGCCGAGCGGTTCACCTCGCGCTGGCGGAGGTCACCGATGCGCAGGCCGGCCAGGACCGGCGCGCCTGGCACCTCGCGTCGGCGACGACCGCACCCGACGAGGCGGTCGCGGCCGAACTCGAACGATCCGCCGACCGGGCACGGGCACGTGGCGGGCTCACCGCCATGGCGGCGTTCCTGCGGCGGTCCGTGGCGCTGACCATCGACGACTCCCGGCGCGTCGAACGTGCCCTGGCCGCCGCCGACGCCACCCTGCGGGCGGGTCACCTCGAAGTCGCCCGCCGATTCGTCGACCTGGCCGCCAGGGAGGCCCAGAGCGAGTGGCAGGTCGTACGAGCCGATCTGATGAGCGCTCACATCATGTTCGCGGCAGGCTTCAACCATGAAGCGTCGGCGATGTTGCTGGGCGCGGCGCGGCGGCTCGAACCCTTCGACATGGACCTGGCGCGGGAGACCTACCTCATCGCCTGGGTCAGCGCGTCGAACGGGGCCGCCGACCAGGACAGCGTCATGGCGATCTCGCAGGCGATGCGGCGGCTTCCACCTCCGGAGGGGAGCCCGCGCGCCATCGATCTGCTGATCGAGGGCTACTCACTGCTCATCACCGAAGGCCGCGGCGCCGCGCTCCCCAAGCTGCGCAGGGCGGCCACCATCATCGCCGACGCTCCCCCGCGGGAGATCATGAACTGGCTCTGGGCCGCCGGCGGTTCGGCCGCGCTCCTCTGGGAGGACCGGCTCATGAGCGAGATTCACACCACCGCGGCCGAGGAGGCGGGTACGGCCGGCGGCCCGCCCAAGCTGCCCGTCAACCTTCACTCGTGGGGAATGGTGACCCTGCTGAGCGGCGACTTCGCCACCGGGTCGGCGATCGTGGCCGAATCCGAGGTGGCCGCCCCTTCGACCGGCGTGGCCATGACGCGGCACACCAAGCTGCTGCTGAAGGCGATGGAGGGCGCGGAAGACGAGGCGTCGAACCTCTTCACCGCCACGATGGCGCAGGACGGTGCCGGCGGCCGGATGACCGGCGTCCAGTCGGCCCACTGGGCGGCCGCGCTCCTCTACAACGGCCTGGCGCGGTATCACCAAGCGCTGCGGGCGGCGCAGACGACCGCCCGGGGCGCCGACCTCGTCCTGTCCCAATGGGCGCTACCCGAGCTGGTGGAGGCGGCGACCCGCGTCGGGGACGGCGCAGCCGCGCGTGACGCGTTCGAGGATCTGGCACGGGTCACGGAGTCGTGCGACACCGACTGGGCCCAGGGGATCCTGGCCCGCTGCCGGGCGTTGCTGCACCAGGACGACGCCGCGGATCGTTCCTACAGTGAGGCGATCGAGCGGCTGGGCCGTACGATTCTGCGTCCCGAGCTGGCGCGCGCCCACCTGCTGTACGGCGAGTGGCTGCGCCGGGAACGCCGGCGAGCCGAGGCGCGGGTCCACCTCCGGACCGCCCACGAGATGTTCGAGTCGATCGGCATGAAGGCGTTCGCCGAACGTTCCCGCCGTGAGTTACTCGCCACGGGCGAGACCGTCCGAAAGCGCACGAACACGGACGCGGCGCATCAGGAATTGACGGCGCAGGAAAGCCAGATCGCCCTGCAGGCCGCAGAGGGCCTGACCAACCCGGAGATCGCGGCCCGTCTGTTCCTGAGCCCGCGGACGGTCGAGTTCCACCTCGGCAAGGTCTTCGCCAAGCTCGGTATCGGCTCCAGAAAGCAGCTCGGGGACGCCCTTGCGCGCGACATGCCCGGTTCCGGGAAGCCCGGGGGAAAAGCAGGGCCGGAACGAGACGATTTTCTCTGACCTGCGCCCGGGCACCGAGCCGCGCCGGCCCGATGCCCCGGGAATGTCGTCGTGCTAGTGAGCACCTGCCTTCGCGGCCCGCTCGATCACCCGGGTGACCGCCCTGGGGTCCGTCATCATGCCGACATGTCCGGCGTCGAACTCGGTGATGGTGGCGCCGGCCCTCGTGGCCATGGCCCGCTGGGCGGCGGGCGGGATGATCTGATCCCTGGTGCCGATGAGGGCCCAGGACGGGATCGTCCGCCAGGCAGGGGTTCCGGACGGCTCGTCGATCGCGAGCGTGGCCGGTCGCTGGGTGGCCCAGACGACCGCCTTGTCAGCGGCACTCAGCCCTGCCCCGAACGAGCTGAAGACGGCCGCCTTCTTGAGATAGAGGTCCGTCTTCAGGGTGGGCGGAAGGGCGGCGGGCACGAAGTCGAACACGGTGGCCGGGTCCCCGGCGAGGGCGGAATCCGGCCCCGCGAGCCGCAGGGCGGACTCGCCCGCGTCGGGCGCGAAGGCGTTGACGTAAACGAGCGCCTTGACATTCGGGTTCCCGGTGGCCGCGTTGGTGATCACGGCGCCACCGTAGGAGTGACCGACGAGGACGATCGGTCCTGTCAGCGTTTCCAGGAAGTCCTTCACGGACGCGGCGTCGCCCGACAACGACCGCAGGTGGTTGGGGATGGCTCTGACCGTGTACCCGTCGTAGTGGAGCTTCCTGATGACTCCGGTCCAGCTTGAGGCGTCCGCCCAGGCTCCGTGCACGAGGACGACGGCCGGTTTCGCGCCCGCTTCCTGGGCGACGGCGCCGCCCGCGGGGAAGAGGGTCACCAGGCTGAGGGTGACGGCGGCGAGCAGGGCCGTCACCGCGAAGGGCCGTCTCCTGGTTAAGCGGGCCGCGGGGGTGGAGGGTGTGTTCATGAGGCTGTCCTGTCCACGTGAAGGGCGGCTCCGATGGCGCGCACGTCCGGAGCCGGAGCCGGGCGTGAGATGTCGGCCCACATGTAGGACCGGACAGCGATTCGCCCCGTGACGCTCCGGGCTCACGAACAGTCGTGGCCCTGATCGGTCAGCGCCTGCGCGAGCTCGTGGCGGGAGGTGATGGCGAGCTTGGTGAACACCTTGCCCAGGTGGTACTCGACCGTGCGCGGGCTGAGGAACACCTGCGCGCCGATCTCCGGGTTCGACAGGCCGTCCCTGGCCAGGCGGGCGATCTGGCCCTCCTGGGGGGTGAGCCCGTCAGAGGTGGCGGCGCCGCGCCCGCGGACGGTCTCGCCGGTGGCCTGCAGTTCGCGGCGGGCACGCTCGGCGAACGCCTTGGCGCCGAAGCCCTGCAACATCTCGTACGCGGTGCGCAGGTGCTCACGCGCGTCGGCGCGCCGGTTCTCACGACGCAGCCACTCGCCGTACACCAGGTGGGCACGCGCGAGATGCACGGCGACCCGGCAACGCCGGAGGTGCTCGATGGCCTCCCGGTACAGCACGTCGGCGGCCTCGCCGTACGACAACAAGGCCCTTGAACAGGCCAGCAGGCCGAGCGCCCAGTCGGTGCCGCTGGCGGTGGCCCGCTCCTCGATCTGCCGCAGCGCGGCCGTGGCCGCCTCCGGAGCGTCACAGCGGACCGCGGCCTCGATGAGTTCGTAGAGGGACAGACCGTAGACGCCCAGATCGTCGTGCTCGCACGCCCGTTCGGCGCTGGCCCGGGCATTCTGGTGCTGGCCGAGACCGTTGTACAGCACCGCTTCCATGTAGTTGCGCACACCGATCGCCCGCCCCTCACCCCAGCTGCGCGCCATCTCATCGCCGGTTTCGAGGATCGCCAGCGCCTTGACCTCGCCGGACCAGACGAGGTGGAGCAGCGTGGCGTAGAGGAGGAGGGTGTTGCCGGTCACCTTCAGGATCGCGTTGGATTCCTCGATGTAGGCGACGGCCGCGTCGAACTCGCCGGCATAGACGTGCTCGGCGGCACGGTAGGTGAGGGCCAGCGGAAGAAAGTTGAGCGCACCGGTCTCGCGGGCCTCCCGGATCGCGGGCGTGGTCAGCTCGTGCCACGTCGCGTCGTCCCACTGGTCCGCGGCGGTCAGCCAGGTCATCCACAACCAGCGCATGTTGTCGTCCCCGTTCGCGCCGGCCTCCTGCCGGAACGCCCGCAACGCGCGCTTCAACCGCGGCGCGCCCGCGACGTAACCCTCGGCGAACCGTTTCACCATGCCGTCGAGGAGCATGTCGGCCAGCCGGGGCGGCCACGGTCCCGGCGGCGCGGCGCGGGCGGCCTCGGCCGCCACCTTCCGCAGCGCACCGGGTGCGCCCAGCCTGCCGGAGTGGACCGCCGATCCGATGGCTTCGAGATAGGCCTCGCGTGCCTGCCCGGGGTCGGCGGGCTTCAGCTCGCCGGCCGCGTCGAGCAGCAGCGGCACGGCCTCGCCCCCACGGCTCCGGGCGAAGACGATCTGGCCGCGCAGCCTGGCCACCCGTCCACGCCGGAGATCGTCCATGGGGACCAGTTGCGCGGCGGTGAGGAGATCGAGCGCCGCGTCCGGATCCCCGGCCTCGAAGGTGGCCCGCGCCGCGGCCAGCGCCCTGGCCCCGCGTCCGGCCGGGTCGGGCGTCAGCTCGGCCGCACGCCTGAGGAACGCCGCCGCCGCGGCCAGGCCGCCGCGCGCCTGGGCCCGGCCGGCGGATCGTTCCAGCTCGCCGGCCACGGCCTCGTCGGGCTCGACCGCCGCGTGCGCGCGATGCCAGGCCCGGCGATCGGGGTCGGACCGGGGGTCGGTCACCTCGGCCAGCGCGCGGTGCACGTCCCGGCGTTCCCTTCGATCCGCCGCGCGGTATGCCGCCGAGCGCACCAGCGGATGGCGGAATCGTGTCCACGGGCCGAACTCGATCAGGCCCGCGGCCTCGGCCGCCGCCGCGGCCTCCGCCCCGATGCCGAGCCGCCCGGCGGCCCGCCTCACCAGCGAGACGTTCCCCACCGGCTCGGCGGAGGCCACCAGCAGCAGCCGTTGCGTGGCGTCGGGAAGCTGCTCGATCCGCCGCAGGAAACTCTGCTCGATCTGACTCGCCAGCGGCCGCGCGTCAGGGCGTCCGAACCCGCCGGCCAGTTCGGCCACGCTCAGCCCGCGCGGCAGCTCCAGCAGGGCCAGCGGGTTTCCGTCGGTCTCGGCGACGAGCTGATCCCTGACCCGCTCATCCAGCCGCCCGGGCACCACCGAATCCAGCAGCGCCCGCGCGTCGTCGTCGCGCAGGCCCCGGATCACGAGTTCGCGCAGCCCGCGCAGGTCGTCGTCGGCGGTCCCCTGTGCCGAGGTACGCACCGCGAACACCAGTGCCACCCGCTCGGCGAGCAGCCGGCGCGCGACGAACGCCAGCGTCTGGAGTGAGACCTGGTCGAGCCACTGGGCGTCGTCCACGACGCAGACCAGCGGCCGCTCCTCGGCCGCCCCCGCCAGCAGGCTGAGCACCGCCAGCCCGACCAGGAACCGGTCCGGCGCCCTGCCCTCGCTGAGGCCGAGCGCGACGGCCAGGGCATCGCGCTGCGGGCCGGGGAGGTGAGCGATCCGCTCAATCATCGGCAGGCAGAGCTGGTGCAGCCCGGCGAACGCCAGCTCCATCTCCGACTCGGTGCCGGCCACCCTGAGGGTCCGGCACCCTCTCGCGTTCGCCACCAGGTGGTCCACCAGGGCCGACTTGCCGACCCCTGCCTCGCCACGCAGTACCACCGCCTGGCTCCGACCCGCCTTGGCGTTCTCGAGCAACCGCTCCAGCGCGCGGCACTCCTCACGCCTGCCCTGCAGCTCGCGACGCGGAGCACCGCTCGACATCCACCACCACCGCGCCGGTCCTGATCATTTGGATCGCCCTATTATGCACTGCGTGTGCGCTTCGGATGGCGTACTGGGGACCCGGCCCGGGGCCACCCTGATGCGACCACGGCCTCCGCCCGGCCACAGTGTGGGGGACCGGCTCGCCGCCCCTCGTCGCAAAGGACCCCCATGCCCGACGCCACCCCCGCCTCACGCCAGAGCAGACGCGCGACGATCGCCTCGTTCATCGGCACGGCGCTGGAATGGTATGACTTCTTCATCTACGGCACCGCCGCGGCCTTGGTCTTCGGCACCCTGTTCTTCCCGGAGTCGGACACCGCGACCGGCACGCTGGCGGCGTTCGCCACGTTCTGGGTCGGTTTCCTGGCCCGGCCGCTCGGCGGCATCCTGTTCGGGCACATCGGTGACCGCGTCGGGCGCAAGAACGTGCTGGTCATCACCCTGATCCTGATGGGGACGGCCACCACGCTGATCGGCGTCCTGCCCACGTACTCCTCCATCGGGTACGCGGCGCCGGTGTTGCTCGTGCTGCTGCGCGCCCTGCAGGGCCTCGCGGTGGGCGGTGAGTGGGGCGGGGCCGTGCTGATGGCCACCGAGAGCGCCGACGGCAAACGGCGCGGCATGGCGGGCATGTGGGTGCAGCAGGGCTCGCCCGCCGGGGCCCTCCTGGCGACCCTGGTCTTCGTGGTGGTGGGGCGGCTGCCCGACGATGTCTTCCTGCAGTGGGGCTGGCGGGTGCCGTTCCTGCTGTCGGCGATCCTGGTGGTGGTGGGGCTGGTGGTCCGGCTCGCGGTGGAGGAGTCCGCCGAGTTCAGCGCGGCGCGTGACACGGAACCGGCCGTCAGACTGCCTCTCGTGACGGTGTTGCGTACGGCGTGGCGGCTGGTCGCCCTCGGTGTCGGGGCGAGCGCGCTGGGGATCTCCGCGGCCTACTTCACGAACACGTTCCTGGTGTCGTGGGCCACCACCGCGCTCGGTGTCTCCCGCCAGACGATGCTGGACGTCCTGCTGGTCACCTCCCTCGTGCAGTTCCTCTGGCAGCCCGTCGCCGCTCTCATCGCCCACCGGATCGGGGCCCTGCGGGTCATGACGGGCGCCCTGGTCGGGAACATCGTGGTCGCCGTCCCGATGTTCCTGCTCATCACGACCGGGGACGGACTCATGATCACCATCGCCCTGGCCCTCAGCGTGGTCACCGGGGCCTCGTACTACGCGTTGCTCGCCGGGTTCCTGGCCCAGGTCTTCCCGGTGAAGGTGCGTTACACCGGCATCTCGCTCGCCTACCAGCTCTGCAGCACGATCATCGGCGGTTCCACCCCGCTGGTCGCCCAGTGGCTGCTGACCGGCTCGGGCGGCAGCCACTGGCCGGTCGTGGGGCACTACGTCGCCCTGCTCGTTCTCACGCTCGGCTGCGTGCTCGCGCTGGCCCGCCGCACCGCGCCCGATCGGCGCCACGCCGTCAGGCGGGCCGCTCTGGTCAATTCCTGATCGGAGGATCGTGACCCTGGTCGGGCAGCGCCTGGTCAAGCTGGCGGCGGGAGGTGATGAAGAGTTTGGCGAACACCTTGCCCAGGTGGTATTCGACCGTGCGCGGGCTGAGGAACAACTGGGCGCCGATCTGCGCGTTCGACAGGCCGTCCCTGGCCAGGCGGGCGATCTGGCCCTCCTGCGGGGTGAGCCCGTTGGGCGTGCCGTCCGTGCGCCTGGGGACGGTCACGCCGGTCGCCAGGAGTCCGCGGCGGGCGCGCTCGGCGAACGCCTTGGCGCCCGAACCCTCCAGCATTTCGTAGGCGGTGCGCAGGTGCTCGCGTGCCTCGGCGCGCCGGTTCTCCTGGCGCAGCCATTCGCCGTACACCAGATGGGTGCGCGCCAGGTGCACGGCGGCCCGGCAGCGCCGCAGGTGCTCGATGGCCTCGCGGTAGAGCAGGTCGGCGGCCTGGCCGTCGGACAACAGGGCCTTCGAGCGGGCCAGCAGGCCGAGCGCCCAGTCCGTGCCGCCGGCGATGGCTCGTTCCTCGATCCGGCGCAGCGCGGCCATGGCCGCTTCGGGGTCGTTGCCGTGGGCGGCCGCCTCGACCAGTTCGAGGAGAGCGAACCCGAAGACCCCCAGATCGTCATGCTCGCCGGCCCGCTGCGCATGGGCCAGGGCCTCCTGGTACCGGCCGGAACCGTTGCACACCACCGCGTGCATGTAGTGGACCGCACCGATCGCCCGGCCCTCGTACCAGGTGCTCGCCCACTCGGCGGCGGCGTCGAGTTGCTCCGTCGCCCGCTCCTCGCCGCGCCAGGCGATGAGCAGCGTTTCGGCGAAACCAAGGGGCGAGTTGCCGGTGACGTTCAGGATCGCGTGGGACTCGTTGACCAGGGCGGCGGCCGCGTCGAACTCGCCGGCGTACACGTGGACCACGGCGCGGTAGGTGAGGGCCAGGGGCAGGAAGTTGAGCGCACCGGTCTCGCGGGCCGTCTGGACCGCACGCGTGGTCAGGTCATGCCATGTCTCGTTGTCCCACAGGTCCGCGGCGACCAGGTAGGTCAGCCAGAGCCAGCGCATGTTGTCGTCCGGGCTGCCCGCCGCGTCCCGCCGGAACGCATGCAGAACGCGCTTCAACCGCGGCGCACTCGCGACGTAGCCCTCGGTGAACCGTGTCACCAGGCCGTCGAGAAGCGCGTCGACCAGCCGTTCCGGGCACGGCCCCGCTGGTGCGGCGCGGGCGGCCAGTGCCGCGTCCCTGATCGCGTCGGGGTGGCCGAGCCGGCCGGCGAAGATCGCCGACCCGATGGCGTCCAGGTACGTTTCACGCGCCTGTCCCGCATCGACGGGCGCCAGCCGATCGGCCGCCTCCAGGAGCGGCGTCAGAGCCTCACCGCCGCGCCTGCGCGCGAAGACGATCTGGGCGCGGAGCCGGGCCAGCCGTCCGGTCTGGAGCTCGTTCAGCACACTCAGCTCAGCGGAGACGAGCAGTTCGAGCGCCATGTCCGGGGCCCCGGCCTCGAAGGCGGCCCGCGCCGCGGCCAGCGCCCTGGCCCCGCGTCCTGCCGGATCGGGCGTCAATTCGGCGGCACGCTTGAGAAAGGCCGCCGCGGCCGCCAGACCGCCGCGCGCCTGGGCCCGGCCGGCCAGGCGTTCCAGCTCGCCGGCCACGGCCTCGTCGGGCTCGACCGCCGCGTGCGCGCGATGCCAGGCCCGGCGGTCGGGGTCGGATTCGGGATCGATCGCCTCGGCCAGTGCCCCGTGCGCCGACCGCCGCTCCGGTGGCGGCGCCGCCGAGTAGACCGCCGACCGTACCAGTGGGTGCCGGAACCGCGCCCACATCCCGACCTCCAGCAACCCGTCCGCCTGCGCGGGATCCACGGCGGAGGCGGGAATGCCGAGTTGCTCGGCCGCCCGCCAGATGAGCACCGGATCGCCGGTCGGCTCGGCCGCGGCGACCAGCATCAGCGACCGCGTCTCCGCCGGGAGCGCCGCCAGCCTGCGCCGGAAGCCCTCCTCGATCCGCGCCGGCACCGCCTGCGCCTCCATCAGCCCGAACCCGCCGGCGAGCTGCGCGGGACTCAGTCCCCGCGGCAGCTCCAGCAGTGCCAGGGGGTTGCAGTTCGTCTCGGCCAGGATCCGGTCCCTGACCCGTTTGTCCAGCCGGAACGGGACCACCGAACGCAGCAGCGTTTTGGCATCGCGCTCGGGCAGGCCGCGCACTTCCAGGTGGTTCAGGCCCTGGAACCGCTTGTCCGGCTCGCGCGCCGCGAAGATGATCCCCACCGGCTCCGCCAGCAGGCGCCGTGCCACGAACGCCAGCACCTGCGCCGAGGAGGTGTCCAGCCACTGCGCGTCATCGACCACGCACAGGAGCGGGCGTTCCTCGGCCGCCTCGGCCAGCAGGGTCAGCGTGGCCAGCCCGACCAGGAACCGGTCCGGCGCATCCCCCGTCCGTAGCCCGACCGCGACCGCCAACGCGTCGCGCTGCGGGCCGGGCAGTCCCTCCAGCCGGTCCAGCAGCGGCCGGAACAGCAGGTGCAGGCCGGCGAACGCCAGCTCCATCTCCGATTCCGCCCCTGCCGCACGAACCACCCGCATGTCCGACGCGGCCTCGGCCACATGGTCCAGCAGGGCCGACTTGCCCGCCCCCGCCTCGCCCCGCAGCATCACGGCCCGCCCACGTCCCGACCGAACGTCCCCCAGCAGGCCGTCGAGCTCAGCACGCTCCCGCTGCCGGTTCAACAGCGGCCGCCTGAACTCGGCCAGCGACCCCATGCCCTCTTACGCCCCCTGTTCGGAGTCACATCCGTCACGCGGCCGGATCAGAACCTGTCGGGCGCCTCGTCAGGATGTCACTCCCGCCCGGTCGCGATCAAGACCCGGCAGGTGGGGCACGTACCCCGGGGCGGCGGGCCGGAGTTGTGGGCCGTGCGGGTGCGTGGCGCCGCCGGGGTCCTCGGCCAGGACGCTCAGGGCCCCACCACGGCCACCGGGCACATCGCGCTGTGCAGCAGATGCCGGCTGACCGAGCCGAGCAACATCCCCTTCGCCGTTCCGTACCCGTGCGAGCCGATGACCAGCAGGCCCGCGTCTCTGGACGCCTCACGGAGGATCTTGGCGGGCGCACCCTCATCGACCCGCTCGACGACGTGCACGTCCTGATGGCGCGCGCGGTGCGGAGCCAGCGCGTCCAGTGCCGCCCCGTCCGGTCCGGCGTGCACGGCGAGCAGCCGCGACCCCCACAGCGCCGCCTCGGCGAAGGCGAAGTCCAGCACGCGGGCCGGGGTGTCCCCGGCGACCCCGAGCACGATCTCGCGTGAAGACGGCGACGGGAGGGTCCCCGCCACGACCACGGGGCAGTCGGCATGGCCGGCGACGCCGTACTTGACAGAACCTTCCAGCAGCCGGATAAAGGCCCCCTCGTGGTGGTCGCCGATGACCAGCAGCTCCGCCTCGGCCGCGGTGCTCAGCAGTGCCGTACGCGGGTCTCCTGACAGATAGCGCTTCTCGATCGGGAGATCCGCGCTTATCTGCCTGGCGCGCTCCACCGCGGCATCGGCCACTTCGGCGGCGCTGTCGCGCATCCACGCGGCGATGGTCGCATAGCGGCCGCCGTCGGTCTCGTTCGCCCAGCGCGGCATCGCGTGCGCCACGGTCAGTGACACGCCGCGCAGCGATGCCTCCTTCGCCGCCCAGCCGGCGGCCTGCAAGCCGGCGGACGAGCCGTCGACACCAACGATGATCATGAATCCTCCCGTTGACCGTGCGGGCGGAGGAGTCGCCTCCCGCCCGCGCATCCGTTCCTCAGTGCTTGACCGCTTCGGTTGGGCCTGCCTCCCGAGAGTGTCGGCATGGGCGCCACCTGGGGCCGTAACCGCCTCAGCCGGTCAGCCGGCGGTCGCGTTCCAGGTAGGAGCGGGCCAGTTCCACCCGCGATTTCAGGCCCAGTTTGCGGAATACGCGCGTGATGTGTGTTCCGACGGTGGAAGGCGACAGGAAGAGCATGTCCGCGGCCTCTCGGTGGGACGCTCCCTCGGCGACGAGTGTGGCGACCCGACGCTCGGCGGGGGTGAGCGCGTCCCAGCCGTGTGCCGTTGGGTGCCGTTGTGCCCGGCCCCCGGTGGTCCCTGAGATGCGCCCAACCCTGCCGGCCTCGTTCTCGGCGGCCGTTCGTGTGTAGATGCGCCCGGCGTGGACGAGGGGCCCGGTGGCGGCGTCACGATCGACCTTCTGGAGCAACCTGCCCGTGTCCTCCAGGGCGGAGGCCAGTTGCAGAGGCAGGGCGAGCCGGCGGAGAATCCCGACCGCCCGCCGGACCGCCCGGAGGTCGCCGTCCAGCAGCCCGCGTGCGTGCTCGGCGACCGCCGCGAAGAACGGGAAACCGGGGTTGAGCGCGGCCCTCCGCTCGGCCTGGCCGACCACGCTCGCGGCGAAATGTCCCGCGCCGCATCGCAGCGCCATGCGTACGAGGGCCGGGTCCTCCGCCGGGTCCGCGGACCATGTCGGCGTTCCCCGGACGAGCGCGCCGTCCTCCAGCAGGGCTCGAACCCGGCGCAGGTCACCCGCTCCGTCGGCGATCCGCGCCGCCAGGCGCGCGCTCGCCGCACGCATCGGCCCGATCTCCGTCGCCGGCAGGCGCTCGGCGTGTACGGCCGCGCGCCGCCGGGCCACGGGATCAGCCGTCAGCACCCCGACGCGCCCGATCACGGAAATCGCCTCAAAGGAAACGGTATCGCCGGCGCCCGACTCCCCCACCATCAGGAGCGCGGCCTCGGCTTCCTCCCGGGCCTCGGCCAGCCGTCCCGCGGCCAGGAGCAGGCGAGCGCGGACGGCCAGCCAGAGGTTCAGGCCCTGGGCATGGCCGGGGCGCCGCGCCGCCGCCACGCCGTCGGCCGTCGCCCGCAACCCTTCCCGCACCTTGCCGGTCAGACCGTACAGCGACGCCTGCCAAACGGCGGGGACGTACAGCGCGGAGGGGTCCTGCACGGTGGTGACGGCCTCGGCGGCCAGGTGCTCTGCCGTGGTGAAATCGAACCGGTGGACCCGGGCCACGGACTCGGCGGTGCGAAGCAGCGCCAGGGCCGTCCGGTTCCCGGCCCGCAGAACGGCCTCGGTGGTGGGCGTGAGCAGCCGCTCGGCCTCGGGGGCGTCGCCGGTCAGCAGGGTGGCGAGGCATCGCAGGGCGAGCAGCGGAGCGCGCAGGCCGTCCGGCACGCCGTCCAGCCCGGTTCCGGCGCTGCTGTGCCGCAACACTTCGGTGAAGGAGCCTTGCTGCGCCGACAGCGCCGCGCCCAGCCGTACCCGCGCTTCCACGACCGCGGGCAACGGTTCTTCCAGGACCGATTCGGCGAGCACCCGGCCCTCTGCGCCGCGGCCGACACGCGCGAGCAGAGGGAGGGCGTCCGCGACCGCTTCCGCGCGTGCTTCGGAGCCGGCCGGGACGGCAAGGGCCACGGTCTTGCGTGCGACCGCCACAGCTGTGTCGGGTGCGACATGGGCGAGTTCGGGCAGGGTCCTGCGCAGCAGCGCGACGAGCTCGTGGTCGCCGGGCTCGGCGCCCTCCGCCATTTCCATGGCCACCTGGGCGATCGGCGTACCCTGCGCCAGGCTCAGCGCGGCGGCCCGCTTGCGCGTCGCCTGGCGGTGCGGCTCGGGCACCGATGCCCGGATGGCTTCGCGGATGTTGTCGTGCCCGAAGGTGAGGGGGTCGGTCGGCTCGACGAGACCGGCATCGACGGCTTCCTGGAGGGCCCCGACGAGTTCGGCCGGGTGCCGCCCGCTGAGGTCGGCGAGCCGGGCGGCGTCCAGTTCGCGGCCGAGCACCGACGCGAGCCGCAGCACCTCCCGGGCGACCGGCGACAGGTGCCTCAGGAGGCGTTGGGCGGAGCCGTAGAAGGGAGTCGGTGAATGCCGGGCGGCCAGATGCGCGACGCCGTCCACCCGCATGACGGTGCCCTCGCCCGGCAGCCCGCGGACGGTCTCGGTCACCGGCAGCGGCCGGCCCCCGGCCTGCGCCGGCAGGCGGAGAATGTCGGCGCAGGGCTCGGCGCCGAGCAGGTCCGCGGCGATCCCGGCGACCGCGTCATCCGGCAGCGGGCCGAGGCGGATCGTGCGGGCTCCGATGCCGGCGAGCCTGGAAACGGTGGCCCGTACCTCGGCGGCGGGTGAACCGGTGCGGACGGTGACCAGCCACAGGATCGCCTGCGCGGACAATCCGGCCGGCAGGGCGCTCAGTGCCAGGAGCGTCCCGCTGTCGCACCACTGCAGGTCGTCGATGCTGACGAGCAGCGGCCGGTCCCGCGCGGCAGGCCTCATCCGGTCCTGCAGCGCCCGGATCAACCGTTGTTCTGCTGGTATGGCCTGCGTACGGAGATCGGCTGCCTCCGCGACGGGTTGCCCGCCGGAGCTCAGGGCCCTTAGGAGCACGTCGAACGGAACCTTCTGCCGGTGGTGCTCGCCGGTCGCGCTGAGCACGCGGATGGACCGGGCCTCAGCGATCGCCCGCGCCTCCCGCGCGAGGCGGCTCTTGCCGTCTCCGGGCGCCCCCTCGACGAGGACGATGCCTCCATGCCCTTCCCGCGCCTGCGATATCCACCCGGTCAGGCCGGCCATCTCCGCATCGCGCCCGCGCAGCCCGGGCTCCCTTCCGGCGTCGCTCCTCAGCCGCATCGCCTCTCCCATCGGCATTCCGTGCCGCGCCGCAGCAGGCGCCGGCTCCCCCACTGTGACCGGGGCGCTGCCTTCATCGCTTCAGGGAGTGCCTGGCCCCGGTCCCTAGGCGACACCCCCGGCGTGCGGGCAGGAGGTCATGCGGCTCCGTGCGCCAGCACGAGGCGGGCCAGGTCCACCCGCGACCTGATGCCCCACTTGGTGAAGATGTGCCTCAGGTGCGTGTTGACCGTGTGTCTCGAAAGGGACAGCTGCTCGGCAACCTGCCGGTTGGTCCCTCCCTGGGCCACCAGCAGGGCCACCTCCACCTCGGACGCCGTCAACCCCCACCGGCCGCTCTTCGCCCTGTCCGGTGACCGGTGCACGCCGAGCAGGCGGAGCCGTCTGCGTACGCGGCCCGCGTCACGCGATGCGTGCGCCCCCTCGTAGAGTTCGAGCGCGGTGTCCAGGAGGTCCGCCGCGGTGGGATCGCCGGAGGCGCCGAGGGCCCGGCCCGCGTCCTCGGCCGCCGAGGCGTGGACCAGCGGTCGTTCGGTGTCCGCCAAGAGCTTGACGGCATGCAGCAGGAGGTCGGGGTCGTCGTCCACGATCCCGCGTGCGTGGGCCGCGACGCCTCGGAGGAAGGGGGAGCCGAGCCCCAGTCCTTCTGCCCGCTCCGCGGCGGCCACCGCGAGTCCCGGATGTCCGGCACGCAGCGCGAGCCGGGCGAGCACGACCAGGTCGGCGGGGTCGGGTGGCGCTCCGGGCAGCAGGCCCGGCAGGCGTGGGCCGTCGCCGACGCGCTCGATCAGTTCGGCGCGGCGGGCGGTGTCGCCCATGGCGTCGGCCGCCAGCGCGGCCAGCCACGCCCCGGTGCGGCGCACGGAAGGCGCCGCGGTCTCCATCATCCGCGCTCCATCGGCCGCGCATCGCCGGATGCCCTCCCGGTCCCCCCGGTGCATCGCCGCCCGGCCGAGCACGTATCGGGCCGTGAGGTCGGCGAAGTCTCCCTGACTCGGCCCGAGGCCGGCCGCGAGGGCGGCGTCGGCCTCGGCGCGGCCGGCGGCGAGGCGGCCCGCGTCGAGCAGGATCCGCGACCGGCTCATCGACCACAGGAGTGCCGCGGCGGTGTGTCCGTTCCTGCGGGCCGCACGGAGGGCCTCGTCGGTGTCGCGCAGCGCCGCCCGCACCTGCCCCGACGCGAGGAGGAGGAATGCCCGCCCGCAGTCCTCCAGCTCCCACGGCAGGTGCCGGGTACGGGAGCGGGCGGCCAGGGAATCGGCCCGGTCCTGGTGTTCGACGGCGGCGCTCAGGCTCAGCGAGGCCAGTTCCGCTCTGGAGAGCGCGGCCAGCGCGGTGGCCGCGGCCTCGCCATCGGGGTTCTCCACGGACCGGGCTGCGGCTGCGGCCTGTACGGTATCTCCGGCCTGCGCGAGATGCAGTGCTCGAACATCCCCCGCCTGCGCGAGATGCAGTGCTCGAACATCCCCCGCCTGCGCGAGATGCAGTGCTTGAACGGCCGACAGCCGGGCGCGCAGCGGGGCCGGGAGATCCGGCAGCGACAGGCCGATCCGGCACTCGCGGGCCGCCTCGACGAACGACGTATGGCTCGCGAGGCGCGCCACGCTCAACCGCAACCGCCCCTCGGCCTCCGGCGTGAGAATCCCTTCCAACGCCGTGTCGGCCAGCGCCCTGGCTTCGGCGTACCGGCCCTTCTCGCCCAGGAGGTCCACCGTCTCATCGACGCTCACGGTGGTGCGGGACCCGGCCGGCCTCGCCAGCTCCAGCGCCCGGCGGTTCCATGCCACCGCCACGGAAGGCGCGGTTACGGCCAGGTGCGTCGCCGCCTCGCGCAGCAGGCCGGCGGCCTGGAGATCACCCGGCGACGCGGTCTCGGCGAGTACGGCGGCGACGTCCACAGCGCTTTCCCCCTGGGCCAGGCGGACGTTGACCGCCCGCCGCCGCAGGTAGCGGCGCAACGCCGCGGGGAGGGCCTCGCGGATCGCCTGCCGGACCAGGTCCTGCCGGAAGCTCAGGAGGGTGCCCCTGCGTGACAGGATTCCGGCGCTGACCGCCTCCCTCGTCAGAGCGGCGACCTCGTCCGTCGCGGCTCCGGTGAGCCCGCTCACGTCATCGGCGGTGAAGTCCCGACCGAGTACGGCGGCGATCTGCAGGCCCCGCCGGGCGGCCGGGGACAGCTGATCGAGCCCGTCCCGGACCGTGGCGAGGAGCCGACGGGGCAGGCTCTCCGCGGCCGTCGAGGCGACACCGTCCCGGATCGTGATGAGCCCCTCTTCCCGCATCCCCCGAAGCAGCTCGACGACCAGCCGCGGCACGCCCTCCGCGCGCCGTACCAGCCGCATCACCGTCTCTCCGGGCTCGGCTTGGAGCAGGTCGGCTGCCAGAGCGGTGACGGCGTGTTCGGGCATCGGGCGCAGGACGATCCGGCTGTCGGCGCCTTCGCGCATCCGCCGCAGCGGCAGCACCGAGCCGGGCCCGCCCGCGGGGACGGACCCCACCGCCAGTACCCACAACACCGGCGTGATCGCCGGGCGGTCCGCGAGCATGGCCGGCGCGCCGATCGTCTCGGGGTCGCACCACTGCACGTCGTCGAGACAGATCACCAACGGCCCCCTCGCGGCGCTGCGGGCCAACTCGGCCCGGATCCCCTCGGGCGTCAAGTCGGCCGTACGGCGACCCGCGCGCAGCGCCTCCAGCAGTGGCCCGAAGGCAACCGTGCGGCCGTCGCGGGTGCCCGCCCCGTGCCTGGAGGCCAGCCCCGCGTGGACGGCGTGTGCCCGGATCTCCGCCAATAGCCGGGTCTTCCCCGAGCCCGGCGGCCCCTCGACCGTCACCACACCGCCTGCTCCGCCGGCCAGCGCGGCCAGCCGCTCCCGCAGCGACCTCCATTCGGGCTCGCGCCCCCGCAGCGGAAGGTCCCCGGGCGGCGGCGCGGGGGTGCGTCGCTCGTCGCCAAAGAGCATGCTCTTCGTCTTCTCGAGTGCCATGACTCCTCCGTTCGGCCTGCCGGCGGACGTTCGTCGCCGATGAGGAACACACTCGCGCGGGGGCGTCCGCGGTCGCATCGGGGAGTACCTGGTCTTGATCCCTAACCAGGCAGGGGGCCGACCCCAGGGATCACGTGAACCGCGCCCGGCCTGTCACAGCCCTCAGGGCTACCAGGTCATAGCTGGCGGGCCAAGCCCCTGACCGTTCGTCCGGCCTATGAGCAAAGGAAATCACCATGAGCATGCGTTTGCCGGGAACCGCCGGCACGGAACACGTGCCCGTTCTCGTCCGGGCGGGAGATGTCGATGCCACCTCGGCTCCTGAGCATGGCGACGCCAAAGACGTTGGTGAGCGTCATGGACGTATCTCGGCAGTCACTGCCCCGGGCGACACCTTCCAGGCGGCGAGCATGACGATCCACCAGACCCGCCGGCATCGCGGTCCGCGATCCCCCTCGCGATGGATGGCCCGCGCCGCCTGCAGGGATGCCGATCCCGAGCTGTTCTTCCCGATCACCTGGGACGATCGGCCGGGACGAGCCGACGACGAGGCACGGAGCATCTGCCGGGCATGCCCGGTTCGACCGGCCTGCCTCGACTGGGCGGTGCGGACGGGGGAACCGGACGGCATGTGGGGTGGCACCACGCCCGCGGAGCGCCGCCTCCTGCGTGCGCGCCAGACGGCCTGACAGGTCACGCGCTCCTCCTCAGGGGGAGGCCGGCGACCAGGAGCTTTTCGAGCCCGTCGAGCTCACCGGTGTGCGCCGCGATCAGGAACGCCCGGACGAGGCGCTGGTGTGTGATGGTGTCCACCGGTCTGCACCGATCCTCCGCCAGGCGGGTGTGCGCTCGCCGTACGAGCTGCCGCGTGTGGACCACGCCCAGGCCCAGCAGCTCGGAGATGCGCTGGTAGGGGTAGTCGAAGGCCTTGCGGAGCAGGTAGGCCGCGCGCTCGGCGGGCGACAACTTCTCCAGCAGCAGCCGGACCGTCAGGTCGACCGCCTCGTACCGCTCCGCCGCCGTCTCCAGGCCCGCGCCGCCGTGTCCCAACTCCTCCAGGAGCACGGGCCCCACGGACGTCTCGCGGCGGCGCCAGGCCGAGCGGGCGACGTTGATGGCGAGCCTGGTGGCGGTCGTGGCGAGGAACGCGGGCGGGTTGGCCACGACCGAGCGGTCGGCGCGGTCCCACCGCAACCACGTCTCCTGAACGACGTCCTCCGCCTCGCCCACATCCTGGAGGTAGCGGTAGGCGATGGCGAAGAGACGGGGGCGCACGGTGACGAACGCCGACTCGCCCGCTCGGTTGTGAACGAGAGTTCCGCAGGTGGACAGCATCGTGTCTCCACTGAAAGGTGAGCGTCAGCAAGAGACCTCAGCAAACGCCGAACGGGCTTGCCGGACATCACTCGGATACATGAAATTCGCCGGTGAAGATCCTGCGCCGATCTCGGGCGTTCGTGCGATGTGCTCCGATCCGTACCGCCCGGGTCAGCCGGGGTCAGCGGCCAGGACGATGCTGGCCGGAATACCCTGGCGGGTCATCTTCGCGTACGGGCACAACGCGGTCGCCTGCTCCAGCAGCGGGCCGGCCACCTGGCGATCCACTCCCGGCCAGCTCACCACGAGGTCGGCGCTGAGCTGGTAGCCGCCGTCAGCGGGATCGCGCCCGAAGGAGACCGTCGCCTCGACCGAGATCGGCTCCGGGTCCAGGAGGTGCCGCCTGGCCAGCAGGCTCAGCGCGCCGTGGAAGCACGCGGCGTACCCGGCGGCAAAGAGCTGCTCGGGATTCGGGCTGACGTTGTCGCCGCCCAGTTCCTCGGGCATCCGCAGCTCCAGCAGGAAGCCGTCGGCGGAGCGGGCCAGGCCGGAAGCGCGCCCGTGGGAGACGGTGCCGCCCGTCAGGGTCACCCTCGTGCTGTAGAGCGGCTTGAACACCGTGCCGCTGTAGTCGTGGTTCGTGGACAGGATGGGGTCGCTCACCGGTACGCCTTTCAGTGCCATCGATGGAGTTTGTCGGGATTGAGGATGATCCACACGGCGGTGACCTCCGCCATGGCGACGCTCACGCTGACCACGGCCACGGCCCTGCCCGCCCGGCGCAGCACCAGGCCGGTCCGGCCGTTGACGGAGGCGAGAGCCACCTCGGCGCCCGGCTGGCCGATCAGCAGCGTCGCGACGAATGTGGCGGCGGCGTCCGCGCCGTGGACCGGCCGTACGGGGGCGCGCACCTTTCCGCCGCCGTCGCTCACGACGATCGCGTCGGGGGCCAGGACCGCCCGCAGCGCCGCCGTGTCACCGGACTGGCAGGCCGCGGCGAATCTCCGGGCGATCCGGTCATGCCGGTCGAGCAGCTCCCGGCCGGGGCCGGCCGGGCGTACCGGCAGGTCGGTGACAGGGTCGGGCGGGCGGCTCGGGCGGCTGGGGACGTGTTCCGGGTCGGCCAGCAGGGCCAGGCAGATGCTCCCCACGGTACGCGTCAGCCAGCCGCGCGGCACCGCGATCCCGGCGCGTTCGGCATCGTCCAGGGCGTACCACCGCCGGTAGGTCTCCTCCAGCACGTATTCGGCCGCGAGCTCGGAGCCGAACATCCACTGGGCGATCTCGAGCAGATGTTGCCGCTCGTCGAGCATCTCCGCCAACGATCCGGCACCCGTCTCGGCCATGGCCCGCCTCCTTAACTGATGGCAGTTATGACCGGCCAGCCGGAGGCGTTGTGACAATGGCTGCTAGAGACGGTGGCGGGACCGTTCGAACGCCGCCAGTTTGGCCGGGTTGACGATCCACATGACGTGATGGATCCCCTCCCGCGAGGCTTCGACGGTGAGCAGCGTGACGCCGCTGCGGCCGCGCGGAACCAGCACGCCGGCGAGCCCGTTCATCTCGACCCAGGTGAGGTCGGTGCCCGGCCAGAACCGTGGCGCGAACGCCGCCAGGAATCTCGCCACCCGGTTGCCCCCCACCAGGGGGTATCGCGCGGCGCCTCTGAGTCCGCCGCCGTCGGAGGAGCTGACCACGTCGGTCGCGAAGAGACCTTCCAGCGCGCCGATGTTCCCTGTCTGGGCGGCGTGCAGGAAGACCTGGAGCAGGCGGCGGTGCTCGGCCCTGTCGATGGGCTCGCGCCGGACACCGGTCAGGCGCTTGCGGGCGCGGCACACGATCTGACGGACGTTGGCTGAGCTGAGCCGCAGGATCTGCGCGATCTGCTCATTGGGGTAGTCGAAGGCTTCGCGCAGCACGTAGGCGGCCCGCTCGGTCGGGTTGAGGCGTTCGAGCAGCAGCAGGAAGGCCAGTTCGAGCGCCTCGCCGCGTTCGGCGCCCACGGTGGGGTCGAGGCTGGTGTCCACCGGTTCCGGCAGCCAGGGACCGATGTACGACTCGCGCCTGACCCGGGCGGACTGGGCGACGTTGATGGCCAGCCGGGTGGCGACCAGAGCCAGGAAGGCCGGCGGGTTCTCGATCGTGTCGCGATCGGTCTTCTGCCAGCGCAGCCAGACTTCCTGAACGACGTCCTCGGCCTCGGTGGCGCTGCCGAGCAGCCGGTAGGCGATGCCGAACAGCCGCGGGCGTAGCTCGACGAAGGCGGACGCCGCCTCTTCCAGGGTCTGCGTGTGCATATCCGTTCCCCACGTCATCGTCTCGGCAGCCGGCATGATCGGGGTTGGTGCACCCGGCACGTGTCCTCGAAGCCCTTCCGTCAAACGTCGGCCCCTCACCGGCTAAGACAAGGCAGCGCCCGGCCGCGTGACAATTACCGCGACTTCGCTACTCGACGAGTTTTCCGTCGGCCGAAACCTCGCGCATGAGCGCCGCGATCTCGGCGGGGATCGGCGGGATGTCCTCCCGCTCCACCGATCCGGGTCCTGACCACACGAAGTTGACGCGCAGGGCGGGATCGAGCCGCGGGTAGTCGGAGCGGTTGTGGCAACCCCGGGTCTCGCGGCGTTCCAGCGCCGCCTCCATCGTCGCGCGCCCGGCGAGCACGGCGGACTTCAGGTCGAAGGCGTGCGCCAGGTCCTGGAAGCCGGCGATGTCCGGGTGCACGCCCAGGTCGTGGACACGCGCCTCGACCGCGGCCAGCTCGGCCAGCCCCTTACGCAGGCCGCCCTCGTCGCGCACGACGCCCGCGTGCTCGGTCATGATGTCGCGGACGGCCCGCTGCAACGACCGCACGTTCTCGCGACCGTCGGTGGCGAGGATCTCCTCCACCTCCATCCGTGCCGCGTCGAGCGCCTCGGCCGAGCGGCGCTGGGCGCCAAGATCGGCGGAGTACCGCGCCGCCGCCTGCCCGGTGATGCGGCCGTAGACGAGGAGTTCGATCAGGGAGTTGCCACCCAGGCGATTGGCGCCGTGCAGGCCGCTGGACGCCTCTCCGATGGCGTAGAGCCCGTCGACGTCCGTGCCATGGTCCTCGGGCCGCACCCAGACGCCGCCCATCGAGTAGTGCGCCGTCGGCGCGACCTCGATCGGATCCCTGGTGATGTCGAGCAGTTGCAGCTCCATGAGCGTCTGATAGACACGCGGCAGCTTCTTCATGATCGTGTCATGGGGCAGATGCGAAACGTCCAGCCAGACGCCGCCGCTCGGGGTTCCCCGCCCCTCCTTGATCTCCGTGTAGGCGGCCAGCGCGACCCGATCGCGCGTTGAGAGCTCCATCCGCTCCGGGTCGTAACGCGCCATGAAGCGTTCGCCCAGCCCGTTGCGCAGGATGCCTCCCTCGCCCCGGGCCGCCTCGGAGACGAGCGTGCCGGCCGCGTTCTCCGGCGCGATGAGGCCGGAGGGGTGGAACTGCACCAGCTCGGGGTCGCGTATGCGGCAGCCCGCGAGGGTGGCCAGGCGGAAGGAGTCGCCGATGTTCTCGTCACGCCTGGACGAGGTGCGCCGCCAGATCCGGGTGTGACCGCCTGCCGCGAGGATCACCGCGTCCGCGTGAATGACATAGCTGGTGCCGTCGACCAGGTCGAACCCGTACGCGCCGAAGACCGCATTGTCATGGACGAGGATCCGGGTGATGTACACGGTGTCGAGGATCGGGACCTCGAGCCGGGCGGCCTGATTGATCAGCGTGCGCTGGATCTCCAGCCCGGTGTAGTCACCGGCGTAGGCGGTGCGCCGGTGGGTGTGGGCGCCGAAGAAGCGCTGGGAGATCCGTCCGTCCGGCTCGCGGTCGAACGGCATGCCGTACCGTACGAGGTCCGCGATGCCACGCTCGGCACCCTCCGTGACGATGCGCACGATCTCGGGATCGGCCAGCAGATAGCTCTCCTTGAGGGTGTCGGCCGCGTGCTGCTGCCAGGTGTCCTCCGGATCCATCGTGGCGAGCGCCGCGTTGATGCCACCGGCCGCGAGCGTGGTGTGCGGGTCCGCTTTGGGTCGTTTGCCGACCGCAAGGACGTCCACGCCGTGCTCGGCGAGTTCGATGGCCGCTCGCAGTCCTGCCCCTCCCGTTCCGATGACCAGTACGGACGTGGCGATCCGGTTCTCTGGCGTGTGCATGGTGCTCCCTGAGCTCATCGACGAACGCGGTCACGAATCAAGACAGCACGGCAGGCCCCTTTGTGACATTCCGCCTCGGCACCTGCGAACGGAAGCGTGACGGAGTGTCGGCATCCGACGCGCCGGCCCGGTGATCGCGTTTCCGGGCGCGGCTCTAACCGTCCTGTACCGCCGGATCGATCTCGGCGAGGGCGGTCCTCAGTTCGGCACGCCCTTTGATGCCGAGCTTCGTGAAGACCTTGCCCAGGTGGTACTCGGCGGTGCGCGCGCTGATGAACAGCCGCGCACCGATGTCGCGGTTGGTGAGTCCTTCGCGCGCCAGGTGCGCCACGTTGAACTCCTGCTTGGTCAGCTGCGCGGCACCCTCGTGCGCGTGCACGTGGCGGGACCCACCGCACGCCCTCAGCTCGCGTGCGGCGCGCCCGGCGAAGCCGTTCATGCCACAGCGCATCAAGATCGAGTGCGCGGCTTCGAGTTGCTCACGTGCGTCGGCGAGCCTGCGCCGGCGGATCAGCTCCTCCCCGTACAGCAGGCGGCAGCGCCCCTCCAAGATCGGGATCCGTTCGGCCCGGTGTCGCTCGATCGCCTCCAGGTACAGGCTCTGAGCCTCCTCGCCCGCACACAGCTGCGCCCGCGCCATCGCCAGCACGGCCAGGGCCCAGTTGGTCCCCACCGGCCGCGTGACGCTCGCCAGTTGCTCGAACGCCTGCTCGGCGAGCTCGCGCTCGCCGGTGTGCGTGGCGGCCTCGATGAGTTCGAGCAGCGTGCGCATCGCATGGTTCAGCTCGTGCGTGTACGGCAGCTCGCGACGGCCGGACTCCACCGCCTCGGCGAAGCGCCCCAGCCCGTTGTAGAGGATGGCCTCGGAGAAGTTGACCGCGCTCAGCGCGTAACCCTCGCCCCGCGCGTGGGCGTCGGCTCGAATCCGGGTCGCCCAGCGCTCCGTCTCCTCGGCCTGCCCCCGGTAGGCCGCGAGGAAGAGCCGCCCGTACTGCGGCAGCGGGTGGCCGGTGACCTCCTTGATGGCGTCGATCTCGTCGCAGGAGGCCTCGGCCGCGTCCAGGTCGCCCTCAATCGTCTGTGCCAGCATCTGCAGGCTCAGGGCGATCGGCAGCACCGTCACGACGCCTGCGGCGCGGGCGAGCTCGACCTGCCGATCGGCGAGCGCACGCAGCGCCCCGGCATCCCACAGGTCCTGCGCGGCGCGGGAGGCGAACCACATCCAGTGCAGTTCGAGCGCGTCAGGGGCCTGATCCAGAAACGCGCGCTGCGCCCGGCGGAGGGTCGCGACCGCGGCCTCCTGCCCTTTGGCGGCGAGCAGCGCCTGGCCGCGCAGGATCAGGTCCCGTGCACGGCCGGACTCCTCGGCGGCGGTCGCTCCCAGGATCGCGTTCGCGACCTCGGCCACCTGCCCGGTCTCACCCAGCCGGCCGCCGTAGATCGCCGCGGCCAGCGCTTCGATGTAGGTGTCTCTGGCGAGCGCCGGGTCGAGCCCGTCGAGGCCCTGGGCGGCGGCAAGGAGGAGTTGCGGACCGCCGCTGTCACGCCGGAGCGCGTATTGCGCGCGGGCACGTAGCCGGGCGGCGAGAGCCTTCTGCAACGTGGTGAGGGGCAGGTCGTGGACGGAGTCGAGCAGGCGCATGGCGGACTCGGGCGCACCCGCGTCGTGCTTGGCCTCGGCGGCCGCCATCAGGCGCTGTCCGCGGCGGGCAGGCATGGGCGTCAGCACCGCCGCCCGCTCCAGGAACGCGCCCGCCGCGGCCGCGCCGCCACGCGACCGGGCACGCGCCGCGGACCGTTCGAGGTCCGCGGCGACCTCTTCATCCGGGTGCAGCGTCGCGCTGGCCCGATGCCAGGCCCGGCGATCCGGGTCGTGGTCGGCGCTGGTGACGTCGGCCAACGCCGCGTGGACGCGCCGCCGGTCCTCCGCGGTCGCCGCCCGGTAGACCGCGGAACGCACCAGCGGGTGGCGAAAGCCGACCCGGGTCCCGATCGCGAGCGCATCGGCGTTCCTGGCGGCGTCGAAGTCCTCCGGGCCCAGCGCCAGCGCCGCGCTCGCACGCCACAACAACACGGGATCGCCCGTCGGGTCGGCGGCCGCCAGGAGCAGGAGCAGGCGTGTCGAGGCGGGCAGCGGTTCGAGCTGCGCGATCAGGCTCTGCTCGATGCGGTTCTCCAGCGACATGGAGCCGGTGAGGGCGAACCCGCCGGCGATCTCGGCGGGGCTCAGCATCCGGGGCAGTTCCCGCAGTGCGAGGGGGTTGCCGCGTGCCTCCGCGATCAGCTGGTCGCGAACCCGCGGGTCGAGGCCGCCGGGGGCCGCGAGGCGCAGGAGCTCACGTGAGTCGTCGTGACCCAGCCCGGTGACGACCATCGACCGCAGCCCGGCGAACGCCTCACTGACCGTGCGCATGGCGAGCACGATGGCGACCCCCTCGGCGTCGAGACGCCGGGCGGCGAACGCCACGGCGCGCGCCGACGCGTCATCGAGCCACTGCGCGTCGTCGACGACGCACAGGAGCGCCCCGTCGCCCGCGGCTTCGGTGAGCAATCCGAGCAGGGCGAGCCCGACGAGGAACGGGCTGGGCGCGGAATCCTGGCGCAGGCCGAACGCCGCCTCGATCGCCTCGCGCTGTGGGGCGGGCAGGTGCCCGGCGGAGCCCATCATGTGCCCGCACAACTGGTGCAGCCCGGCGTAGGCCAGCTCCATCTCGGACTGGGAGGCGACGATGCGCTCGATCCGGACGCCACCGGGCTGACACGTTGCGGCGCGCGCCGCCATATGGTTCAGAAGCGCGGTCTTGCCGACGCCGGCCCCTCCGGTGACCGTCAGCGCGCCACTGTGGCCGGCGCGGGCGCGTTCCAGCAGCGAGTCCAGCTCCGCCTGCTCGCGACGCCGCCCCCGCAGTGGCACGGTCTCGGTCACGGCGCCGCCTTCGCTAGAACGTACCGATATATGAGGCCTTGGGCAGACCCGATCTTATCTGAGAGAGGCCCACCCGATTCCAAGCCCTGGCGGAGCTTGTCGTGCGGGTCAGCGTTCGATCATCTGCATCTGGGCTTCGTTGTGGTGCCCACCGGCGGCCGGGGGCAGGCTGTCGAGCTTGGCGAGTTGCTCGGCGGTCAGTTCGACGGCGTCGGCGGCGGCGTTCTCCTCCAGCCGCGAGACGCGCCTGGTGCCCGGAATGGGCGCGATGTCGCCCTTGCTCAGCACCCAGGCGATCGCGACCTGCGCCGGTGTGACCCCGGCCTCGTCGGCGATGGCCTGCACCTCGTCGGCCAGGGCCAGGTTGCGGCGGAAGTTCTCACCGGTGAAGCGCGGGTTGGTGGCCCGGAAGTCGTCCGGGCCGAAGTCGCTCTCCGAGCGGATCTGGCCGGTCAGGAACCCCTTGCCGAGCGGGGAGTAGGCGACCAGGCCGATGCCCAGCTCGCGCAGCAGCGGCAGCGCCTCGTCCTGGTCGCGGGTCCACAACGAGTACTCCGACTGCAGCGCGGCGATCGGATGGACGGCGTGGGCGCGGCGGATGGTGTCCAGCCACGCCTCCGACAGGCCGATGTGGCGGACCTTGCCCTGCTCGACGAGTTCGGCCACCGCGCCGATGGTGTCCTCGATCGGCACCTTCGGGTCCACCCGGTGCTGGTAGTACAGGTCGATGTGGTCGGTGCCCAGGCGCCTGAGCGAGCCCTCGACGGCGATGCGGATGTTGCCGGGGCTGCTGTCGAGGTTCCAGCGCCCGTCGCCGGCGTGCGAGACCAGCCCGTACTTGGTGGCGATGACCGCCTGGTCGCGGCGGCCCTTGAGAGCCTTGCCGAGCAGTTCCTCGTTGACGTACGGGCCGTAGATCTCGGCGGTGTCCAGGAAGGTGACGCCCAGGTCGAGGGCGCGGTGGATGGTACGGATGGACTCGGCGTCGTCGCTGCCGGAGCCGGTGAAGCCGTGGGACATGCCCATGCAGCCCAGCCCGATGCGGGAGACGTCCAGATCGCCCAGCGTGATGTGCTTCATGATCACCTTTCGGGGTTGATGAGAACCTTCAGCGCGGTACGGTCGTTCATCGCTCGATAGCCATCCGGGACCTCGTCCAGGGGGACGGTGCGGTCGAAGACGCGGCCGGGCTCCAGGGTGCCGTCCAGGATCTCGGGCAGCAGTTCCTCGATGTAGGCGCGGGCCGGGGCGACGCCGCCGGTCAGGGTGAGGTTGCGGAAGAACTCCCCGAAACCCATCGGTACCTTCTCGTACTGGGGCGCGCCGACCCGGCTGACGGTGCCGCCGTCGCGGGCCACCGCGAACGCCGTGACGATGGCCTGCTCGGTGCCGACGCACTCCAGCACCGCGCGGGTGCCGTCGCCGCCGGTCAGCTCCCGTACCCGTTCGACGCCCTCGTCACCGCGTTCGGCGACGACGTCGGTGGCGCCGAAGGCGCGGCCCAGCTCGGTGCGCTCCTTGTGCCGTCCCATGAGGATGATCTGCTCCGCGCCGAGCCGCCTGGCCGACAACACCGCCATCAGCCCGACCGCGCCGTCACCGATCACCGTCACGCTGCTGCCCCGGCCAACCCCGGCGGTGACCGCGCAGTGGTGGCCGGTCGGGAACACGTCCGAGAGGGTCAGCAGGGACGCCAGCAACGCCGGGTCCTCCCCCACCGGAAGCTTGACCAGCGTGCCGGCGGCCTGCGGAACGCGTACCGCCTCGCCCTGACCGCCGTCCACGCCTGCCGCGCCCCACTGGCCGCCGTGCCGGCAGGAGGTCTGCAGGCCCTCGCGGCAGAAGTCGCAGGTGTTGTCCGCCCACACGAACGGCGCCACCACGACGTCGCCGCGGCGCAGCCCGCCCGCCTCGGAGCCGGTGTCCTCGACGACGCCGAGGAACTCGTGCCCGATGCGCTCGCCCTGCTCGGTGGCCGGGCGGGACTTGTAGGGCCACAGGTCGCTGCCGCACACGCATGAGCGCAGCACGCGCACGATCGCGTCGGTGGGCTCGCGCAGCACCGGGTCGGGCACGTGCTCCACCCGTACGTCACCGGCGCCGTAGATCAGAGTTGCTCGCACAATGGTGTCTTTCGTCGTTGCGGAATGGTGGTCCCCGGCCGTTGGCGGCCGCGTGCCGATGCGCGGCCGGGGCCAGCGTCCCCGGTTCGGGCCCCGGTGGTGTCAGGGACGTCGTACGCGTCGCCGGATCTACCCGAAGCGAACCGATCGTCATCTCCGCTCCGGGTCGATTCCCGGTAAATCCGTGGTGCCGCCATCTCCCGCCGCTTGGCGCTGATGCCAGGGTTCTCCCTGGTCAACCTCCATCTAATGAGCTTTCGCGGTCGTGCGGCAGGTCCTGCCGTTACAGGTAATGGCAGAACCCCCCACGGAGGGTCCGCCGCACCACCCGCTCCCCGTCGAGCGGGTGGCCGAACTGGCATCGGCGCTGACGCAGGGGCGTGGATCAGGTCTGATCGGGGTCTGCTTGCCGCACCTCGGCCAAGTCCTGGGTGGCCGCCCAGCTCGCCAGCAGCTTCAACGCGTCGGCGGTAGGAGTGCCGTGGGCGGCGGTGTAGACGTTGAGGGTCAGGCCGGGCTCGGACGGCAGCTCCATCGACTCGTAGTCCAGATCGAGCTGCCCGACCACCGGGTGGCGCAGCCGTTTGCGGCCGCTGCGGTGGTACTGCACGTCGTGGGAGGCCCAGCGCTGCCGGAAGACCTCACTGCGCGTCGACAACTCACCGACCAGCTCGATCAGCCCCCGGTCATGCGGATCGCGGCCCGCCTCCAGCCGCAACATCGCGGCGGCGTCGTTGGCGACGCGGTCCCAGTCGACGAAGAACTCCCGGGCCGCCGGGTCCAGATAGACGAACCGGGTGGTGTTCGCCGGACGGCGCGGATCGGCCAGGACGGGCGCGTACAGGGCACGCCCCAGACGGTTCATCGCGACAATGTCGTGGCGTCCGTTGCGCACCCAGGCCGGCGCGTCACCGATCGCGTCCAGCACCTGCTGAACCGCGGGCCGCACGCTGGTCGGCGTGCGGCGACGCTGCGTTCCCGGCCCGGCGGCCCGCGCCAGGGCGAACAGGTGCTCGCGCTCGGCCTCGTCCAACTGCAGAGCGCGCGCCAGGGCGTCCAGCACGTTGTCGGAGGCGCCGGACAGGTTTCCCCGCTCCATGCGCACGTAGTAGTCGATGGAGACGCCGGCGAGCATCGCGACCTCTTCGCGCCGCAGTCCCTTCACCCGGCGGTTGCCGCCGTAGGCGAGCAGCCCTGCCTGCTCGGGCGTGATGCGCGCCCGCCGCGAGCTGAGAAACTCGCGGACCTCCGCGCGGTGATCATGCTGGCCCATGACCTCAGGGTATGCAAGACAGGCGAAGCGAGGCAGGTAACACCCTTACCCCGGACGCGGCATCGGACGGCCCTTTCCCGCACGACACCTCCCGAGATCACGGCCAGGGTGTGAAGCCTTCGTGGCGGACGACCCAGCTGCCATCCTTCGGGAACCCCGGGCAGTCGGTGTCCGAGCCGTCCCAGCCGGCCACCATCAGGGAGACCGCGGCGAGCAGGCCGCCGTTCGCGGACAGGTAGAGCGGCAGCAGGCTGCCGAACTGCGGGACCTGGCCCGTGGGCAGGAACGTGTTCTTGCCGGTCTCCATCAGCAGGGCGTCCACGGCCAGGCCGGGGCGGCCGAGGCGGGTGGCGGTCATGGCCATCGCCGGGAAGTCCCAGCCCCAGGCGGTCTCCCACTGCCAGTCGCCGAGGACGTCCAGCAGCGTGGCCGCCATGACGGCCGGGTCGATGAGCGGCGTCGCGGGGACGACGCCGAGCGCGCACAACATCGAGGGGTGGTCGTCGCGGCGCAGGTACGGCTCGGTCGCGATGGCGGAGTAGACGCCGTCGCGCCGGTGGGGCGGGGCCAGGTTGTCCTGGATGTGCTGCCAGTCCTCGTTGTGTTCTCGTTCCTGTACCGCACCTATCCGCGCGACGCCAGGCGGGTCGAGGAGACGCTCGACCTGCGCCGCGGGCAAGCGCTCGCCGACTAACCGCCCTCTCGATGGTCACCACCAACTGCGGAGACACCCGATGCGACTGCCGACCCGCCCGGTCATCCCCGGTTTCCACCCCGACCCCAGCGTGTGCCGCGCCGGCGACGCCTACTACCTGGCCTGCTCCAGCTTCGAGTACGCCCCCGGCGTGCCCAGCCACCATCGCCCGTGGCCCCGCACCGTCCGGCCCGTTCGAGCCGTGCCCGCACAACCCGCTGCTCACCGCGCGCGGCATCGACGCCGCCGTGCAGAACGTCGGCCACGCCGACCTGGTCCAGACCCACGATGGCGGCTGGGCCGCGCTCTACCTCGGCGTCCGCGCCCTCGGCGGCATCGGCACCGCCAAGTGGCATCCTGGGCCGCGAGACCTTCGCCTCCCGCATCGCCTGGACCGGCGGCTGGCCGCACCCGGCCGACCCGATCGAGCCCCCGCTCTCCCCCGCCGTCACCGAGGAAGTGACGCCCTCGGGACCGTTGCCGCCGTCCTGGGTGGGCGCCGGTCGCTGGCCCGGCCGGGCGCTGCGCCAGACCGGCGACGCCTGGCTGCTCACCGCCGGCGGGCAGGAGCGGGCCCGGACCCGGCGGCTTCACCGAACTCGGACGGCTCGACGGCCGCTACGTCTCCACCGAGGTCGCGGGCGGCTTCACCGGCCGCGTGATCGGCATCTCCTGCTCCGACGGCGAGCTCGCCCTCCACTCATTCGTCTACACCGGCGCCGACGATCCCGAAGAACTGACCTGATCGGTGCAGGACACCCGCCATTGACAGCCTGCGGGAGCAGATCTACGATCCGATCGAATCGATTCGCTGACAGCTTGGACCACGCTCAGCAGCCAGGCTTCCGAGGCGGGACAACGACGTCATGCCAATCGGCGGAATCGATTCGCCAATGTCTGGGTCACCAATCGGCGCAATCTCTCGCAGGAGACTGCGATCTCTCCTGCGTGGGGCCGCGACTCCCCCAAGGAGCCACGCACGATGACGATCACCCAACGACCGCCCATCAGACGATCAGCGCAGGTCCTGGCCGCGATGCTCATCGCCATCTTCCTCACGGCCGTTCCGGCGCCGGCACAGGCCGGGGACGAAGCCATCAGCGTCGACTTCGGTGGAGTGAGCGGCGGCGCGCCGACCTACCGCGCGTCCGG
Source organism: Nonomuraea sp. NPDC050404 (assembly GCF_040655495.1). Taxonomy (NCBI): domain Bacteria; kingdom Bacillati; phylum Actinomycetota; class Actinomycetes; order Streptosporangiales; family Streptosporangiaceae; genus Nonomuraea; species Nonomuraea sp. NPDC050404. The sequence continues at coordinate 34,694 of NZ_JBFAKB010000054.1, forward strand.
CTGGATCTACGGCATGACGGAGAACGGATCGGGACCGGCGGACCACTTCTTCCGCGACGTGAGGTTCCGGTACATGCGGGCCGGCGGCGCGCAGCTCGGCTCGCCCGGCGGCTGGGTGTCGGGCTCCTACGACCGCAGGTGGAACGCGACGCTGGCCCAGGCCCGCCGGACGATCGCGCTTGGCGGCCAGTTCATCATCCTGCCGCACGACCTGTGGGGAGCCGACGGATACCCGATCTCGCGCTTCCCCGGTGACAACGGCAACTGGTCCGACTACGACGCCTTCCTCACCCGCCTGATCAACGACGTGCGGGCCGCCGGGATCACGGTGCAGTGGGACATCTGGAACGAGCCGAACCTCTCCCTGTTCTGGAACCGCCCGCAGGCCCAGTACCTCGAGTTGTGGCGGCGCAGCTACCAGCGCATCCGCGCCGCTTTCCCCGGCCAGCTGATCGTCGGCCCGAGCTGCGCCTGCGTGCCCTCCACCACGCACGCCTTCTGGAACGCCTACCTCGACTTCGCCCGGGCGAACAACGTGATCCCCGACATCGTCAGCTGGCACTCCCTGCCCGGCGACCCGTGGCCAACGTGGCCGCCGCGAACACCACGCTCGACTCGCGCGGCATTCCGCACCCGCGCCCGTACCAGATCAACGAGTACGGGGCCGGGAACGAGCAGAACCCGGGCGACGGAGCCTGGTACATCGCCCGGCTGGAGCGGGCCGGCGCCGACGGGCTGCGCGCGAACTGGGCCAGCGCCGGCAACCTGCACAACGACCTGGGCAACCTGCTCGTACGGAACTCCGCGGGCCGGCACCTGCCCAAGGGCGAATGGTGGGTCTACCGCTTCTACGCCTCCCAGACCGGTCAGATCGTGTCGGTGACCCCGAGCCCGGCGTACGACGCCTTCGCTACCAAGACGACCGGGACCGCCAAGGTGCTGGTGGGCGGCGGCGGGACGACGGGAAACATCGCCGTCGGCCTCCGGCGGCTCGACACCACCAGCGGCATCGTGCAGAACAACCAGGTCCGGGCGATCGTGCAGCGCATCCCGTACAACGCGGGCGGGGCGGTGCAAGGGCCGGTCACCATCCAGAACACGGTCCTGACGCTGTCCGGCAACGGCGCCACGCTGAACCTGCCGCACGGCAACGCCGACGAGACGTTCACCATCACCCTGCTGCCGCCGTCCGACGGCGGTTTCCCGTCCGTCGCCGTCGCCCAGCACTCCCAGCAGTGCCTGGACAACACCGGCCTGAGCAGCGCCGACGGCAACGTGCAGCAGCAGTTCTCGTGCGAGGGCGGCGACCAGCAGTTGTGGAACTTCCGGCCGGTCGCCGGCGTGGCGGGCACCTACACGCTGGTCAACCAGCAGAGCGGGAAGTGCCTGGAGGTGGGCGGGAGCTCGACGGCCGACGGCGCCCCGGTGCGCCAGTGGACGTGTGGCAGCGGGGCGCAGAACCAGCAGTTCGCGCTGCGCAAGGTCACCTACGGGGGCAACGACCCCCATGACTTCCAGCTCATCGCCCGGCACAGCGGCAAGTGCGTTGACGTGAGCACCATCTCGACCGCGCCCCGCGCGCCCATCCATCAGTGGACGTGCATCCCGGCGGGCCAGGCGAGTCCGCTCAACCAGACGTGGCGGTTGTGGGGCCGATGACGGTTCGCCGTTCGCAGGCGGCGGCGAGGATCAGGTAGGCGCTCGCCGTCCAGGTGTAGGCGCGGTCGCGCAGCCCCTCTCCGGTGTGTGCGTCGAAGTTCTCGGCGAACCCGGACTTCTCGCACAACATGAGGAAGCGGGCGCTGATCTCGTCGGCCAGGTCCTGGTATCCGGCGCGGCGCAGCCCGTCCTCGATCAGGACGGTCGAGGGCGCCCAGATGGGGCCGCGCCAGTACCCGTCGTCGAGGTAGTGCGGTGAGCCGGGCCGTTCGGTCGCGAGGCCGAAGGCGGTCAGGTGCCGCTCGATCCGGGCGGCCAGAGCCGCCCGGATCGGCTCAGGCAGCTCCTGCCCCAGCACGATCGGCATGAGGTCGAGCAGGCTGGAGCTGCTCCAGGTGCGGCCGGAGAGCACGCCGCGGGCGACGAACCGCTCGCCGTCCCACAACTCGGCGAGCAGCGCCTCGCGCATCCGGTCGGCCCGCTCGCTCCACCCGGCGTCCGGGGCGAGCCGGGCCAGTTCGCGCATCTGGAGGATGAGGAAGGCGGCCAGGTCGGCGGTCTCGACGACGCGTTCGGGGTCGAAGGTGGTGGCGTTGTCCCAGCCGCTGTCGTTGCCGTGCTGGTAGTGCGGCAGCTCGCGGCCGGGGGCGCGGCGGGCCTCCAGCCAGAAGGCGGTCCAGCGTGCCAGCAGCGGGTACGCGTCCGGGTCCGGCGGCAGGCCGCGCAGCGCCCAGCCATGGATGGGCGGCTTGACGAAGTTGTGCAGGATCTCCGAATGGGTGACCGAGTCGGGCAGCGCTCCGGCGGCGTCCTGGTGGTCGAAGGGCAGGCGGTACTGGTCCCGGGCCAGCTCGGGCAGGCCGTCGGCGAGGGCGAGGGCGTTGAAGCAGTGGTCCCAGCTCCACACCTTGTCCATCCAGTGCTTGGACATGAGCACGGCGGGCCGGGTGACGAACCCCGCCGGGCGCACGGTGGCCGACCACAACACGTAGGCGGCCAGTTCGGCGGCGGGCGTCCGCTCGCTGCGCCAGGGCGCGACCGCCTCGGTGAACGCCTCGAAGTCCGCCCGCGCGGCCTTGGCCACCTGCTCGAAGGTGCCGGTGGGCGGGTAGGGGGCGCGGGCGGTCTCGTACTCCTCGATGGCGAGCTCCCAGTCGCCGTCGAGGACGAGCCCGCGTTCGGCCGTGCCGAGCGCCTGCGTGCCGAGTTGTTCCGCCCGCCCGGCCAGGAGGGTGATCCGGTAGCGGCGTCCGGTCTGGTAGACGGTGAAGACGAACGATCCGTCCACGGGATCCTCATAGAGGTACGGGCCGCTGAACGGCGTCAGCACCGCGTCGGCGGCCAGCAGGCGGAGCCCGAGGCCGCGGCCGCGCACGCGTACCGTGTCGGCGTTCTCGTAGGCCAGGTCGACGCGGCCGCGCCCGCCCGCCCAGGTGAGCCGGTGCGGGATGGCCGTGATCGCGGCGGTGGCCGTGGGGATCAGCCGCAGGATCGGGTGCATGCCGCTCTGGTGGGAGACCAGGTGCACGTGCTCGGCGTAGGTCTTCTCCGCCACGACGGGCGAGAAGCCGAACCAGGATCCGCGATGGCTGAACGGGATGTCGCGCAGGGAGAACACCGGGCCGGAAGCGGCGGCGGTCATGAAATGAGGGTCCCTTCTCAGTCTTTGACGGCTCCGGCGGTGACGCCGGCGGCGACGTAACGCTGGGCGATCACCAGCAGGACGGTGGCGGGGACGGAGGCGATCACGGCGGTGGCCATGATGGCGTTCCACTCCTGGTTGTTGTTGCCGATGTAGTGGTAGATGCCGAGGGTGATCGGCTGATAATCGCCGCCCTGGTCGAGGGTGGAGGCGAAGACGAAGTCCGACCACGCCCACAGGAACGCGAACAACGACACCGTGATGAGCGCGTTGCGGGAGACGGGCAGCACGATCGACAGGAACGTCCGCACGACCCCGGCGCCGTCGGTGCGGGCGGCCTGCAGCAGTTCTTCGGGGATGCCGGACATGAACGTGGTCAGGATGAGCACCGCGAACGGCACGGCGAGCGTGGAGTCGGCGACGATGAGGCCGGGCAGGGTGTTGAGCAGGCCGAGGTTGAGGAAGATGGCGTAGAAGCCCATCGCCATGATGATCCCGGGGATCATCTGCGCGACCAGGAGCACGAAGCTGAGCGCTCCGCCGCCGCGCGGGCGCAGCTTGGCCAGCGAGTACGCGGCCGGCGCCGCGACCGCCAGGGTCAGCGCCACCGTGCCCAGCCCGACCACCAGGCTCACGCCCAGGTAAGGGAGCTGCTGGTCGAGCACCGCCCGGTAGCCGTCCAGGGTGGCGTTGACCGGGAAGAAGCTGGGCGGGCTCTTGCGCATGTCGGTGTCCCGGGTGAAGGACACGTTGATCATCCAGTAGACCGGGAACAACATGACGGCGGTCAGCACCAGCCCGATCGCGGTCTTGAGCGGCCTCATGACACCGCCTGCCTGCGGATGTAGATGAGCCCGAAGACCAGGGCCGTCACGATGAGCAGGTTGCCCACGGCCGCGCCCGGCCCGAAGGAGGGGACCAGGTTGCCGAACCCGAGCCGGTAGGACCAGGTCGCGAACGTCGTGGACGCGCCGCCGGGCCCGCCCTTGGTCATGATCCAGATGATGTCGAACACCTTGAGCGTGTAGACGAGGCCGAGCAGCAGCGTGATCGCCGACACCGGGCGCAGCAGCGGGAACGTCACCTTCCAGAACCGCTGCCGGCCGTTCGCCCCGTCGAGCGCGGCGGCCTCGTACACGGCCGCGGGGATCGCCCGCAACCCGGAGTACAGCACCACCAGGTTGAACGGGATGCCGATCCAGATGTTGGCGATGATCACCGACCACAACGCCCAGTCCGGCGAGGTCAGCCAGTTCACCGGCCCGATCCCGAGCCAGTTCAGCGCGGCGTTGACCACGCCGGAGTCGCTGTTGAACATCCACGACCAGGTCGAGCCCGACACGATCAGCGGCAGCAGCCACGGCACCAGGAACAGCGCCCGCAACGTGGCCGACAGCCGGAAGTTCCTGACGAAGAACAACGCCAGCGCGAGCCCGAAGCCGAACTGGAAGACCAACGACACCAGCGTGAAGACCACGGTGTGCCACAGCGCGGGCCCGAAGGTGGCGTCGCCGAAGACCTTGGCGTAGTTACCGAACCCCGCGAAGGGCGCGCCACCCTGGACGAAGGAGCGCACCGTGTAGGTGCGCAGGCTCAGCTCGACGTTGCGGAACAGCGGGTAGGCGTAGAAGAGCAGCAGGTAGAGCACGACGGGGGCGAGGAACGCCCAGGCCGCCCACTGCGTGGATCGGGTACGGCCCGGTGCCGTGGCGGACCGCACCACTCTACGGGTGGTGTCGCTCATGCCGTTACTGGGCCGCGGCGGACTGCGCCGCGGCCATGGCGTCCTGCGGGGACTTCGAGCCGCTCAGCGCCGCCTGCACCGCGCCCCACATCGGCTCGGAGATCCTCGGATACCTCGTGCCCAGGTCGTCGCTGGTGCGGCCCTTGGCCGCCTTGACCGCCTCCACCCACACCCGCAGGCCGGGGGTGGCCGCCACCTGCTTGGCCTGCACGGCCTCGGTCGGGGCGATGTAGGACAGGGTCGTGGTGGTGGTGAGCGAGTTGCCGGTGCTGGTCAGACAGGTGACCAGCTTCCGGGAGGTGGCGTGGCGGCCGGTGTCGGACTGCACCGGGATGCTGACGAACTCGCCGCCGGTCGGCGCGGGCGCGGTGCCGCCGCTCTTGCCGGGAACGGGAATGATGCCGTACGCGAAGCCGGTCTTCCCGGCGTTGGCGAGTTGCCAGGTGCCGTTCTCGGCGAAGGCGAAGTCGCCGGTGGCGAACTCCTGCCAGCTCGTGGTCTGGGTGTTGTTGATGACGGAGTTGGGGGCGTAGCCCTTCTTCAGCCAGTCGCTCCACAACGCCACCGCGGAGACGCCCTGCGGGGAGTCGAGCTTGGTTAGGCTCGCGCCGGAGCCCCAGAACCAGGGCAGGAACTGGAAGCTGCCCTCCTCGGTGCCGATCGCCGAGAACGTGATGCCCTTCTTCCCCTTCGCCTTCACCTTCTCCAGCGCCGCCGTCAGCGACGTCCAGTCCTTGACCGAGGCGATGTCCACCCCGGCCTGCTTCAGGACGTCCTTGTTGTAGTACAGGGCCAGGGTGTTGGCGCCGATCGGCACGCCGTAGGTCTTGCCGCCGCTCTGCCCGGCGGCCAGCAGGTTCGGCGCGATCGCGGACACGTCGAGCCTGTTCTCCTCGGTCGTCGTCAGCACGCCGGCCTCGGCCAGCGTCGAGACCACCGGGTTGTCCACGATGAGCACGTCCGGCGAGTTGCCCTGCTGCGCCGCCAGCAGCGCCTTGTTGGTCAGGTCGCTGGTGTCGTAACCGGTGCGCTCGACCTTGACCCCCGCGTCGGCGCCGCACCTGTCCAACAGCTTCACCCAGTCCGAGGCTCGGTCGTACTGCGGGTACGGGTCCCAGATCGTGTACGTTCCACCACCCGTGCCCCGCCCGGCGTCGCCGCCACCGGACGTCGATGAGCAGGCCACCAGCCCGCCCAGGGCGGCCACGGCCGCCAGACTCGCACCGGCCGCACGCCGGCTCCTTGCCGCTGATCTCATTGAGCTGACCTCCGCTGACTGGCGTTGCGCGGCTGCTTCCCACCGATGTCACACCACTGTCGAATCGATTCGTCGAATCGGTTCGACCGCAACATAGGCCCGCTCTCCCGCCCGCGTCAATGAACGGAAGGGCAAGGATGCGGAGCCGTTGCGCGCGGTGCGGCACCTCGCCGGCCCTGGCCGCTCTGCCTGCCGCCGCAAGAACCGATGCGAATTACGATGGACCGCGATCGGCAGCACGGACGAGGAGCACGGTGAACATCGGAGAGATCGCCAAGCGGGCGGGCGTGTCACGCAGCACCGTCTCCTACGCCCTCACCGGCAAGCGCCCGGTGTCGGAGGAGACCAAGCGCCGCATCCAGGCGGTCATCGACGAGCTGGACTACCGGCCCAACGCCTCGGCCAGAGCGCTGAAGGAGGGCCGCACCCGCACGATCGGCCTGGTCATACCGCCGGCCGCGCGGCGCCTGACCGACATGCAGCTCGGCTTCGTGGCCAGCGTGGTCGACGCCGCCGCCCGCGCCGACCTGGACGTCCTGCTGTCACCGTCGGGCGGGGAGCACGACCGCTCCTTCGAACGGGTGGTCACCGGCCGGCGCGTGGACGGCGTCATCCTGATGGAGATCCGGCTGGACGACGACCGCGTCGCCCGGCTGTCGAACAGCGGCGTGCCGTTCGTCGGCATCGGCCGTACCCGCCGCCCGGAGGAGATGTCCTGGGTGGACGTCGACTACGAGACGCTCATCGCCAAGTGCGTGCACCATCTGGCCGATCTCGGCCACCGGCACCTGGCGCTGGTCAACCGCAACGCCGAACTGGTCGCGGCCGGATACGGCCCCGGCCACCGCGCCGAGGCCGGTTTCGACCGCGCCGTGGCCGAGCGCGGCCTGCGGGGAGTGCGGGTCTGCTGCGCCGACGACGCCCAGGCGGGGCAGTCCTGCCTCCGGCGGCTCCTCGCCGAGCACCCGGAGCTGACCGCCATCGCCACCATCAACGAGGCCGCCGTCGCCGGTCTGTACCGTGGGCTGGCGGAGGCGGGGCTGAGCGTGCCCGGCGACTTCTCCATCGCCGGTGTGGCGGCGCGACACTGGGCCGAGAGTGTGCATCCGCCGCTCACCGCCGCCGACGTCCCGGCCGACGAGATGGGGGCCCGCGCCGTCGAGCTGCTGATCCAGCGCATCGCCGACCCTGACACGCCGTACCGACGGCTCCTGCTCGCCCCGCCCGTCTCACTCCGTGGCACGACCGGCCCGGCCCGCCCCCGCGCCTGACCCTCCCGGGCGGGCGTCGCCTCTTGACCACCCCGCGACGTCGCCCGGCACCGCCGGCCGGGCGGGGGCCGTTGCTCCCGCCCGGCCTCGTCGCTCAGCCGGGCAGCAGGGCAAGCGCCTCGAAGGTGTGGTCCTGCCACAGGCGGCGTGAGGTCTCCTCCGGGTAGGCGGTGATCGACGGCGAGGTGTCGAAGACCCGGGTCAGCCGCTGCCGGGTGTCGTAGGCGGGCCAGCCCGGGTCTCCCGAGGTCGCGAAGGACGTCCAGGCGGTGCGGATCTGAGCCGTCAGCTCGCGGGCCTCGGCGACGCCTTCGCCGCCGATGGCGGCCGGGCCGAGGTGGGCGTCGTAGGTGCCGAACAGCAGCGGGCCGTCCAGTCCGTGGCAGGCGCGCAGGGCGCCGCCGCTGCCCGGTGACTGCCAGGTCAGCTCGTACAGGTGGGCCCGGCCGCCCCCGGCGGCCTGCGCCTCGGCCAGGTGCAGCGTCGGCATGCGGAACAGCCAGTCGCTCTGCACGCGTTCGTACAGGTCCTCGGCGGACGCGCCGGGGAACGCCGTGCGGTAGGCCCGCTCATCGGGGCCGAACCGGCGCAGCGCCTCCCCGGCCTGCTCCTCGCTGATCTTGCCGAGTTCGCCGGCGAAGAGCAGGAACAAGCGGTACTCGTCGCGGGTGTGGCCGATGATCAGCTCCACGTCCCGTCCCGCGCCGTCCGCCAGCGCCTGCCAGGGCGCCCGGGGCAGCACCTCGCCGTCCACGACGGGTGAGAAGGCGGTGAGCGTGTGGGCGAACGCGCCCCAGCGGTCCTCGAACCGCCTCATCTTCGATTCCATCGCGTGCCCGAGTTCCGGCAGTTCCCGCGGGTGCACGCCGGACAGGTCCGCGGCCGCCAGGCGCAGGCCCGCCTCGGCGGCGATGGCCGTGGCGACGTCGCGGGCCAGGGCGTCGGAGAGGTACGTGCCCGGCAGGCTCTGCCCGACGGCGCGGCGGAACAGCCCCGCCGCTCGCGGCATGACCATCAGCGCCGCGATGGATCCGGCGCCGGCCGAGTCGCCGAGCACGGTCACCCGGCCGGGGTCGCCGCCGAACGCCGTGATGTTCTCCCGCACCCACTCCAGGGCGGCCACCTGATCGAGCAGGGCCCGGTTGGCTGGCGCGCCCTCGATGCGGGCGAAACCCTCGACGCCGAGCCGGTAGTTCAGCGACACGAAGACCACGTCGCCGTCGCGGGCGATGTGCCGGGCGTCGTAGCCGGGGCTGCCGGAGAAGCCGTGCTTGTAGGCGCCGCCGTGGATCCACACCATGACCGGGCGGCGAGCGGCCGGGTCCGGCTCGGGCGTCCACACGTTGACCGTCAGCCAGTCATCGCCCATGTCCTTGAAGGGCTCTCCCCCGATTCGGCCGGCCATGGCGGCGTCCTGCGGCGCGGGCGGGCCGAACGCGTACGCCTCCCGGACCCCGTCCCAGCGGCGCACGGGTCGCGGTGCCTGGAAGCGGGCCTCGCCGATCGGGGGTTCGGCGTACGGGATGCCGCGGAAGACGGTCAGGCCGTCCTCGGTGCGTCCGCGTACCACGCCGGCGGCGGTGCGGACCTCGTTCATGGTCATGATCCCTCCTTGGTTGAATCCCGACCGACCCGGTCGAGCGCGAGCTCGTCACCAGGTGACGGGGAGTTCGTGCACGCCGTACACCATTCCGTCGAACTTGAACGGGACCTGATCCAGGCTGGTGACCAGCTCCAGGGCCGGGATGCGGCGGTAGAGGGTGCCGTAGACGACCTGCAGCTCCATGCGGGCCAGCGGCTGCCCCAGGCACTGGTGCACGCCGAAGCCGAATGCCACGTGGCGGCGGGCGTCGCGCCGGAGGTCGAGCCGGTCCGGGTCGGGGAAGGCCCGCGGGTCCCGGTTGCCCATCTCGTTCACCAAGATCAGCCCTTCGCCGGCACGCACGACCTGGCCGGCCACTTCGAGATCCTCGGTCGCGACGCGCAACCGCCCATTGTGCACGATGTTGAGGTAGCGCAGCAGTTCCTCCACGGCGGAGGCGATGAGCTTCGGGTCGTCGGCGTCACGCAGCAGGGCGAGCTGGTCGGGATGCCGCAGCAGCGTGAGGGTGCCCAGGGCGATCATGTTGGCGGTGGTCTCGTGCCCGGCGATCAGCATCAACGCGCCCATCCGGGCGGCCTCCTGCCGGGTCAGTTCCCCGGCCGTGACCCGCTCCACCAGCCCGGACAGCAGGTCGTCGCCGGGGTTGGCGAGCTTCTCGCCGACCAGGTCGTCCAGGTAGGCGTGCAGCGCCTGGTGGCCGGCCTGCCGCTGCTCGGCCGTCGCGGTCCTGGTGATGATGGTCTTGCTGGTCTCCTGGAAGAAATCGTGGTCGGCGTACGGGACTCCGAGCAGTTCGCAGATCACCAGCGACGGCACCGGCAGGGCGAACGCCTGGACCAGATCCACCGGATTCGGACCGGCCAGCAGGTCGTCGATCAGGCCGTCCACGATCTTCTGCACGGACGGGCGCATGGCCTCGATGCGCTTGATGGCGAACGGGGCGGTCACCATCCGGCGCAGCCGGGCGTGTTCCGGGTCGTCCATGCCGATGAAGCTGCGCTTCACGCCGCCGGGCGGCAAGGGCACGGTGGCCGGGTAGCCGGGACGGCTGAGATCGGCGCTCACCCTCGGGTCGGCCAGCACCGCGCGCTGCTCGGCGAAGCCGGTGACCAGCCACGGGGTGCTGCCGTCCCAGAGCCGGACCCTGGTCAGCGGGCCCTGCTCGCGCTGGGCGTACAGGCCGGGCGCGGGATCGAACGGGCAGCGGGCCTCCCGCGCCATCGGGAACTCCGGGATCTCGCCCGCTGAGTGCAGTGTGCTCGTCATGAATGTCGGCCCTTTCCTTCGATCTGTGTCTTGTTCCGGACACCGGTTACCAGGGGCGAGTCACAGGGGCGCGCCCACTTTCAATCGCATGCTTTAATATATTCAATCACATGGTTTACGCAGTGTTGTTCGATGGAGGCTTTCCCGTGTCCCAGACCCTTGCCAGACCCGCCGATCCCCGCCAGGCCGCGCCGGCGCGGCCTGGCGGGCTCGTGGCGGTCCTGGCTTTCGCCGGGATCGT
>NZ_JBFAKB010000055.1:0-44206 GCF_040655495.1 Nonomuraea sp. NPDC050404
CCGGCGTCTCCGCAGCGTCATGCGATGGCCCGCCCCAACCGTACCGGGGACAATACGGGCGAACCGCGGAGCTGCTCACACAATCCAGCCCACTGTAGGGTCGGGAGCTGGCGCGGTGGCGGCGTGTGGCGGTAGGGCTCGGGGCCTTTGTTCCGCCGGTTTCCCGGTCGGCTGTGCTTTCCCCGATGACCGTGGCCAGGCTGCTCCGTTTCCAGCTCCCGCCCGTCGAACCGTGCATGCCGTTCTCCGGCACACGGCTCACCGACGTCGTTCACCGCCTGGCATTCGGCATCCCCCGCCAGTCCCGGAAGGGCCTGGGTGCGACGACGATTCCCGACAACGTGACCAGGCCAAGTTGATCCGGAGACTGGAAGGCCACAACCGACCAGCCGAATCCGCGTGAACGGCGATGACGCTTGTGAAGCACCAACGCCATCCGCATCCGCGCATAGCTCCTGATCTTGTTGAAGTGCCGGGAGGAGTTACCGAACCGGAAATAGGCGGCCCAGCCGCGCAGGAACCGGTTGATATCCTCCACGATCACTTCCGGGCGCAGCAGCAGCCGGGACCGGAGCGTCAACTGCCGGATCCGATCACGGGCGTGCTGCATGGCCCGGTCAGCGGGCCAGCGGGCGAGGAAGGTGACAGGCCGTTTGCCGTCCAGGCCCGGGCTGCGCACCAGCCGATGGTGAAAGCCGAGAAAGTCCAGCCCCTCTCCACCGACTTCCAGATGGACAATCCGGGTCTTGGCTGCCTTCGGCTCCAGGCCGAGATCGGCCAGCAGTTCGGTCAACCGCGCGAGCGCGCGTTCGGCCTGGCTGCGCGACCAGCACATCACCGTCACATCGTCGGCATAGCGCACCAGAACGCCATCGCCGTCATCCCACGCCCGATCAAATCGGTGCAGGTAGACGTTGCATAAGACGGGTGAAATCACGCCGCCTTGCGGGGTTCCGGTGACCGGCCGACGGACCTGCCCCTCCTCCATCACCCCGGCACGTAAGATCACGCGCAGGAGCTTGAGGACGGACTGGTCACAGACGCGTTCCTCAACCGCTCGTATCAACTTCTCATGCGGAATCGCCGAAAAGCAGTTGGCGATATCCGTCTCCACCACCCACCGGCGCCCGCGATGACACTCATCGATGAGCACCTGCAAGGCATCGTGCGCCGAGCGTCTCGGACGGAATCCGAACGAGCAGCCCAGCATGTCCGCCTCGAAGACCGGTTCGAACACGACCTTCAGCGCAGCCTGCACAACCCGGTCACGAACGGCAGGAATCGACAACGGCCGCTGCTCGACCGTGCCCGGCTTGGGGATCATGACCCGCCGCGCCGGAAGCGGCCGATAGCGCCCCTCCCGCAGTTCACCGGCCAATTCGTCGAGCAGCCGGGCAACCCCGTACTCCTCGACCTGGGCCAGGGTGGTCTTGTCGATACCGGGTGCGCCGTTGTTGGCGCGCACCGCAACCCACCCGCGCTGCAGCACCTCTCTGCGGCAGACCTTGTCATACAGCGCATGGAATCGACGCCCGGGATCGGCCTTGGCCGCCCGGTAGAGCACATGCTGCAAGGCACGGACCGGATCACGCGGAACCCGTGGTTCCCGCGATCCCGAAGCGGCGGGACTAGCCTGACCGGCACTCACCGGGCCCCTCCTCAACAGTCGCTGCGCATCGACGAAGCAGCGGCCCTTCCCTCACCGCCGGTTATGTTGTCCGGTCGGCTCCAGCAGTACTATGGCCGCCTCCGACGCCCACCCGGCCGGCATTCCATTTCCCGGCGTTGACCGGTTATAGGACGCCACGCTCCGGCAACACCCATCTCCGCAGGTTGCCGGGCCGGGGAGGGCCTCCCCAGTTCCCGCCGCCACTATCGATACGTTCCGCGCCCCATACGCCGGGGAGTCCTTGACGGCTGCGTTTCCAGGCACTTCACCGCGTCCGTGGCCTTCGCCCTGGATTCGGGGGCTCGGCTCTCCCTGTCCCCGACCAATGGCCGGGACCTCTAACGACGCCGCAGGCTTCGCTTCATGCTACGGACCGCATCGTTGCTCCCCCATCAGGGCCTTTGACGCTGGGCTTCGACCCCGCCCGTTTCCAGACGAAGCCGCCAGCCTGCTACCGGGCCTCCTGGCAGCTACCCGGACCGGACTTCCACCGGCAAGCGACGACGAGCTTACAAACAGACGATCAGCCGCTACGTCACGGCTTCACCTCCGTCCTGCTGGGCGCACGAAGAATCGAGGCTAACTTCCGAAGAGATCGGGAGCGGCCTTTGTGATTGCTGGGTGACTAACGTCCTGAACACGGAGCTCCACGGATGACTTCCCTTGTGACATCATCCGGGCGTGTCCGATTTCTGGTCTACGCTGCTGGCGGCTCTTAGGAGCATTCGTGGGAGGTGCCTTCACAGCTTTTGGAGCGTGGTTCCAGACCAGAGGCCTTTACAAGGTCACCTCGCGACAGATCGACGAGGCCCTCCGGCAGGGACGAGAACTGACCCGGCGGCAGGTCAAGGTGGAGGCAGCCCTTGAGTTGCAGCATGCCCTTGGACCGATGTGGACGGCGGTCCATAGCATCGCGGAAGATCACAGAGGCCATGCACCCGGGTCCTGCGAGACTCCAGACCTTCGAGGCCTCTGTGTGCTGCAAGCGCAGAAAGCCACTCGTGACGGGTATCTTCTTCACCATGAGTGCCCAATACGCATGGTCTGAACGCTTTCCTGGAAGGCGTCCGGCGGCCGAAGGCCCTGATCGCCCAGCATCGAATACTGACAGCGATCTGCATCCCCCGGCTGCCGAGGCAGAGGTCCGCCGGCTCGAAGAGCGATTGGGCATGGAGCTGCCGGCGAGTTACCGGCAGTTTCTCCTGTTCGCCAACGGGTGGGGCAACGACGATGACTGCTGTCTGCTGCGTGTCGAGGAAATCGGCTGGCTTCGTGATGTCGACCCCTCGATCGCCGAGAGCTGGTCGGAACCCAAGCCCGAGAACTCATGGAGCGTGCCCGACGAGCTCTACTTCGTCTACGGACGCGAGCAGGTCTCCGGCGACATGAGAGGGGAGTATGTATCCGACACCCTTCTGGCCGGGTATTGGGACGATGGAGTCGTTCTCCTCAACCCCCACGTCAAAACTCCTGAAGGTGAGTGGGAAGCCTGGTATCTCGCGCCATGGCTGGCCGGCGCCAGGCGTTACACGTGTTTCTGGGACCTGATAGCGGAGCAGCTCAAAGTCGGCCCCGATGGGGTGCGCTAGATCGTGCCAAGTCGGGGCCGGGAGATGTAGTCGTCAGTGTGCTGGTCGATGGTGGGTCAGGGCATCACGTAGAGGGGATGGGCAGGGAGTCGATCGGCGGCCGTCGTGGGCCGTAGGAGCCTGGAGCGCAGCTTGCCGACTTTGGCCGCGCTTGAGTGCCGGGTCGAGACTGATCTCGGACTCGGCACCCAAGCGTCGCGCCGATAACTACTCGATCATCACCCAGAAAGAGTTCTCATTGCCGACTCGGAATTCGGCGTAGAATCTTTTCAGGGCATTGCCCTGATCTCGGTTTTGCTTTGCGTTGAGCGCCCGAATCGAGAAGTCCCACTCAGTGCTCGCGGCTCCCTCCAAGGTGGCCGCGAATGGATACTCGTCGCAGTTCAGATCCTTCCACCTGGCCCCGGGGGCAGTGTACTTCTCCTCCCATTGATAGTACTTGCAGTAGTTGCTGGACGGGTCGTCCGGCCATTGATAGTCCTTCTCGTTGCCGCGATCGGCAACGAATGCGCGTCTTGAGAAGACGAGCCGATTTTCTGCATTCTTTTCATCGCTGGTGGTCCTGTGCAGCGGTTCGCCCGCATCGCTCCCGACAGGAGCCGCCCAGTTCCCGGGGATGCGCTTGGGCTGCTCAGTGCCGAGGATGGCCTTCTTCGGCGGATTCGGGACCACGAACTCCCCTGGGCGTTTAGGCGGATAAGTACTCTTGTTCGTCGCGGGGTTGAGAGCATCCTTGATGTGCAGGGCCACCTCTGGAAACTCCGTGCCGCTCTTCGTGGACATAACGAATACGCGTTTCGACCTGGTGTTGATACAGCCGCCGACGCGATCCTCGACCTGCGGGTCGCCCGCGCCGAACGCGAGGCTGTCGCAGCGGAAGTGGGGCATCCACCGCTTCCAGCCCGCGGGCACACCGTTACCCTCGCGTGCGACGCCGACCCACTCGCCCCTGACGTCAATGACCTTCTGGCTGAAGAGGGGCAGACGCAACCACTCGGACCCGGATTCGGTGTAGAACACGACCTCGGGATGGAACGCGCAGGTGACCACGCCCGGATCATCAATGTTCGTTCGAATGTTGAAGATATCGAACGGGCTGGATTGCCAGGTAGAGATGTCCTTCTTCTTCTCGCCGTCGCCGGTGGTGCAGCCCTCGTCTGTGAGAGGAGGATCCGGAATATATAGTCTCGTTGTGATGGGCAGGTCATTGAGCTGGTTTCCAGGTTTGATCACCTGCCCGTCTTCACCGATGAGCGCGAAATCATCGAGCTGGATGAACATCTTCATGTCCGTCGGCTTGATGCCGGTTCCGGCTCCGCTCACCACGCCGGTCCCGGTTGCGTTTCCGAGATAGCTGTGGATGACCACCGTGGCCCGGAAGCGGAGGGCGAGGTCTTCATCGAACGGCTCAGCCATCTGCTTGCAGGC
Organism: Nonomuraea sp. NPDC050404; assembly: GCF_040655495.1. Classification (NCBI taxonomy): domain Bacteria; kingdom Bacillati; phylum Actinomycetota; class Actinomycetes; order Streptosporangiales; family Streptosporangiaceae; genus Nonomuraea; species Nonomuraea sp. NPDC050404. The sequence goes on from NZ_JBFAKB010000055.1 coordinate 4,687, forward strand.
CCAATTGAGGATCGGATTCTTCTTGAACGCGCTCTTACAGCCGGCTTTGATCAATCTGCCGCTCGACTCGTCCTCTATGTAGTCGTTCACTTGGAGGTAGGAGGACCAGCAGGAGTTGTACGGCAGCTCACGGATTCGGGCATCGTACTCGCCATGCCCGGTTTCGCTTCCGCTGACCTGGCATGTTTGCAGATTGATCCGCTCGTAATCAAAGCCGCCGGTCGCAGCCGTGGCCTGGGTAGCCGCGGTCCTCTGCAGGGCAGGCGCAACCACAGGCACCAATCCCGGTGCCATCACACTGGCGATCTCATCGGCGCTGAACGGGCGTTGGTAAATTTGGACCTCATCGAGGCTTCCTGCCATCGCCGCCCCGATCCATAGCGGCGCCTGAACGTTCCAGGAAGGGAAGGACAACTGCGCTGTTCCGGCCTGTACCCCGTTCAGGTACAAGGTGGCCGTCCGGGTGGCCGCGTCGTACACGCCGGCCAGGTGGAACCACGCGTCGACCGGCGGCTCGACTCCGGACAGGACACCCTCGACCGTCGCATTGGTGGCGTCGGCGCCGGTGAAGGCGAACACCAGACCATGCTCGGCGGTGTTGCCGAGCTTGAACGGCGCCTGGTGGGCGCCCTTCTGTTCGAGAACTGTGTAGTCACCGTCCTTGTCGCTCCAGCGCAGCCAGGCGGCGGCGGTGAAGCTCTGGTCGGTGCGGATCACCGGGCCGGCCGTTGCGGCCAGGGGCTCCTCGCCCGACTGGACGATGTCGACGGTGACCTGCTGCCAGTCCGACCAGGCCGAGGAGACGTCACCGGCGACCGCGCGCAGCCGCCAACGCACCTTCCATCCGTCGGCCAGCTTGCCGCCGGGGACGGCGACGGAAGCTTGGCTGCCGGAGGCGACATTGTCCACGGCGCCGGTCCAGATCTGGCCGCTGCCCTGGCCGGTGGCGGCCGGGTCGTGCTCGATCTCGGCCTCGGCGCGCAGCGCCTGGCCGGTTGGGTAGGTGAGGGTGGCCTGCAGCGCAGGGGTGAGCGTGTCTGTCACCGTCACGCCGTCCACCACCTTGGACGGGGTGATGGTCAGGCCGGTGGCGGTGGGCTTGGGCAGGCTGACAGTGAAGAACTGCCAGTCCGACCAGGCCGAGGTGGCGGTGGCCGAGACCGCGCGGCCCCGCCAGCGCAGCATCCATCTGTCCGTGAGCGTGTTCGCCGGGACGGCGAGGCTCGCCTGGGTGCCGGCCGGCACGTTGTCGGCGCTGCCGGTCCAGATCTGGCCACTGCCCTGCCCAGTGGGTGCGGCCGGGTCGTGTTCGATCTCGGCCTCGGCCCGGAGCGGTTTCCCGGCCGGGTCGATCACCTGGGCCAGCAGCGTCGGAGTGAGTGTGGGGGTGACGGTGGTGCCGTCCACCTGCTGTGACGGGGTGATCTGGAGTGCGCCGACGGCCGGTTCGGAGACCGGGTCCGGTACGTCGACGTTCAGGACCTGCCAGTCGGACCAGGGCGAGCCGACCGTGGTGGCCATGTTGATCGCCCGGACGCGCCAGCGTACCTTCCACCCGTCGCTCAGTTTCCCGTCGGGGACGGTCGCCGAGGCTTGGGTGCCGGAGGTGACGTTGTCCACGACACCGGACCAAATCTGGCCGTTGCCCTGCCCGGTCGCGGTCGGGTCGTGCTCGAGTTCGAACTCGGCTCGCAGTGGGTGGGCGGCCGGGTCGGTGACATTGGCGCGCAGAGCCGGGGTCAGACTGGTAGCCACGATGCGCCCGTCCACCACCTGGGAGGGGGTGACTTGGAAGGCACCGACCGTGGGGTTGAGCACGTCCACGATTGCTGTCTGCCAGTCCGACCACGCCGAGGTAGAGGAGGTGGCGGTGTTGGCCGCGCGAGCCCGCCAGCGGATCTTCCAGCCGTCGACCAACTTGCCCGCGGGCACGCTGGCCATCGCCTGGCTTCCCGACGCGACGACGGATGAGGTGCCGGTCCAGATCTGGCCGCTGCCCTGCCCAGTGGCGGCCGGATCGTGCTCAACCTCGAATTGCCCGGTCAGGTTTCCGCCTGCGGTGTCGGCGACGGTGGCGGTCAGTTGCGGGGTGAGCGAGGTGGCGGTCACCGTCCCGCCCGTGCTGGTGGCCGGGCTGAGCTGCAGCCCGGCGACGGTGGGCGTGGAGCCGAGCGTGTAGGTGACATTCAGCGTGGGCTTGTTGGTGCCGTTGAAGGACTCGAAAGCCCGGTTGTACTGCGGCCGGCCGCCGTCGAAGGTTTCGTCCACGCCGCGCAGCATGATGCCGTGGTTGGCGGTGCCCGATGCCCACGCCTGGGTCATCGCGGCCAGGTTCCAGCTCATCGTGCCCGGCACGGCACAGCCGGGATGATCGGTGGCCACCGCTTCCCCGGCGGTGGTGGTGCCCGGCTTGGCGTCCCAGGTCAGTGCGGTGTCGGTCCAAGCGGCGGTGATCCGCTGGGCCTTGAGGCCGGACTGGGCGTCGCCACAGCCGTTGGCATCGGTGGTGCGCACGCTGAGCGTGGCCGCTGAGACATTCACGCTGTTCAGCGCGGCGGTGTCGAACTTCATGTAGGCGCGCTCCACCTGCGGCAGCGGCTCGCCTTCGTCGTAGGTGCCCACCCACAGTGTCCTGTTGCGGTAGGTGCTCGATCCCACGACGCCGTAGTCGGAGATCCACGCATCCGCCAGCGTTGGCAGGGTGACCACCGCTGCCACACTGACCGGGTAGGTGGTGCCGGTGTCGGCCAGGAACTTCTGATCCGGCTCGATCACCAGCTCCGTGCGGCCATCCTTGGTGACCACGTCGCCGCCGGCCGAGCCGCGCTTGGCCGGTCGGCCCTTGGCGCTGCCGTCCGACACGACCGGACGCGTGCCCGCTGCGACCAGCTTCTTGTCCTTGCCCTTCAGCAGCAGCCAGCCGCCCTTGCCCTCGGTCAGGGTCAGACCCTCGTCTTCGACGCCGATCCGCAGCTCCAGCGGCTTGGACGGCCGCTGGCGCAGCACCACCTCGTGCCGGAACCCGGTCGGCAACGCCGTCACCACCAGGTCCGCTCCGACCCCCGCGGCGTCGGTGTAGGTGGCCGCACTGCCCTTGACCGCTGGCTTGGGCAGCGGTGTCGGCCAGCGCAGCGCGTAGGACTTGCCGTCGGCGGACATCTTCACGAACGGATCCGTGCCGCCGGCGGAGATTTCCACGACCGCGCCTTCGGCGAGGGTCTTGGCCCGCAGCTTGCCGTCCTGCTGAGCCAGGGTGGTGTCGATCGGCGCCCAGCCGCCGCCCTGCCTGGCCCGTACCGGACCGGCCGTGACCTCGGTCTTGAACGTCTGGCCGTCCGGCTGCGCGTAGGTGATGCTGGTCGCGGTCGTCTCGTCCGTGACCTCGGCCGCTTCGCCCTGCTGGGCCGCCGCCCGGGAGGCGGCGACCCGCGCCTGCGACGGCACGTTGGAGATCGCGTTCCCGCTCTTGCCGACGGTCCACTCCGCCGTGTCGTTCAAGCTTGCATCGTGATGGTTGCCCGACGAGTCGGCAGCGGTACGGCCGTCCCCTTCATCAAACGCCCAACGCGCGGCTGCCTGATCGATGGTGCGGAAGGACCAGGTGTAGGGAGCCATCTCGTTCTCCCACACGTCGATCGCTCCTGAGACCTCAACCGTGTAGGTTGCGCCGGGGTGAAGCGGCTGCGCGGGAGTGAAAGTCGCGATCTTCTTGGTGTCGTCCAGCATGGTAGTGCCCTGGATCTGGGTACCCTGCGGGCTTCTCACCACGAACTCTGGGTCGAAGATCTCCTCAGAGAACGTCACCCGGACATGGGCGTCCAGGGATACGTCGGTGGCGCCGCTCGTCGGCTCTGTCGCCCGTACCCGCGGCGGTGTTGTGTCCTCACCGCCTGGATTGGTGGTGTTGTCGCTGTCGCCGGGATCCGGCAGCGCGGGGGAAAGCTTGTCGGTTCCGATCAAGGTGCCTGCACTGTCACGCTGATCTTCATTTGCAGCGATCAGCTCACCGCTCAGCTGCTCGATCGGCTCGTCGAGTTCCGGCGTGTAGACGGATTTGGTGAGGGCTTCCTCGTATTCAGGAATCGAGGTGAGCGGCTCACGTGAGGTGGTGACCACCGTTTCCTGGCGTGGCGGCACCGGAGGCTCGAAGTCCACGCTGAGCCTGGGGGCGTGTGCCGGGGAGGGGTAGGTGGACTCTCGGGTGCGGTAGCGCCGCCAGTTGGTGACATCGGACTCGCTACCGGCCGTGAGCTGGACGCCGTAGTTCGGCTCGCCGTTCGCCCAGGCCTGCACGATCCCGTTGACCGAATGGATGAGATCCCACTCGTAGTCGAACGACCCGCTGCAGTTGGTGCTGTTGTAGCCGCCGTACTCGGTGTTCGCGCCCGTGCTGGTGACCGACGGCTGGTTCGACCACGTCATCTCCAGCTCGTCCCAGTCGGAGGTGACGCGCCGGGCGGTGACGCCCGATCCGACGTAGAGCCCGCAGTCGCTGGACAAGTGGTTCCACAGCGTCAGGTCCGCGTTCTCGATCGTCGAGCCCCAGAACGGGTCGCTCTTCGCGGGCAGCGGGAACTGGATGTAGCTGCGCCAGCGCACCCCGCCGCTGTTGGACTTGCCGACCAGGATCCGGTCGAGGTTGAAGTTGGACCAGCTGTCGGGGTAGTCGGCGTCGTTGACGAAGGTGTCCATCGGCTCGCCGTCGTAAGGCGCGCTCACTCCGTCGGGGCAGTACGTGCTGGAGGGCCGGTCGAGGCCGCACTCATACCAGTCGTCATCGACGGCGGCCATGGTCACCGGGTACGCCGTCGCCGGGTCGGCGAGGAACGCCTGGTCCGGGGTGTAGACCAGGTCTGAGCCGTCCAGGGTGACGGCCGCCCGGCCGACTTTGGCGGCGTCCAGGTCGCCGCTGGGGTCCGCGGCGATCGCGTCCAGCAGCGGCGCCGGCCGGATGTCGAGGAACGTCTTGCCGTCCTCGCTCTTCAGCGTCGGCCGGCCCCTGTCGTCCTCGTCGAAGGAGAGGCCCTTGGGTAGGTCCACGGGAATGCGGAAGGTGACTGGCTGGGCCGGGCGTTCCTTGATGACGATCTGTTGCCGGAACCCGGTCGGAGTGGCGGTGACCATCAGGTCGATGCCCTTGCCGTACGCCGATGCGTACGTGGCGGTGTTGCCCTTGAGGGTCGGCTTGGGCAGCTTGCCGACGGCGTCGACGCGGACGATGGCCTTGGCGCTCTTGCTCTTGATCGCTGTGGTGTCGCCGCCGGCCGACAGCGTCAGGTCGCCCTTGACCGCCTTAGGTCTGATGACGCCGCCGGTTTCGACGAGGGTGGTATCGATCGGGGTGAAGCCATCGCCGTTCTTGACCCGGACCGGCTCCAGGTTCAGCTCCATGCGGAGCGTCTTGCCATCGGGGTTGGCGTAATAGGTGGTGGTTTCCGAGCGCAGCGACTCGATCTCGACGCGCCGGTTGTCCTTCTTGGCCTGTGCCAGCGCCTTGCCGGCGGGCGTGGCGGGGGCGCTCGGCGGTGGCGTGTTCGTGGTGGGGGGTGGTGTGGGGCCCTGGGCGACCGCGGGTGCGCTCATGAGGGAGAGCGGCATGGTCAGGGCCGCGATCAGGGCAGCGCGGCGGCGCGTCCGGCTGGATAAGCCGGACGCTGTTCGTGATGGGTTCATTCGCGCCTTTCGAACTGATGTGCCGAAACGGGGTGATCATCACATAAGTTGCGATCTTATGTAAAGATCCTTTTCAGTGACGGAAAGGCGGGTTCCGTCAGCATCGGAATCATGCAGCCGGCGGGGTGCGCGATGTGGTCACTGATCTGGGGTTGGTGTATCTCCAGAAGCGCTGTCGACGTGCAGCGCTGCACATCGACTACGGCGCGGGCTCCTTGGCCGGTGAACAGCTGATTCGCTGGGCGGGCCCAATGGGCGACTCTGTCGGGAATCTTGAAATGGTCACGGGCAAGATGCGGTCCTGCGATGATCTCCGGGGCTGATCTTCGCTGACCTTTCGGAGTGCTACGTGTCGGTTCGTCCCCGCGCCACCATGGAGATCCCCGAGTTGACGGCTCAGATAGCCCGTGCCAGCAACCCGAGCGGCACCACGGCGATGTGGGTGCGCGACCATCTCGATGGCCTCTGGCACGATGATGACTTCGCCTCCTGGTACCCACGAGACGGTCGTCCAGGACTGTCACCTGCGCACTTAGCGCTGATCAGCGTCCTGCAGTTCCTGCTCAACCTGTCCGACCGGCAGATGGCCGAAGCAGTGCGATGCCGGATCGACATCAAGTACGCGCTGGCACTGGAACTCGATGACCCGGGCTTTCACCACAGCGTGCTGACCGACTTTCGTGACCGGATCCTTGTCGGAGACCGCGCCGATCAACTCCTGGACCTGGCCCTGGACCGGATGAAGGCGCTCGGTCTGGTGACCGAGCGCGGCAGACAACGCACCGACTCCAGCTATGTACGGGGCCGCCGTACGCGATCTGTCCCGCCTGGAACTGGTCACCGAGGCGGTCCGCGCCGTATTGGAGTGGATGGCGCGCGAGGCCAAGCACCTGCTGGACGGCCTCATCGACGAGGACTGGGCGCTGCGCTATGGCCGCCCGGTCCAACTCGGCAGCCAACCCACCCGGCCCCAAACCCGGTTCAAGCAGGCCGGAGCCGACGCCTATCTGCTCCTGCAGCGCCTTGCTGATCATGGCGGGCCGCCCGTGGAGGCGCTGCGACAGATCTTCCTGCAGAACTTCCTCCTGGACGGCTCCGGCCGTCCCCGGCCGCGCACCGACACCGACGGGCTCCCGCCCGGGCTGCTGCGCATCATCTCCCCCTACGACCTGCAGGCCCGCTTCGCCATCCGGGGCGATACCCGCTGGAGCGGATACCTGCTCCACATCACCGAGACCTGCCAGGAGGAAGACACATCCGTGAACCTCATCACCGATGTGGCCACCGACCTGCCCACCAGCGACAAACCCGCCGTGCCCGGCATCTACCAGCGGCTCCAGCGCAGGGCGCTGCTGCCCGAGCAGCACATGGTCGACGGCGGGTACGTCTCGGCCGCGCTGTTGGATCAGGCGGCCACCAGCTACCAGGTGACGATGGTAGGCCCGGTGAAGAAGAACACCTCCTGGCAGCATCGCGCCGGCACCGGGTTCTCCATCGACAACTTCGTCATCGACTTCGACCGTCGTCAGGCCATCTGCCCCAACGGCAAGGCGAGCAGCAACTGGCTGGAGCCACCCGCTCAAGCCCCCTACCAGGTGGTGAAGTTCAGCCGAGCCTACTGCGGACCCTGTCTGGACCGGGATCGATGTACCCGGTCCCAGGAGCCTCGCACCGGTCGTACCCTCACCTTCCTGCCGCAACACCTGTTCGAGCGGCAGGTGGCCAACAGAGACCAGCAGCAGCAAGAGCGATGGCAACGCACCTACGCCTCGCGCGCCGGTGTCGAAGGAACGATCAACGAGGCGGTCAACGCCCACCAGGCCCGGCAGTGCCGCTACCGAGGCCTGGCCAAGACGCATCTCCAGCACGTGCTCACTGCCATCGCGATCAACATCGAAAGGTTGGCAGCTCGGGAACCTCCTGGCGAGCACCACCCCCGGCCGCCGACGGCATTCCAGCGCTACCTCGAAGCGCATGCCCTTCCACGCCCACGCTGGTGGCGCCAAGGACAGAAGGGCACCGGATGATCCAAGATTCCCGACAGAGTCGCTCAATGCCCATCCTCGACTGCAGGACTGGCTGGCCGCCCACCTTGAACAGGACTATCCGGCGCTCAAAGCCGTCCAGTTCGGCACCGGCGTTGCCACCGCGCTGGTTGACCGCCGACACATTCTGCCTGTCCTGGATGGCTTGGATGAAGTTAGCCGCGACTTGCGCGTTCGAATTCTCACCGCCCTCAACAAGTCTCTGGGCGAGCGGGACCAACTTATCCTCACAAGTCGGCGTCACGAGTTCGAAGCCGCTGTCGCCCAGGTTGGGCAGCCGCTGATCCGCGCTGCGGTCATCGTCCCGGCCGCTCTCACCCCATCACAGGCAGCCGAATATTTGCGCGCTTGCCTGTCCGACCCTCCGCCCCCGAACTGGGCCAATGTTCTAGATATCCTGGCCAACGGCACGGCCCCAGCCTTGGCCGCTTTCGTGGGCACGCCCCTGGGACTATGGCTTATCCGCACTGTCTATCTGGCTCCCTGCGCCGACCCAAGCCCGCTGGCCGGTTTCCTGGGCAAGGACGCCACTACGTTGCGCACTCACCTGCTGGAACGGGTCATCCCCGCCGTTGTCGCCGCCCGCCCGCCGAGCAGCGATCCTGCCGACCACTTTCGTCCGCGCCGTCATTGGGACCCTGAAGTCGTTCGTCGCTACCTCGTGCTCCTTGCTCGTCTCTTCCCACCCACAACGACCCGAGACATCACCTGGTGGCACATCGCATGTGTCACTCCTCGCGTTCGCCTCTTGGCTGGGCTCGCTGCCGGCCTTGCCGTCGGGCTTGCACTATGGCTACCGGACGGCCGTGTAATAGCCGGGCTGAACCTCCTTCCCCACGCTGGGGTTGCGCTTATGGGAGGGATAGGGGCCGGAATCGCGGCTGGACTATTCTGGGCTGGCCAGGAACCAGGCTATGCCAACCTCCGTATGCGAGGACGACTCGCCCTCTTGTTCCGCTCTCTAGGACGCCGATTCGTTGTTATCCCGCTACCTTGCATCATCGTGCTGGGGAGCATGTCCTGGTCTATGGATAGACCAGGACTTGTGTTGCTGGGGTTCACGATTGCGGCACCGGCGACCGTTGCGCTGGGCTTGATCGCATGGGCAGAAAAACCTCTGCCCACATCGAGCAGTACTCCTCGTTCCACCTTGCGAGCCGACAGAACTCTAGCCCTCCTGAGGGCGATCGCGAGTGGGATTGTGGGATGGCTGGCCACTGGAATCGCATACGTAGGAGCCGACGGGATCTTGTCCGTGATTCTTTTTGGGCACGAGCTTAGTGGTGCGTTCGAGCTGGGGTTCGCACTTGAACCCCAACTCGCCATTCTCGGGCTGGGGCTCGGACTCACGTTGGGTGTCATGGCCGGCAAGCATCATGCGTGGTGGGCCTACACAATCGCGGTCGCCAAGCTCGTCCTGGCCCGCCAACTGCCCTGGCGGCTTATGGATTTCCTTGATGACGTTCACCGACTGGGTCTTCTACGCGCTGTTGGACCTGTCTATCAGTTCCGCCATGCACTTCTACACGATCACCTCGCCGCATGCGAGAGGGCTGCAGCCTGCATCGAACCAGGCATGGAGCGTTCCCAGAACACGGAGGCATGAAGAGGGGAACTGCCGCAGCAACCACGAGCGTCACGCACATGCACGCCACGTGAACCCCCAGGTCGGCGCCATGACGTGACGCTCACCGTTCGGAAAAGGCTGCGTTGTCCGTGACGTATCTGATCGCATCGAACACGTCGCGACGGTGATGCTTCTCCGGCCGCCCGCCCTTGGGCGTTTGGCATGCGGGAACCGGCAACAGGGGCTCGATCAAGGCCCACTCCGCGTCGGAGGTATCGGAAGGATAGAGGCGCGGGCGCATCAGCTTCCCGCAGTCCCCGCCTTGTTGAGCAGGCTCAGCGCCGACTGGACAACGTTGAGCTGGCCCAGCACCAGATTGACCCACTCCTCCTCGGGCCGCGCGGCCGCGTGCGGCGCCACCGTCGCCGACAGCAGGCGGCTGATCCGAGTCAATTCGGTGCGCATCCGCGAGCGCTCATAGGCGATCCCATCGTCGGGCTGGGAGGAGAAACGGTAGCCGTCGTCCGGCGTCCAGATCAGCGGGGTCAAGTGGGCCATCGCCGAGACCTCCCGGATGTAGAGGATGCCCTTGCGAACCTGGTAGAGGCTCATTTTGGTAGCGCCGACCAGTTGCCGGGCGGTGAGTCCGGCCGGCCGGGCCTCCAGCAGCGCGAGACGAACCTGGTCGCCGCAGACGTTGGCGGCCAGGCCCCTGGAGGGCATGGGTTACTCGCCGCGCAGCAGCCGGGCCAGGCCCTCGTCCAGGCTCACGTCGCCGGACTCGACGGCGGTTTCCAGCCAGTCGGCGGTCGCGCGCACCCGGGCGAGATTGCGTGCCACGGCGGCTTTCTCTTCGGCGGTGAAGGCGTGGCCGCGCAGCGTCGGCATCACCCGGCCCATCGCGGCCACGAACACCGAGCACGCGCCGACCAGATCAATGAAATCGCGGCTGCGTTCGATCCGAGGCAACGCCGGGGTGCGCTCCCGAGCCGCCTCGCCGGCCTGCCGGGCTTGGTCCAGGGGTTCTGTCATATCCGGCCGGAAATTCCCGCTAAGCACTGAGGTGCTGGTCAGCGGGGCTCGTCCCTGGTAGTCCAGCCGTGTTTGGCGATGAGCTTGGACAGTGCATTGCGGAGTTGGTTGACGCGTTCTTGGGCGTCAGGGCCCTGGATGCCGATGGTCAGGGCTGAGTTGGTGGCGTAGTAGGTGGTGTGGCACCCTTCGGCGGCGACCCGAGCTGCGGCGTGGATTCGGCCCCGAAGCCGGATGAGCTTGCGCTGGTCGGTGATGCGGTCCAGGCCGTCGATGGTGAGGTAGCACAGGAAGGGGCCGGGAACGGTGAGTGGTCCGTCGGGTAGCCCGGTCTCGAGCGCTTCACGGATTCGCGCTCGGTCGGTGCTGCGCATCGGGCGGCGGCCGAGCCAGTTGGGCCAGCCGTCCTGGCGTTGAGGAACGGTGTAGTCAGGCGCGGCCTCCTCGGCCCCGGCTGGGGGGAGGTGGCGGACTGGTGGTCTGCGTTGTCCATGGCGTGGCGTTGTCAGATGTCGTGTTCGATGACCGCGCGCGGTGGCGGGATGCGTTCGGCGGCGAAGCTTTTCCGGTCGATTTGGTGTGGGGACACGACCGCCCATGCGCGGTGAACGCCGCTCCCGTCTCGGCGCTCATGATCGGGAAGAACTGCTTGGCTTCCGGGGACTGTCCTGAGGTGACCCAGGCGTACGCGGGGCCGTCGCGCAGGGCGCGGTGGATCAGGCGGCGGCCGAGCCCTTGACGTTGCCATTCCTGGTCGATGGAGATCTTGTTGATGCTGCCGCAGCGGCAGGCGTCGCAGACCTGCCAGACGAGGCGGGCGATGTCGTAGTCGCCGACGAGTACGCGCGCAACCGGGCGACCGGGGCGTTCATCCTCATCGACGAGGCCGACCACGCGACGGTGGGCGCGGGGATGATCACCGGCCTCCCTTGACCAGCCCTCTTGACCAGGCCCCTTGACCAGGCCCTTCCCTGGTCGCGGATCCGCTCCGGCATGGCATGCGCTCCGAGGCCATGCCCAACGATCGGGCTGTGGGTTCATCGGGTGACCCACAGCTCGGCGGGCCGTGCGAACAGAATGGAGTTGTCCCACGGGATGTCCTGCCAGTCCACCGCCGGCGACAGCCGCGGGAACCGGGTGAACAGCGATCTGAGCAGGATCGTGAGGTAGCGGCGAGCCAGCCACGCCCCCAGGCAGTGGTGCGGCCCATCGCCGAACGACAGGTCGGCGAAGTGCTTGTCGCCCTCGTCCCGGTGGAAGTCGAACCGCTCTGGATCGGGGTAGCGGCGCGGGTCCCACATCCCCGCCAGCATCGAGGTGATGACGCCCTCGCCGCGCCGGATGGTCACGCCATGTATTTCGACGTCCTCCAGCGCGACCCGGGGGAAGGAGACCTGGGCGTCATGGTGGAACCTCAGCACTTCCTCCACCGCCCGGGGCCACAGTGCCGGCTCTCGCAGCACTTCGGCGAGTTGGCCGGGGTGCCGGAGCAGCGACAGCGCGCCCATCGTGACCGTCCCGACCGTCGGGTCGAGCGAGGCGACGAACAGGTGGACGATCGTGCCCACCAGTTCGTCGTGGGAGATCCGGCCCTCGGCGTGGGCCGCCGTCAATGCCGCGATCGGACCGTCAGGAGCGACGTCCCCAGAGGCTGCCAACGACCGCGAGACCTCGATGACCCGGTCGGTGGCGTCCTGGGCGGAGGTGTGGTCGCGCCGAAGCTCCACCCCGGTCTGGAACGCCGTGCCGATGGCCTGGCGCCACTCGTGCCTGATCCCCATGACGTCGCAGAACACCTCCAGCGACAGCGGTGCCGCGTAGGCGGTGTGCAGGTCGAACGTGGGCGGCCCGGTCTCGATCCGGTCGAGCTGGCGGTTGACGTGACCCTGGATCATCGGCACGAGCCGATCAACGCCGCCCGGGGTGAAGAACGGCGCGATGACCTTCCGTACCCGGGTGTGGTCGGGCGGATCGAGATTGAAGATCCCTCCCTCCACCGTCTCCACGCCGTTGCCGACGAGGCTGGGTGAGCCCGGCGCGGTGAGCTTCCTTGAGAACCGGCGATCCCGCAGCACGGCCTGGATGTCGTCGTGCCGCGTCAGCATGTAGAACTCGCAGCCTGACGGCACCCGGACCGGGCACACAGGTGCCGTCTCACGGATCTCCTCAAGCTGTTCGTTCGGACCACCCACCGGACTGACCGGAAGCGGCATCTTCAACATGACTCAAAACCTCACTTCGATGGGTCACCGGGCAGCAGCAAAGGGACGTGTTCGTACGCGCGCCCCATATGCGGTGACGCTAGGCCGCTGGGCCGGCCTCGGCCCAGCTCTGTTCCGCACAACGGAACAGCTTGTCGCCTTGGCGACGCGGTGTGCGCACTCTGGACTCCAGAGGTTCGCCAGGCTCCTCCTCGCGACGCACCGGACAACGCCGGCGCGGAATTCCTCAGGTATCACGCCGATGCCGGCCGGGGCCAGGTGAGCGCGAGCGCCGTGAGCCCGAGCGATCACCCCGCCTGGCTTCGCGGGGTCCACGAACTCCTTCGAAGGGACTTCCCCATGAACGACAGCAGTCAGGGCCTGTCCAGGTTGATGGACGTCATCGTCGGCTCATCCGCGGGCGCGGTCCTGGTGGCCGCCCTCGACCTCGGTGTGATCCCGCTGCTGTCCGGACACCCCCAGGGGTTGACCGCCACCGAGGTCGGCAAGCATCTCGGCCTGGATCAGCGGTCGAGCACGCAACTCCTGACCGCCATGGCGTGCATGGGCCTCGTGGTCCCCGTTGATGGCCGCTACCGTGCCAGCGAGTTGTCAGCGAGGCATCTCCTTCCAGGAGCCCTCGACTACATCGGCGGCTTGGCCGAGTTCATCCACACCAGATCCTGGGATCAGCTGGGCCGTCTGTCGGATCACCTGCGGGGCAGTGCCGGGCGGGCCGAGGATCAGGAGACCTTGTACGATCCCGGCGATGAGGCGCTGCGCCGCTTCTGGTCGGGTGTGCACCCGTTGAGCCGGGCGGCCGGCCATGCCCTGCCACGACTGCTCGGTCTATCGGGCGGGCGCCGATTGCTCGACGTCGGCGGCGGCACCGGTGGCTTCGCGAGCGGCTTCTGCCAGAGCCTGAACGACTCGAGGGCGACCGTGTTCGAGTTGCCCTTCGTCGCCGAGATCGCCCGCTCCTCCATCGATCGCGAGCACATGGGACACGCGGTGGACGTCGTGGCCGGGGACTTCTTCGTCCAGGACCTGCCCTCCGGCCACGACACCGTCGCCCTGGTCAACGTCCTGCACAACTGGGGGCCCGAGCAGGTCGCGGAATTGCTCACCAAGTGTCACAAGGCGCTCGACCCCGGCGGCACGATCGCCATAGTGGAGCACCTCGTCCCCGCAGCTGAGCCGGAATCGGTCACCAGCGCCCTGGTCGGGCTGCTCATGGTGATCCAGACCGAGGAAGGGCGCACCTACACCGCCGAGGAACACCTCTCCACCCTTTCTGCGGCCGGGTTCACCGACGCCAGGGCCGAACCGTTCCCAGGGCAGGCCATCGCCAGCCATGTCGTGATCGCCAACCGTAACTGAGCTGGAGCAGTGCTCCACCTTCCATGGAGATGATCGTGGACGACATCCGAAACAGTTCGGCGGCCCTCCATCACGTCCGGGACCTGGTCCTGCCGTCGCTGTTCGAAGCACAGGTCGAACGGGATCCGCTCGCGATCGCGGTCAGCGGGTCGCAGGGGGAGGTGTCCTATGGGGAGTTGAACGCACGGGCCAACCGGCTGGCACGACATCTGGTGGAAGGAGGTGCGGGGCCGGAGACCGTCGTCGCGATCGCTCTGCCACGCTCCCTCGATCTGGTGCTCACCGTACTCGCCGTGACGAAGGCAGGCGCGGCCTACCTTCCTCTCGACCCGGCGCATCCCACCGCACGCCTCACCTTCATGCTCCAGGACACCGGCGCCACCTTGATCGTCACCTCGTGTGCCATGCGGCAAGACTTCGCCGGCGCGCCCGGGGCCCGGCTCGTGGTACTGGATGACGTTCACGTCTCTCAGGCGACGGACGGCATCGCGGACACAGATCTCACCGACGACGACCGGCGGGCTCCCCTGTCCCCGGACCACCTCGCCTACGTGATCTACACCTCCGGATCCACCGGACGGCCCAAAGGTGTCGCCGTCACCCATCGGGGCATCGCCAACCTCGCGCTGTGCTCTCGGGAGCGGCTCGCGCTGCATGCCTCCAGCCGTGTCCTGCAGTTCGCCTCGATCAGTGCCGACGCGGCGTTCTGGGACCTGTGCATGGCACTGCTGTCCGGAGCGGCACTTGTCGTGGCGCCTGCGGAACGCTTGCTCCCTGGGCCTCCGCTGGCGAGACTGATCACCGACGAGCGTGTGACCCACGTGCTGCTCGCGCCTTCCGTACTGGCAGCGCTACCGGCCGGAACCCTGCCCGATGGGGTCACCCTCATCGCCGGGGGCGAAGCGTGCACCGAAGATCTCGCCGCCCGCTGGGCACCGCACCACACCATGGTCAATGCCTATGGGCCCACCGAAACCACAGTGTGCGCGACGATCAGCCATCCCCTGAGCGGATCCGGGACGCCGCCGATCGGCCCGCCGGTCCATGGCACACGCTGCTACGTCCTGGACAGTGAACTACGGCCCGCGGCCACCGGGACGACGGGAGAACTGTATGTCTCCGGTCCATCACTGGCCCGCGGATACCTGAACCACGCCGCTCTGACCGCCGGCCGGTTCGTGGCCTGCCCCTTCGACGGACCAGGACAGCGCATGTACCGCACCGGCGACCTGGTACGCCGCAACGCGCGAGGAGAGCTGGAATTCATGGGTCGAGCCGACGGGCAACTCGAGGTCCGCGGCCACCGCATCGAACCGGGCGAAGTGGAAACGGTTCTCGCCGGCCACGATGACGTCGCGCACGCTGTCGTGGTCGCGCACGGGCAAAGGGCAGACGTCAGAAGGCTGGTGGGTTACCTCCTGCCCCACGATGGCACAGCTCTCGACACGGCCTCTGTCCGCAGGCACGCCAGCTCCCTGCTGCCCCCGCTGATGGTGCCGGACGTCCTGGTCGGCCTCGACTCGCTGCCTCTGACCCCGAACGGCAAGGCCGACCGCGAGGCCCTGGCCGCCCGGCCGCTGCATCGGCAGACCGACGCCTCCTTCACCACACCCAAGGACACCTTGGAACGGCGGATCGCCGATGTGTGGTGCCAGACCCTGGACGTGGACCGGGCCGGCGTCCACGACAACTTCTTCGACTCGGGCGGCACCTCACTGCTCATCACCCAGTTCATCGCCCGTCTCCTGCGTGAACTCCACGTTCCCTCCCGCCACAGCGCACAGTTGCTCCGCACGTTCATGGCGGCGCCGACCATCACCACCCTGGCGAACCAGCTCAAAATGATCACCGCTGATCCTGCGGCCGCGTCGCGGCCGCAGGACGAACGCCAGCGGGTCGTCCCCCATTTCGAGGCGGAGGCACGGCTGGACGACGACCTCATCTTCCCCGGCCGTATCTTCCCCGGCCGCACGGGCGGCGGGTACGGCGCTCCGCGCGGCGTGTTCCTCACCGGCGCCACCGGTTTCCTGGGGGCCCACCTTCTCCAGGAACTGCTCACCCAGACCGATGTCCCCATTTACTGCCTGGTGCGGGCGGCCGACGACTCCCGCGCGCACGAGCGCCTGCACGAGGCGATCGCCAAGTACGACATACCCGTCACGCCAGCCGAGACGGCACGTTTCATCGCAGTCGCAGGCGATCTCAAGGCACCTCGCTTCGGGCTCTCCCCGGCCCGCTACGACCAGGTGGCCGATGCCGTGGACGTCATCCACCACAGTGGGGCCCAGATCAACTTCCTCTACCCCTACGCCGCTCTCAAGCCTGTCAACGTCGACGGGACCCGCGAGATCATCCGCCTTGCCGCTCGGGCACACGCCCAGGGCGTGCACTATGTGTCGACCCAAGCGGTCTTCTCCTCCGAGGGCCTCTTCGGGTGCCGCCGGGTTGACGAGACTTCCCTGCCGGGCCACCCCGAGCACCTGTTCATGGGCTACCCCGAGACCAAATGGGTCGCGGAGAGCCTTCTGCGCGAAGCCGCGCAGCGCGGCATGCCACTGAGCATCTACCGGCCCCACGATGTGACGGGGCACTCACGCACCGGTGCCTGGAACACTGACGGATTCCTCTGCTCACTGATCAAGACCATCGTCGAACTCGGCCACGCACCCGACTGCCGCCTGCCTCTCGACCTCACTCCGGTCGACCTCGTCGCCCGGTCAATCGTCGCTCTCTCACTACGCCGACCGGCCGAAGGCCGGGCCTTCCACCTCAACAACCCCCGCTATGAACTGCTCGGGAAACTCGTCCAGCAGGTCAACGCGGCCGGCTTTCCCGTGGAGACGCTGCCGCTGGCCGACTGGATCGAGCTGCTCGAGGAGCACGCACTGCGTCATCCTGAGGCACCGATCGCCCCCTTCGTCCCCCTGTTCACCGAACGCTGGACGGACAGAGACGCCAGCGTCCTGGAGCTCTACCTGGAAGACGTCATGCCCACGCTCGAGTGCACGACCTCCTGGCGTCAGATCCGGATGTCGGGGGGACCGAGTTGCCCGCCCGTGGCCGACCTTCTGCCCGGATACGTTCGGCAGCTCGCTGACTCCGGTTTCCTCTCACCCCTACGCGAAAAGAGGTTCCAGGACAATGACCACTAACCCCTTCGACAACCCCGACGCAGCCTTTTGCGTCCTGGTGAACGACGAGGAACAGCACTCGATCTGGCCGGCCTGGATTCCCGCGCCGGACGGCTGGTCCGTCGGGTTCAGCGAGAACACCCGGGCAGCCTGTGTCAACTACATCACCGCCCACTGGACCGACCTGCGTCCACGCTCACTTCGCGAGTTCAGCGTACCCGGCGTCACGAACAACCGTCGGCGGGCCGAGGCCTTGCCACCTGCCGACGCGGCACCGCGAGCTGATGACGCAAGCGCAGCATCTCCGCCTCCTTCGACCGCTGCGAGCGCGGCCAACAGCGCCAGCCAGCCCGCGAGCCGAACGAAGATCAGATAAAGCAACCGCAGCGTCATGAACAGCGATCACGCCCGCCACTGTTCGGCCTTGTGAGCGTTGCCCGGACCGCGACGCGAAAAATGCGAAAGACCCGGCGTGAGGCGACCCCGGCTGCGCACCGACAGTGAGGCCGAGTGGGCGCTTTGACGCAGGACATGAACACGATCAGCCGTTCCGTCCTCATCGCCCTGGCCGCCGCCGGCATCGCGCTCGCCGCCGCCGGCACCGCCAGCGCCGACACCAACAAGAGCGAGCAGACCTCCAACATCAGCGGCCCCACCGCCGCCGTCCTGTCCCCCGGCTCCGGCCCGGGTGACAACCGGCAGATCAACGACCAGGACATGATCAAGCGCAACACCAGCAACTGGTCGGTCATCGACTACATCCAGGCCCCCAGCCTGCCCAGCATCGCCGCCGGCCTCTAACCAACCGCCCACCGGGCCGGGCCCGCACACCGGCCGATCACCACACCACCGATGACCACCCCCGGGCACGGCAGAAGACCCGCCCGGGGCGGTCATCGCCTTCCACAGCCACGACCACGGCCCGGCCCCAACACCCTCACCTGGAGCAGCCCACACTATGTTCACCCGGACGATCACCACGACCCTGGCCGCCGCCGGGCTCGCCCTCGCCGCCCTTACCACGGCGGCTGGCACGGCCGCAGCGGACACCAACCGCAGCGACCAGACCTCGAACGTCTCCGGCCCGACCGCGAGTCTGCTCTCACCCGGCGGCCACCGGCCCGGCAACGGGCAGGCCAACCGGCAGAGGACCGATAAGGCCCACACCAGCAACTGGTCGATCATCGACTACTTCGGCGGCTGCGCAGACGCCCCATTCAGTCTCGGCATCGGAGACGGGGAAGAGCCCCGACTGGGGATGTGCGGAGCACCGATCTGATCGCTTGACCAAGGCCGTTCCTCGCCAACGCTCGGGGAGCGGCCTTCGCACGTCAGATCGAGCCCAGGCCCTGAATCGCAAGATCAAACTCTTAGTTCAGAGAACGGGCAGGCGAGTTCTTCGTAGCCATCGTCGGGCAGCCACACCAGGGCCTCGTACAGGTGCTCAGCATCGCAGGGACTGCCGCTGTCGTCGTCCAGTTCGTGGATGCGGATGAGTTCGCACGCCACGCCGTAGGCGGTGGCGCGGTCGACGGCGGCGCGCGCCTGGGCCAGCGCAATGGCGGCCGTGCCGAGATGGCCACGGGCGATCGGGTGGAACTGGTTGAACGGGGCCACCTCGCCCTCGTAGCCGGGATCGGTCCGGCGGCGGCGGGCGATCGACTCAACTCGCGCATGGTTGCAATTAGCTATATATTCGCTACAGAAAGTGATTGCCTTCCGGTCGATCCCCCACTCGGAGGTATGCCCGTGTCCAAGATCCGCTCTCTGTTGCGCAGCGCAGCTGTGCTCGTCCTGCTGACCACCAGCCTGGTCGTACCCGCGGCCGTTCAGGCCGGTGCCGCCGCCCCGCCGAACGACTGGGGATGGAACCTGCCCCGGATCTCCCAGCGCGACTTCGACCCGTCCCAGCCCTACGTCTACGAGGCCACCGGGTACGGCGTCGACGTGTACGTGCTGAGCACCGGCATCCGCACCACACACAACGAATTCAGGGGCCGGGCCAAGTGGGGTGCGACCTTCGGGCCGTATCAGAGTAAGGACGGCAACGGTGCGGGCACCCTCGCCGCGGCCGTGGTCGGCGGCACCACATACGGCGTGGCCAAGCAAGTGAGCTTGATCGCGGTCAAGGTCATGAGCGGTCCGGGCAATGCCCGGACCGCCGATGTACTCGACGGCATCGACTTCGTGGTACGAAAGGCCGCGATCACCCGTCGGCCGTCGGCCATGCTCCTAGACGTCTCCATGCGGAAGAATGCAGAAATCGACCAGGCCATCTACAGTGCCTTCGCGAACTACGATATCCACGTGATTGTCCCGGCCGGGAACGACGGTGGCAACGCCTGCATCCGCACCCCCTCCGGCGTGTCCGGCGCCATCACCGTCGCCGGCCTCGCCAGGGGCCCCGCCGGGGCGGAGAAGCCCGCCTCCGGCAGCAATACCGGACCCTGCATCGATTTCCTCGCCCCCGGCGAAGCCATCATGAGCGCCTCTAGCACGAACGACACCAGCACAAAGATCGGTTCCGGCACCAGCCTCGCCGCCGCACACGCCGCCGGCGCCGTCGCCCTGCGCATCTCCGCCAAGGGCAACCTCAAGCCCCGGGCGATGGCGGACGCGCTCAAGGACGCCTCCACCAAGAACCGCATGGCCACCACGGGCCTGCCCGGCACTCCCAACTCCATCCTCTACACGCTCTCCCACTGACCCGCCGCGCACTGTCAATAGCGCAGCCGCCCCCGGCGCGGCCCTAGCCGTTTCGCTGACCTGCGACGGAGCTTTACACCCTGGCGGCCCGTGGAGGCCTCGCCGGCAACGAACTCGGCGCCGAGCCATACCGTTGAACTGCGGTATCGCTTATTGACACGGCACCGGCCCCCGAAAAGCGGAGGTTGTCACTTCAGGTGTGTAAAGATCGTTTCTGAGTGGTTGTGAGCGGTCTTTACCTGATGCGGCCTGGATAGGCGATATCGAGCTCGATGAGCGCCTCGCGCCAGCCGATGGTGCGCTGTCCCTCGATCAGGCGGGCGGTGCTGGGCGAGTTCTTGATCTTGCCGGTTTTCTCCTTGGTCACGGCGCGTTCGCGGGCGCGCTTGTCCTCGATGTTGATGATGGCCAGCCATAGCAGTTTGACCACGGCGTCGTCGCCGGGGAAGTGCCCGCGGGCCTTGGTGACCTTGCGCAGCTGGTAGTTCAGCGACTCGATGCTGTTGGTGGTGTAGAGCAGCCTGCGGACCGCCGGGGAGAAGGCGAAGAACGGGGTGAAGCGGTCCCAGGCCGCCTCGAACACGCGGGCCGCCTGCGGATAGCGCTGGCCCCAGGTGGAGGCGGTGAAGTCGGCCAGGGCGTCGAAGGCCGCATCCGCGGTGGGCGCGGTATAGATCTTCTTCAGCTCGGCGGCCAGCGCGGCGCGGTCGCGGCGGGCGACCGGCCGCAGCGCGTTGCGGATCAGGTGAACGACGCAGGCCTGCACGGTGGTGTGCGGGAACGCCGCATGGATGGCGTCTTCGAAGCCGTTCAGGCCGTCGGTGCAGGCGATGAGGATGTCGCGCACGCCCCGGTTTTTCAGGTCGTTCATCACCGCGTTCCAGAAGCGGGCCGACTCGCCGGCGGTGGCGGCATCGAGCGGGGTCTTGGCCAGCCAGATGCCCAGCACGTGTTTTTCGCCGTCGGCGTCGATGCCGACCGCGAGGTAGGCGGGCTTGGCCTGGACGCTGTGAGCGGCGAATAGGCACAAGCCACGATCTTTCCTGCGGGTACGAATCTCGTCAAACCACAGGTCAGAGCCGTCAAGTTGCGTTTTGACGCGGTACAGGTGAGTTCAATAAAGCAACCCTCAAGACTGGGACCATGCAACGGACCAGCTTCGCCGAGATGCACTGCTCGATCGGTCAGTCCCTGGAGCGCGTCGGTGAGTGGTGGACGCCCCTGATCGTGCGGGACATCCACCTTGGCCTGCACCGGTTCGACGACATCGCGGAGAACCTCGGCATCTCCCGCAACCTGCTCACTCGCCGCCTCGGGGCGCTGGTCACCGACGGCATCGTCGAGCGCAGGGCGTATCAGGAGAGGCCGCCGCGCCACGAGTACCACCTCAGCGAGTCCGGCCGCGAACTCGTGCCGGTGCTGATGGCGCTGATGGCCTGGGGCGACAAATGGGCGACCCTTGAGGGCGGCCCGCCGGTGCGCCTGGTGCACCAGACCTGCGGTACGGAATTCACCCCGCGGGTCTGCTGCTCGGCGTGCGGAGAGCCGGTGACCAGCGCCGATGTGACGGCACTGCCCGGTCCGGGCGCTGCCTCCGGGCCGGGGACCAGGGTGCTGGCCCGGCGCAGCGCGATCGGAGATCATTAGGTGGCGCGGAGCCTCCCATGCCCGTTCGTGATCACAGGCGCAGGCGGGAGGTCTCCGGATCGCCCGGGTCGTTGGCAGCGGCCCGGCTCCGCCACCAGGCGGCGACCTCGGCGCCGGTGGCGAACCACACGTCGCCGGGCTCGCGCATGTGCGCCAGCAGTTCCTCCAGCAGCCCGATCCGGCCGGGCTTGCCGATGGAGGAAGGGTCGACGGTGAGCACGGCGCACAGGCCGTAGTGGTGGTAGGCGTCGAACTCCAGCCGCCAGTCCTCCAGCACCTGCGCGTAGCCGGCGATCCGGCTGTTGGCCTTGGGGAATGGCGGGCCGTAGTTGAACATGAACCTGCTGAAATCGTCCAGCTCCCACGACGCGGGGATCTCGACGACGTCCGTCCGCCGGGCCGGCGTGTGCAGGTAGTAGGGCCGGTCGTCGCCGCGCGCCATCGAGGTCCAGGTGTAGCCGAGCTCGTCGAGTACGCCGGCCGTGTCGTTGGTGACCTCACGCGACAGCGGCCGGAACCCGGTGGGCCGCCGCCCGATCACCTTCTCGATCTCGTCGCCCGCCCGGGTCAGGAGCTCCCGCTGGCCGTCGGCGTCGTGAGTGGTGAGGTCCTCCGCGCCGTACCCGCGGCAGCCGATGTCGTGGCCCCGCCGCGCGATCTCCGCCAGCACGCCGGGATAGCGCCGGGCGACCGCCCCGAGGGTCAGCCAGCTCGCGGTGACCCCGGCCTCGTCCAGGGCGTCGAGCACGCGTGGCACGCCGCGGCGCGGGCCGTACTCGCCCATCGAGAGCGTCTTGGGACGCTCGCGGCAGGACTCGTCGAGCTGCAGCCAGAAGTGCTCGGCGTCCAGGTTGACGGTGACCACCACCGCGCACCGCGCCCCGCCCGGCCATTCCAGTCGGGTCATCCGTTGGACCTCCACCACTGCGCGATCTCGGCGCCGGTGGCGAACCACACGTCGCCCTGGCCCTTGATGTGCTCGATGAGCCGCTCCAGCAGCCGGACCCGGCTGGGCCGGCCCATCACCTGCGGATGCGCCATGAGGACGTAACACAGCCCGTAACGGTGGTATCCGTCGAACTCGCGGCGCCAGTTGTCGAACGTCGCCTCCGTCCCGGCGAGGCGGTCCTGGCCGCTCGGGACGGGCGGGGCGTCGTTGTAGGAGAACTGCGGATAGTCGTCGAGCTCCCAGTGCGCCGGGATCTCGATCAGGTCGGTCGTCTCCCCGTCGATGACCCAGCGGTAGGGCCGGTCGTCGCCGCGCATCGAGGAGGAGTAGGCGAAGCCCAGCTCTCTCAGCAGCCGCGGGCTGTCGGCCCGGAAGTCGCCGGACGGCGTGCGGAACCCGGTCGCGGTCCGCCCGGCCACCTTGTCGAAGGCGTCCTGGCTGCGCAGGATGAGCTCGCGCTGCTCCGCCACCGACTTCGAGTAGTACAGCTCGTGCATGTACCCGTGGTGGCCCAGCTCGTGGCCGCGCTCGGCGATCTCGCGGACGGTGCCGGGCCACCACTCGGCGACCCAGCCGGGCACGAAGAACGTGGCCGGGACGCGCTGCTCGTCCAGCAGGTCGAGGATGCGGCGGGTGCCGCGCGCCGGGCCGTAGGAGCCGATCGCGAACCGTTTGGGCGCATCGTACAGATTGTGGGGATCGTCGGCCCAGAGCGTGGGGCCGTCGACGTCGAAGCTCAGCATGACGGCGCAGCGGGCGCCGCCGGGCCAGGCCGGGACGGTGTGCCAGTCGTCGATCACGTCAGTACAGCTCCCAGGGCAGCGTCTCGTACGTGGTCGCGCACGGGTTGCCGGCCGCCACCCGGTATTCGCCCGTGGTGAGGTCGACGATGCTGGAGGTGAGGGTCTGCCAGCGCAGCACGGAGGTCATGCGCTCGTCGGGGTGCGCGCAGACGCCGTGCGGGTGGCCGAAGTGGTCGGTCAGCGCACCGGCGATGATCTTGCGCGTCTCGTCGGAGCCCGATGCCGTGCGGCAGCCCCGCAGCGCCTGCTCGATGCGCGGCACTCGGTAGAGCGAGTCGACCGCCAGCGGCCGGTAGCCCTCCTTCACCTGCTCAGGGAGGAACGCCTGGTAGTGGTTGCCGTGGACGAGCACGCCGTCGGTGGGGTACATCCAGCCGTGCCGTCCGGGGGTGGCCTCGACATCGATGGCGAAACCGTCGCGGTGCACGAACATGAAGTTGTTGGCGATCTGGGGGCGTACGGAGAAGAGCGCGTTGAGCGCGGTGTACATGTCGGGCGACTCCAGCACGCGCCGCCTGATGAACGGCTGCGGCACCCCGACCTGGTTGCCGAAGCGCCCGCCGAGCCCGTTGGCCTGCAGCGCCAGCCCCGCCGAGTTGGCGCCGTGCCGGCCGACCTGGCCCGCCTCGATCTGCATGATGATCGTCGGCTTGTCCGGGGCGGAGATCCGCAGCATGATGACCGACGCGCCGGCGCGTTCGCGCCAGTCCCAGTTCTGGCCGGCGTAGACGTGGCCGTCGCCGCTGGCCTCGGGCAGGAGGGCGAACGACGAGCACCCGTCGGGTTCCTCGCGCAGATCCGCGAAGGTCGAGTCGTAGACGATCTCCCCTCTGGCGTTCAGGGCCAGGATCTCCAGGAACTCCCGCCCGGCGCCCTCGGCGATGCCCTCGACCTCCTCCAGCAGGTCCGGCGCGAAATCGGTGACCACGGGCAGCCACATGCGGGCGCGCTCGCACACCTCCGGCCACGTCAGGCCGCAGGAGGCGGGGAACGCGTCCTGGTAGTAGGCGATCGAGGCCGCGATCTGGGCGCGGGCCTGCTCGCCGTACTGCCGGCCCCGTTCTCGCGGAGCGCCGGAGATGTCGACCAGGGTGATCATTTTGTGCTTTCTCCCCCGTTGATGGTTTCGGTGAAATGGCAGGCGACGGTACGGCCCGGCGTGACCTCGCGCAGGACCGGCCGCTCGGTGGCGCAGACGTCGGGACGGGCGAACGGGCAGCGCGTGTGGAACCGGCAGCCCGCCGGCGGATCGGCCGGCGAGGGCAGGTCGCCGCGCAGGATGATGCGCTCGCGGACCGTCTCCACGTCGGGGTCGGCCACGGGCACGGCCGACAGCAGGGCTTTGGTGTACGGATGGAGCGGCTCGCGGCAGATCTCCTCCGAGGGTCCCTGCTCGACGACGCCGCCCAGGTACATCACGGCGACGCGGTCGCTCATGTGCCGGACGACGGCCAGGTCGTGGGCGATGACGACATAGGTCAGGCCGAGCTCGCGCTGGAGGTCGACGAGCAGGTTGACGACCTGGGCCTGCACCGAGACATCCAGCGCGGACACCGGCTCGTCGGCGATCACCAGGTCCGGCGAGAGCGCCAGGGCCCTGGCGATGCCGACCCGCTGGCGCTGCCCGCCGGAGAACTCGTGCGGGAACCGCCCCGCCGCCGAGGCCGGCAGGCCCACGGCGTCGAGCAGCTCACGCACCCGCCGCTCACGCCCGGCGCGGCCCTCGGCCAGGCCGTGGGCCCGGATCGGCTCTGCCAGCGCCGCCCCGACGCTCTGCCGGGGGTCGAGGCTGGCCATCGGGTCCTGGAAGATCATCTGCATGCGCGGGCGCAACCTTCGCAGTCCGCTCCGGTCGAGCGCGGTCACGTCGGTGCCGTCGAACTCGACGCGTCCCGCCGTGGGTTCGACCAGCCTCAGCAGGGCGCGGCCGAGCGTGCTCTTGCCGCAGCCCGACTCGCCGACCACGCCGAGCGTCTCACCCTGCCGGACCTCGAGGTCCACGCCGTCAACGGCCTTGACGTGCCCGACCGTGCGGTCGATGAGCACTCCCCGTTTGATCGGGAAATGCACCTGAACCCCGGTGGCGCTCAGGAGCGGGAGGTCGTTCGCGGGAGCGGCGCCGCTCATGGGCTCAGCGTCGTCGTTCATGGAGGTGGCATCATCCATGGGCTCGGTGTCGTTCGTAGTGGCGGTGTCGTTCGTGGGCGCGGGGTCGTTCATGGGCGACCTCCCGAGGACACCGGGTTCACGCAGCGGAACAGGTGGTCGTCGGTGGTGGGTTCGGCGGGCGGGGGGCCGGACAGGCAGGTGTCCACCTTGTGCGTGCAGCGCGGGGCGAAGGCGCAGCCGGTGTCCCAGGGCAGGAGGTTGGCCGCCGTGCCGGGAATGGGCCGCAGGGGCTGGGAGCGGTCGGAGTCGAGCCGGGGGATCGAGGCGAGCAGTCCCGCGGTGTAGTGGTGGCGGGGATCGTGGAAGACCGCGCGGCAGGGGCCCGACTCCACGATGCGGCCGGCGTACATGACGTGGACGGCGTCGCAGAGCCCGGCGACGACGCCGAGGTCGTGGCTGATCATCACCAGCGCCGTGCCGCTGTCGCGCACGCGCTCTCTCAGCAGCTCCAGGATCTGCGCCTGAACGGTGACGTCCAGCGCCGTGGTCGGCTCGTCGGCGATGAGCAGCCGGGGGCGGCAGGCCAGGGCGATCGCGATCAGCACCCGCTGCCGCATGCCGCCGGAGAGCTGGTGCGGGTAGGCCTTGGCGCGGCGGGCCGCGTCGGGGATGCCGACCTCGGTGAGCAGTCCGGCGGCCTCGACCCTGGCGGCCCGCGCGCGCAGGCCGCGGTGCCGCTCCAGCACCTCGGCGATCTGCACCCCGACGGGGACCAGGGGGTTGAGCGCCGTCATCGGATCCTGGAAGACCATGGCGAGCTGGTTGCCGCGGACGGAGCGCCGCTCCGACTCCGGCATGCGCAGCAGGTCGCGGCCCTCGAAGAGCACGCGCCCCTCGGCGCGGGCGCCGCGCGGCGGCAGGAGGCCCATGACGGCCAGCGACGTCACCGACTTGCCGCAGCCGGACTCGCCGACCAGCGCCACCGACTCACCCGCGCCGACCGTGAACGACACTCCGTCCACGGCGACAGCGTCCGGCCGTCCCTTGCCGGAGAACGTCACCCGCAGGTCCTCGACGCTCAGCAACATCTCAGCGGTCATGGCCGCTCACCTCCGGCCTTTCGGGTCGAGTGCCTCGCGCAGCGACTCGCCGAGCAGCGTGAACCCGAGCGCGACCAAGATGATCGCCACGCACGGCAGGAACGCCAGCCGCGGCGCGACCGTCAGCGTGTCCTGGGCGTCGGCGAGCATGCGGCCCCATTCCGGCGTGCTCGGGTCGTCGCCGCCGAGACCGAGGAAGGCGAGCGCGGCCGCGTCGATGATGGCCGTGGCCAGGGTCAGCGTCGCCTGCACGAGGACGGGCGACAACGAGTTGGGCAGGACATGGCGCAGGATCACGGCCGAGCGGCGCAGGCCGAGCGAGGTGGCGGCCAGGACGTAGTCGCGCTCGCGTTCGGCGAGCATCGCCCCGCGCAGCAGCCGGGTGAAGGCGGGCACCGTGACGACCGCGATGGCGATCATGATGGAGAACGTCGTCTTGCCGAGCACCGCCGCGATCCCGATCGCGAACAGCAGGCCGGGCAGCGCGAGCATGATGTCGACGAACCGCGTCACGGCCGCGTCCACCCATCCGCCGAACGCGCCCGCGAGCCCGCCGAGCACGATCCCGATCAGGGCGCCCACCAGCGTGGAGACCAGGCCGATGAGCAACGAGGACCGGGCGCCGTAGATGAGCCGGGACAGCTCGTCCCTGCCGTTCTGGTCGAGCCCGAGCAGGTGCTCGGCGCTGAAGCCCGGAATGTGGTCGGGCCTGATCTGCGACAAATCCGGCGAGGCGACCGGGCTGTAGGGAGCCAGCAGCGGCGCCGCGAGGGCGACGGCCACGAACAGCACGACGATCACCAGGCCGGCCATCGCGCCGGGACTGTGCCGCAGGCGCCGCCACACGCCCGCGCGCGGCGGGGCGGGGGCGGCCTGCGGGACGAGCGTGGTCGTCATGACACCCTCACTCTCGGGTCGATGACGCCGTACGAGATGTCCACGGCCGCGTTGATCACCGTGTAGACCACGGCCGTGAGCAAGGTGAAGCCCTGGATGACGGCGTAGTCGCGATTGTTGATCGCGTCATAGAGGAA
Organism: Nonomuraea sp. NPDC050404; assembly: GCF_040655495.1. Classification (NCBI taxonomy): domain Bacteria; kingdom Bacillati; phylum Actinomycetota; class Actinomycetes; order Streptosporangiales; family Streptosporangiaceae; genus Nonomuraea; species Nonomuraea sp. NPDC050404. The sequence continues at coordinate 32,064 of NZ_JBFAKB010000055.1, forward strand.
CCGGCCGATGCCCGGGTAGGCGAAGACCGTCTCGGTGAGCACCGCGCCCGACAGCAGCAGGCCGGCCATGAGGCCGATCGACGTCGTCACGGGCAGCAGCGCGTTCCTGAGCACGTGGCGCAGCCGGAGCGTGCGCGGCGCCAGCCCCTTGGCGACGGCCGTCCGGACGAAGTCCTCGCCGAGCACTTCGGCCACCGACGCGCGGGTGATCCGAGTGATCACCGCCAGCGGGATGGAGCCCAGCGCGATGCCGGGCAGCACGAGGTGCTGTACGACGTCCCAGGTGACCAGCGGATCGCCGCTGAGCAGGCCGTCGAGCAGGTAGAAGCCGGTGGGATGCGCCGTGTCGTCGAACCAGGGGCTCAGCCGGCCGCTCGGCGGGAACAGCGGCACCGCCACCGCGAAGACGTACTTCAGCAGGAAGGCCAGGAAGAACACGGGGACGGTGATGCCGGCCAGGGAGGAGACCGTCGCCAGGGTGTCGAGCCGGCCGCCCGCGCGGGTGGCGGCGAAATAGCCGAGCGGCACGCCCACGGCGATCGCGAACACCAGCGCCGCGCCGGCCAGTTCGACCGTGGCGGGAAAGCGGGCCAGGAACTCCGTCAGCACGCTCCTGTGGGTCTCCAGCGAGTTGCCGAAGTCCAGCCGCACCGCCCTGGCCAGCCAGGACAGGTACTGCACGGGCAGGGGCCGGTCGAGCCCGTAGATCCGGTCGAACTCGGCGCGGGACTCCGGGGTGGCGCGGTCGCCGAGCAGCGCGTCCGCGGGGGAGCCGGGCAGCGCTCGCACCCACGCGAACAGCAGCACCGACAGCCCCAGCAGGACGGGGACGAGCAGGAGGACCCTGCGGACGATGAGGCGCGCCATCAGCCCGCGAGCTCCACCGCGGAGAAGTCGTAGTGGTCGAGCGGGCTCGGCGTGAAGCCGCGCACGCGGGTGGAGAAGACCGCGTAGGACGGCACGTTGCCATAGGGCACGCCCGGGACGAACTCCATCATCTTGCGGTTGATGTCCTCATAGAGGGCCGCCCGGGCGGCCGGGTCGACGGTCTCGTCGGCCTTGGCCAGGAGCTTCTTCAGCTCGCCCTTGAAGTCGCCCATCGTGATCTGTTGCGCGTAAAGGTTCAGGAAGTACGACGCGTCCGGATAAGTCCCGATGAGGCCGAACATGAACATCGGGGCCTTGCCGGCCAGCAGGCCACTGACGTACTCGCTCCACTGCTTGGCCTTGGGCCGCACCGTGAATCCGGCGGCCTGCAGGTCGGCCTGGATGGACTGGAACATGTCCTGCGGATTGGGCATATAGGGGCGGCTGATGCCGGTCGGGTACCAGAACTCGATCTCCGGGGCCGCCGCCCCCGACTCCTTGATCAGCGCCTTGGCCTTGGCCGGGTCGTAGGCGTAGGAGGCCGTGTCGCCGGCGTGGCCGTCGAGGCCGGCCGGGATGAACTGGGTCGCGTCCTCCGTGCCCGGGGGCAGCTTGGCCTGGCGCAGCGCGGGCCGGTTGATCGCGTGGGCGACCGCCTGGCGGATCTTGGGATCGTCGAATGGCTTGACGCTTGAGTTGAAGCTCACGTGCCCGATGTCGAACGGCTTGCCTTCGTACAGCTTGACCTTGGAGTCACCGCGGAGCTGCCCGAGCATCGAGGCCGGCACCGAGGAGAAGCCGTCGATGCCGCCCGCCTGCAACTCCTGCAGCTTGGCGGTGGGGTCCTTGAGCACCCGCAGCACGAGCTTGTCGACCTTGGGTTTCCCGCCCCAGAAGGACGGGTTGGCCTTGAGCGTGATGCGGTCGCCGTGTTCCCAGGAGACGAAGGTGTAGGGGCCGGTGCCGACCGGGTACCGGGTGCCGAACGGGCTGTTGAAGTCGGGCTGCTCGGCGCTGCCGCCGATGGCGTCGGCGTCGTATTTCTCCAGCGCAGCCGGGCTGGCGATGGCGAACGGCGTCATCGACAGCGCCGAGACGAACGACGCCGACGGCCGGGTCAGCTCGATGACGGCCGTGTGGTCGTCGGGGGCCGAGCACGACTTGTAGAGGCTGGCGGACAACTTGTCGCTCTCGTTGTTCTTGAAGCCGCCGAAGACGTTCTGCCACCACGTCGAGACCGACGGGCTCTGCTGCAGGCCCGAGAAGGTGTGCCACCGGTCGAAGTTGGCGCACACGGCCTTGCCGTCGAAGGGCGTGCCGTCCTGGAACTTCACCTCGCGCCGCAGGTCGAAGGTCCAGCTCCGCCCGCCGTCCGACGGTTTCCAGCTCAGCGCCAGCCGGGGGCCGATCTCGGTACTGCCCGGTTTGGGCGAGACCAGCGTGTCGTACATCTGCTCAAGAGTGATCCACGACAGACCGTCCGCCGCGTAGGCCGGGTCGAGCGAGCCGGGGTCGCCGTTGACGGCGAACGTCAGGGAGGCGCCGGCCTGGCGCCCGGCCGGCGGCCCGCTGGTGGCCGTGCAGGCGGTGACCGCGACCAGCCCCGTCAGCGCGGCACCGGCGGCCACGAAACCGCGGAGAAGTTCCATCGTGCATTCCTCTCGGGGGGAGGGTCGTGCTGTAATGAGCACTACCGAGTTCGTCGTCGCAACGACTACGGGCACTGTAGGAACTGCTACCGACAAGAGTCAAGGGGTTTCCGTACGTGAACGAATCTCGCCTTGAGCTCACCCTTCAGCACCGCGTGAAGGAGGCATGGGCGAAGCTCGCGCCCGCCGAGCGGAAGGTCGCCGCCTATCTTCGCGACCATCTCCAGGACGTGCCGTTCGCCTCGGCCAGCGATCTGGGCGAGGCCACCTGCACGAGCGACGCCACCGTCGTACGTACCGCCAAGGCCCTGGGCTACAGCGGCCTGGCCGAGCTCAAACACGAGGCCGGGCGGCGGGTCGCGGCCATGGTCCGGCCGTCCGACCGGCTCCGCGCCCGCATCCAGCGCCTCACCGGCGACCCCGACGCGCTGCTCGACCGGGTCTTCGAGGACGCCGTCGAGGTGCTCCGCGAGACTCGCGCCGCGCTGCACGGCGACGGTCTCGACCTGGCCGTCGAGACCCTGACCACGGCCGGCGAGGTCGTCGCCTACGGCGTGGGCCCCTCGGGGATCGCCGCCGACTACCTGGCGCTACGGCTCAACCGGCTGGGGCTCAAGGCGCGATCGAGCAGCGACACCGGGTTCCGGTTCGCCGACCTGGTGGTCTCGCTACGGACCGGCGACGCGATCGTGCTCTTCGCGCCCGCCCGGCTCTTCTCCGAACTGGAGGTGCTGCTCGACCGGGCGGAGGCGGTCGGGGCCAAGGTGGTGCTCATCACCGACTCGCTCGGCCCGGTGCTCGGGGCGCGCGCGGTGGCGACACTGCTGGCCACGCTCTCGGCCACGGGGGCGACGCGGGAGATGCTGGCCTCGATCGCGATCATCGACGCCCTTGCCCTGGCCGTGGCCTCCCGTCTGGGCGATCGGGCCGTCGCGGCCTCCGCCCTGCTCGACGAGGTACGCACGACCTTCATCGAGGGCGGCCCCGCGAAGCCCTAGCCGGCTGATGTGCCTTCTTCCGGGCTGTGCGCTGAACAGCGAAGAGTGCCCAGGATCGGTGGGGTAGAAGCGCATCTGACCCGCAGGGGGGTCGTCGTGGACACCGACCTGGACGCTCTCCTCGTCGCACGGTACGCCGCGCTGACTGATCGAAACAGATTAGGAGGGGGAGGCTTCGCGGCCACGTCGCCACCGACCGTAATGAAACTCCCCAGAAGCGCGGCGGCCGACGTAAGCAATGCTACGAGTGCCGAAAATCCTGTCCGACGGTCCCACCTGCAAGTCTTTGATGATCGAAGATCATCTCTTAAGCGGGCGCTCAAGCGATGTTGTGCAGTCGCTCAATCGAGTTGAGCGACTGCACAAGTCGTTTTGAGCGATCGCTTAGACGATGTCGCTAAAGATCAGTCCGCTCGCCAAAAGCTGCAGGTCACCACGTGAGTCGAGTATTCGAGCCCCACACCATCTTGAAGAGGGCCGGCGTCGATCCAGCGCCCCGGCGCAGCGGTCCGACCTGGGTGCAGTTCCTCAAGGCTCAGGCGTCCGGCATTCTTGCCTGCGACTTCTTCAGCGTGGAGACGGTGATGCTTGCGCGGTTGTACTGCTTCGCCGTGGTCGAGCACGTCACCCGGCGTGTGCACGTGCTGGGGGTCACGGCGAACCCCACCGCCGGCTGGGTCGCTCAGCAAGCCCGCAACCTGGTGCTCGACCTGGGCGATCGGATCGGTGACTTCCGGTTCCTGATCAGAGACCGGGACACCAAGTTCACCAGGTTGTTCGATGAGGTGTTCACCACCGAGGGCATCCGCGTGGTGCTCATCGCACCGCAGGCTCCGCGGATGAACGCGGTCATGGAGCGGTGGGTCGGCAGCGTACGGCGCGAGCTGCTCGACCGGATCCTCATCCTGAACGAACGCCACCTGCGCAAGGTTCTTGCCGAGTACGGGACCCACTTCAATGGACATCGTCCGCACCGGGCCCTGCAGCAGGCCAGCCCGCTACGTGCGCTACCCGATCCAGTCGACGCCGACATCAAGGTCACCCGACAAGACCGGCTCGGTGGCCTCCTCCACGAGTACGCGCAGGTCGCGTGAGGAGACCCAATATTCGGCACCCACAGGATCGCCGAAGGCGGACCGGCAGGGTCACGCAGGTCAAGCGCGCGCTGACAAGGGCGCGGCGACCGGCCCAGCCGGTGACGGACGGCGTATAGATTCCGTCAACGATCTGTATACGCGCACGCCCTACCTTCATGCGCCATGTCCACCAGTCACCAGGTTGCGGCAGATCGCACCGATATACCCCCTCTTTCCGAGAACCACACCTCCCCTGAGGAGGACGACGGCGGCGGTGTCCTCGGCGTCCTGGAACGTCTCGGCTCCGTCATCGTCCCCGTGGGCGTGACCCTCTACGCGGTGCTCTTCCTGGGCGTCGAGGCGATGTACAACGTCTTCAGCATCACGCCGCAGCAGGCGGGCATCGACCAGTCCACGCTCCTGGGCCGCCTCATGGGCACCCTGGTCCTGATGCTGCTGATCGTCATCCCCACGCTCGGCTTCGTCGTCGGGTTCTGCTGGCTGGCCGACAAGCTGACCCGCGGCGCGCTCAGCAGGCTGGTCGAGGCCATCCGCAATCGCCCGTGGATCGCCGCCCTGATCGCCGCGCTGTGGTGCGGCTCGACCTACTGGGGCCTGTTCCAGATCTTCGGCGACCTCAACCTCGCCGTCATGGTGATCATCGCCGTCGGGCTCGGCGTGCTGACGTTCCTGGTGCCGTTCCGGCTGCTGCGTCACAAACCCGTCGGCCGCGCCGCGGCAAAGGTGCTCCTGGGCGCCCTGACCGGGGTCGGCGTGGGCTTCCTGCTGATCCTGGCGATGGTCAAGGGCGCGTACGAGGTGCAGGAGACCGGCAAGGCCAACGAACTGCTCACCTACGTCGGCTTCCAGGACCAGTGGACAATAATCAACAACGCCGAGGACGACAAGCCGCTCTACGACGGCCGCTGGATGATGTTGCTCGGCGAGAGCGACGGCACCTACATCTTCTACGACTGCGACAAGTACGAGACCTTCCGCCGGCCCATGGAGACCACGAACCTGTCCACCATCCAGCTCGACCCGGAACGCGAGAAGGGCTACACCTGCGGCAGCCTGGCCGAGAAGAACTAGCTAGATGATCTATTCCAAGGGCTCAGTGATCGTAGGCGATCAGTGAGCGCAGGACGGTTTGTCCGGTGGCGTCATTGTGCCAGAGCGCGGCGGTCAGCGCGAGGATGCGTTGCATGACGCGGGCTATGACACCTCCGGGTGTGCGCCCTCGGTGCCGTTCGAGATCAAGCTGTCCCTTGAAGGTCTCGTTGATCGATTCGATGACCTGTCGCAGCGGCTTGAACCGGGCTGCGGCAGGCCGTTCCCGTTCACCTTACGGGCAGCCCGCAGCAACTGAATTCGCATTCGGCTGCCAGGAGGGCAAGGAGGGTCTCGCGTTCCTCGGCCTTGGCCCCGGTCAGGGCGAAGACGATGGGCAGGCTGCCCTGAAGGGTGCAGACCAGGTGCAGGCGCAGGCCCCAGAAGAAGCGGCTGTGGCTGGCATGGCCTGCATCGTGGCGAGGGTGACCAGTTCGGCATCGCTCAGGCGGGGCGTAATGCCGACCGGCGGGCGCCACCGCGCCAGGTCGGGATACTCCTTCAGCATGTCGTCGGTCGTCGCATAGAGTGCTGGCGCGAGGGTGTCCACGTCGTACGTCACCAAACGATCTTGGACATCCTCGTTCTCGTCTCCGCAGGCGCCCCTTGGACCACACCACCAGGAGGAACCGGTGTCATACCCGCAGCTGCTCACCCCCGAGGAGAAGCTCGCCAACGCGAAGGAGCTGTTGAGCCTCCCGCGTATCGTCGTGATCTGCGGCTCCACCCGCTTCATGACCGAGATGAACGAGGCCGATCTGCGGGAGACCAAAGCCGGAAAGATTGTCGTCAAACCGGGCTGTGACATGAAGTCGCCGCACGAACTTTGGTCCGATCCTGTCGAGGCCAAGGCGCTGAAGGTTCGACTCGACGATCTGCACCGGGCGAAGATCCGGCTCGCTGATGAGGTGCTCGTAGTCGGCGACTACATCGGAGACAGCACCCGAGCCGAAATCGCCTACGCCCGGTCGCTGGGCAAGCCCGTGCGGTTCACGCACCCCGAAGTCGACCCTGCAGCCTGACCGCCCGCTGCCACCTCGACGACCAGGGCCGGCAGCCCGCCGCCTGACCGTCTCGCGGTGGCTTCGGCCGCCGCCCACCCCGCACCCTCCGCAGGCATCCCTTGGAATTGATCATCTAGCTAGCCGAGCAGGGCGCGCACGTCGTCCGTGTCAGGCAGATCCGGCCGGCCCAGCATCGCGACCGCCTCGGCCAGGCAGGCCCGGGCGCGGTCGCGCCGGCCGAGTTGCCCCAGCGCCCGGCCGAGCACCGTCAGGACCTTGCCGCGCGCCCACGCCTGGTCCACCTCCGCCAGGATGGCCAGAGCCTCCTCGGCATGGTCGACGGCGCGCTCGGGCCGGCCGATGGCGAAACAGGTCTCGGCCATCCGGCGCAGCGTCATGCCCTCCCAGGTGAACTGTTTGATTCGCCGGAACTCCGCGCGTCCCTCCTCGAAGCGGGAGAGCGCCTCCTCATGGCGGCCGGCCGCGCTCAGCGCGACCGCCAGCTGATAGACGACCTGCGGGTTCGGACGGCCACCCCTCAGCTCGGTCGTGAGGCCGAGAGCCAGCTCGGCGACCGGCACGGCCGCCTCACCCCGGCCCGCCTCGCCGAGCACGAGCGCCAGGTTGCCCAGCACGACGGCCTCGTACGCGGGGTGGCCGTGGGCGCGCCAGATCCGGATGACCTCGTTGTAGCGCGTGATCGCCTCGTCCCACGACCGCTCGTCGTGAGCGACCATGGCGGACACGTTGACCGCGTAGGCCTGATTCGCCTGGAACACGCCGACTGGATCGAGCTCCCGGACGGCCCTGACCTCGTCGAGCGCTGCCCGGCTCGCCTTGCGCCCGTAGAGGATCTCGGCGTGCTTGCGCCGGGCGTACACCTCGGCCGCCAGGTCTCCGCGCTCGGCCGCCGCCGCGATGAGGCTCTGGGCCGCCCGTTCGTAGCCGGTCGTGTCCGATTCGAAGTCGAACACCTGGCTCATCATGTCGAGCAGCCACACCGCGTCGTACAGCCGCCCGCCCGGTGTCTCGGCGACCTGCTGCAGGCAGCTGAGCGCGCCCTGCTCCTCGGCCTCCCCCCACTCCAGAGCCGCGTCGAGCTCCAGGAACGACGGCCAGGAACCGCTCGACACCGAGTCGGCCAGCGGGTCGCCCGGGTACAACATTCGGAAGATCGCCCCGATGCCTGTCAGGTGACAGCCGAGCAGCCGGTCGAGGACCGCCCGCCGGGCCTGCTCGCCGTCCTCCTCGACCAGCCGGGACCAGGCGAAGATCTTGAGCAGGTCGTGGTGCCGGTAGCGGCCAGGCGCGGGCGAGTCCATCATGCTGACGTTCACAAGGGCCTCGCAGAGCGCCTCGGCGTCCGCCTCGTCCATGTTCAGCACGGCCGCCGCCACGGACGACGACAGGTCGGGCGCGTTCGGCACCGCCAGCAGCCGGAACGCGGACGCGTGCGCCTCGTCGAGCTGGTCGTAGCCGAGGGTGAACGTCGCCTCGACGGCCAGATCGTCCACGCGCAGCTCGGCCAGGCGGCGGCGCTCGTCGGCCACCCGGTCGCGCATCCTGGCCAGGCTCCAACCGGGGCGCGCCGCGAGCCGCGAGGCCACGATTCTGATCGCCAAAGGCAGGTAGCCGCAGTCCCGCATCAGGTCGCGGGCCGCCTCCCGCTCGGCGGCCACACGTGCCTCGCCCACCACCTTGACCAGCAGCGCCGTCGCCTCGTCCGGACGCATCGCCTGCAGGTCGAGGTGACGCGCACCCGACAGCCCGGTCAGCCGTGCCCGGCTGGTCACCAGCACCGCGCAGCCGGCGGCACCGGGCAGCAGGGGCCGCACCTGCGCGACGCTGGCCGCGTTGTCGAGCAGCACGAGCACCCGCCGGTCCGCCAGCGCCGAGCGGTACAGGGCGGCTCGCTCGCTCAGGCTCTCGGAGATCACGTCCACGCCGAGGGCACGCAGGAAGGCGCCCAGCACCGCCTCCGGCGGCAGCGGGCGCGGACCCGCCCCCTGCAGGTCCACAAAGAGCTGGCCGTCGGGGTAGCCGGCGGCGATCCGGTGCGCGACGCGCACGGCCAGGGTGGTCTTGCCCATGCCGCCCGCTCCCGCCACGGCGGCGATGACCAGCGCCGAACTGCCGGCCGCGCGCAGCGCCCGTGTCACCTGCTCGATGTCCGGCTCCCTGCCGGCGAAGTCGGTCATGTCGGCGGGCAGCTGGCGCGGCACGGGCGTCGCGGCCGACTGCTCCTCCGTCTTCGACCCGAGACCCGGGTCGGCCTTGATGATCCGCTGGTAGAGTTCGGCCAGATCCGGTGACGGGTCGATGCCCAGTTCCTCGGCCAGCAGCTCGCGGGTGTCGGTGAACACGCCGAGCGCCTCCGCCTGCCTGCCCGACCGGTACAACGCCCGCATCAGCAGCCCGGCCAAGCGTTCCCTGGTGGGGTGCGCCGCGCAGAGCAGGGTGAGTTCGGCGACGACCTCGGCGTGCCGGCCGTCCTCGACGTCCTCTTCGATGCGGCGCTCGAGCAGGACGAGCCGCCGTTCCGCGAGATGCGCCCGCTGGGCCTGCGCGTAGGCGCCGTCCAGCCCGGCGAGGGGCTCCCCCTGGCACAGCGCCAGCGCCTCGCCGTACCTGCCCGCGCGGGCCAGCTCTTCCAGCAGGGCGGCGTCGCACGTCCCTGCGGGCAGCGCGTACCCGTTGCCGACGGAGACGATCACGTCAGCGCCGAGCGCGGCGCGCAGGCGGGAGACGTAGGTGCGCAGGATGCTGATGGCGGTGCGGGGCGGGTCGGCGCCCCAGACGGCGTCGAGCAGTTGTTCGTGGCCGACCACCCGGCCGCCGGCCAGCAGCAGGGCCGCCAGGACCAGCCGCTGCTGCGGGGAGCCGATGTCCACTTCGACGCCGTCGCGGTGGGCGCGTACGGGGCCCAGCACGGAGAAGCGCAGGTCGAGATTGCGTAACACGGCGGTGTGTTCGTCCCCTCCGGCGGTCTGCTGAGGACAGAAATCATAGGGGATCTCAACGACCGCGCCGCCTTCCGACAGATCGGAGGAACCGCGCTGCGCTGGAAGATGGGCACCGACGACATCACCAAGACCGCAACCGGGGCTCCGGGAGCTGTTGTCTCAGCCCACTCACGCTCATGACGCTTGATCTTCGGTTGGGTGCTGCCGACTTCCGATGACGCGACGGCGGTGACAGTGGCCGGCAGCGACCCGGGAGCGGACACCGACGGGTATGAGGACATCGTGGAGATCCACTTCCGATCCGAGATCGGACGCCTCTACCGCTCCTTCATCTGATCGGCGCCTGCGACTATCGCGAAAGGCCGGTAATTGCGGCTCTGGTGACAAGCTCTCTACTTGTTCTTAAACCAAAATCTTGGGCGTATGCCGTGGTCAGCGCCAATGGTGATGTATCCGCGCATAGCGGCGCGGGCACGGCGCCCTGTACGACGGGCTCAACCACGGCCGGATCCAGATCGGGCGATTCCGGCGTGCGCTGGCGGGCCTGCCGCTGCCCAGGACCACAGGCGAGCGCTTGGTCCTGGCGGTGGACGTATCCCCGTGGCTGCGGCCGGACGCGGCCACCAGCCCGGGCCGTTCGTTCTGCCATACCTACGGCCGCAGTAAGGATCAGCATCCGATGATCCCGGGCTGGCCGTACTCGATCATCGCCGCGCTGGAGACGGGACGCACCTCCTGGACCGCGGTGCTGGACGCCGTCCGGCTGGAGGCCGAGGCCGATGTGGCGGCCGTGACCGCCGCTCAGGTCCGGGACTTGGTCGTCCGGCTGATCGAGGCCCGCCAGTGGTGGCCGGGCGAGGCGGACATCCTGCTGGTGTTCGACGCCGGCTACGACCTGCCCCGCCTGGCTTTCCTGCTGGCCGATCTGCCGGTGGAGGTGCTCGGCCGGCTCCGTTCCGATCGGGTGCTGCGCCGTCCAGCGCCGTCGCGCCGTGAGCATTGCCTGGCCAACCCCGCCGGCGGCCGCCCGCCCAAGCACGGCGGCGAGTTCCGCTTCGCCGACCCGGCAACCTGGCACACCCCTGACCAGGCCACCTCCACCCAGACGACGCGGTACGGCACAGCGATCGCGACCGCGTGGGATCGGCTGCATCACCGGCTCACCCGTCGCGCCGCCTGGATCGACCACGACGGCGAGCTACCGATCATCGAGGGCACGCTCATCCGGCTGACCGTGCAACGGCTACCCAACGACGCCCATCCTCAGCCGGTGTGGCTGTGGTCCTCGGCCACCGGGCTGACCGCCACCCAGATCGACCGGCTGTGGCAGGCGTTCCTCCGCAGGTTCGATCTTGAGCATACGTTCCGGCTCCTCAAGCAGACGCTCGGCTGGACCACGCCGAAGATCCGCAACCCGCAGACCGCCGACGTGTGGACCTGGCTGGTCATCGCCGCCTACACCCAGCTACGGCTGGCCCGCCACCTGGTGGAAGACCTGCGCCGCCCGTGGGAGAAGCCCGCCCCGCCCGGCCGACTTACCCCCGCCCGAGTACGGCGAGGGTTCCGGAACATCCGCCCGGCAACGCCATGCCCGGCCCGTGCGCCCAAACCCGGCAAGCCCGGCCCCGGACGGCCGCCCGGTTCCCGCAACCGAAGCCGCGCTCCCCGCTATGACCTGGGGAAAGTCAACAAGCGACCGAAGTCTCTGACCGCCAAACGCAATCTCGAACCTTAAAGAACAAGCTCAGAAAGCGCGCCCGGCAGTCCGCATCGTGCAGATCCATCACGAGATTCCTGATCGCCTGGGTGACCCAGCTCGCGCTCGGGTGCGCGGTGGTGCCGAGCACCCGGATGCGCCTGGTGGTGTGCTCGATGACGGCCAGGATGTACTGGCGCTGTCCGTTCAGGGTGATGGTCTCGATGAAATCGGCGGCCAGCAGGGCGTCGGCTTGCGAGCGCAGGAAGTCGGCCCATGTGGTGGAGACCCGCTCGGGCGCCGGATCGAGACCTTCCTGCTTGAGGATCTCCCACACCGTGGACGGCGCGACCTTGATGCCAAGCGTGGTGAGTTCACCATGTACCCGCCGATAGCCCCAGCCGGGGTTCTCCCGAACCAGACGCAGGATAAGAGCGCGGATGGAGCGGACCGTGGGCGCCTGGGCCGCTTTGGCCGGCAGGTACGGGCATGACGCCGTCTCATCAGATCGCGATGCCAGCGCAGCACGGTATCCGGTTGGATGAGCAGCCGCAGCCGGCGCAGGACCTCCCGGGGTAGCGAGGTCAGGAGAGCGGCCAGGAAGGCTCGGTCCTCGGGTGCGAATCTCACTCGGGTGTCGGCGCTGAGTTGGCGTTCAAGGACGGTGATCTGGTGACGCAGGGCGAGGTGAGTAGCCGGGGGGAGTTTCACCCCCCGGCTCTCGCAGAACCGGACGTGAACCTCGCAGCTCATCCGGCTCCCATTGCCCAGCCATCAGGA
>NZ_JBFAKB010000056.1:0-42113 GCF_040655495.1 Nonomuraea sp. NPDC050404
AGCGTCCGCCGCTCGTCCACACTCAGCACGAGCGGACGTCGTGGTCTGCCCGCCATCCCTCCATTAGATGACGAAACTCAAGACCGGGACACTAGTGCTGCTGGGGGTATCCCTCTAGGTGCGAGAAGTGATCTCCGTAGCGAAAGCCAGGGCCAGACCGGAGCCGTAGGCGGGCCGGGCCCAGGCAGGCCAGAGCCGGAACCACGCCGGACCGGGCCTGAGCCAGCCCAGGGCCAGAGCCAGCAGGGCCAAAGCCAGCAGGGCCAGAGCCACCCAGGGCCAGAGTCGGCCCAGGCCAAAGCTAAGGCCGGACCGAACCAGAGCCAGAACCAGGCCTGGGCCAGGGCCAGACGGGGGCGAGGCCGGGCGCCGGAGCCACGCCGGGCCGGCCGGACCGGGGCAGGGCAAGGCGGGGGCCAGGCCGAGGCCAGGGCCGGAACCACGCCGAGCCGGGCCAGAGCCAGCCCGGGCCGGAACAGGCCAAGGCCAGAGCCGCGCCTGACCGAGGCCAAAGGCCAGAGCCGAGCCGGGCCGTAGCCACGCCGGGCTGGGCCGGGCCGGAGCCAGGCGGGGGCCAGACCGGAGCCAGGCGGGCCGAGGCCAGGCCGGAACCAGGCCAGAGCCGGAGGCAGGCCGCCCCGGAGCCAGAGCCGGGCCAGGCCGACCAAGGACGCCCGCCTCAACCCGTCACCGACGCAAGGACGCCCGCCTTAACCCATCACCCGACACCTCGACCACCGCCAACCTGGAGCCCGGGAACCACTAACCAGACCGCGGCCCCAGGCCCAAGCCTCGGCTCACCCCATCATTCACGCCTGAAGCCGACCATCCACCCTCCGCGGGATGGACAGCGGGTTCCCGTCCTTGAGCTCATCCGGCAGCAGCGCCTCCGGCCAGTCCTGGTAGGCAGTGGGCGCCAGCCACCGACCGATCGCCGTCGCCCCCACCGACGTGTACGACGTCGTGGCAGCAGGCCAGGGACCACCGTGGTGCATGGCCCAGCACACGGCGACTCCGGTCGGCCACCCGTTCCAGATGAGCCGTCCGGCCTTCTTGCCCAGCACCTCAGCGACCTCTCCGGCCTCCTCCGGCACGGTGCTGTGAACGGTCGCGGTCAACGACCCTTCAAGCCGCTCCAGCACCGGGCGCAGGTCCGAAACTTCCCTGTACGTCACTACGATGGCCGCCGGCCCGAAGCATTCCTCACCGATCTGCGGCAGCTTCTCCGCGAACGTGTCGAGATCCGCGGTGAACACCTTGGGCGTGACCGCCAGGTTGCCTTCTCCCGGCTTGCCCTCGGCCAGCAGTCTCAGCTCACCCAGCCGCTCGACGCCCCCGAGGTACCCTTCCCTGATCCGCTCGGCGAGCATGGGTCCACCGCTGGACCCCTCGACGGCCTCCACGAGCGCCTGCCGCAGTTCCTCCCCCTCGGGCACGAACAGGAGCCCGGGATTCGTGCAGAACTGCCCGACCCCCAGCGTCAGCGACGCGGCGAACCCGGTGGCCACCTCCTTCACCGGAGCCGACGGAAGCACGACCACGGGGTTGACGCTGCCAAGCTCACCGAAGAACGGGATCGGCACCTCCCGCTCGTCGATCAGCTTCTGGATCGCCTTGCCCCCGGCCACCGAGCCGGTGAACCCGGCCGCGACCACGCCAGGGTGCTGCACCAGATCCACACCGGCCTGCATGCCCTGAACGAGCCCGAGCAGATCGGGGGACGGCAGCGCCTCCTGAAGGATCTTCGCCACGCGCTCGGAGGTGTTGGGGTGCCCAGGATGCGCCTTGACGACCACAGGGCATCCGGCGGCCAGCGCGGAGGCCGTGTCGCCTCCGGCCACCGAGAACGCGAACGGGAAGTTGCTCGCCGCGAACACGGCCACGACGCCCTGCAGCGGGTTCTGAATCCGGCGTACGTCCGGCCTGGGCGGCGTGAGCGAAGAGTCCGCGTGATCGATGATGGCTTCCAGGTAACCACCATCCCTGATCACCTGGGCGAAGAGCCTGAACTGCCCCGCCGCCCGCGCCACTTCGCCCCGCAGCCGTCCCTCGCCGAGCGCGGTCTCCTGGTCGGCGAGCTGCCAGAGCTCGTCCACGTGAGCGGCAAGCGCATCGGCGACCGCCTCCAGCGCGACGGCCCGCTCGGCAGCCGAGGTCGCCCGCCAGGTCGCTCCGGCGGCGGCCGCAGCAGAAACGATCTTGTCGACCCCGGCGCTGTCGGTCTCGGGCAGGGCGGCGCCCACGGTCTCGCCGGTCCTGGGGTCGTGTCCGTAGATCATCGAATGGCCCTTCGGAGTCTTGACACTTCTTCAACCTGATTCTTACAGTTGCGGCAACTTGTCCACAAATCTGGCAATCGTTCACATACATGGACGGCATGCAAATGATCATTAGGCAGATCCACGTAACACCTGTGGCCTTCCGGGATCCGCCTCTCCTGAACGCTGCCGGAGTCCATGAGCCATGGGCTCTCCGTACCATTGTCGAGGTCGTCACAGATGAGGGTGCGACCGGGTTGGGCGAGACCTATGGTGATCGCGATCATCTCGGCAAGGTGCGGGAATGCGCGCAAGCTCTGATCGGCCTCGACGTTCATGCCCTGAACACCATGTACGCCCGCGTCACCGCGATCGTCGGCGAAACCGTGAGCGACAAGCACGGTCTTACCGGCCTCGCCACCAAGGAGAAGAGCATCGACCGCGTCTTCTCCCCCTTTGAGGTGGCTTGCCTGGACATTCGCGGCAAGGCCGCCGGCATCCCCGTCTCCGACCTGCTGGGCGGCAAGGTCAGAGACGCGGTGCCGTACAGCGCGTACCTCTTCTACAAGTGGGCAGGCCATCCAGGCGACGAACCGGACAGGTTCGGCGCCGCACTTGACGAAGCCGGCATCGTCGAGCAGGCAAGGCTCCTCATCAGCGAGTACGGCTTCGAATCGATCAAGCTCAAGGGCGGCGTGTTCCCGCCGGACCAGGAGATCGCCGCGATCCGCGCCCTGCACGAGGCGTTCCCCGGCGTACCCCTCCGCCTCGACCCGAATGCCGCCTGGTCCGTGGCCACCTCGATCCGCGTAGGCCGCGAGCTCGACGGCATCCTCCAATATCTGGAGGACCCGGCCGCCGGCATCGACGGCATGGCGGAAGTGGCGGCCGCCGTCACCATGCCCCTCGCCACGAACATGTGCGTGGTCACCCCAGAGCATTTCCCGCCCGCGATGGCCTCCCGAGCGATCGGCGTACTCCTCCTGGACCACCACTATTGGGGCGGCCTCACACGTTCCTCGCACATCGCCGCCATGTGCGAGGCGTTCGGCCTGGGCATATCCATGCACTCCAACTCGCACCTCGGCATCAGCCTGGCCGCCATGACGCACCTGGCCGCCGCCACGCCGAACCTCACGTACGCCTGCGACACGCACACCCCCTGGCAGGATGGCCAGGACGTCATCCTGCCGGGCGCCCTGCGTTTCGTGAACGGCGCCGTCCCGGTGCCCACCGGCCCCGGCCTCGGCGTTGAACTGGACCGGGACGCGCTGGCCGTGATGAACGAGCAGTACGAGAAGTGCGGGCTCTACTCCCGCGACGACACGTCGTACATGCAACGCTTCGAGCCCTCCTTCTCGGCGAAGAAACCGCGCTGGTGACCATCGGCGACGAACCTCGACGACGAACGCCAACGCAAGGCCGCCGATGAACCTCAACGAAGAGATCCACCGGTGAACACTCGCGGTAGAACCCCCTGACGAAAACCGGCCAAGCGCCCCACCGAAGCAGTTCACAGCACAACCCGCTGGTATATGCCGGCAAACAGACCAACACCTGAACGTCGGCAAGGAGCCCTCGTTGATGAACGTCGCCTATCTCTACCCCTGGGACGTGGTCGGGGACCCGACAGCCCCCGGCCGTCTGGCAGACCTGGGCGTCCAGACGGTCGCTCTGGCAGCCAGCTACCACTCGACGAGGGCGGCCACGCCGTACCACCCCGCCCACCGCGTGTTGGATGTGCCATACCCGGCCTTTTACCTCCCGATCCGCTCGTCATCCTGGTCCCGCCTGGTCCCCGCCACCCCCACGTGGACTCCCGCCGACGCCTATCTCCAGGCCAGGGATGCCCTGAAGGCCGCCGGCCTCCAGGTACACGCCTGGACCGTCCTCACTCACAACTCCCATCTCGGCTCCGCCCATCCCGACCTGGTCGTACGCAACGCTTTCGGCGACCCGTACCCCTACGCGCTGTGCCCCGCCCACGATGACGTCATCGAGTACTGCGAACGTCTGGTCAAGGAGATCCTCGAAGTAGGCGAGCCGGACGGCCTGATCCTTGAGGCCTGCGGCCCCATGGGCTTCGGCCACCAGAGCGTCCACGAGAAGACAGGCGGCGCGGACTGGACCCCGACGGACGCGGACCTCCTCTCCCTGTGCTTCTGCACCAGCTGCGCCCCCCGCTATCCAGAGGCGACGCAGGACAGGGTCCGTGCCGCGATAGACCGCGCATCGAGCCAGATCGCCCCTTCGGATCACTCCATTGCCGAAAACGCCACTCGCACGACTCCGACACATGCCACATCCACACCAACTGCTGAAACGATCACTACTGCGCAGGGCACCATTGAAGAAGCCCTCGGCTCTCTGACCGACGAGGTGCGCGCCATCCGCACCGACATGACCACCGCTATGCGCCAACGCCTGATCGCGGCCGCCGGCAGCACCGCGCCCGGCGTCCCGATCACGCTGCACGCCAACCCGGACCCCTGGGCCACAGGCGCCTTCGCCCCACTGCCCGCAGGTGAACCAGGAGCGGACGTCCTGGTGGCCAACTGCTGGGGCGACCCGGCCACGGACGCCACCCGCCTCGCCCGGCTGAAGGAGCTCTGCACTCCGGAGCAGCGAGTAGGTGCCTACGTCCTGGCTCTCCCCCCACGCCCGGCCGACCCTGACGTCCTGGCCGATCAGTTGCGGACGTACTCCAAGGCTGGGGCATCGGAATTCCATCTCTACCACGCCGGCCTGGCCTCCCCTCAGCGTCTGGCCGCCCTCTCCGGGGCACTCCGCCTGCTGTCATGAACCACTTCTGGACGAACCGCCCGCGGCCCCTCATGACCAGGGCTTTGCGTGAGCGCCAACCGACATGGATAAGTTCCTCGTATGACTGATGTGCGAATCGTCTTCCGCAAGTACGGCGGCGCACTGCACTGGAATCACCCCGGGCGGCTGCTTGGCGAGGATGAGCACGGCATTTGGGCTGAGGTCCCGGGCGGAACGGTCGCCCGCAAGGGCGAAGGCCCACCCGTCACGTGGGAAACAACCGCGATCATGCTGTTCCCCCGGGATGCCTGGTGGACAGCGTCCTTCAACACCCCGCCGCACAAAAGCGAGATCTACGTCGACGTCACCACCATTCCGGAATGGAGGGACGGCGAGGTCACCATGCTCGACCTCGACTTGGACGTGATCCGGATGAGAGACGGGCGACTCATTCTCGACGACGAAGACGAATTCGCCGAACACCAGGTCCTACTGAACTATCCACCCACAATGATCACACAAGCAGAAGAAACCGCACGCTGGCTACTCGACGCCGTAGGCGAAAGAAAGGGACCATTCGGAGGCGCACACTTGGATTGGCTCGCGAAGTCAGCATAGCCCAACAACAAGAAACTCTTTGCATCGCATGTTCGAATAACTCAGCCGGCGACCGTAACTAATCCGCACTCATACGCCGCAATGACAAGCTGCGCCCGATCCCGCGCCCCCAGCTTGGCCAGCAGCCGGGTGATGTGCGTCTTGACCGTGGCCAAGGTCACCTGCAGATGCGCTGCGATCTCTCCGTTGGACAACCCACGCGCGATCAGCATCAGCACTTCCCGCTCCCGCTCTGTAACCCCTTCCAGCCCTTTCACTTGGGGAAGGGCTGGAGTTCGCGCGAACTCTTCGATCAACCTGCGCGTGACCTTGGGCGCCAGCAACGCCTCCCCACCGGCGACCACCCGTACAGCAGCCAGCAAATCGGCCGGCGGCGTATCCTTCAGCAAAAATCCACTCGCCCCAGCCCGAAGCGCATCATAAACATAAGCGTCGAGATCGAACATCGTTACAACAAGTACCCGAGCGGCGTCCCTTATACGACGGGTGGCCTCAATCCCGTCCATGCCGGGCATTCTTACATCCATGAGCACCACATCCGGCCGCCGTTCCAACACCACCTCAACCGCCTCGGCACCAGTCGCTGCCTCGCCCACCACCATCAGATCAGGCTCGGAGTCGACCAGCACTCTGAAGCTTCCTCTGAGCAACGCCTGATCGTCGGCGATGACCACCCGGATCACTGCGCCTCCTCGTAAGGCAACGTCGCGGACACTCGAAATCCTCGCCCAGGTAGGCTGCCGGCCTGGAGCGTGCCGCCGTACACCATGACCCGCTCCCGCATACCGATCAGGCCATGCCCGGCACCATCAGACGGCATGGTGCGTCTGCCCGGCCCATCATCGGTCACTTCGATCCGCACCTCCCTGCCATCAGCGACTACGGTTACGCGGCAGCGAGCGGGGGCGGCATGCTTGACCACATTGGTAAGCGCCTCCTGCACGATGCGGTAGGCCGACAGCCCCACGCCGTCAGGCAACCGCGCCAATCCTTCTACCTCCCCAAGTCGCTGCCCGCCATCAGGCTCAGGCAACCGCGCCCGCCTTTTCGCCTCCCCAAGCCGCTGCCCGCCGACAGCTTCAGTGCGGAGATCGAGTTCAGTGCGGAGATCAAGCTCCACTTCCACGCCCGCCAGCCGCGCCTGGCTCACCAACCCCCGGATGCCCGCCAGGCCGGGGGTGGGCGCACGGTCGGGCACCTCCGTGGACCGCAGCACACCGAGTAGGTGTCGCATCTCGACCAACGCGCTGCGGCTGGCGGTCTCGATCACGCGCAGGGCATCATGTGCCTCTTCCGGCCTGGTGGCCATGACGTGATTGGCCACCCCCGCTTTGACCGCGATCAGCCCTACGCTGTGCGTGACCACATCGTGCAGCTCGCGCGCGACTCGTAACCGCTCTTCCGCAACCGCCTGCGCCGCCAACCGCTCGCTGTCACGGGCCGCATAGGACCTGCGCTCCTGTACGGCCCGGCCAACCGTCCATGCGCCTCCCAGCGCCGCGATACCCAGAAGCGGCTGGTCAAGGCGGAATAGCCAGCCGGGCGCCTCGTCAGGAGAGGCCCCCGTCATCACCAACCCCACGACGGTGATCAGGCTCACCGCGCCGATGGTCGACGTCGGGATCACGGGGCCGCGCTTTTCGGACAGGGCGACGATATACAAGGCGTACGCGGGAGAAAAGTATGCGAGGCCCACCGTGCCGGCCAGCGCGGCGTAGAGGGCGAGCACCAGCGTGAAGCAGAAGATTGGCAGCGGCCACAGCCTGCGCAGCGCCAGCGGCAACCCCAGCCCGAGAGACAGGGCGATCCGCACCCACGGCGGCAGCGCCGTGGCATGGACCATCGCCGTGAGGAGGATGAACGCCGAGCACACACCTGCCGCCACATCGAGCATGACCAACTGGCGACGGCTCATGCGCCTGACGAAGAAGGGGTGCGTGTCGTCCACGCGTTGAACGGTAGCCGTTGCAGCGGCGTCCACACGTCAAACCAGGGTCTGACCTTGAAGTTCGAACCGTGGTCCGACGCGCCGGCGACCCGCCGCCCCGCATCCTGTACCACGTGATCGAACTCCATCACCTCACAAAGCGCTACGGAAGCACCGTCGCCGTCGACGACCTGTCCTTCCGCGTCGAGCCAGGCCATGTCACCGGCTTTCTCGGCCCCAACGGCGCCGGCAAGTCCACCACGATGCGCCTGACCCTCGACCTCGACGCGCCCACTTCTGGCCAGGCCCTGGTCAACGGACGTCGATACAGTGCACTCCGCCAGCCGATGCGCGAAGTCGGAGCGCTCCTCGACGCCGACGCCGTCCACAGCGGCCGCAACGCCTACGACCACCTGCTCTGCCTGGGACGCACCAACGGCATCGGCGTCAGGCGGGTGACCGAGTTGCTTGAGCAGGTTGGGCTGGCGGGCGTGGCACGCAAGAGGGTGGGCGGGTTCTCTCTGGGCATGAAGCAACGCCTCGGCATCGCGGCCGCGCTACTCGGTGATCCGGGCGTCCTGATGTTCGACGAACCAGTCAACGGCCTCGACCCGGACGGCGTGCGCTGGATCCGCGACCTCATGCGCTCACTCGCCGCCGAGGGCCGGACGGTCTTACTCTCCAGCCATCTCATGAGCGAAATGGCCCTCACGGCCGAGCGCATCGTGATCGTCGGCCGGGGCAAGCTCATAGCCGAGGCCACCGTGTCGGAGCTGACCACCCACTATCCATCGCTCGAAGACGCCTACATGGCCTTGACCACAGGCAGCGTCCAATATGGAGCGGCCCGATGAGAGCTGTTCTCTCCTCCGAATGGCTGAAAATCCGCTCGGTCCGCTCGACCTATCTGATCCTCTGTCTCGGCCTCAGCACAGTCCTCATCGGCCTCACGATCGCCCTGGCGGCGGCCGGCACGTACGATGCCGTATCCCCTGAGCAGCAAGCAGGTGCCCGCATCGCGGATCTGGAGGAAGTGCTCATTGTCGTCCCCCAGCTCTGCATGGGCATCCTCGGCATCCTGGTCATCACATCCGAATACGCAACAGGCTTAATCAGGACCAGCCTCGCTCTCGTCCCCCGTCGCTGGCCCGTCCTCATGGCCAAAGCCACCGTCGTCGGCGCCCTGAGCCTGCTCGTCGGCGCTCTGGCAGTCTTCGGCACCTATCTCGTGGCCGGCAGCGTCCTCGGCGAGCGCTTCTCCGGCGCGTACACCGCGGCGTTCGAAGACCGATTGCCGCTCCTAATCACCCTCACCCTCACCGTGCCGACCTTCGCACTGCTCGGCCTGGGGCTCGGCGCACTCCTGCGATCCGCTGCCGCCGCGACTGCCATCGTCGTCGGCCTCGTCTATGTGATCCCTATCATCATCAACAACGTCCCTGAGCCGTGGAGCGAACGTCTCGGCTCGCTGATGATCAGCGCCCTCCCCCGGCAGATCACCGGCGACCTCATCACCACTTCGGTGTACGGCTCACTCCTACCTCCACCAGTAGCAGCGGCAGTCATGGTCGGGTACGCGTTCATCCCCCTCGTAATCGCCACTTGGCTGATACGCCAGAAAGACGCCTGACATGCGACCCCGACTGCACCGGAGATCCCAACGAGGCGGAGGTCCCAGCTAAGCGGACGCCCTAGCACGGCGAACGTCCAAGCAAGCGAACGTCCCAGGGCGGACGTCCCAGGGCGGACGTCCCAGGGCGGACGTCCCAACGAACGCGGATGCCTCGACGAAGCCAATGGCCCTAACAAGGCCAGAGCTTATGAAGCCGGAAATTCCGACAAAGCCGGATCCTGACAAAGCCGGAGGTCCCGATGAGGCCAGAGGTCCTACCGAGCCGAAGGTCCCGATAAGGCTGGAGGTTTCGATGAAGCCGTGCCACCACCGTCACGACACCGCCATCGCACGCGTGCCCATGCACGCCGCCCTTCCGCAGGTACGGCAGGTGAGGACACCTGCCGTACCCTGCGGAGACTCAGACCTCGAGCACCACGGGAATGATCATCGGTCGGCGGCGATAGGTGTCACTCACCCAGCGCCCCACCGTACGACGTACGACCCGGCGGATCTCCTGCATGTCGACCACCCCGTCTGCGGCCTTCTCCTGAAGAGCGCGTTCGATCTGCGGGATGAACTCGTCGAACTGGATGGGGTCGATGCCCGACCCGCGCGCGTGGATCTCAGGGCCGGCAGTGAGTTTGCCCGTGTTGGAGTCGACCACGATGACCACGGAGATGAATCCTTCGTCTCCGAGGATTCTGCGATCTTTCAGGGACGTGTCGGTGATCTCACCCACCGACGAACCATCGACGTAGACGTACCCGGCGTGAACCGCGCCGACGATCCTCGCGCGGCCATCGACCAGGTCCACCACGACGCCGTCCTCGGCGATCACGATGTGGTCGTCCGGCACACCGGTGAGGGCGGCCAGCTTGGCGTGGGCGCGCAGATGACGCCATTCGCCGTGCACAGGCATGAAGTTGGAGGGACGCGTCAGGTTGAGCACGTACAGGAGCTCGCCCGCGGCCGCGTGTCCGGAGACATGCACCTTGGCGTTGCCCTTGTGCACAACCCGGGCGCCCCACCTCGTCAGTCCGTTGATGACCTTGTTGACCGCGGTCTCGTTCCCCGGCACCAGCGACGAGGCCAGCAGCACGGTGTCGCCGTCGGCGATGCGTATCGGATGATCGCGGTTCGCCATTCTGGACAGCGCCGCCATCGGCTCGCCCTGCGAACCGGTGCAGACGAGGACCACGTCCTGTGGCGGCCACTCCTCGATGTCGCGCGAGTCGACGATCAGCTCCGGCGGAACCTTGAGGTATCCGAGGTCGCGGGCCACGCCCATGTTCCGCACCATGGAGCGTCCGACCAGGGCGACCTTGCGGCCGTGCTTGGCGGCGGCATCCATGACCTGCTGGATGCGGTGCACGTGCGAGGCGAAGCTGGCCACGATGACACGCTGCTCGGAAGTGCGAATCACCTCCTCGATGACCGGCGCGATCTCCCGCTCGCTGGTGACGAATCCCGGCACCTCGGCGTTGGTGGAGTCGGACATCAGCAGGTCGACGCCCTCGGTGCCGAGTCTGGCGAAGCCACCGAGGTCGGTGAGACGGCCGTCGCTCGGCAACTGATCCATACGGAAGTCGCCGGTATGCAGGACAATGCCCGCCGGCGTACGTATGGCTACGGCCAGAGCGTCGGGAATGGAGTGGTTGACCGCGAGAAACTCACAGTCGAAAGGCCCGAAGACGTGCCTCTCACCCTCGACGACCTCGACTTTGGTCGGCTGGATCCTGTGCTCGGTCAGCTTGGCCTCGATAAGGGCAAGCGTGAGCTTGGAACCGATGAGCGGAATGTCGCGCCGCTCGCGCAGAAGATAGGGCACCGCCCCGATGTGGTCCTCGTGGGCGTGCGTCAGCACCACGGCTTCGACGTCGTCGAGCCGGTCCCTGATGTATTCGAAGTCGGGCAGGATGAGGTCGACACCCGGCTGGTCCGGCTCGGGGAACAGCACCCCGCAGTCCACGACCAGCAGGCGACCGTCATATTCGAAGACGGCCATGTTTCTGCCGATTTCTCCCAACCCGCCGAGCGCGACAATGCGCAAGCCGCCTTCCGGCAGCACCGGCGGGGGGCCAAGCTCAGGATGCGGATGGCTCATGCCCGGCCCCCTCGGTCAGATCTAGTTCTCAAAACTCCCAGTTCCTCCCCGTTCCTATGCGTCTGTCAATTTCACCCCGCCGGCCACCAGGCAAGCACGCAGCTCGGCGATTTGCTTCTCCGTCGCCTCCACAAGCGGCAGCCGCACCGGACCAACCGGTACTCCCACCATGCTCAGTGCGGCCTTCGCCATGATCGCGCCACCGGCGCGCAGCATGATCCCGTCTACCACCGGGGCCACCTGACCGTGTACGGCCAAGGCCTGGTTGACGTCGCCGTTCTTATGCAGATGAATCATGCGCGCCAGCTCGGCACCGACCACATGGCCGACCACGCTGACGAACCCTGCCGCACCGAGGGACAGCCAGGCCAGATTGAGCAGGTCATCGCCGGAGTAGAAGGCGAGATCCGTCGAAATCATCACCTGGCTAGCGGCGAACAGATCGCCCTTGGCGTCCTTCACAGCCACAATGCGCTCGTGCTGCGCCAGGCGGATCAGGGTATCGGTCTTGATCGGCACGCCGCTACGACCTGGAATGTCGTACAGCATCACGGGGAGGTCGGTCGCCTCCGCGACGGAAGTGAAGTGCCGGTACAGCCCCTCTTGTGGGGGCTTGTTGTAGTAGGGCGTCACCACCAGCAGGCCGTGCGCACCGACGCGTGCCGCCTGCTTCGCGAGCTCGACACTATGGCGAGTGTCGTTCGTCCCGGCCCCTGCCACCACGGTCGCGCGATCACCGACCGCATCGAGGACGGCGCTGACGATGCGCTGCTTCTCCTCGTCCGAGGTAGTAGGCGATTCCCCGGTCGTCCCGTTGACGATCAGGCCATCATTGCGCTGCTCGTCCACCAGGTAGGTGGCAAGACGTCGCACAGCCACATAATCGACCTCGCCGTCGGGGGTGAACGGCGTGACCATCGCGGTCAGCATACGGCCGAAGGGCGCGTCGGTGGTTCCAGTTGGCGATGCCATAGTGCGAACGCTACCTGGATTCGGAAATCCATTGGACGTCGCCACCCCGCTTCGCCAGCCTGGAGCCGCTTTTTGCCCACATTCACCGGCTTCCGAGCCAACCGGCCAAACGAACTCCGAGCAACTCGACCGGCCCTGGCGACCACACCCGCATCCCCGCAGGCCAGCCAACCCATTCGACTCACGCCGGTACGCGAGGCGCATCGGCAAGGGAGAACCCCGGGATACACACCGCCCGTTCCGGGTAAGCGCTCCGTGTCCAAGACGACCGAATTGTTGGTCCTCAGCGTCACACAGCCACCACGCCCAGAGCATCGCGGCCAACAGAGCACCCAGCATACGGGAAGGGAGCGCACACCCTCCGGCACCACCACGGCCAGGGCACCCATGCGCTTATGAATTCCCCGCACGTGACGCTTGGGGCGCTTCGGTCGTTCTGCCGGTTGCGGCGAACGACGACCACTTTGGGACACATCAGAAAGATGCCCGCGACCTACGACACTACGCCCCGCACCCCGGCACCCCGGCACGCGCCACTCGGGAAGCCCGTCATTGACTGCGCCGCCACGCCTTACCGTCAATAGCCGGCGACCCAGCATCCGAACTCCACCGAGCTTGTTCCGCTTTGACTGGCACGATCGTTGTGATAGTCAGGCCAGATCAAGCACACACCGACATGCCCCAACTCACTTCGCACATCAGCGCCCGCCGTTCGGCACCGCCCTGTGGCCCCCGCCAAGGATCACAACTGCGACTACGACCATGACCCCGATGCCATGACGTCCCCGAAAGCCATGACGGCCACCTCCACCTCGACGGCGACGGCGACGGCGCGTGTTGCCCCCTGGTACACGGACCAACCCCCCTTCTCCCTGTTCGCCCCACTCCCACGATCAGAGTGGGCGCGCGAGCAAAGAGAACCAGCGCGACTCGGGAAGGAACGCACAGAACCGGTGCTGACGTTTGCCAGCCACGGAGCTTGGTCAGACGCACCGACAGACGATGCGCGGACGACAGCAGGACCCCGACTTCCGAGCATCATGCGGTTCGGTGGCACGCCTCGGTTCGAACCGACTCTCGAGACACTCCCGAAGCCCCATCTCGAAACATGCGCCCCACCAGGGCGTTCACAGACTCGATGGTCGCTCGTTCGCGAGGCGGACATGGAAGAGGTCGCCGATATGTGCTCGGGGGTACACACATCGACGACCTCTACCGGAGAATCGGCACCCCTTACATCGGCGTTACAAGGTTTCTCCGATAATTTTCCGCCAACGCAAAGTTGGGGCCCCAGCCATCCTCGATGACGGTCGGTTACCTGCCGAATACGGCAACATGGGGCAACGCCTCACACGAACCCCCAGGGATGGACTAGTGGCCACCTCAGATCCGGTCTACCTGCGCGTTGTCGAAGATATTCGGCGACAGATCACCGACGGCACCCTTCCCCCCGGTGCGCCCATTCCTTCGCGGGCGCAGTTGACCCGCAAGTATCAGGTCGGGGAGACCGCCGCCCGTCACGCACTCCGTGTGCTCGCGGGCGAGGGTCTCATCATCGGCCGCGTGGGCTCGGGTCACTACGTCAGGGAACGCCCCGACCTGACAGCGCTACACCGATGGCGCTTCCTCGATCACCCTGCCCCGTTCGCCGCCGACCTGCAGTCCCAAGGCCGGCGCGTGACGTGGGACTGGCACAGCGAACCGACCGAAGCAGGCCCCGACATCGCCAGACGGCTGCGTCTGCCCGAGTCGGCCACGCTGACCAAAACGCACTACGTCTTCCGCGGAGACGGCAGACCGCTGCAACTCGCCACTTCCTACGAACTGCGGGAGTTCGCCCCTCACACGGAGGAAGAGCGCCGAAGTCTGGTCGCGAGGATGTACGCGCACGGCATCAAGATCACGGAGATCGTCGAAAGCGTACACACGCGCATTCCTCGACCCGTGGAGAGCGACGCGCTGGATCTTGCCGCGGGCGTGCACGTTCTTCATCTCGAACGCACCCATTGGGCAGGTGACCGCCCGGTCGAGACCAGCGACATCGTCATCCCGGGAGATCGGTTCCGGATCATGTACAGCATGCCCCTTTAGGTCGGGGACTCCGGGGGCGATATCATCCCTCCCGGAGTTCCCCGACCTCATCAACACGCGCCGCTCCTGGGCCAGCGGGTAAACCCGGAGCGGCGTGTAGACGGCTCGAATGATCGGTCAGGCCCAGGTCTCACCGCACAGACTATGAGGAGCCGTCGCGTCGGAGGCAAGAGCTGGCCGATCAGCAATATCGCCGTACCAGAGGCCGCAACGACTAACCAGCCAAAGTACCCCCTACCAGCGAGGACCTGCGCCAACCGGTCATGACCGTCGTAGCGGGGCGTCAACGAGCGACCAGTCACGACCACCGCACGTAGGACGCAAGAGCCTGCCAAGCACTGCGCGGGCCGTACGCCGCCACTCCCCCATACGGATGGCTCGGCCTCTCGCATACGGCCGCATGGTTTCTTCCAGGGACGAGTGCGGCGGAGCCAGCAGACGGCAACAACGCCCTGCGGGAAGCCATCGTCCCTACTCCCACCAGCAGCGCTGTCAATCCACCGCGCCCTTTAGATGCCCTAAGTCCGCGCTGGTGACCAGCGGCGCGAGAAGGATCGGCGCCGGCGTCGCGACCGCCTTCCGCGCAGTGGGCGTTTCGGGAGTGGTGCACTCCCCTCGCGAACGAGCCCGGTCGTGGCGTGGCCAAGCCCGAACAAGCCAAGCCGTTGTGTGGCAGGCGTGGCAGGCGTGGCAGGCGTGGCAGGCGTGGCAGGCGTGGCAGGCGTGGCAGGCGTGGCAGGCGTGGCAGGCGTGGCAGGCGTGGCAGGCGTCGGAAATGGTGACGGCCATCGCGTGATCCTTCAAATGGTGTGCAATCCATAATCGAAGGAGGGCAGGCGATGGCCGCAGACACAGTTTGGCGTCCGCGAGGTGGCTGGCGCAGCAAAACGAGACCAGGGGCCCCGACTTGTTGCGTTCCATGACGGACCCATGGCCGAAGGATTGGTGGTCAGTTGAGGCGGCACCCATTCGATGCTGCATATGGGGAGTTCCAGCGACTCCGATGAGGTCCTGGCCCGGGACGCCGTCTGCCTGCTCGACGTCCCCACCCACAAGACCGGCACCGCGTTCACCAAGCTCGTCGACCTGCTGCTCTGCCAGGCCATGGCGGCCTGGCAGGCCGTCCGGCCTACCCAGCCGAAGCTCCTGGACCGCAAGACCGGCGAGCAGGTCGACTTCTTGTTCGTTTTCCGCGCCCGCGGCGTCTCCAAGACCCACATCAACGACAGCATCATCCCCATGCCCTGCGCGAAGGCCGGTGTTCCCGCGGCAGACGTCCGCGGCAACATCACGAGCCACCGGGCCCGCTCCACCATCGCCTCGCAGCTCTACAACCCCAAAGAACCGATGACCCTGTTCGAGTTGCAGGCCAGGCTCAGGCACCGTGACCTCAGCACCACCCAGCGCTACGCGAAGATCACCCCGAACACTCTCTCGAAGGCCTACCGGGACGCCGGCTACTTCGAACGCAACGTCCGCACCATCGAGATCCTCATCGACCGCAACGCCGTCACCTCCAGCGCCTCTGCCACCGGGCGAGCCCTGGCAGTACTACGACCTCGGCCACGGGTTCTGCACCTTCTTCGGGCAATACGCCCACCGCATGGCCTGCGCCGAATGCGACTTTCTACCCCCAAGGACAGCTCGAAGGCCCGACTCCTCGAAGCCAAGGCCAACCTGCAACGCAGGCTCGCCGCCATCCCCCTCACCGACGACGAACGGGCCGCAATCGACGACGGCCAGGCCGCCTTGGACAAGCTACTCGGCCAGCTTGCCGACATCCCCATGCCAGCCGGATCTACGCCCCGCCGGATCAGTGCCCCCTCAACCGCGACTCTCCTGCCGAGCATCCATGCCCGGGAAGGTCCTGCCTGATCATCTGGGTGAGCGTCGATCAGTCCAGAATCAGCAGTGCTACGGCAGAGTTGAAGCCGTGAGCCGGCAGCCGCGAGACACCTACGCCCGCCTCTACCCGGAAATCGGACTGGCGGGAAGTCTCCAGGCCGCCATGCAGACCGTGCTCGACCAAGCAGCCTATGAGCTGACGGCGCTGCCGCCCAGCGCTCCTGGTTGGTGGGACTGTGCAACACGAGTCGGGCATGATTCGCCGGTATGTGAACACCCTCGCGGCCAGCGAGGACCGGAGGTTCCTGATGGAATTCTGGGATCGGGGCGTCAGGTTGGCCAAGGCCGGGACCGGCGACCTGCCCGGGGCGGCTCGGGCTACGGCTTTGTGGCAGGGAGGCGCGCAGCTGCGTGAGTTGAAGGCTGGCTGCCCGTTCGTCGAGTACTGTCCAGTCGCTGAAGCACATGAACGCGGCGAGGCGGTCGAAGCCACGTGGGCGATCTACCGCACCGCCTCAGCCCGCCACGTCGATCATGACCTGATTGAGGCGGCCTATGCCGAGCCGCGACTGCGGGCGCTGTTTCCCTTCCACAGCCACCGGACGCTGCACTTCAGCCGCTGCACCGGATTCCCCTATACCCATGACCTTCCCGTGATCGATCCCCGGCCAGACGGGACCTACCGCGTCGTGTGGTGGCACGATCGCTCGCCCGACGGACCCATCATCAGAGAAGCCGACACCCCCCATGACGCCGTCGCCTTGATCATCGCCTACCTCCCTGACAGGGTTGGGCCAGCAGTCGTCGGCACCGCCAACGACCTTGACAGCCTCACCGCAGACTCCCCATAAAGGGCGGCAGATCGGTGGGCAGGTACCGCCAGGGGCATCCCGAGCGGACCACGTACAGGATGGCGTTCACAATCTCCCCGTGTGGGTGCTTTCGGGAAGGCCGCCGCCGTTCCGGCTCGGGCAGTAACGGCTCGATCAGCTCCCCACGCTGTGCGTCGGTCACGTTCGAGGGGTAACGCTCGGGGGGCATCGGGCCACCATGACGACATTCGTTCCATCCGTCACGCCGCCACACCGAATATGAATGATCTTCTCACACACAATTTAGACATCGTGGGCGAACGAATTCTGAGGGGATATTGAGCGCTCAGGCTGACAAAAGGGTTTCTTGAATTCGGTTGGGCTTGGGGCGGGATTGTCGGTGGGGGTTGATAGAACGGGTGCGGAGGTTGCAGATGCGAGTCAAAGACCTGTCCAAAGGCGACCGGCCGCGTGAGCGGCTTATGTCCGTCGGCGCTCCAGCGCTGGCTGACCGGGAGCTACTGGCCGTGCTGCTCGGCTCCGGATTTCACGGGGCGAGCGCCCTCGACCTGGCTACCCAAGTGATCGAGCATTGCGGAGGTCTCGATGCCCTCAGTCGCTCCGGGCCGCACCGGTTACTGACCTTGCGTGGCATCGGTCCCGCCAAGGCAGCGCGAGTGGCAGCGGCCTTTCATCTCGTACGCCGAGCTGAGGCATGGCCCGAGCGCGAGCGCATCACCAGTACGTCCGACCTGGCCAACGCGTGTGCCCCGCTGCTGCTCGAGCGGACTCATGAGCGGCTGGTCATGGTGGTGTGCGATACCGGTGGGCGAATCCTGAAGCGTGCGGCTTTGACCGAGGGTGGCAGCGACCACACCGTGATACCCATACGCGAGGTGATCACTGAGGTGCTCATCGCGGGTGGGGCGATGTTCGGCCTTGCTCACAATCATCCCGGCGGCTCTCTGGAGCCCAGTTCTGAGGACCTGGAGGCCACGGCCCGACTGCTTGAGGCCGCAGAGACCGTCGGGGTGCGGTTTCTCGATCACTTGATCATTGCGGGCAAGTCTTGGAGGCGGATTTCCCTATAAATCCATTCCGTGGCGGATTACGAACCCAGCTCGCCTCAAATGGCATGATCTCATCTATAGCGCCGAACGGCAGTTTTCAAAGGACGACCATGAGAACCTAATGACGCGGGTAGGCCGTAATGGACGTCAGCCGGCTACTACTCGCCATGGCGTGGTCTCATGCCCCGGAAAGCGCGGGGCCACGTACATGGTTCGTGCTGGTCTTGGATGAGGTCCGCTCCTCGAATGAGGATCCGGCAGGCGCGTCGCTCGAAGGGACCAGCGCGGACGGACGGTGCGTCATCTACGGTGCTTGGTTGCGCCATCGCTAGCGGTGTCCGGTTCGCATGCGCGATGGCTATGGCGCAACCAGGTATCTGGCGCAACTGTGTCGCCGAGCGGGAGTCACCACCCGCCCGGCGACACTGCGGCGCTGAAGGGTTCACACGGTGTCGTAAATAAAGTCGGAGCCACCGGTCAGATAACCCTTCCGTGACTGGTGGGCCAGACGCCAAACTGTTGTCTGCGGCCATCGCGCTTGATATCCCTCGAAGCTGCGTCTCCAAGGGATCGCGATGGCCGTCACCATTTCCCTACGCGATCGCCGTGTCCGTTCTCGCCTGTACGCGGCCCATGCCCATGTTACTGACGGTCGCGTGGATGTCGATTTTGATGTGGCGTTGTTGAGAGCGGCGTCGCTGGGCCCAAGGACAGCAGGTTCTGGCAGGGTCTGGCTAGCGGTTGCTGCTGACGGGTGGGCATTGAGTGTCGTTGATACCGTCTTCGGGTCCAGGAGTCTCTGGGCTCGGTTGATCCTCGGGCATGGTCATCCCTGGTGGGGATGCCGAACCTGTCCATCGGATCTGTCGCGTCGAACCCGTCTCATCGGATCTGTCGCTCCGGTCATCGAATCTGTCGCTCCGGGTACAGGTGCCGAAGCCGAGGGCCGAAGCCAGGTGCCGGGTACGGGGTGCCGGGCAGGGCGGGCGCGGGGCGCCGAAGCCAGGGGGACGAAGGCGGGGCCAAGGGCTCCGGATCCGCGCGTATGTCACCACTGCCGGAGATGCCGGACCTGTTGCATCGGACCTGTCGCGCCGGGTACGGGGTGCCGAAGCCGGCGTGCCGAGTATGGGGTGCCGGGTAAGGCGGGCGCGGGGCGCCGAAGCCGGGGGTCGAAGCCGGGGGTCGAAGCCGGGCCCAGAGGCTTCAGGTTGGAGGGGCTTGGCGCAGTGGGGAGTCCCGACTGCGTGCAATCTTCACGGCCGCGCTGACCTGGGTGGGCATGCCAATCGGGATGCTTGTCGTGGTTTGCAACGTTGGGGTCGGCCAGGGTTGCGTCCGAGAGTACTCAGGCGTCCGGATCGAAATGGCCTGGTTCGAGAAGGTGGAGGCTGAGCCGTGAGATTTCAGCCGATTCGACACCCTTTATTGGGAGCTGGATGCGAAGGAGAAGAGCCCTGCGGATCCGAAATATCTGGCAGCGACTTTGACAGAGGAACGCGTTCGCTAATCTTGAGATCCGTGCATGCCACTGAATTTGGGCTTTGCAGTGGTTTGGTAGAGCCCTGGGTAAGAGTTGCGCCAGCCAGGGTGGCGCGGCCATCACGCGTTTCCTCGAGGGCTAGTCGAGATCGAAGAAGAAACAACGCGATGGCCGCTGGAATATTGTGATGCATGGAGGAGGTACGAAGGAGTGGGAATCGATATTGGGGACTCCTACTTTGCCGACGCGCGGAGCAGTGGGCGACGTCTTTTCGGTAGGCATGGGCTGCGGGTGCGCATTTAGGTTGGTTATGGGACGGATGCGATCGTCGTCACTTAGGCTGGTTGCGAGGGTGTAGACGCTTGGCGCGAACCCGAGCGGTGCGGTGGATGGACGATGCCTGGCTTGATTTGCCCGCTTGGTCTGGCTGCGGGAGAAGCAGGGGATCGCAACCGTTAATGCGGGCATGCCGCCGACTGACGGTTATGGTCAGGACCTATAGCGGTGCCCGTGATGCTGCGGTGCCCGTGATACTGGCGGCGCCAGAGAACCCCGGGGGCCAGTTCGCTGAGGTGGCGGGACGCTGAGCGCCAGGGCCCTGAGGTGCCGACGGACGGTTCTGGGGCGGCGGTGCGGTGGGTGTGAGCGTTTGGGGTGGGATGTGGTGGTTCGTTTAGACTCCCCGGGTGCTAGACCGTGAAGGGCCCGTGCCCATCTACAAGCAGGTCGCCGATATGGTTCGTGATCAGATCGAACGGGGCGAGCTGGGAGCCGGTGATCCGGTGCCCAGTGAGGCGGGTCTTGAGAAGCGGTATGACATCGCGCGGACGACTGCGCGGAGGGTGGCTCGGGAGTTGCGGGATCGGGGGCTTGCGTACACGGTTCAGGGCGAAGGGACGTTTGTGGGGCAGCCGGGGACGCCTCGGTCGCCTGGGAGGACGCCGATTTATCAGAGGATCGCCGCAGAGGTTGTTGATCGTATCCAGCGGGGTGAGATCGCGCCCAATAGGGCCATTCCCGGAGAGAAAGCTATGATGCGGCAGTATGGCGTCGCGAAGGTGACTGCACGTCAGGCGGTTGCGCGGCTTCGGGAGCTGGGGTGGGTGTTCACGGTGCCATATCGCGGTACATACGTGACCGACCCTGAAAAATGGCCCATAAAGCAGGGTTCTTGATTGCCCCTCTCGTGACCGTGCCTTTGGATACCCTTAGGGCGTGCCGAATCACGAGGGCGGGGCCCACCTATATCTCCAGATCAGCGAGGTCCTCCGGGCGCGCATCGTCGCCGAACTCTCGCCCGGGGATGTTGTGATCAGCGAGGCGGAGATCCAGCGGGAGTTCAAGGTCGCACGTACGACCGCGCGCAGGGCCATACGCGTTTTGCGAAACCAGGGACTGGTGCATACGCGGCAAGGCGAGGGAACATTCGTCAATGCTCCCGGGCAGATAGGGCCCATGGGGCGGCAGTCGCCGTTCTATCGACATATCGCCGGCGAGGTCCGGGAGCGGATTAAGAACGGCGAGTTGGTTTCCAGTCAGCAGATTCCGAGTGAGGTCGTGCTGGTTCGTGAGTACGGTGCCGCGCGAGAGACCGTACGGCGGGCCATCGCGCTGCTGCGGGAAGAGGGATGGGTGTACAGCATTCCGCATCGGGGCAGCTTCGTTTCTCCGCAGGAGCAGTGGCCGATTGGTTGAGTCCGACAACCGGCCTGTCTCACCTGGTTGAGGTGGCGGTGGGCCCTTCCTCAACCTGGTGAGCCAGGAAGCCTTCCTCAATTTTGGTGAGGCAGGAAGCTGTAGGTGTGGCCGCCGCCGCATTAAGGGGACGCTCAGGCGGTTGTGAAGGGCACCAGGCGGTACCAGAGGCAGACCACCGTAGTGGTGTCGTCCACCTTGTAACCCTGCTGCTCCCAATATTGGCGATGCGTGTCCCGCCAGTCCGCCGTTGACTTGTACCCTTCGCCTTCTGCCTCGGCGAACTCCCAGGTGACGTCCGCGAACGGTGTCAGTTCCACCCGGGTTATCTCGATCTCGGCCACGCGGGCATGGGAGTCGTCGACGAGGACGAGTCGTTCGCCGACGCGCTCCACCTCCTCGCCCTCGGCCTCGTAGTCGAGCGGCAGCAGACCGGCGGTAGCCCTTTTTGCGCCCGACAGCGCCAGATCGGTCAACCAGGTACGGACTCTGCCGGGAGTGCCCAGTTCCATCACTCTGAGTCCGTCAATGCGCGGCCACATGATGCCATGTTAGAAGACCGGAATGATTTCTTCAGGGTCGATGATGTCGACCTCGACCCCTTCCAGATCCAGTTCGGGGATGGCGGGGAAGGCGATTCCCCAGCGTTCGACGATCGCGCGGACTCGGGCCAT
Organism: Nonomuraea sp. NPDC050404; assembly: GCF_040655495.1. Classification (NCBI taxonomy): domain Bacteria; kingdom Bacillati; phylum Actinomycetota; class Actinomycetes; order Streptosporangiales; family Streptosporangiaceae; genus Nonomuraea; species Nonomuraea sp. NPDC050404. Next base: position 21,928 of record NZ_JBFAKB010000056.1, read on the forward strand.
CGCCACGCGCCAGTTCTCCGCCTGCTCCTCGTACGACAGCACGCCCAGCCCCGCCTGCCTGGCATGATCCATGAGGACGCGGTGGTTGGACAGGAAGTACGGCGGCAGTTCCCAGAAACCCTCGGGCGGCTCCCAGAGAATCATGCTGAGGAAGACGAAGCCCGCTCTAAGCTGGCGGGTGATGAGGCTACGGGTGTCGTCCGTGAGCCCCGGCCACTCGTTCTCCAGAATGGTCATGCAGATCTGCAGATGCCGGGACTCGTCGCGGCCGATCCGCTGGAACATCTCGCTGAAGACCGGGTGCGTGGTGCCCGATGACATGCCTCTGAACAGGGTGGAGGCGGCCATCTCGCCCATCATGAAACTCGTGAACAGCACCGGCAGCGAATACTTGCCGACCGCCGAGGTGTAGCCGGTCCAGTAGCGGCCGCCGTTGTGATAGAGCCAGCCGATGTTGTTGTGTGCGGCCTTCTCCAGGTCGTCGGACGGGGTCCAGTTGAGCGGGCCGCCCGGCCAGAGCTTGGCGATGGTGCGCTGGCAACATTCCTCGTGGTTCATCTCGTCGCGGGTTATCGAGAAGAAGCACTTCCTGACCGGGTCCTCTTCGTGTTTCTCGAAGGCCTGGATGGTGGCGCGGGCGAACACCGCCGGTCCCGAGGCGTCGAAATTCGCCAGCACCGCGAACCAGTACATGATGCCCAGGCGCTGCTCCCGCGTGAAGTCGTCGGGGCTCAGGCCGTCCCAGGGGAGGTCGGCCGGGTTCCAGAGCATGCGTTTGGACTTCTCGTAGATGGCGGCGAGCTTCTCCGTCTCCACGCGCCATTCCATGGGGTAAATGTTGGGCTGCGGGATCTCCGGCGCCGGCCAGAAGCCGCCCTCTGGGATCGTGAGGTCCGCCATGATGTGACACCTCCACTGCCATCCTGCGTGGCGGCGTCACGGCTTTCAAGTACACACACGGGCGCAGTGCGCAGTGCTCAGTTTTGGGAGGGCGCGGAGCTCGGAAAAGCTGAGCGCTGGAGGGTGATGACGGATCTGCGAGGGCGGAGGATCCGGGAGGGCGGAGGATCCGGGAGGGCGGAGGATCCGGGAGGGCGGAGGATCCGGGAGGGGTTGTGCTCTTGGGAGGACTGAGCTCCGGGAGGGCTGAGCTCTGGGAGGGGCTTGGCGTTGGGAGGGGCTTGGCGTTGGGAAGGGCTTGGCGTGGCAGGAGGTGTGATGGGTTCGCCTCAAGCGAGCGCGACGGGTCGGGCAGGCGGGCGGGCGTAACAGGCTGGGCCTCAGGTAGGCGCGGCATGCCGGGGCGGACCTGACGGTTTCGGTCTCGGGCTGGCGCGGCGTGTCGGGCAAGGCTTGGCCGGATTCGGCGTCGCTCGGTAGGCGGGGGCGAGATTCGGCGTTGAGGCGGGGCGAGGGCAGGGATCGGCGTTGAGGCTGGGGCTGGGGCGAAGCGGGGATTGGCGTTGAGGCGAGGGCGGGGATCGGTGTTGAGGTGAGTGTGACGGGTGGGGTGGGTGTGACGGGTGGGGGGGTGACGGGTGGGGTGGGTGTGACGGGTGGGGGGGGTGACGGGTGGGGGGGTGACGGGTGGGGTGGGTGTGACGGGTGGGGGTGGGTTTCTCGTGTTGGGGCGACTGCCAGGGTCAGGTACGTGCGCGCTGCGTAACCGCCACACACACCAGCACCCCCAAGGCCGCCGCCATGGTCGCAACCCCGAACCGCTCCCCCATCAGGAACCACGCCCACACCAGGGTAAGCAGCGGCTGCGTGAGCTGAGTCTGCCCGGCCCGCGCGATCCCGCCCCTGGCCAGACCCGCATACCAGGGTATGAACCCCAGGAACATGGAGATCGCCGACACATAAGCGAACCCCGCGACCACCTCGCCGCTGAGGGCGATCGGAGTCGTGAAAGCGAGGATCCCCGTGACGGGCACGGTCAGGGGGAGCGAGAGTACGAGGGCGTAGGAGATGACCTGCCAGCCCGGCGTGTGCCTGGACAGCCGGCCGCCTTCCGTGTACCCGACCGCCGCGGACAACAGGGCCCCCACCAGGAGCAGGTCAGGCCAGGACGGACTGCCGCCGTGCTGGATGAGGGTGAAGGCGGTGATGGCCACGGCGCCGGCCGTACAGGCTGCCCAGAACAGGGGGCGGGGACGTTCGCCGGCGCGCAGGGCGGCGCAGGCGGCGGTGGTCGCGGGGAGGAGGCCAATGACCACGGCGGCGTGGGACGTGCTTGAGCCCAGGTGCAGGGCCAGGCTGCTGAAGATGGGGAAGCCGAAGACCACGCCCAGGGAGATCAGGGCGTAGGCGGGCCAGCGGGCGCGCGGCGGGATGAGAGGGTGGCCCGCGGCTTTCAGGCAGATCAGGGCCAGCACGCCCGCGATGACGGCCCGGCCCGTCGCCACCAGCCAGGGATCGAGACCGCGCATCGCGTAGACCGTGGCGGGCATCGTGCCCGAGAACGCCAGCACGCCCAAGAAGGCCAGGGCCGTACCGCTTCGGCGGTGCGAGCGCGAGTCCTCGTCAAGGACCGCTACTCCACCAACCACAGTAGCGCTATTCTCAGCTTTCATGGAAAACGATAGCAGTATCGTTCAGATCGCCGCGATACTGCGTGAGGAGGCGGACAGGCTCGGGCCGGGGGCGCGGTTGCCGTCCAGCCGGGAGATCATGCGCAGGCACGGCGTGAGCCCGGTGACCGTCTCCAGGGCCATCGGTCAGCTCACCGCGGAGGGGCGGGTGGTGACGCGGCCGGGCAGCGGGGCCTTCGTGGCGCAGCGCGTCAGCCAGGGGCAGGACGCGCCCGATCTGTCCTGGCAGACCGTCGCTCTGGGCGATCGCACGATCGATGAGGGCCCCGTGACGGTGCTGCTGGGGACCGCGACCGAGGGCATGGTGCCGCTGACCGGCGGATATCTGCGTCCGGGGCTGCGGCCCGACAGGCAGCTCGCCACCGCGGCGGCGAGGGCCGCGCGCAGGCCGGACGCCTGGGCCATGCCGCCGCTGGCGGGGCTGCCGGAGTTGCGGCGGTGGTTCGCGACGCAGGCGGGCGGCGAGGCGACGGCCGCCGACGCGCTGATCGTGAGTGGCGGGCAGGCGGCGCTCACGCACGCGTTCAGGGCGCTGGCCGCGCCGGGCACGCCCATCCTGGTCGAGACGCCCACCTACCCGGGCGCGCTGGCGGCGGCCAAGGCTGCGGGGTTGCGGGCCACGGCCGTACCGATGGACAGGGACGGTGTACGTCCCGATCTGCTGGCCGAGGCCTTCGCCGTCACGGGAGCGCGGGTGTTCTTCTGCCAGCCCACCCTGCACAACCCCACCGGCGCCACGCTGCCGGTCGGGCGCAGGGAACAGGTGCTGCAGGTGGCCAGGGCGGCGGGTGCGTTCGTGGTCGAGGACGACTTCGCCCGGTACCTGACCCAGCAGCCTCCCCCGTCCCTGGCCTCCATGGACCGGCACGGCACCGTGGTGCACATCGGCTCGCTGACGAAGATCCTCTCGCCGAGCATGCGGGTGGCGGCCGTGATCGCCAGGGGGCCGGCCGCGCATCGGCTGCGGGCCTGCCAACTCGTGGAGTCGTTCTTCGTGGCGCGGCCCCTGCAGGAGACGGCGCTGGAGTTCGTGGGGTCCCCGGCCTGGCGGCGGCATCTGACGGCCGTGCACGCCGAGATCGCCACCCGCCGCGACACGCTCGCGGCGGCGCTCGCCGAGCTCCTGCCGGACGCCGAGCCGCATCTGCTGCCCGCGGGCGGGATGCACCTGTGGGTACGGTTGCCCGCCGACGTCGACGAGCACGCCCTGGTGGAGCAGGCCAGGCAGAACGGGGTGCTGGTGAGTCCCGGCAGGATGTACTACCCGTCCGAGCCCCCGGGGCCCCGGATCCGGCTCACACACATGGCCGCCGCCCATCCGGCGGAGCTGCGCGAAGGCGTACGACGACTCGCCGAAGCATTGAACGCCCAACGATCAAGCAACCCCGCGAGGCCATGAACGTCCAGCAGTCAAGCAACCCACCGAGACCATGAACACGCCCGAAAGATCAAGCAACCCCGCGAGGCCGTGACCGTCCAGCGGTCAAACAACCCACCAAAGCCATGAACGCCCGACAATCAAACAACCCGCCGACGACATGAACGCCGTACAAGAAGCCATGAACGCCGTACAAGGCAGACAGGCCGTACAGCCAGGCGGGCAAGCACCTCCCCGAGCCACAAACGCCCGCGATCACAGCCCACTACAGTGACACCATGCAGTTCTCCGCGGAGCTCATACGAGACTTCGTGAACACCTTCGACGTAGAAGCCCAAGCGGACGAGCTGTCCTCCCCCGCCGACCTGGCCGTGTGGCTGCGCGAACGGGACCTCATAGGCCCGCTCGACCGCGCCACCGACGAGGACCTCCAAACCGCCCACCAGTTGCGCGAGGGCCTCAGAGCCGCCCTCAGACGCGAGAGCGCCGATCTCCCGGCGCTTGCGGTGCAGGTCAGGGTGGGGGCGGGCGAGCGGCCCGAGCTGGTTCCCGCGGTGGAGGGCGTGCGGGGCGGGCTGGCCAGGATCGCGGCGGCGGTGGCGCTGGCCGCCGCCGGGACGGCGCGGGAGTGGGACCGGCTCAAGGTGTGCGCGGAAGAAACGTGTCAATGGGCGTTCATCGACTCGTCAAAGAACCGTTCCCGCTCGTGGTGTTCGATGCGGGTATGCGGCAACCGCACCAAGACACGGGCTTACCGGGCGAGGAAGCGGGGTTCGCGTCGTCTCCAAGGCTCAAACACCGATACGGTGTAACTCGTGCCTTGTGGCATGGACAGCAGGCGAAGGAGCGGGCCGAGATGGCAGACGTAGGCGTCCGGGCGGCCCGGCGCGAGGATGTGCTCCAGGTTGCGAACACTCAGGTCCGCGCCTGGCGCTACGGCTATCGAGACTTCCTCCCGGAGGGCCCACTCGAGCAGATGACCGGCACGGCGGCCGAGAAGATGTGGCTGCGCCAGTGGGACGAGGCGATCGTCGCACCGCCGAGCCCCATGCACCGGGTGCTGGTCGCGGTGGAGACCATCCTCGACACCGAGGGCTTTCCCGCGCTGGGTGCGGGTGGCAGCGCCGCCCTCGTGACCCCCAGGGGTGGCGAGCGCGTGGTCGGCCTGGCCTCCCATGCCCCCGCCGAGGATCCCGACCTCGACCCCGGGGTGGCGGCCGAGATGCTGACCCTGCTGGTTGACCCCGATTTCGTACGCCGCGGGCACGGCAGCCGCCTGCTCAACGCCACGGTCGACTACCTGCGCGAGGACGGCTTCCGGCAGATCGTCACCTGGGTCTTCGCCGACAACTACGCTGTGCTGGGCTTCCTGGAGTCGGCGGGCTGGGGCGAGGACATGGCCGAGCGCGTCCTCGACATGGGCCGCCCGATCAGGATGGTCAGGCTCACCACGGACATCAGCTAGAGGTAGACAACGGTATGGCAACCCCCGCTCAATGGATCGCCGGCGCTCGCCCGCGTACCCTCCCCAACGCCATCGTGCCCGTCATGGTCGGCAGCGGCGTGGCGGTCGGCGAAGGCGGTTTCGTGTGGTGGCGGGCGCTGCTGGCGCTGCTCGTGGCGCTGTCGCTGCAGATCGGCGTCAACTACGCCAACGACTACAGCGACGGCATCCGCGGCACCGACGACCAGCGGGTCGGCCCGATGCGGCTGGTCGGCTCGCGCGCGGCCACGCCCCGGCAGGTGCTGACGGCCGCGCTGGGCTGCTTCGCGCTGGCGGCGGTGCTGGGGCTCGTCCTGGTGCTGGTCACGCAGGCGTGGTGGGTGCTGGCGGTGGGCGCGGCGGCGATCGCGGCGGCCTGGTTCTACACCGGCGGCAAGAGCCCCTACGGCTACCGCGGGCTGGGCGAGGTGGCCGTGTTCGTCTTCTTCGGGGTCGTGCCCGTGGTCGGCACCGCGTACGTGCAGACCGAGCAGCTGAGCTGGGCGGCGCTGCTCGCCTCGATCCCGGTCGGGCTGCTGTCGTGCTCGATGCTGGTGGTCAACAACCTGCGTGACGTGGGCACCGACGGGCAGGCGGGCAAGCGCACGCTGGCGGTGCTGCTGGGGGCCGAGCGCACCCGTACGCTCTACGTCGCCTGTCAGGTGGTGCCGTTCGTGGTGGCGCTGGCGATGATCCCGATCACGCCGTGGGCGGCGCTCGTGCTGCTGGCCGCGCCGCTGGCGATCTCCCCCATCAGGGCGGTGCTGGGCAAGGCGGTCGGCCCGGCGCTCATCGCGGTGCTGCAGCAGACGGGCAAGCTGCAGATGGCGTACGGGCTGCTGTTCTCGGTGGGTCTGGCCATCATCTTCTAAGGTGGACCGGTGAAGGATTTCATCGCCGGTCTGCCCAAGTGCGAGCTGCACCTGCACATCGAGGGCACCCTGGAGCCCGAGCTCAAGTTCGAGCTGGCCAGGCGCAACGGTCTGGAGCTGCCGTACGCCACGGTGGAGGAGATGCGGGCCGCCTACACCTTCGACAGCCTGTCCTCGTTCCTGACGATCTACTACGAGGGCATGCGGGTGCTGCGCACCGAGCCCGACTTCTACGACCTGGCCATGGCCTACCTGCGCAAGGCGGCCGAGCAGAACGTCCGCTACGCGGAGATCTTCTTCGATCCGCAGGCGCACACCTCGCGCGGGGTGCCGTTCGACGTGGTCATCAGGGGGTTGCGGCGGGCGCTCATGGACGCCCATGCGCAGCTCGGGGTGCGGGCGCAGCTCATCCTGTGCTTCCTGCGGGACTTCCAGGCCGAGTACGCGATGGCGACGTTGCTGGAGTCGCTGCCGTACAAGGAGTGGATCGCCGGCGTCGGGCTCGACTCCGACGAGAGGGGCAACCCGCCGAGCAAGTTCGCGGCGGTGTACGAGCGGGCCAGGCAGGAGGGTTACCTGCTGACCATGCACTGCGACGTGGACCAGGACAACGCGATCGAGCACATCCGCCAGGCCATCGAGGACATCGGCGTCAACCGGATCGACCACGGCGTCAACGTCCTGGAGGACCAGCGGCTGGTGGAGGTGGTGCTGGAGCGCGGCATGGGGCTGACCTGCTGCCCGATCTCCAACGGCTACGTCACCGAGTCGATGCAGGCCGAGGGCATCCGCAAGCTGATGGACCTGGGCGTGCGGGTGACGGTCAGCTCCGACGACCCGGCGTACTTCGACGGCTACGTGCTGGAGAACATCCTGGCCCTGCAGGACGCCCTCCAGCTCACCCGCGAGGAGCTGGCCCAGCTCCAGCGCAACGCCTTCGAGATCACCTGGCTGCCCAGGCATCTCAAAGACGCATACCTGGCCGAGGTGGACGCCTACGTCTCGTGACGACGCCGTTCGAGCGGGTAGCCTAGGAGGACCCGTAAGGACCTGGCAGACCGACGCGGCGATCGCGAGGGATCGTGCTGAACCGGCCGACTGTGCCCACCGACATCGAAGAATTCGAGCGGGCACTCGCTGAATGCGTCACCATCGCTGGGCGGACGATGCCCGGCTCCACGATGATCAGCGTCGCCCTCTGCACGGACGACGGCATCCGCACCGCGGCCCGTTCGCACGCGCGGGCCGAACTGCTCGACGGACTGCAGTCGGCCATCAAACAGGGGCCGGTGCTCGACGCCATCGACACGGGGCAGCGGGTGACGACCGGCGACCTGGCGGCCGACTCCCGGTGGCCGCGCTTCACGGACGAGTCGGCGCAGGTCCGCGGCGTTTACTGCGAGCCGCTTGAGTCGGAGGGCACGCTGCTCGGCGTGCTCACGCTCTACTCCGGCCGGGCGGGCCCCTTCGCCGACGAGACGCTGATCGTCATGAGCCTGACCGCCGCCCACATCGGCGTGCTGTTCCGTACGTCGCTGGACGCGGCCCGCATGCGGGAGGTGGCGGCGCAGCTCAAGGAGGCGCTCACCACCCGCGCGATCATCGATCAGGCGCTCGGCATCGTGATGGCGCAGCGGCGGTGCACCGCCCAGCGCGCCTTCGAGATATTACGTCACGTCTCCCAGGACAAGAACGTCAAGCTGCACCAGATCGCCGCCTCGATCGTGGAGAAGGTGAGCGGCGAGCCGCCGCAGCGTTCCCGCTTCGAGGAACCTCCCCAGTACATCGCCCGCCGCCGGACATAAGGGGCCCTGCGCCCGGCTCAGAGCGCTCCTGCGGGTCCCGGCCGCGCCGCCGCATGCAGGGGGAGGGCGCTCAGTACAGCGGCCCTTCAGGGGCGAGTCACACCGCGCGGCTCATCACCACACGCGGCGCGACCTCGATGCCCAGGTCCCGTTCGTGCGCGACGAGCGCCCGCAACTCCGGCCCCCACTGTGCCTCGGGCACCACGCGGAAGCCGTGCCGCTTCTCGTACCAGGGCGCGTTCCACGGCACGTCGCGGAACGTCGTCAGCGTCACGGCCGGCGCGCCGGCCGCGCGGGCGTGATCGATCACGGCCGTCATCAGCCGCCCCCCGATGCCCTGCCTCATGTCGTCGGGACGCACGGCGAGCTGTTCGAGGTGCAGATTGCCATCCACCCACCCCATCAGCGCGAACCCGACCGGCGGAGTTCCCTCCACCAGCACGGCGCCCGGGTCGTCCACCTCTTCGATCATGGTGGTGCCGGGCGGGAACACGATGCCCGCCTGCTCGAACATGCCATCCGCGGCCAGCTCCACGGAGACCAGCCCGGACAGTTCGCCGGCTTCGGCCCATCGCACCATGCCGACACGATCCCACGTTTCCGGAGGATCTCGCAGCTGGTATTAGGGTTGATGATCGTAGGCCCGGCTGTGCGGAGCCGGGACCCTCTCCTCACGGCGTGCCCACGCCCGCGTGCGGACGTGGGCACGCCGTGTGCACCTACAGGTCCTACAGGTCCAGCAGGGGTTCCAGGCCCACGGTAAGGCCGGGCGTCTCGCGCACCCTGCGCACGCCGAGCAGCACCCCGGGCGTGAACGCGGACCTGCTCATCGTGTCGTGCCTGATCGTGAGGATCTCGCCGTCGCCGCCGAGCAGCACCTCCTGGTGCGCGATCAGCCCGGACAACCGCACCGCGTGCACGTGCACCCCGCCGACGTCGGCCCCGCGCGAGCCCTCCAGCGCGGTGCTCGTCGCGTCGGGCATCGCGCCCATCCCGGCCTTGGCCCGCGCCTGCGACACCAGCTCCGCCGTACGGCGAGCGGTCCCGGAAGGAGCGTCGGCCTTGTTGGGATGATGCAGCTCCACGATCTCGGCGGACTCGAAGTAGCGGGCCGCCTGCTGCGCGAAGTGCATCATGAGCACGGCCGCGATGCCGAAGTTGGGCGCGATCAGGCAGTTGGTGCCGGGGTTGCCCGCCAGCCACCCGCGTACGGTCTCCAGCCGCCCCTCGTCGAACCCGGTCGTGCCCACCACGGGGTGGACGCCGTGACCGATCGCCCATTCGAGGTTGCCCATGACCACGTCGGGATGGGTGAAGTCGACCACCACCTCGGCGCCTTGGAGCCCCTCGATGGAGTCGTCCTTGTCGAGCGCGGCCACCAGCTCCATGTCGGTGGCCGCCTCGACTGCCTTACACACTTCAACGCCCACGCGCCCCTGGGCGCCGAGCACACCTACCCTGATCACGCGGCCAACTCTAGCGAACGGCGTCGCCGAAGTCCTTGTCGCCGTACGGCCCGATCACTGCCAGTGTGAGCGGCCGGTTGAGCACGTCGCGAGCCACCTCGGAGATCTCCTCGGGGGTGACGGACTCGATCCGCGACAACACCTCGTCCACCGACATCAGCTCGTCGTAGACCAGCTCGTTCTTGCCGATGCGCGACATGCGCGAGCCGGTGTCCTCCAGGCCGAGCACGAGCCCGCCGCGCATCTGCCCCTTGCCGCGCATGATCTCATCTGCGCTCAGGCCGTCGGCCACCACCCTGGACAGCTCGTCCCGGCAGATCTTGAGCACGTCGTCGATCTTCGACGGCAGGCAGCCCACGTAGATGCCGAACTGCCCGGTGTCGGCGTAGGCCGAGGTGTAGCTGTAGGCGGAGTAGGCCAGGCCGCGCTTCTCCCTGATCTCCTGGAAGAGCCGGGAGGACATGCCGCCGCCCATGGCCGCGTTGAGCACGCCCAACGCGAACCTGCGGTCGTCGGTACGGGCCAGCCCGGTCGTGCCGAGCACCAGGTTGGCCTGCTCGGTCGGCCGGTCGAGCACGGTGACGCCGGAGTGGGTCGCGGCGCCGGGCCCGCTGGTGCGCGGCGGCGCGAACTCGGCGGGGCCTACGAGCGCGCCCGCCCGCTCGTAGGCCCGGGCGACCAGCTCGACGACCTCTTCGTGCCGGATGTTGCCGGCCACGGACACGACCGTCGTGCGGGGCCGGTAGTAGGTGCGGTAGTACTCGGCGATCCGCTCCCGCCCGAGGGCGTTGATCGATTCGACCGTTCCCAGGATGGGCCGGCCGATCGGCGAGTCACCGTAGAGCGCGGCGGCGAACTGCTCGTGCACCACGTCGGAGGGGTCGTCGTCGTGCATGGCGATCTCTTCGAGGATCACGCCCCGCTCGGACTCGACGTCCTCCTCGGCCACCAGCGAGCTGGTCACCACGTCGGCGAGCACGTCCACCGCGATCGGCAGGTCCTCGTCGAGGATCCGCGCGTAGTAGCAGGTGTACTCCTTGGCGGTGAAGGCGTTGATCTCACCGCCGATGCCTTCGACTGAGGCGGAGATCTCCATCGCATCGCGCGTGGGCGTGCCCTTGAACAGCAGGTGTTCAAGGAAATGGGTGGCCCCCATGTGCTCGGGGGCCTCATCACGCGAGCCGATGCCGACCCACATGCCGACCGCGACGCTGCGCACGGTCGGCATGGTCTCGGTCACCACGCGCAGCCCACCCGGGAGGACGGTGCGCCTTACCACCCCGGCTCCGTCCTTGCCGGGGTGCAGCGTGGTCGTCGTCACGAGTTCCGGTCGTCTCCCTCGGTGCGGGTGTTGCGCACGCGCGTACGGGTGCGGCGGGGCCGGTCGGCCTTGTCGTCGGCGGCGGCCTCGGGCTGTGCGGGAGCCTCGGCGGGAGCGTCGCCGGACGCGCCCTTCGCCTCCTTCTCGGCGGCCTCCTTCTCGATGACCTCGACCGGCACCAGCGAGAGCTTGCCCCGGCCGTCGATCTCGGCGATCTCGACCTGGATCTTCTCGCCGACGCTCATGACGTCCTCGACGTTCTCGATCCGCTTGCCGCCGTGCAGCTTGCGGATCTGGGAGACGTGCAGCAGGCCGTCCTTGCCCGGCATGAGCGAGATGAACGCGCCGAAGGCGGCGATCTTGACGACCGTGCCCAGGTAGCGCTCGCCGACCTCCGGCATGTGCGGGTTGGCGATCGCGTTGATCGCCGAACGGGCGGCCTCGGCGGAGGGCCCGTCGGTGGCGCCGATGTAGATCGTGCCGTCGTCCTCGATGGTGATCTCGGCGCCCGTGTCGTCCTGGATCTGGTTGATCATCTTGCCCTTCGGGCCGATGACCTCGCCGATCTTGTCCACGGGGACCTTGATGGTGATGATGCGCGGCGCGGTCGGGTTCATCTCCGCCGGAGAGTCGATCGCCTCCTGCATCACGTCGAGGATCGCCAGGCGGGCGCCCTTGGCCTGCTTGAGCGCGCCGGCCAGCACGCTGGCGGGGATGCCGTCGAGCTTGGTGTCGAGCTGCAGGGCGGTGATGACGTCCTTGGTGCCGGCGACCTTGAAGTCCATGTCGCCCATGGCGTCCTCGGCGCCGAGGATGTCGGTCAGCGTGACGTAGCTGTCACCCTCGCCGATCAGGCCCATCGCGATGCCCGCGACCATCTCCTTGAGCGGCACACCGGCGTCGAGCAGCGCCATCGTGGAGGCGCAGACCGAGCCCATCGAGGTGGAGCCGTTGGAGCTGAGCGCCTCGGAGACCTGCCGGATGGCGTACGGGAACTCCTCGCGCGTGGGCAGCACCGGGATCAGCGCCCGCTCGGCCAGCGCGCCGTGACCGATCTCGCGGCGCTTGGGCGAGCCCACGCGGCCGGTCTCGCCGGTGGAGTAGGGCGGGAAGTTGTAGTTGTGCATGTAGCGCTTGGTCCGCTCGGGGTTGAGCGTGTCGATGACCTGCTCCATGCGCAACATGTTGAGGGTGGTGATGCCCAGGATCTGGGTCTCACCGCGCTCGAACAGGGCCGAGCCGTGCACCCGGGGCACCACGTGGACCTCGGCGGACAAGGCGCGGATGTCCTTGGTGCCGCGGCCGTCGATGCGGATGCCCTCCTTGATGACGCGCTCGCGCATGAGCTTCTTCATGACCGAGCGGAACGCGGCGGAGATCTCCTTCTCGCGGCCCTCGAACTCGGTGAGGAGCTTCTCGGCGGCCAGCGCCTTGACCCTCTCCAGCTCGGTCTCGCGCTCCTGCTTGCCGGCGATGGTCAGCGCGGCGGCCAGCTCGGTCTTGATCGCGGCCTCGACGGAGGTGTAGACGTCCTCCTGGTACTCCAGGAACACGGGGTACTCGGCCGTCTCCTTGGCCGCGACCTGCGCGATGCGTGACTGCGCCTCGCACAACACCTTGATGAAGGGCTTGGCGGCGTCGAGGCCCTGCGCGACGGTCTCCTCGGTGGGCGCGACGGCGCCCTCGGCGACCAGCTTCAGCGTGTCCCTGGTGGACTCGGCCTCGACCATCATGATCGCGACGTCGCCGTCGGCGAGCACGCGGCCGGCCACGACCATGTCGAACGTGGCCCGCTCCAGCTCGGGGTGCGTCGGGAAGGCCACCCACTGGCCGTCGATCAGCGCGACGCGCACGCCGCCGATCGGCCCGGAGAAGGGCAGCCCGGCGAGCTGGGTGGACAGCGACGCGGCGTTGATGGCCACCACGTCGTAGAGGTGGTCGGGGTTGAGCGCCATGACGGTGGCCACGACCTGGACCTCGTTGCGCAGGCCCTTGACGAACGACGGGCGCAGCGGCCGGTCGATCAGGCGGCAGGTGAGGATGGCGTCCTCGGAGGGACGGCCTTCGCGGCGGAAGAACGAGCCGGGGATGCGGCCCGCGGCGTACATGCGCTCCTCGACGTCCACCGTCAGCGGGAAGAAGTCGAACTGTTCCTTGGGCGACTTGGAAGCGGTGGTGGCCGAAAGCACCATCGTGTCGCTGTCGAGATAGGCGACGGCGGAACCCGCCGCCTGACGCGCGAGCCGGCCGGTCTCGAACCGGATCGTGCGCGTGCCGAACGCGCCGTTGTCTATGACGGCTTCAGCAGTGTGGACACCCTCCACGGGGGACCTCCTTGTGGTCGGTCTCCCGCGCCCTTTTCTCACCGGCACCCTCGTTAGGTGCAGCGCCGGTCTTCGATCGAAGCGCCCGGTCAAGTGCGTCACTTACCGGAAGCCACTACCGAGGACCGGCCCGCAGGCGTCGCGGGTCGCATGGTGCTGAGCGGACGCGGGGGCTGTGTGTCTCGGATCTTCAGTTGTACGTCAGGCGCCGGGGTCTTTTCCGACGCCACGCGCCTGACCGTATGGGGTCCTACCCCAAATGGAAAGGGAGCGGCGCGAACGCCGCTCCCTTTTCACGCTATCGGCGCAGGCCGAGCCGCTCGATGAGCGAACGGTAGCGCTGGATGTCGACCTTCTGCAGGTACTTCAGCAGGCGGCGCCGGCGCCCGACGAGCAGCAGCAGGCCACGACGGCTGTGGTGGTCGTGCTTGTGCGTCTTCAGGTGCTCGGTCAGCTCGCTGATGCGCTTGCTGAGCAGCGCGATCTGCACCTCGGGCGACCCGGTGTCGCCTTCGACCGTCGCGTACTCGCTGATGATGGTCTTCTTGGCAGCGGTGTCGAGGGACACGGCTCTCCTTCAATCTACGGACACGCGCGAATGAGATTAAGGGCGCGAACGACCGTGCGTGCCTACAGTCGCCGCGTGAAGGCCGTCATGGGCAGCGCGCAGCGCCGCCGCTACAGAGCCGACATGCAAGGTTACCACCTCGTGTCCAGTGCGGCGTCCCGTGTGTACGCGGCGGCGAACTCTTCGGACGGGGCGATGGGCGTGATGACGTCCACCAGCACGCCACTGGGGTCGGCGACGATGAAGTGCCGCTGGCCGAAGTCCTCGTCGCGCAGCGCCAGCTCGGGGGTCAGGCCCTCCCCCTCCACCAGTCTGGCCCATTCCGCGTCCACGTCGTCCACCTCGAAGTTGAGCAGCAGGCCCGCGACCGGCCTGCGGTGGGCGGCGGGCAGGGTCGGGTGCGTGTGGTCGAGCAGCGCCAGCTCGTAGGGGCCGCGGCGCAGGCTCACGTACCAGTCGGCCTCGAAGGCCACCTCGAACCCGAACAGGCGCACGTAGAAGTCCCTCGTTTCGACGACCTTGTCGGTGCAGATCACCGGATAGAAGCTGCTGAGTCTCATGATCCTGCCTTTCACATACCGTCGGTATGTGGCGGTACGCTAGTTCGCATACCATCGGTATGTCAAAGAGGGGTGCATTTGACCAGCAGGGCCGAGCAGAAGGAGCGGACCAGGCAGACGCTCGTCGCCGAGAGCAGGCGGTTGTTCGCCGCCAAGGGCTACGCAGCGGTGGGCCTGGCGGAGATCGTGCGCGAGTCGGGGGTGACCAAAGGGGCCCTTTACCACCACTTCGATGGCAAACCGGCGCTGTTCCGCGCCGTGCTGGAGCAGGTGCAACAGGAGGTGGCGGCGCGGGTGGTGGCCGCGGCGGAAGCGACGGACGATCCCTGGGACCGGCTGTGCAACGGCTGCGCGGCGTTCGTCGAGGCGGGCACTGATCCCGAGGTGCAGCGCATCATGCTGATCGACGGGCCCGCGGTGCTGGGGTGGAGCGAGTGGCGCGCCATCGACGAGACCACCTCGGCCGCACACCTGGCGGAGGCGCTGACCGAACTGGTGGCCGACGGCACGATCACACCGCAGCCGGTGGCCCCCCTCACGCGGCTACTGTCGGGCGCGATGAACGAGGCCGCACTCTGGCTGGCCCAATCCACCGGCCCGACAGACCTGGAGGACACCCTGACGGCGCTCTCCCAACTGCTGGAGTCGCTCCGCTACCGAAACCAATGAGGTCGGTGAGGTTGGTGAAGCGGTGGGTGAGATCAGCGAGGCCACCGAGAGGAAAACCACGTGGCCGGGTAACTGGGGCTCGCGTGACGGTGGCGCGCCACTGACCGGTCAGAGGCCGTTTCCCTGGACAGCCGCGAGCCGGCGACGGTGGGTGGGAGGCCACGGCAGCGCGTAAAAGATGGAGGGCTTATGTGAGGCGGCGGGTGGCATCGACGTCGGCGTGGATCTGGGCGATGAGGGCCTCGATCGAGTCGAAGCGGGTGTTGCCGCGCAGGCGGGCCGCGAACTCCACCGCCACGTGCACCCCATAGAGCTCCAGGTCATCGCGGTCCAGGGCATAAGCCTCGACCGTACGCGGAACGCCCTCGAACGTCGGATTCGTGCCGACAGAGATCGCCGCGGGCCAGCGCTCGCCCGCGTACACGACCGGCAGGTTGGCCACCGGCACGCACTCCATCCACCCCGCATACACCCCGTCCGCCGGGATCGCCGTGTACTGCGGCGTCTCCACGTTCGCGGTGGGAAAGCCGAGCTGGCGGCCGCGCTGGTAGCCGCGCACGACCACGCCCTCCACCCGGTGCGGCCGGCCTAGCCGGTTCCTGGCCTGCGCCACGTCGCCCTCGACGAGCAGCTCGCGGATCGAGGTCGAGGAGACGTCGTCGAGCAGCGGCAGGACTTCCACCTCGAAGTCGTATATTTCGCCCAGCGTCCGCAATGTCTCGATGTTGCCCTTGGCGCCCTGGCCGAACGCGAAGTTCTCCCCCACCACCACGACCGCCGCCCGCAGCCGCTCGGCCAGCACGTTCTGCGCGAACTCCTCGGGAGTCGTCCGCGACAGGCCGAGCGTGAACTCCACCACGTCGATCTCGTCGATCCCCAGCTCCGTCAGCAACTCGGCCCTGCGCCGCGCGCCGGTCAGCCGGTGGGGATGCGACCCGGGCCGCACGACCTCCTCGGGATGCGGCTCGAACGTCACGGCCACACTGCGCAGCCCCCGCTCGCGGGCGACGGCCACGGTGCGCTCGACCACCCGCTGGTGCCCACGGTGAACCCCGTCGTACACGCCGATGGTGACGACGGCCCTCTCCGAACCCTGCACGCTAGGCCCCATTCGCTCGTCCCCGGATCAACCCGTACAAGCCTGCCATGCGCCGCGCCATTCCCCCCAATCGAGGGGACTATCATCGGGCATCATGCCTCGTTACGCGCTTCTGATCTTGCCCGCCTTCAACCGGGTCTACGGTGAGAGCTCCATCCGGCTGACCCGCGCCGAGCTGGCCGTCTTCAGCGAGCGCGCCCTTGACGGCGAGGTCCTGGACAGCGCGGAGCAGCGGATCGGCGGCGTGCCGTACGTGACGTTCGAGACCACGAGCCCGCTGAGCGAGCCCGACGTCCGGCTGCTGTCCAACCTCTCCTCCGTCTACGCCGTCTTCGGCATGGAGGGAGAACTGCTGCGGCCCCTGGCCATGCAGTCGCGCGACCGGCTGAGCAGCGACCTGATCACGATCCAGAAGTACGCGGGCAAGACCAACGAGCACTTCACCAAGCTGCTGCTCAACGTCACGGCGCTGGCGGGCGACAAGGGCCTGGCCGACGGATTGTCGGTGTTCGACCCGCTGTGCGGCCGCGGCACCACCCTCAACCAGGCCCTCATGTACGGCTACGACGCCTACGGCCTCGACGTGGACGGCAAGGACTTCGAGGCCTACAGCGGCTTCATCAAGACCTGGCTGCGCAACAGACGGCTCAAGCACACCGCCGAGACCGTGCCGGTGCGCCGCGAGCGGGCCCTGGTCGGGCGGCGGCTCAACGTCACGTTCGGCCAGTCGAAGGAGGCCGTCAAGGCCGGTGACGTGCAACATCTGACCGTGGTCAACGCCGACACCCTCAAGAGCCGCGAGTTCTTCAAGCCGCGCTCGTTCGACCTGCTGGTGACGGACGCGCCCTACGGCGTCCAGCACGGCAGCAAGGGCGGGGCCGGCCTGTCCCGCAGCCCACTGGAACTGCTCGGCAAGGCCGTGCCCGGCTGGGCCGAGCTGCTGCGGCCCGGCGGCGCGATGGGCATCTCCTGGAACACCTACGGCGGCAAGAGCGCCGAGCTGGCCAGGATCCTCACGGACGCCGGCCTCGAAGTGCTGGACTATCCCGACTTTGAACACTGGGTGGACCAGGCGATCGTGCGCGACATCATCGTCGCCCGCAAGCCCGCCTAACCGACCCCGCCTAACCGACCCCGCCTAACCGACGAAGACCGCCAGCGGTTTGGCGACCCGGCCCTGCTCCTCCACCAGCGCCAGCAGCTCGCCCTCCGGCCCGAACACCCCGATCGGCCCCGTGCCGAGCCCCGCGGCGGGCAGCCGTCCGCCGTGCCCGATCACGCGGGCCTCCTCGGCCGTGACGTCCCTGCGCGGGAACGCCGCCGCCACCGCCTCGCCGATCGGCAGGATCACGAACTGCTCGGCCAGCTGCTCGATGCTCCTGGCCAGGGACAGGTCGTAGGGCCCCACCCGGGTGCGCCGCAACCGCGTCAGATGCCCGCCCACGCCAAGCGCCGCGCCCAGGTCACGGGCCAGCGAACGGATGTAGGTGCCGCTGGAGCAGGTCACGACCGCGTCCACGTCCACGACGTCACCGCCGGCGCGCAGGTCGAGCACGTCGAACCCGCGCACGGTGACGGGCCTGGCCCGAAGCTCGACCGTCTCGCCCGCGCGGGCCATCTTGTAGGCCCGCTGCCCGTTCACCTTGATCGCGCTGACCTGCGGCGGGATCTGCATGATCTCACCGGTCAGCGCCGCGACGCCCTTGTGCACCTCGGCCGCCGTGACCTCCGACGCCGAGGCCGTGGCGGTGACCTCGCCCTCGGCGTCGTCGGTGTTCGTGCTCACACCGAGCCTGATCGTGGCCTCGTACACCTTCTCGGTCAGCGTCAGGTGCCCCAGCAGCCTGGTCGCCTTCTCCACGCCGACCACCAGCACGCCCGTCGCCATCGGGTCGAGCGTGCCCGCGTGGCCCACCCGGCGGGTGCCGGCGAAGCGCCGCATCTTGGCCACGACGTCGTGGGAAGTCCACTCGCCCGGCTTGTCGACGATGATCAGACCGCTCTCGGCCATCAGGAAACCTTCCCCAGCTCGCGCCGGAACTTGTCCATGGTCTCCTCGACCGTGTCGTAGGAGGTGAAGCCGGCCGCGTTGTGATGACCGCCGCCGCCCAGCGCCGTGCACACGGCCGCCACGTCGGCGGTGCCCTTCGACCTCGTGGAGACCTGCCAGTCGCCGTAGTCGTCCTCCTTGAGCACGACCGCGACCTCGGCCTCGTCGGTGCGGCGCACGATGTCGATGACGCCTTCGAGCTCGGAGTACGGCAGCCCGTACGCGGCCCGGTCCACCCGGGACACGTACGTCCACACCAGCCCGCCCTCCAGCGTCACCCGCTCCAGCGCGTTCGCCAGCACCTTGAGATAGCCGAACGGCGAACGGTCCCACAACTCGCGGGCGATCTCGTCGGTACGCAGCCCGGTCGCCACGAGCCTGGCCGCCATCTGGTGCACGGCGGGCGTGGTCGAGGAGTGGCGGAAGGACCCGGTGTCGGTCACCAGCCCCGCGTACAGGCAGGTGGCGATGTCCAGGTCGAGCCGCCCGCCGAGCCGGTAGACGAGCTGCTCGGCCAGCATGGCGGTGGCCGCGGCGTTGGCGTCGATGAGGTCGAGCGAGCCGAACCCCGAGTTGGACGGGTGGTGGTCGACCACGATGACCTCGCGTGCCGAGGCGGCGTTGGCGCCCAGCAGCCCGACCCGCTCGAACGTCGAGCAGTCGAACACGATCATCAGCTCGGGCGCGGCCGGATAGTCCTCCGGCGGCACGAGCATCTCCTGGCCGGGCAGGAACCGCAGCAGCCTGGGTACCGCGAAGTGCCGGTCGCCGAACGAGGCCACCACGCGCTTGCCCATCGAGCGCAGCACGAACGCCACGGCCAGCATGGACCCGAGCGCGTCACCGTCGGGCGTGACGTGGCAGGCCAGCGCGACCTCGTCGGCCTCGCCGATCAGCCGCAACGCCCGATCCCACGACGCTTCGGGGATCGGGCAGTGGTCCGCGGGCCGCCGCTCCAGCCGGGGCGAGTGCTCGGCCCGGTCGCGCACGTCGGGCGTCACGCCTTGTCTTCCCTGGCGACCTCGGAGTCCTCCTCCTCGTCGGGCTTTCTGTACGGATCGGCCTCACCGGCGTAGGCGGCGTTCTCGGCCTGCCGCGCCACCTCGGCGTCGCGCGCCCTGGCGGCGTTGATCAGCTCGTCCAGGTGGCGCGCGCTGTCGGGCAGCGGGTCGTGCGTGAACGTCAGTGTCGGGGCGAAACGCACCCCGGTCTGCCGGCCCACCTCGGAACGGATGATCCCCTTGGCGCTTTCGAGGGCGGCGGCGCTGTCGGCCCGCTCCGCGTCCGACCCGAACACCGTGTAGAAAACCGTCGCGTCGCGCAGGTCAGCGGTGATACGCGTGTCGGTCACGGTGATGAAGCCCAAACGCGGATCCTTGATCCGGCGCTCCAGCATCTCGGCGACGATCTGCTGGATGCGGTCGGCGAGCTTGCGCGCTCGTGCTGCATCCACCATGTTCGCTCCCCCTCACGCACGTCCTGGCCGTGCAGTCGTTCAATCTGCTATCAGTCAATCTTCGTCGTTGTAGAGCCGGTGCCGGGCCGACAGCAGCTCGATCTCGGGGCGGAACGCCACCATCCGCTCGCAGGCGTCCAGCACCTCCTTGCAGTTACCCGCAGAAGCGGAGACAACCGCCAAACCGACCTCCGCTCTGCGATGAAGGTCGAGATGGCCGGTCTCAGCCACGGCGATGCTGGGATAACGGCGCTGCAGCTCGGCGATGAGCGGCCGGATGACAGAGCGCTTCTGCTTCAGCGATCTGACGTCGCCGAGCAGGATGTCCAGGGTCAGAGCACCCACATACATCGTTGGTCACCACCGCTTGGCCTGGTGAGGTGAACGCACGCCCGGCCTGCTGCGGTGGGAACCAGGCCATGGCGTGCGAGAGGCGCCCGGCGGATGTCCCGCCGATGACGTGGGCCTGGCTGAGCAGTTCCGGGCATCGCGCGATCGCCGAGGACGCGGGCTGGCTCGCGCGGGTGCCCGAGACGCAGGTCGC
>NZ_JBFAKB010000057.1:0-35657 GCF_040655495.1 Nonomuraea sp. NPDC050404
GGCCCAGCCGCAGCGCCAGCGGCGATGACGGTGAGCGCAGTCGGCGAGCGAGCAGTGGCCGCCGGAACCAACACCGGCATCATCCAGACCGGCGATAACAGTCGCGCCGAGCGGTGAGTATCCCCCCACCAGATCGCCCCTCCGTGTCCGCCCACGGGACCGGCGCCGTCGGTGTGGGGGCCAACCGGGGCATCGTCCAGACCGGTCCCAACGCCTCGGCGGTCATCGTGCAGACGACCGGCCCGGCTCCACAGGCTCTGGCCGGCCTGCCCGCCGCGCCTGTCGGCTTTGTCGGCCGCACCGACTCCTTGAGGGAGGTGCTGACGTTTATAGACCCAAACGGCGAGGGCGGAGCGGAGGTGCTGGTGTCGGCGGTGGCGGTGGCGGGCATGGCCGGGGTCGGCAAGACCGCGCTGGCGCTTGTGGCCGCTCACCAAGCGATGGCGGAGGGCTGGTTCGGTGGCGGGGTGTTCTTCATCGACATGCGCGGCTACACCCCCGACCCGTACGAGCGCGTGAACGCCGCAGCGGCGGCGGGGCAGTTACTGCGGGCAATGGGCATCCGCGACACCGATCTTCCGCCGACCGGCGAGGAACAGTTGGGCTTGTATCGGTCAGTGCTAGCCGACCGGGCCCGCGAGGGGTTGCCGGTGCTGGTGGTGGCCGACAACGCCGCCGACTCTGGTCAGGTTGAGCCGCTTCTGCCGGCCCAGCCGTGTCACCGGCTGTTGGTCACCTCTCGGCACACCCTGACCCTGTTGCCCGCCCACCTGGTCGACCTGGCCGTACTGTCCGGGGCTGATGCCGTTGACCTGCTGCGCGCCGCCATGCAGGTGACAGGCAGAGCCGATCCGCGTGTCGATGCCCAGCCCGATTCAGCAGCGGAGATCGCCCGTCTATGTGGGCTGCTACCGCTGGCGTTACGGATCATCGCCGCCCTGCTGCGGGCCGAATCCGACCGCCCGCTGATCGACGCCGTCACGGAGTTGACCGATGCCCACCAGCGGCTGGACGCCCTGGACAGTGGCGATCGTGACCAGCACGGCCGCCCACTGGCGGTTCGGGTCGCGTTCGACCTGTCCTACCAGCATCTGCTGGCCGACCGGCCCGAACAGGCGCGGCTGTTTCGGTTGCTGCCGCTCAACCCCGGCCCGGACATCTGCTTCCAGGCCGCCGCTGTCCTCACCGGCCTCTCGGAGCCGGTGGTGCGCCGGCAACTTGCCGAACTGGCCCGGGCCCACCTGCTCACCACCCCGGTCACCGGCCGGTGGGGCATGCACGACCTGATCCGCCTGTACGCCGACCATCATGGCCACGCCCATGCAGACGGCGACGACCGCGAGGCAGCCTTAGACCGGTTGCTCAGCTTCTACCTACGCGCTGCCGACGCCGCCGACGATCACCTGCGTGCCCTGCCTGGTCAACCTGTCCCTGACCTCTTCACTGGGCGAGATGACGCTATTACCTGGCTCGATGCCGAACGCGTCAACTTGGTCGCCGCCGTCGGCCTTGCCGAGGCCTCCGGTCGCCATCGTGTCGCCAAGCGCCTGCCGACCTGCCTAAACGTATACCTAGCCATGAGATTTGCCTGGGCCGATCGCTTGAGCGTCAATGCCACCGCTGTGACCGCCTGCACACATCTGGACGACCACCACGGCAAAGGCCTGGCGCTGACCAGTCTCGGCAATGCCCTGCGCCGCCTGCAGCGCTTCGACGAGGCCCTCGCCGCCCACCGGGATGCCGTCACCATCTTCCGCAGCCTCGGCGACGGCTACTTCGAAGCCCAGGCGCGAGGCAACCTCGGCCTTGTCCTGTACGAGGTGGGCGGCTTCGGCGAGGCCATCATCGCTCTACAGGGCGCCGCCACCATCTTCCATGATCTTGGAAAACACCGCGACGAGGGCGGGATGCTGACCAACCTCGGACTCGTCCTGCACGAGATGCGCCGCTTCGACGAGGCCATTACCGCTCACCAAGACGCCATCACCATCTACTGCGAGCTCGGCGACCGCCACGGCGAAGGTATGGCTGTGGGCAACCTCGGGAGCACCCTGCGAGAGGTGCGGCGCCTCGACGAGGCCATTATCGCCCACCAGCAAGCCCTGAACCTCGCCCGCCAATTCGGCGACCGCCACCACGAAGGCAGAGAGCTGAATAACCTCGGCAACGCCCTGAGCGAGGTGCGGCGCTTTGAGGAGGCCATCACCGCCCACCAGGACGCCGCCGCCATCTTCCGCGACCTCGGCGACCGCCACAGCGAAGGCCAGGCGCTGAATAACCTCGGCAACGCCTTGAGCGAAGTGCGCTGCTTCGACGAAGCCATCACTGCATTCAAGCAGGCCGTGGCCCTGTTTGCCTCCATAGGAGACGATCACAACCACAACATCGCGCAGGCCGATCTGAGAGAGGCACAGCGGCAACAGACCGATGGATGACGTTCTGTGCTACGTCTCTTGCGGCCGGTTACCAGACGAATACGACACTGTCGAATACGTCACGGTACCGGTCCGCGGGGATGGTCCCAACACGGCGCAGAAGGACCGTGGTGCGTCGTCGACACCCCCGCGCACGCGGGGATGGCACCGCAATTTCGGCAATGGCGGGGGCCATTGAGCGGTGCTCCCCCGCGCACACGAGGATGGCCCTCAGTCCGCCGGCTTCAACTCCCCGTGGGGTCAGTGCTCCTCGCGCCGAGGGGATGGTCCCCCTCGCCCCGCAGCGCCCACTCCTCGCACTGCCTGCGCGGCAACTGCCGCGTGGATAAATATCGAGTAATGATCAGCCAGCCAGCCAGTTGGCTGGCAGAGAGCGGCGACTACCCTAACCTGACGACCATGTGTAGTTGATCGACTTCCCTACGTAAGGAGTTGGGGGAATGAGAGGCGATTCGCCGGCCTTCAAGCGGGTCATTCCCTTGGTAGCCATGGTCGTATCCGTGGCGGGCACCGTAGCCGCCTGCCAGGTCAACAGCTCCGTTCCTAAACCGACTTCTATGACATCGTCGCCCGCCGTAAGTACCACGCCAGTTCCCAGCCCCACCGGGGACAAGGAAGCCATCATGGCCGCGTACCGCGAGGTCTACCTAGCCGGACCGCGCGCCGAACGGGCTCAGCCTGAGGACCGCAGAGCGATTCTCGAACCGGTCACGACCCAGCCCCTGCTGAGCACGATGTTGAAGGGTATCGCCGCGCTTCGTGCCAAAGGCCGGGTCACCTGGGGACAGCCCGTCTTCCACGTCTTCGAAGTCGATATCCGTGATGACAGAGCTGTACTACGCGACTGCCAGGACGCTCGGAAAGCCGGCCAAGCGGACGATCGGACAGGAAAACGCCTCACCCACGGCATGCCCCAGACGTATATGGTCGCCGCCCTTGCCAGGGAGGCAGACGGTGCGTGGCGGGTAGCGAAGATGATGCAGCTGACTGAGCCATGCTCCCCAACTTCATGACTCATCTACTCGTCGGCGGATTCGTGCTCTTCCCTGCCATGAGCGACGATGGAGACGGTGTCGGGGTGGCAACGCAGCCCTTTGCCTACACCATTTGGGCCCAGGACAAGCCCAGTCGCGCGCCTGCCGTTCGCGCCAGCAGGCCGAAGGTCACCTGCACCTACCAGCGTTGGTGGTACGCCAACACGCTGCAGAAGGTGGGCCGGGGAGTCGTTGATCCGGATCGCAGCCCCAGCACCGAACAGCCCAAGGACGGGGCCTGGTACGAGGTCAAGTGCTCCAATGGGTCCCGGAAGATCGTCTGGATCGACAACAAGCGTGCCCCGGCCGTCAACGCCGAGCAGCTCGCTCAGCGGGCGTACAAGCGCATCCCGATCACACCGCCGCAGGTGCTCACGGCTCCGCCACGTGGCCGGGAAGGACTGGTCGGTCTCCCGCACTGGTTCTACCTGGCCAAGGAGCAGTGGGCAGCCAAGTCCAACCGGGTACGTACTGGCGCGGTCTGGGCCGAGGCCACGGCGAGACCGCAGCGGATGACCGTCAACACGGGTGAGGGCCACACCTTCACCTGCGACGGCCCAGGAACCGCCTACGACCCTGGCCGCCCCGCCACACGCCAAGGCTCCACCTGCTCGTACCGCTTCCGGTACCCAACGAACGCTCGCCGCGTGACCGTCTCGGTCACCTGGAGTGGCACCTGGCACGGCTCCGGCGGTACGGGTGGTGCGCTGCCGCCGATCACCAGGTCGGTCACGTTCCCGGTCCGCATCGTCGAGGCGCAGGCGCTCGTCACGAAGGGATAGAGGTTGATGCTGCTTCAGCGGCTCTCGCCGACCAAGGAGAAGGGCCAGATGCGTCCTTTGCCGAGTCGGCGCAGCCCCATGATGCTCGTGGTGGGCGTCGCGTTGACCGCACTGGGGGCGTTGGTGGCCTGGCAGGTGTACGGGTTCGCCAGTCAGCGCGTGCCGGTTCTGGTCGTGGCCCGTGACGTGCCGATCGGCCAGCAGATACAGGCGCAAGACCTGCGTACGGTCGCGCTGGGCGTGGACACGACGGTCCAGTCCGTCGACGCCGCCGGCAAGAGCGCGCTGATTGGCAGGCGCGCCGCAGTGGATCTGAAGGCGGGCAGTCTGCTCTCCCCGGCGCACGTGACCGAGACGCTGGTGCCGGCGCCGGGCGAGGTCGTCGTGCCGGTGGCGCTGAAGCCCAGTCGCCTGCCCGCCCGGGGCATTCAGCCAGGTGACCGCGTCGTGGCCACTGCCGTGTCGTCGGGTGACGCGGGTCGTGGGCCCGCGCAGGATCATCAGGCCAGGGTGGATCGTGTCGGCCAGCCGGACGCCGATGGGCTGGTCGTGGTCGATCTGATCGTCCCTGCTGCGGCTGGGCCGGCTCTAGCTCGGCAGGCCGCCGAGGGCCTGGTCGCGATCGTGCTGCAGTCGCGGGCCGGGTGAGCCGACCATGCTGATCGTTCTTTGTTCAGGCGGACACAGCCCCGGCGTGACGACGGCCGGGCTGGCGCTGACCCTCACGTGGCCGCGTACGGTCCTGTTCGCCGAGTGCGACCCGGCGGGTGGAAGCGTCCTGTCGGGCTTCTTGGTCGGTCATCGGCAGGAGCGCGGGCTGGGCGAGTGGGCGGTCCAGCTACGGCGTAGCGCCGACGCGGCGGACACGCTGGCTGAACAGGTACTGCGACTGAACGGTCCGGACAATCGCCGGATCCTGCCTGGCCTGGCGAGCCCCTCCCAGGTGCCATCGGTCCAGCCGTTGTGGCGGGACATCGCCGAGGCCTTCGCCACCACACCCGGGGATGTGATCGCCGACATCGGGCGTATCGGCGGAGCGGACACGCCCCTCCCCCTGCTGGCCGCCGCGGACCATGTCCTCGCCGTCGCGCAGCCGACGCTGCGAGACCTGTCCGCTCTCGTTCCCCGCCTCGCAACGATCACATCAGCACGGGGACACCGTCCGAGCCCACGAGTGCTGCTGGCCGGTGACGGCCCCTACGGGCGCAGGGAAGTGGCCAAAACGCTGGACGTCGAAGTGGCGGGCCACCTTCCGCATGACCCGAAGGCGGCGGCGGTCCTGACGCACGGCACGGACAGCGAGCGTCATCTGTCGCGATCCCTGCTTCTACGGGCCACACGGTCGCTCGGGAGTACGCTGTGCGAGCAGGTGCCAGCCTCGTGATCTTCAACATTCAACGGGCGGTGCGGGAGATCCTGCCTCAAGTGACCGACGCGCTCGACAAAGCCGTCGTCACCGGGGACGAAGCCGTCCGGGAGTACGCGCGGGCGGTCATCATCGACCTGGTCCGCGAGTACGCAGACAACAGGACGCTGTCCGGCCGGGACGTACCCACCCTGTCAGCCGAGCGGTTGCTGGCCGAGGCCGTCTACAACGAGATCTTCGCGTTGGGGCGGCTGCAGCCGTTCGTCGATGACCCCGAGGTGGAGAACATCGACGTCAACGGCTGTGACCAGGTGTGGATCACCTACCGGGATGGTCACAAGGCGCTCGCCCCGGCAATCGCCGACAACGACGAGGACCTGATCGGCAATGTCCGCCGCTGGGCCGCCTACCAGGGGCAGACGGCCCGGGACTTCTCCATTGCCCGCCCACGCTTGCACCTGTCGGTCGGGCGGACACGTATCGCCGCGCTGATGGGCGTCACGCCGCGCCCGTGCCTGTCGATCCGCAGGCACGGCATGCTTCACGCCGATCTGGACGATCTGATGGCGGCCGGCACCCTGGACAAGAGTTGCCGCGCGTTCCTGGCCGCAGCCGTACGAGCCCACAAGGACATCGTGGTCACGGGCGGGATGGGCGACGGTAAGACGACCTTCGCCCGAGCCCTCGCAGCCGAGATCGACCCGGACGAGCGGATCGCCACCGTGGAGAAGGAGTACGAGCTGTTCCTCCACGCGCAGCCCGACCGGCACCGGGACGTGCTCGCTCTGGAAGCCCGTGAGGGCAACACCGAAGGCTTCGGCGCGATCACCCTGCACCAGCTGATCGAAGACGCCCTGCGCTTCAACGCCCGCCGCATCATCGTCGGCGAGGTCCGCGGGGATGAGCTGGTCCCGATGCTGGAGGCGATGAACACGGGCGGCGCCGGCTCGATCTGCACCATGCACGCCGACTCCGCCGACCAGGTCTTCTCTCGGATGCTGATCCTGGCCGGATCGGGCGGCCTGGCGATCGCGCCGGACACACTGTTCCGCACGATCGGCATGGCGGTCGACTTCGTCGTCCATCTACGACACGAACTCCGCCACGACATGGATGGCCTGGTCAACCGCCGCTACGTCGCCGAGATCCACGAAGTCCTCCCACCGGCCGACGGCCTGGAACCGGCAGTCAACCGCGTCTACGTACCTGGGCCTGACGGACGCGCGATGCCCAACACCATTCCTCAGTGCATGGACGAGCTGGTCGCGGCCGGCCTCGATCTGTTCACCGGAGGATGGGCATGACCGGATGGTTGGCCGCCCTCGCCGGGGCGGCCCTGATCGCCGGGCCGCTGCTCACCGCTGCTGGATCGTTCCGGGTTCCGGTACGGCCGCCCCGTCCCCCGCGACGCCGGATGTCCCGACGCACGGTCGTACCAGCGACGTACGGGCTGGTCGCGTTCGGCATGACATGGCTGCTCACCGGCTGGCCGGTCGCCGCCGTCGGAGCCGCAGCAGGTGCGGTAGCGCTGCCACGCATGCTGACCAGCCGCGCCACCACACGGCAGATCGAGCGACTTGAAGCGCTGGAAGCCTGGATCCGCCACCTGGCCGACGTCCTCGGCGGCAGTGCCGGCATCGAGGAGGCGCTCCGCTCCAGCGCCGACCACCCACCCGCACCGATCGCCACCGAGGTACGAGCTCTGGCCCGCCGCCTCACCTACCGCACCCCCACTGAACAGGCACTTCGGGCGTTCGCCGACGACCTTGCCGACCCGACCGGCGACATGATCGCCGCCGCACTCATCCTGGCTTGCCGGGCCCGCGGTCAAGGGCTGCGCGAGGTCCTGCAACGCCTGGCTCGCACGGTCGCCAAGGACGTCGCCACCAGACGCGAGATCAACGCTGAACGCGCCACTCATCGCGTCACCGCCCGCTGGGTCGTCGGCGCGCTGCTCGGCTACACCGCCTTCGCCCTGCTCAACACCACGTACGTCGCTCCGTTCGGAACGGTCGGCGGCCAGCTCGTGCTTGCGATCGTGATCGGCCTGTACGCAGGCGCGTTCACCTGGCTGTACCGCCTGGCAAGGCCACCGAAGCAGCATCGCTTTCTCAACTCCACAGGTGAGCCATCATGATCGAGATCGTGCTGGCCTGCGGCGCAGTGAGCGGCCTCGGAGTAGCTCTCGCGCTCTCCACAGCCTTCCCAGCCCCGCCCGCGCTCGCCCCCGCGATGGAACGCCTCCGGCCAGGCCCAAGTACCGAACCTCAGCGCGACTGGAAATCACGCCTGGTCATGAAACTCGGCACCCGGGTGCCGCACACGGACCTGGCCGTGCTCGGCAAGACGCCCCACGACTACGTCGCCCAGAAGGCGTTGATGATCGGCTTGGGGACCGCGGGGCCGTTCGTGTTCTGGGCGTGGTGCGCGCTGCTCGGCGTCACCTTGCCCTGGCCCGTCTCCTGGACGGCGTGCCTGGCGTTCGCCGTCGCGGTGTTCTTCGCCCCTGATGCCGCTCTCCGCAGCCAGGCCGCCGAGGCACGTACAGCGTTCCGGCAGGCCATCGTCGCCTACCTCGACCTGGTCGCGCTCGCCCGCGCCGCAGGGGCAGGGCCGGCCGAGGCCCTGGAGTCCGCCGCGAAGGTCGGACACGGATGGACCTTCCGGCGACTTGCCCGAGCGCTGGATCCCGCACGCCGAGGCACTGGCAGCGCCTGGGACGAGCTCACCCGCCTGGCGAAGGAGATCGGCGCACCTGAACTGGCGGACATGGCCTCCATCGCCCAGCTCGCCGGCACGAGAGGCGCGAGCATCCTCGACACCCTGATGGCCAAGGCCCAGTCTCTGCGCGAGGCCGACCTGTCGGCTGAGGTGGCCAAGGCCAGATCCCGTACCGAGACCATGACCGTGCCCATGGCGCTGTCCGTCCTCGGATTTCTGCTGTTGCTCGGCTTTCCCGCCTTCGCGCGAATGACCGGCGGCTGACCCGCTCCCTGGAGGTACCCATGATCCGTAACCGCGCGCTCTCCGTTGCCGTACGGCTGCAGCACCTGCTCAACCGCCCTGCTGTACGACGCGGCGTGGATCCCGAACGCGGCGCCTCGACAGTGGAATGGGTGATCATCGCGGCCGTCGTCTTCCTCTTGGCGATCACTGTCGGCACGAAGATCACCTCCGTCGTCAACGAACAGCTCGCCAAGATCAAATGAGCGTACGCGAGCGAGGATCCGCGACGCTGGAGGCCGCCCTGGTCTACCCTGCGGTGCTCCTGCTCGTCCTGCTCACCATGAACACCGCGCTGTGGTTCCACGCCAGAAACCTCGCCATGGCCGCCGCCCAGGAAGGACTACGCGCCGGACGAAACCACGGCAGCAGCCCGTCAGCCGGCCAATCAACCGCGGAGCGTTTCATCCGTCAGACCAGCGGATCGTTCCTCACCAGCTCGAAGGTCGCCATCACACGTCACGCCGACACCCTCGAAGTGTCGGTCAGCGGCCAGGCCATCAGCCTGGTTCCTCTGCTGACACTCACCGTGACCCAGGTCGCCCGCGCACCCATCGAGAAGTGGACCACTGGATGACTCGCGAGCGCGGATCTATAACCCTGGAGACGGCAATCATCGCACCAGCGCTGATGATCCTGCTGTTGATGGTCATCGGGTTGGGCCGCATAGCCCTCGCCCATGGCGCTCTCGACGCAGCCGCCCGCGACGCAGCCCGGCAAGCCTCCATCGCCCGGGATCCAGCCGCGGCCCGAGCGGCTGCCGTGACGAGCGCGCGAGCAGCCCTTGCCCGCGAAGGACTGGCGTGCGCACCATCAGTGACCGTGGACACCACTGGCCTGTCCGCCCCGCTGGGCAGGCCGGCTGCGGTGATCGCGCACGTCTCCTGCGAGGTGGAGCTGGCCGACCTCGCCATACCGGGAATCCCCGGTACCAAGCACATCACCAGCAGCTTCACCAGCCCGATCGACCCTTACCGAGCCAGAACTCTCGGGTTCGCGAATTCTGACGGCGCCTCGGGCTTGAACCTGAGTATGGGCGGTCGTGATGGGCGTCGGTAAGCGTCTGGGCTCGATGAACTGGCGCCTGGTAAGAGCGTCAGATGGCGATCGGAACGTCTTCGATCCAGCAGGCGGCGACATGAGGACTGATCAGGGCTACGGCGTCTTCGGCGTCCTGGCGAGTGAGGAAGACGCCCGCACCGCTGATGTCAGGGATCTTCTGAAGGCCGCGGTCAACGCGGGTCATGACAAGGAAGGCCCAGCGGTGCCGCTCGCGGTGCGGTCGTGTCGCCGGGTGAGCGGCGAGCGCTGCGATGAGGTCTTCGACCGACGCGGCGTGGCTGCTCGGGTAGATGTGGTCGAGGGCTTGCGTGGGCCAGAACGGCTGGTCAGGATCGACGTGCGTGAAATGGCTGTGGCGGACTGGGTTGAGCACGTCGTCTCGCCAGCCGACTCCGGAGGCGACCACATAGTCGGTTTCGCCCTGGCTCTGCAGCACGAAGACAAGAGCGTCATCAAGTTCGATGCTCGGGGTCGACTCCTTGATCCTGACCGTTTCTGCGCTGCTGGCTGTCGTGATGTTGAGCCCCTCGTAGTGGGACCGGATCTTCAGCGTGTCGACCCCGGCGAACAGGATGTCGAGGGTGGTGTCCCAGTTACGCCCCTGTGCGTCGGGCCAGTTGGGGTCTGGGTAAGCGCTGCTGCGCAGCAGGATCCGGCTGTGAGTTGGGCTGTGGGCGAGCCAGTAGAAGGCGCGGTCGCTGTTGAGGATCTCCGTTCCAGAAGCCACGGGCGTCCGTGCGCTCACCCACGTGTTGCTCGTCACGCCGATCATCCTCGCGATCCTCGTGGCGCTGGGTCAATGCTGCCGGTGGAGGGCTGGACGAGGCCGGAGCAGCCAACCTCTCGTCCACCTGGAGACTCACCACGGGTTCAACTGTGAGTAGGCGCCTAGGCCGAACTGGCCGCAGCTTCGAGGTGGCCGCGGGCGCGGCACCAGACCGTCTCGAAGTCACTCGATGTCAGAGGCTGAGGATCGTGACCGTCCCATTCTTGGACGGGGATGTCGGCGGTCGTGCCGTACGTCGCCTCATACCTTCTGGTACGCCCCGCGCTGTAGGCCTCCTGCCATTCGGCCAGCGATGCCGCCGCGATGGGCACGTTGTCGGGCCCGCGCAACTCGATCTGCCGCGACACCCAACCCTCAGCGTCAATCTCGAAGTAGAACCAGATGTCCTCTTCAGCCCAGTGGGCGCGAAACCAGTGCGTCACCCCTCAATGATGGCCACAACGCGCAGTTGCGATGAGGACGGCCGGCCATGAGCGCGGAGCGCGGTTCGGTCACGGTGTTCGCCGCGGTGATCGGATTCGCGCTGCTCCTGTGCGCCGGGCTCATGGTGGACGGCGGCGCCAAAATCCTGGCCTACCGCGAAGCCTACGCCGCAGCCGAGGAAGCGGCCCGCGCCGGAGCAGGCCAGGTGGACACCGGCCGTGCCTACAGCGACGGCCGCTTCGAGATAGACGCCGCCCAAGCGTCGACCGCCATCCGCGCCTACCTGTCCGCCGCCGGCCACACCGGCACGGTCGCCACGACCGGCAACCAGGTGCGGGTCACCGTCACCGTCTCCAAGCCCACCGTACTGATCTCCCTGATCGGCATCGGAGCCGTTACCGCTACGGCCACCGCCACTGCACGGATGTTCCACGGGATCGAACAAGGACAATCATGACGATGTACGGCCTGCGTCATCCTCTGCTCGCCAGAATCGCCGCCGGCACGGCACTCACGGGCCTGCTGACCGGGTTCCCCGCCGTACTGCTGATCTTCTTCTGGCCGATCGAGTTGCCCAGCCTCGATGACCTGGCCACTCCGGGCGAGCCCATCGTCATCAAGACGCTCCTGCTGACCACGGTGTGGACCTGCTGGGCCTTGTTCGCCGTCGCGATGACGGTGGAACTGGTGGGCACGTTCCGCGCCCGTCGCAGCCAGGTACGCCTGCCGTTCCAACGACTCGCCGCGTACCTGATAACTACGATCACCGTGGCCGCGACCGCCCCTGTCGCGGCGCCCCGCGACCTGATCCCAGCCGCAGCGATCGCGGCCACCTCCACACAGTTGCCCGACCAGGCCACGATCGCGGAACCAGACAAGAGCGAGACCGCGAAGGCCCATATCACGTATGTCGTCCAGCCGAGAGACACCCTCTGGACGATCGCCGAGAATTACCTCGGCGACCCGATGCGCTACCGCGACATCATCGCCCTGAACCAGGGCCGCACCATGGACGGCGGCCGGCCCTTCGCTCAGGGCGAGTGGCTGCAACCCGGCTGCGCCCTTCACCTGCCCGCCGATGCCAAGAAACCCGAGCAGGCACGACCGCGAACGCACACCGTCGCTTCTGGCGAAACTCTCTGGGGCATCTCCGAACAGCACCTCG
This sequence comes from Nonomuraea sp. NPDC050404, assembly GCF_040655495.1. Lineage (NCBI taxonomy): Bacteria > Bacillati > Actinomycetota > Actinomycetes > Streptosporangiales > Streptosporangiaceae > Nonomuraea > Nonomuraea sp. NPDC050404. The sequence goes on from NZ_JBFAKB010000057.1 coordinate 12,058, forward strand.
GAAAAGGCGCTCACTACAAGAAGATCTTCAAGCTGAACAAGGGACGCCCGCAACCCGGCCGGACCCAACTGACCGACCCGGACGTACTGGAGCCGGGATGGCGGCTGATCCTTCCCAGGCACGGGCGCAACGCTCAGAAGGCCAAACCGGTCCACCGCCGAACCGTCTCGAAGCCCGCAGCCGAGCCGAACCGTCACACGCCTTCATCGCGCCTCACGGAAGAGCCGCCTCGCTTCTGGACATCTTCGTCTCGCCTCATAACGACCAAGGCCGGGCCCCGCGAGTCCTCCCATGCCTCGTCTCACCCCGCCGCCAGGATTGCTTCACTCCGTCCGGTTGCCGAGCCGCGCCTTCCTGCTGCACCCGCCGTACAGAGCCCCAGGCCGGACGCCGCAGCGGCTTCCACCGAGGCCGTCTTCCTGCCACAGGGCGGGATGATGGCACTCTCCTTCGCGGCGGGCATCGCAGTCGCACTCGCCGCCACCCGGCTCCACCGCCGACGCCGTCTGTCCACCCCCGCCATCGACGAACCTGTCAGCGTGCTCGCCCCCGAACCTCAACGTCCCGCTGTACGCGCGCTGGAACGGGCCCACCGGAACAGCGACACAGAAACAACGCCGCCGGACGACTTCGAACTGGTCAGCTCCGCGTTCGAGATAGACCCACCGATCACGCTCAAGGCCGGAATCCGCGACGACAACCCTGTGCACGTGCCCCTGTCCGGGCTGAACCTGGCCCTCACCGGCTCAGGAGCCGACGACTGCATCCGCGCTATCGTCCTCGATCTCCTCACCCAAGCCGACGCTTACCGCGCCAGTATCATCATCCCCGCCCAGGACGCCGAGCGCTGGTTCGGCGACACCATCACCACCCTGGCCGCTCACCTGCCCGAACTCCGGCTTACCGCCACCCTCGCCGAAGCCCTCAACCACCTCGAAGAAGAGCTCGTCAGCCGCCGCGGGATCCTCCAGGACTACGAGGCCGACGACATCCACCAACTCCGCCAGGCCGAACCCGGCGAACCCCTGCCCGCGCTACTACTGGCCGCCTCTTGTCCTGACGGCCACCCGTACCTGGACACCCTCCTGACCATGGCACCCCACCTCGGCCTCGGAGCCGTTCTGGCCGGCCACTCGCCATCGGGGACTACCTGCGATCTCGACCAGGACCACCGCATCACCGCAGCGACCGGTCCCTTGGCCGCAGAACTCCGCGAGGTCACCCTCTTCCACCTGCCATCAGATGCCGCAACCTCGCTGCTCCATACGCTGGCAACCGGCAATGGCATGCCCGTCGCACAATTCGAGCAGCCGGCCGACCTCCCTGTTCCCCCGCCCAGCTCAACACGTCAGCCCGTACGGTTCACCGTCCTTGGCGAACCCTCCATCGATGCGCGCGGCACGCTTGTGGACCTGTCCCGACGCACCAAGGCACTCGAACTCTTCGTCATCCTCGCCCTGCACCCGAAGGGACTGGACCGCGAGGAGATCTGCGAACACCTGTGGCCCGACCTGGACGAAACCCTGGCCAGCTACCGCTTCCACGCCGCCCTCAAGGACCTGCGCACCGCCCTCCGCGACGCTTCCGCCTCGGACGACAAGAAGGCCCACTTCATCGAACGCAGCGGCAAGACGTACCGCATCGAGCCCCAACACATCGACGTCGACCTGTGGGCCTTCCACCAAGCACTCGCCAACGCCCGCATCGCCAGCAGCGAGCAGGCCAAGCTCACCGCCCTGGAAACCGCCGCAACCCTGTGTCATGGCCAGCTCTGCCAGGGTCTCAAGTACGACTGGCTCGACCAGGACCATCGCTGGCCCCTCACCATCGCGAGCGTCAAAGCCCTACTCCAACTCGGCGCCCTCCACGAACGTGCAGGTAACAACGAACAAGCCTTGGAGGTCTACGACCAGGCTCGGCGCCTCGACCCCGACATGGAAAGTGCCGCCCGATCCACCATCCGCCTCTTGATCACCCTGGGCCGGACCGACGAGGCCCGCCAGCATGCCCGCCATCTCAAGGCCCGCCTCGATACCCTCGGTGTCTCTGCCTCTCCCGATACGCAAGCCGTCCTACAACGGCTAAGCCGGTAAAGCTCAATGGAGCGACGGCCATGCTCTGCCGAGGTGATGGCGGAACCTTCTGGCTGCCGTTGAACCGCTTGTCTAAGCGTCGAATTCGCCGTGCTTGACGCCGCCCAGGAAGGCTTCCCACTCGGCCGGCGTGAAGATGAGTGCGGCGCCGTTGGGGTGCTTGCTGTGGCGCACGGCAACGAATCCGGGGAGATTGGTGGCGACCTCGACACAGTTCCCGCCGTTGCCGCCGCTGCGGGAACTCTTCCTCCATGCAGCCTGAGAAAGGTCTGCATGGATCAGGTCTGGAGCTTCCATTGGTCTCGGGCTTCCTCGATCATCTCTAGCGACTGTCCGGGACGGTACGCCTCTGCTCGTATCCTGTCATATCTATCCCAGATGACCGCGACGAAGTCGTGCTCCGCTGACACCTCGCCTCGGCCTGCGGAGTCTACAGACACGGCGGTGGGAGCGTCCGGAAGTTCGGCGATGATGAAGCTCGACAGCAATCCTGCGGTGCATGGTGTTTCAAAAGGGACAAGCTGTACGGTCACGTAAGAACGGTTGGCGATTGCAACAAGGTGGTCAAGTTGCGCGGCCATAACCTGTGGGGTTCCGAGTCGGCGGCGAATGACCATTTCGTCGAACAGTGCCCACACCTTCGGGGGCGCGTCGCTGTCAAGGATGAGCTGTCGCCGCATGCGGGCGTTGACGCCGTCCTCGACCTCTTGGGCAGAGGCCCCCGCCAGGTCGCCCTGGAACACTGCGCGTGCGTAGTCCTCGGTTTGGAACAGGCCGGGGATCAGGAGCGGATCCCAGCTCCTGAGGACGCGGGCTGAGGGCTCGATCTCGTCCATCCACCGCAGGTACCAGCCTGGACCAGAGGGGGATGTGATGCTGCGGCAGAGTCGGGCGAAGCGGGCGCCAGTACCGAATACCTGGTCACAGCCTGCGGCGAAGTCTGGTTTCGGCGTGCGGTCGCCCTTCTCGATGTGTGCGACCAGGGATGACGAGCAGCCCAGGCGCTTGCCAAGTACGACCTGGGTCAGATCGTGCTCTCTCCGGGTGCGCGCCAGCTCTTTGCCGAAGCGCTGAACTGGCGTTAGTCGCGGATCAAGGTCGTTCGACATGCCTATCCCCCACCTGTTTCGCCCCAGCAGCTTGACGAGAACTTGACAAATTCTGACAGCTAGCCCCACATAAGGGAGGCTTTTGGGACTCGATTGTGCGCTGCTTTCTCCTACCAACTAAGCGTTACCGTGGGCAAACTAAATGTCAAAGGTTCCCGCCTCGACAGCCGCCATGACAAGAAATGGACAGGCCGCCGGAGTATGTGGATCCTTCGTGACAGACCTAAGTCGGGATCAATCCGACAATCCACTCGTTTGGATGAGGGTGAGATGACGGTCATGACATTGGATGGCTACGAGCCTCGAAAATGCCAGATATCGCCAAAAAACGAAGAATATTCACCCGTCGGGATAGGTGGGTGAATGGCACATGCCACTAACAGCCGCGTCTCACCTTCCATATGCCGGGTTCAAGGTGTGGATGCTCAGGGGCCTTGATGACCGGGCTCTGCTGCCTCGCTTGGCCCGTCGGGAGCTTCGGAGGTGGATAGGAGACCATCCTGCGTTCGATGACCTTGAGCTCATCGTGTCGGAGCTGGTGACGAACGCGGTGGTTCACGCTGCTGCCACTTGGGTGCGCCTGACTCTGCGGCCAGAGGAGGTGGGAGGGCGGCGTTACTGGCGGGTGGCGGTCGTGGACCCTGGCCGGTCGGCGTTGGTTCCCCAGCCGCGGATAGCTGCCCTGAGCGACCCATCCGGGCGGGGTCTATGGCTGGTGGACGACCTCACGCACGGCTGCTGGGACACCGAGCTGACACAGCTGGGCGAACGGGTCGTGTGGGCGTTGCTGCCGCTGAACGGCCGATCAGAGGAGCGGACGAAGTGAACCTGTTCGGGAGAGCCGAAGCGGTAAGGCCGACTACCGCAATGTCAGGTAACGCGCGACGGCTGGCAGATGAGCTGGCACAGCGTCTCGGCCATCGTGGCGTCAGGTCGGAGATCTTCGACGCTCACGGGATCGCGCTGGTGGGCATCTGGTCCGTGGGCGTGACGGTGTGGTGCGAGTGGGAGCGCGGCCAGTGGCGTTTTCGCTGGTCGCTGAGCGACGGCAGCGGGACGGGGAGGTGGGAGTACACGGTGTGCCCGTGCTCGGCGATGGAGATGGCGGCGCAGCGAATCGAGAGCTTGTGTCTGGAGCGATTCAGGCAGATGCACGGAGCGGGCGGGCTGGGGACGCGTCACAGGCCGTATGCCGGTGAGGGTGGCCGGGCGTGAGCAGTAAGGCGAAGGTGGTGCCGTACGTGACGGCGTACGACGGCGAAAGCGTGTCGTACCAGCTCACCGTGTACCCGCATACTGAGGCGACAGACGGGATGCGGCTGTCGTACACCGATGCCACGGCGCACGACTGGATGTTCGGCGTGCTGTGGCATCGCCATGGCCTGTCGCGGTCTGGTCGTCCGCTGTGGAAGCTGGTGAACACCTCGCGCCAACGACGCTGCATGCTCCACCGGCTGTGCCAGGTGTGCGGACGGTCGGCTGTGAAGGGCGGTCGGACCTGGTGGCTGTTGCCCGAACCTCCCAGCGTGACAGGTTGTGGCCGGCGATTCACGCACGTGCCGCCAACCTGCCGGTGGTGCATCCCGAAAGCACGGGCATGGTGCCCGCGCCTGAGCCCGGAGTCGTACGTCTGCACCACTCGCGCCAGTGAGGCGTATGGGGTGGTCGCGGATGTGTACCGGCCTGCTGCTGGGCGGAAGCTTGTCGTGGTGCAGCGTGCCGCGGAGGTGCCGTTGGAGGCGTTCCGGCAACTGGAGTACGCCCTGGCCACGCAGCTGCTTGTCGGGCTGGAAGATCTGCAGCGCTTGAACTTGCAACATGCGGACGAGTCCTTTCGGTCGATCGAAGGCGAGCCCTGGATCTCTGGATAGATCCACCTCGTTGCCAGAGAAGGCGGTCCCCGCGCCCGAGTGTCGAACCGCCACCCGGCCCGCGCAAACTAAACCGCCCGGCAAGCACCCGGTGGCAGTTCACTCCGCTACCTCCCCGCCCGTACAAGGAGAGCTCTCGCTGACCTGCGGGATTGCTCGGCGCCACGCGCCCGCCATCTCAAGGCTCGCCTCGACACGCTCGGTGTCGCTCCCTCCCCGGAAACCCGAGCTGTCGTTCAACAAGTCTGATACCCCCTGACTGAGAGAGACCAAATCCACCCCGCTCTCCCAGCGGAGACTTGTTGACCCCGCAACAAGTAATGCGTCAAAGACATCCGGTGCTATGTCACATATGTTCCGCACAGCCAGTCGGCCACCGGCAGGATGTTTCCTGAATTGGGATACATATCGCAATTTGTCACACCCGTCTGCAAGGGTGCACCTGTGATGCCGACAGACGATTCCGGTAACGTTCTCAACGCGAACTTCACCATCGAGCCCGACGGCCCATACCTTGCACTGACCCTCGACAGCGCTGGTGGGAAGAACCCCGAGGGCCCGTCCCGCAACCTGGACTACCCGAAGGTCCTCACGTTGCTTCTCAGCCGTCTCCGGGATCGGGACGCCACCCTGTCGCAAGCCCTCGTGGATTCGAACCGGACCCGCCACCTCTCCGAAGAGGAGCGGACACTCACAGACGGCCCGATCCGCCTCAAGGACCTGCCCGACATGGATGCCCTACGGCTGCGGCTCACCCGGGCACAGGGGGACATCGGGCAAGCGTCGAATGCACGCAGAAGCGGAAACAACCGCAAGCGGATGCGCCTTCGTCTGCAGGTTCCAGGGTTGACCGAAGCCGACGCCGATCGGCTCATGGCCGAACTCGCGGCGCCCCCTATCAGCAGGAGCACGCCCCCTCACCCGGCTAGCCACGCCGTGGTCCCCCGTGACGACGACGCGGAAACCAACGAGAACACCACCCCAGAGTCCTCCCGACACCCTCGCTACCTTCAGGATGCCCGCCTCCGTCAAGCGATCGAGAAGCACGCAGTTGCTCTAGCAATCAGGCACTACGAGAGCATGGGGTATCACATTGAGGACGTCGGAACCCGTAGGTCCTACGATCTTCACGCCACGAAGGGCCCAACCGTGCTCCACGTGGAGGTCAAGGGGTCCACAGGCTCCATCACCTCTGTGGAACTGACCACCAACGAGGTCCGGAACGCCTACGAACACCTGACGGATCTCGTCGTGGTGGATCAGATTCGGCGTATTGACGACGATGACGACCTTCTCAAGCTGGAAGGAGGGCGGTTCCGCATATGGAAGGGATGGCAGCCCGCCGACGAGGATCTACAAGCAACCCGCTTCGACTACCGACTGCAAGCTCCCCACGCGGCAGGATAGGCCAATAGCGGACACAAGTCGCATAGCCGACCAAGCGGCTACTATTCACGCAGTTATCCGCCGGAAGTCGATACGGGACCCGACCGCCGAGTGCCGCGATCCGAACTCGACCAAGCATTCGATAGATCACTACCTTTGGCCTCAGATGGGCGCAATCGCGTTGGACCGAAATACGGCGCCATCTGCTCGCAGTCACTAACGGCGTTTCCCGGTCGGCGAAATTGTCGGTGTTCCCTCGTAGCCTCTATGCCGAGGTCGAGCTGCGAAGAATCAGGAGCGGAGATGGTGTTTTCCGAGCCGGCGGGAGAGGTTCTCGACCCCTGCGCCGAGGATCTCATCCAGTCCCTACGCGCCTTCGGTTATGATCTGCCGACCGCCCTTGCCGACCTGATCGACAACAGCATCGCCGCGGGCGCGACGACCGTGCGCATCGCACACTGCTCGGACGCCGGCGCGGCCTGGGTGGGTATCCTCGACGACGGCCGGGGAATGAGCGAGGACGAACTTCGCGACGCCATGCGCTTCGCCCGGAACCCCACCGCTGCACGTACCGCCAACGACCTTGGACGGTTTGGCCTGGGCCTGAAGACGGCGTCTCTGTCCCAGGTCCGGAGGGTGACCGTCCTGACCAGGAAGCACCACGGCACGCTTTACGCTCGTACGTGGGATATCGATCATGTCTTCGAACAACGTCAGTGGAGAGTGATCACCGAGCTCGACGAAGGTGCCGCGGCAATCGCGGAACAGCTCGGATTCACCAGTCAGGGAACGCTGGTTCTGTGGCGCAAGACCGATCGGCTTGGTGACGGCCCAGGACTGTCCAGACGCATCAACGAGGCTGGCAGGGAGCTCTCCCTCCTGTTCCACCGCTTCGTGGAGAGGGGCAGGCTGACCCTGTACCTGGGCGGACGCGGGCTGAGCCCCATGGATCCCTATCTCCGCAGACATCCGGCAACCCAGGACCGCGGTTTCGAGGATCTCGAACATGGTGGTCACCGGATACGGCTCAACCCGGTGGTCCTTCCCCACCCCTCCCGCCTGAGCAGGAGCGAGATAACACTGGCCTCAGGCCCAGGTGGCATGCAGGATCGGCAGGGCTTCTACGTCTACCGCGGTGATCGTCTCGTCGTGGCCGGCGGCTGGCTCGGGCTACATGGCATGCACAAGTCGCAACCCACACGACTGGCTCGGGTGGCGGTGGATATCCCACCCGAAGCGGATCTGGCCTGGGAGGTGGACGTCAGGAAGTCCTCCGTACGGCCGCCCTCCATGTTGGAAAGGCGGATGGCCGAGATCGCCAAGGACGTACGCGCCCGGTCCGAAAGAGTCTTTGCCTACCGGGGTGCTCCCACTGCACGCTCCCGTGCCGAACGCGATGTTCACCCCGTTTGGCACCAGGTAAGGAGGCGGGGCGTCTCGGAGTACGTGGTGAACCGTGAACACCCCTTGGTGGCTGCTGTCCTGACCGGTCCGAACGGCGAAGCACTCGAGGGGGTGCTCCACTTGGTTGAGACAACACTCCCCGTGGAGACGATCTCGCAGGAACTCATGTCCTCGGCACCGCCGAACGGTCCCGCGGCCAAGGAGGCCACTGATGTCGAGGAGGTTCTGGCAACGTTCAGGTCGATGCTGACCGGACTGCCGAAGGACCCGGAAACGAGGTCTGTCCTCCTGGAGGCTCTCACCAAGGCGGAGCCATTCGCGATGTATCCGGGCCTCATACAAGAGGTCATCGAATCCGAGGAGAACTGATCGTGATTGATCCGACGAGCATAGCTCTGAACATCGCCAAGCAGCTCGTGCTTGGCCTGGAGAGGCACGAGCGCACCCCCGAACGTCTTCGGGAGGTGGCCAGCCAGGCTACTGGGATGTTGAACTCCTCCATGGGCAGTGCTTCGGCTGAGGAGATCGCCCGCCAGCTTGAGTCGGAATTCGAGGTCTGGGTCCCTCAGGCCATCGTTGTCAGCGATCCCGGCGACCACGAGCCCTGGCTCGATGCACGTCGTGGAGACATCGAGTTCGCCCACTGGAAGCGATACAGCACCCTGCTTGGCAAGGCGTGGAAGCCGGGAGCCGTCGAAGCCCTCGACGAGTCGACGGACCAGATCCTGCAACTGATGGAAGACCCTCAACGAGCAGGTGAATGGAAGACCTACGGGTTGGTCTACGGTCAGGTGCAGTCTGGCAAGACCGCCAGTTACACCGGTGTCATTTGTAAGGCGGTTGACGCTGGCTATCAGGTCGTCATCGTCCTCACCAGCCAACACGAGAGCCTCCGGCACCAAACCCAGGCCCGTCTGGACAAGGAGTTCCTGGGGTTCAACAGCAAGTTCAGTCGGAACCCCTCAGCGGACTCCTCAGTCATCATCGGAGTCGGCGCTCTCGGCCTCCGGGCACCGGACGCCTTCTGCATGCCGGTGACGACCCGCGACAGCGACTTCACCAGCGCGCAGTTTCAGGGTACGCCCATCAACATCCATGAGGTCCGGATCCTCGTGGTGGCGAAGAAGAACAAGCGGATTCTGGACAATCTCAGAGACTGGTTGAGCAACTTCGCCACGTCGAGCGCCGACGGAACCCGTGTCATCCGCAACGCCCCTCTTCTGCTCATCGATGACGAAGCCGACTACGGCTCAGTCGACACCAAGCGTGCAGCCAACGGCACCACTCACAGCGACCCCGACCATGATCCCACCGCGATCAACAGGGCGATCCGGGGGCTGCTCGAGCTCTTCGAGAAGCGGGTGTACCTGGCCTACACGGCCACACCATTCGCAAACATCTTCATCCCGAACTCGACCGACCATCCTGAGCACGGCGTTGACCTGTTCCCCCGCAGCTTCATGGTCGCCCTGGAGCCTCCTTCGAACTACTGCGGCCCCGAGGTGGTGTTCGGGCTGGAAGACCCCTCGGCCGCGGAGATCCGAGAGCCCCTGCCCATAATCCGCGAGGTGGACGACCATGAACGGTGGTTGCCCGACACCCACCGGAAGGGGGCCCGTCCCCGAGGCCCTCTTCCCGCATCCTTGGTTGAGGCCCTGGACGCCTTCGTACTTGCCACAGCGGTGCGCAAGGTTCGGGAGGGCCAGTTCGACGTGGCCGGGGGCCACAACACCATGCTGATCCATGTCACGCGATTCACAGATGTCCAGCGTGAGGTTGCCCGGCAGATCGAAGCCCACCTCGTCACCATGGCGAGCTCCTGGGGTGACTACGGCCAGGCGGGTCGAGATCTCCGCGAGCGTCTGACGCGACTCTGGACGACGGACTTCGCCGATACGTACACGACGCTTGCAAACCGTGATGACGTCAGCACGACAGTTGGTCCTGCCGTCTCCTGGCAGGAGATCGCGTCGGTCATACCGCAGGTTCTGAACGAGGCCGGAGGAAACGTCAAGCAGATCAACGGAAGTGCTGCCGATGTGCTCGACTACCAGTCGAGCACGCCCGTCACCGTGGTGGCAGTGGGAGGAGACAAGCTCTCCAGAGGACTCACTCTTGAGGGCCTCACCGTCTCGTACTACCTGCGCGCCTCAAAGACCTACGACACCCTGCTCCAGATGGGGAGGTGGTTCGGCTACCGTCCGGGTTACCTGGATGTCACGCGGCTGTACACCACCACGGAACTCGTCAACTACTACGTCCACATCACCCGGGCGAACCGGGAGCTCATGGATCTGACGAGCGCCGTGGCCAAGGCAGGTCAGACTCCGGAACACGTGGGGATGCGTGTTCTCAACGGTGTGGGCAACCTCCAGGTCACAGCAGCCGCGAAAATGCGGTCCTCGGCCATCATGTCGGTCAGCTTCTCCGGAACCAGAGCGGAGACGCTGGTCATGCGCACCGATGACAAGGCGCTGAAGCAGAACCACGCGCGCCTCGAAAAACTGGTCGAGGAGATGATCCCCTGTTCTGAGGTCCCGAAGGAGCAACTCAACGGTGCAGGTCGAGGATTCTTCCGCCAGAGTGTCCCCGCGGATGTGGTGCTGAACTTCCTCGACGGCTTCGACGTGTCCCCCCGTGTCCTGACCGCGAACCCGGAGAACCTGGCCAAGTACATCAGAGCCCAGTTGGCCAGAGGCGAGCTGGTTCGCTGGACAGTGGGGGTGACCGGAGGCAGTTCCGCCTCCCACTTCTCTGCGCACGGGACAGACGTTCCGTTGGTGAGACGCAAGCCGATCATGCATCCTCGGGTACGGGACAGTGAGTTCGAGGTCGGCGTTCTGGTCAGTCCCGCCCACGAAGCACTCGGCCTCCCCCCGGGACGGGTGCGTCGAGCTTTCGACCGTACAGCCGACGAGTTCCGCCAGAGTGGCAGAGGGCGGGCGCCGGCGCGGGCCAGCGGCGAGTCCCTTCGCATGATGCGTGACCCTGCCGAAGGGCTCCTGCTCATCTACCCCATCGATCCTGCCGTCTTCGCGAACGAGGACACGACCGCCGATCTGCCTGCCGTGGGCTATGCGGTGGTGTTCCCGCACTCGGACAGGGCCGAGAAGATCGAGTACCGCGTGAACCAGGTGTTCCTGGACGGTCTCAGGAAGGCCGTGGATGTTGATGAAGAGGAGGCCTGAACGTGCGCCTGAGCACCCCGGAAGAGCTCGAACAGTCTTTTCGCACCGCAGAGACAGGAGGAGGCCCCAAACAGGGTGCTGTACGACGCAGGCTCCTGCCGAACTCTGCCCTGGACGTGTTCACAGAGGTCCGATTCCCGGGGCGGGAGTGGGCCCTCCTCGTACGGAGCAACGAAGCCATCGAGGACCGTGACCTGGTCCTTGCCACGGGGCTCGTCTGCCGCACCAGGAACGGGTCCGTGGAGGTTGTTGCCAATCCGGACACCGACCGGCTCCTCTTCTGCGCCCTGCTCGCCGATCTGGTCAACCAGCTCCGTATCCCTGTACCCGGCCCCGCCACCGCGCTGGTTCGCAGGCTCGGTGCATGGCGCCGCATGCTCGACCGGGGTCTTTCCACAGGGCTCTCTCCCGAGGCGCGGCTCGGGTTATACGGCGAGTTGCTGGTTCTCCGGGAGGTCATGCTGCACGCCCTTGGGTCAGCAGCTGTGCGAGCCTGGGTCGGTCCTGGAGGGGCACCACAGGACTTCCAGCACCTGTCCGCAGCGGTGGAGGTGAAGACGGTCTCCAGACGAGACCCGGACCGCTGCCGCATCAGTAACGAGAGGCAACTCGAAGCTGCCGCGCACACCACCAGCCTGTTCCTGGTTCACCAGGCCGTGAGCACCTCCGGCGACGGCACGTCGTTGGGAGAACTTGTCGACGAACTCCGTAACCACCCTAAGGTCACGCCTGAGCTGTCCTGGTTCGAGAACTGTCTGTTGGAGGCGGGCTGGTTGGACATCCATCGTGACCAGTATGTCAACGATCGGTACTTCCTCTCCCGGAGACAGGCTTTTGCTGTGGACGCGACCTTCCCTCGGATCACACCGTCAGACCTCGCTCCCGGAGTCTCCGGTGTGTCATATCTTGTCGACCTGTCCTCCTGCAGTTCACACAGAGTGGATGAGGAAACCGTGAGGAAGTCGGTTTCGACTGCCAGCAGCACGACGAAGGAGTAGTGGTGGAGGGGGAGACTGCCGAAGAGTTCGCCATCCACCTCGAGCAACTTGTGGAGGACAGACTCGGTCAGGAACCGGGCTGGCTCAAGCGCGACGTCTTCGTCCAGGTGGTGGCCGACTACCTGATCGAGGACGGCACTCTGGAAGATCTCCGCCCCTGCTACCACACCGCCCAGTTCGGCAGGAGCAGAATGGGTGTCGCCGGCTACTACATCAGCGACGACGGCGGCGTTCTAGATCTTGCAGTCGTGGAGTACGGGTACTTCGGTCAGACACTGCCGCGGGACCAGGTGACCAAGCGTTTGCGCTGGGCGTTGAACTTCGCCACGGCATGCAGGGACGGCCACCACATGCGAATGGAGGAGTCGAGTCCCGAATTCGACATGGCGCAGACCATCCATGCCAACTGGGCCGAGTTCGGCAAAATCAGGCTGTTCTTCCTCACCGATGCGCGAACCACTCTGACGGCCCTGCCTGAGCAGAGCCTCGACGGAATCCCGGTGGCCCAGCACATCTGGGACATCGAACGACTTCACCGGCTTGCCAGCTCCGGCCGCCGCGAGGAACCGATCAGCATCGATCTCGGAGAGCTGGGCCAGTCCCTCCCCTGCCTTCCCGCCCCGGTCTCGGACCACAACCACCGGTGCTTCCTGACGGTCATTCCGGGACAGTTTCTCGCCGACATGTACGAGGAGCACGGATCCAAGCTGCTGCAGAGAAATATCCGTGCCTTCCTCCAAGCGCGTGGCAAGGTCAACAAAGGACTCAACCAGACCATCCGTGACACTCCCGGAAGGTTCCTCGCCTACAACAACGGCATATCGATGACCGCAACAGGTGTAGCTCTCGACAGAGTGGACGGTCAAGCCGTCCTTGTTCGGTTGGATGATGTCCAGATCGTGAACGGCGGTCAGACCACCGCCTCGCTGCACCATGCAGCGAGGCGGGACCGGGCAGATCTCAGCAAGATCCACGTGCCAGCCAAGATCACCGTTGTCGACCCGGAGTTGCTGGACCAACTCGTTCCCCAGATCTCGTTGTACGCCAACTCCCAGAACCCGATCAACGAAGCCGACTTCCAGTCGAACAGTCCCTTCCACGTTGAGCTCGAACGTCTGTCCCGCAGGCTCTGGGCGCCGGCGACGGACGGATCACAACATGAGAGCCACTGGTACTACGAGCGGGTGCGTGGCCAGTACCAGGTTGACCGGGCCCGGCACTCGAAGGCGCAGCAGAGGATCTTCGACAGGGAACATCCACGATCCCAGAAGTTCACCAAGACTGACGCTGCCAAGTTCGAGATGACCTTTCTTGCAGAGCCCCACACTGTCAGCCTGGGAGCGCAGAAATGCTTCCACCACTGGACACTGGAGGTTCTGTCCGCACCCGGCCTTCTGCTGCCCGACGAGCAGTACTTCCGTGATCTTGTAGCCAAGGCGATCTTCTACTCCCATGCGCGAAAGGAGATCCAGCGGCTCAATCCGGGCGCGGGCTACCTGGCCAACGTCACCGCCTACACCGTCGCGCGCTTGTCCCAGGAGATCGACGTGGAGGGGACGCTGAGAGCAGTCTGGCGGACCCAGCGACTCTCCTCCGCGATGCTACGCGCCGTGGCACACCTGAGCGGACCCGTCCGCGAGGCCCTGCTGGACGCTCCAGGTGCTGGCAACGTGACCGAGTGGTGCAAGAAGGAGGACTGCTGGAAGAAGGTCCAGGACATCTCCTGGGTCGGCATCTGAGCTTCCTCAGTTACCCCACGGCAATCTGGAGGCCCGAGGGTTGCTTCACGCGCTTTCGTCAGAGCGTTCGATTACCCTGAGTACCGGCTGCCTGATCTCCCGGCTGGAGAGCAATTTGGATCTTCGCGACCAGAGCGATAGGTTTTCGAGGTTCGTGGCCCACTGGGAGGCCAAAGTGCCTCCTGGTGCGAAAGAATAACTTGCCTTGGCCAGGGACCTCGTGTTCTCCTGGAGGCCGTTGCGGTACAGGGAGGATGCGTGTCGTTCTACGGGGTGAAGCTGCACCGCAGTGACGTACTTCGCCTACCGCAACCTGACGACGCCTGCACCGAGGAGCTCTTCGCCGAATGGTGTCGCAAGAAGATCGCCGCAGGGGAGAAGCTCGCAGTTGATCTCTTCTCCGGCGCCGGCGGCTTGAGCCACGGCCTGGAACAGGCGAAGTGGACTGTCGCCGTTGCCGTGGACCACGACGACCGTGCGCTGGAAACCCACCGCGCCAACTTCACGGGCCTCGCCCTGAAGGTCGATCTCTCGGACTTCGGCCAACGCGCCAAGTTGATCAACCTACTCAAGCAGACCAGCATCGACCTGGTCGCGGGCGGCCCCCCGTGCCAGCCTTTCAGCCGAGCCGGCCGCAGCAAGATCCGCAGCTTGGTCGAACAGGCTGGACGTGACCCACATGACGCCCGCAAGGATCTGTGGCGTGCCTTCCTGGAGGTCACCCTCGCGATCAGACCGCGCGCAGTCCTCATGGAGAACGTCCCGGACATGGCGCTCGGAGACGACTTCCAGGTGGTCCGTCAGATAGCGGAGCAGCTGGAGGACGCTGGTTACCACACAGACGTTCGACTGGTGGACACATGGAAGTACGGTGTTCCCCAACACCGGAAGCGTCTGATCGTCCTGGCACGGAACGACGACGAAAAGTTCCCCTGGCCGGAGCCTCGAACCGAGTTCGTCACCGTTCGTGACGCAATCGAAGATCTTCCTGCGCTGACCGACGAGGATCCCTTGGGTGGCCGTTGTCGTGACTACCCTGCGACGGCCGAACCCTCCGAATTCGCGCGACGCATGCGTGAAAACATGGTCGAGGGCGAGCACATCGGAAAGGTCTGGGACCACATGACCCGGCCGGTCCGGCCTGACGACCTCGAAACTTTCAAGCTCATGGACCACACCACGCTGTACTCGGATATCCCTGAGAAGCTCCGCCGGTACAAGGCTGACACCTTCGACGACAAGTACAAGCGACTCGACTGGAACGAACGTAGCAGGTCCATCACCGCTCACATCGCGAAGGATGGGTACTGGTACATCCATCCCGAACAGCACAGGACCATCACGGTCCGGGAGGCCGCACGGATACAGACCTTCCCTGACCACTTCCGCTTCGCGGGCACACGCAGTGACGCATTCCGACAGATCGGTAATGCTGTGCCTCCCGAGTTGGGTAAGGCCGCGGCGCAGGCGGTCGCCCCAACAGAGGACCTCCAGGAGGCGCTCTTTCCCGCGACGAATCGGTGGCTCGCCTTCCACAAGCACCTCACTGCCTGGGGCATGGAACAGCGCCAGGGACCGAACTGGTTCAACCTGCCCGGGCCAGACGTAACTCCCGCCGTCGCTGCCATCGTTGCCATGCTCAGTTTCAGCCGGGTCGACCTCAACGACATGGCGCGCGCGCTTGAGCCTCTTAGGGGCGCGAAAAAGCTCACGCTCAAGGAGCATCATCGGCTGGTGGAGAGTCTCGACAACGTCAAGGCTGTACGTCGACTAGATCGCCTCACCGAGCTAACGCGTAAGCAGAGCATATGGAAGAACCCTGCGGACCTTGCTGACGAGCTCAAACTTCTGCCTGGCGAGGACGCACTTCTCACACTCCTCAGCGGCCACGACCTCATGTTGACGTCGCAGTTGTCCCTGCGCGTCGCCGCCCGGGTGATGGGTAGCGACTCCGACAAGGTGAACCGACTGACCGACGGCCGAGTTGACCTTGCCCGCCTAGTGGGCGGTGGCGATGACGCACCGCTGCGCATGGCAACGCTCCGCCTAGTGGGAATGACCGTCTGTTTGCCAGCAGAGCTCAACTGCGGCGGGTGTCCTCTTGCTGATTGGTGCGCTTCGAGCAACACGGGCGCCCGGATGCGTCAACGCTCTACTGGCCGGTAAGTCCGGTCGGTGCTTCGGGCCTCTTGCTCCACGCGACGCGCGGCATGCTGGAGGTCCTCTTTGATTTCGCATTCCCAGATGCGCAGCACCCGCCAGCCGGACTCGGTAAGGACAGTGTTGTTCCGAGCATCTCTGGCCCGATTCGTGTCAATTTTCTGATGCCATCTCTCCGCGTTGGGGCCTTTGAACTCAACCGGTGAGTGATCGGGGCATCCGTGCCAGAAACATCCGTCAACGAAGACAGCGAGCTTCCATTTGGGAAGCACGAAGTCCGGGGTACATCTGGCAACCAGACGACGGTGGAGGCGGAACCTGAGCCCCAAGGCATGAACCGCCCGCCGCAGCTGCACCTCGGGATGCGTGTTACGCGTACGTCTTCCGCGGAGGTGTGCTCCCTTCTCTGTTGCCTTCCATGCCCCTCTGCTACTCGATCCAGAGGATCGGCGGGCTGGCAGCGTGGTGTCTGATGACACCTTCCCATCCCCGTCCGAGGCCTTTGTCGCCATACAAACCCTTAACAACCAGACATTCGTCATATTCCGTGCCCTTGCCCTAAAGGAGAAATTGCCGCCTCTTTCGCGTAGTATCACCCTTCACAGAGGAATGCCCATCCAGTTCGAGCCCTCAGTCCCCAGAGGCTGACATGTGCTGCCGGGTTGTCGAAAGCGGCGCGCGCATCGCCCGGTACATGGTCGTGTCGCCGTCGCCGACAAGACTCCGGGGCTGGAGCTTGTGGTGCGGTCGGTCAACGGTGTGCCGGGGCTGGTAGCCGAGCGGGCGGGCGAGGTCACGGCGGTGGCCTCGTTCGAGATCGCCGACGACCGCGTAACCCGGATCTGGGTGGTCCGCAACCCGGAGAAGCTGCGGCCGTGGGCCCTGGACGGCTGACACGCCAGGCGTCCCATCCCCTGACCCCGCGCTGCGCAAGCGGGGGGGGGATGACGTGGCGTCGTCTGCGCGCGCCATCGACGCGAGATCAGTGGCCGAACGGTGATCCCTGATGCCCGTCAGACCGGATTACGCTCGGCCGTTTCGTCGTCATCTCCAACGTACTCTTGGATCTCATCCAGCGCCTCCACGATGGTGCGCGCCACCGCCGGCTCCAGCCTGACGATTACATCTAGGCCCGCGCCATGGGGCAAGGAGCAGCCCAGCATGCGCCGCGCCAAGCCCTCGTCGCCCGCCGCAATGGCGGCCCGGGCCAGGACGGCCATGGTGGCGCTTCGCTCGGCGTCGTCGGCGATCCCGGTGGCCCATCGCTCGGCCTCGGCGAATCGTCCCGCCTTGGCGGCGGCGACGGCGATACCGGCCAGAGCTTTCTCCCGGTCGACCTGGGAGCGAAGCTTGCTAGTGGCAAGACGTTCGGCCTCATCGAACAGGCCCGCCCGCATGGCGTTCGTGGTCACACGCGCCAAGACCTTCTCCCTGGTCTGTGGAGTCAGGCCTGTCCTTACGGCTTGGATCACTTCACCGATCAGTCTCCTGGCGGTCTCCTGATCGCCGTGTCCGGCGGCAGCGGCTGCGAGATCGCCCAGGATCCCGGCCCGACGCCCCTGGTAGCGGATCCCCCAGGCGGCGAGGCGTTCGGCCTGATCGAACAAGCCCGCCCCTATGGCATGGCTGATGACCCCGGCCAACGCCTTCTCGCGGGCCTGCGGGCTGGTGCCCGTCCTGGCGGCTTTGACCGCCTCTTCGATCAGCTGCCTGGCCTTCTCCTCGTCTCCGTTCCCCGCGGCGGCGACGGCGACGACCCCGAGCGCGGAGTGCTCACCGCATGCGGTGGCGGCAGTGACCGCGATGCACTCCGCCCTTGTGAGGAGGCCACACTCCACGCTGGCACGGCAGAGAACGGTGAGCAGCCATGCCTTGGTCTTCTGCTGCGTCACGTCAGCGGCGACATCTTCGACCTTGGCGAGGATGCGATCAGCGTACGAAGGGTTGTTGAACAGCGAAGTGGCCCTTGCCACGCGCGCGAGGATCGTGCACCGCGACATCTCGTCGGTCTCCTCGACCGCTATACGCATGGCCTGGGCCAGGAGGGCTCTGCCGATCTTGCCGTTATGGGTTCTGGCCGCCAGCGAGGAGGAGGCCAGCACGGTGAGCCCGATACCTCTGTATTTCTTGTTCGGTATGCTCAACGTCACCTGCTTGGCGATCTTGAGCAAGTCGTTCAGATAGGGAAGGTCGCAGATGGTTTCGGCGCGCCGGACAATGCTTGCCAGCGCCACCGCCCGGTTCTTACTCGACTCGATCGACAACGCGACCCTCTTGGCCTCCTCTATCACTGCTTTGGCGGGCTCTCGTTCGCCGATCTGCGCCCGAAGGTCGGCGATCCCCATCAGAAAGCCGATCCGGCGGCAGGGACGCACGGCATTCGCAGCTCGTAGGGCCTTGCCCAGCAGCCTCACGGTGTGTCCTCCGCCCTCGGCCGCTGTGAGCCGACGGGCCATCTTCACCAGAGTGCCGACGCGGGCATCGCTCTTCTGGAAGTGTGCCACCGTCTCTTCGGCGTCGGCGACCAGGCGTCTGGCCCGATGCTGCTCCGTCACCGGGGCACGAGCGGCCAACTCAGTCAGCGCATGGACGCGGGACTTCATATCTGCGGTGATGTAGGCGGCGATGGCCTCGGCGTCCTTGTGCCGACCTGATTCGGCCGCGGCAATGGCGATCTCGGGCAACGGTATGCTCATGCGCGTCAGATTGGGAACGCTGGAACAGACTCGTTCACCAAGCGCGAGTAACCGCTCGGCCTTGTCATGATGGCCTGCTTTGTTCGCGGCTTCCGCGACGATGGCAAGAGCCAGGGCACGTCTGAACGGGCTGCTGAAAACGTCGCCCAGCACAAGGCGTTCGGCGGCGTCCAGATGACCTGTGTCCACAGCGGATCGGATCACGTCGGTGACGGCGAAATTACGATGCGATGCAAGGGGAATCGCCAGAGCGAGGCGTTGAGCGCAGTCCAGATGACCTGTCATGGCGGCCATGGGAGCGATTTCCATCAGCACCGAACTTCGGACCTTGGGCACCCGGATGGCGCTCGCCATGCGCTCCGCGTCAATGAACGCACCCGACTTCGCCGCCGACAAAGCCATTCCGGACCAGGCCTCCGAGCTTTTGTCGTGGTCGACGATGGCCCCTGCGACCCGCTCCGCCTCCTCTGCCAGGCCTTTCCGTGCCGCGATCCGCGCGATTCCTGATCTCAGGTCGTCCTGCCTCCCTTCCCCTTGATAACTCCAAACATTGCGTGTGGCGTTCGCGATCATTCTGGCGGCCGACGCGGTCCCTTCGGTCTCCAGAGCGAGTTGGAGCCGACCCAGCAACGGGATGAGAGAGGGGTCTAGACCTTCGGTTTCAGCCCGGGCACTCATGGCTTCACAGAGTAGGCGCCTGGCGTCATCGTGTACGCCTCTGTGGAGAGCGACGCGGGCCAGGTCCGCCAGCTCCAGCGACGCGGGCCGCTCGCCGTCGGTGGGGACGGCGGCAGCCGCTGCCAGTGCGCGCGCGGCTCGCTCGTGATCGTTGCGCTCCAGCGCCACCAGGGCGACGTTCACCTTGGCCGCGGCCTTTCTGCCTCGGTGCAGAAGCATCTCCATGACCTGGTCTGCCTCGTCGAGCAGGGCGGCCTCTGCTGCGGCCGTCGCCAGGTCACCGAGTATGTCCTCACGGCCCTTGAGGTTCTTGCCGGCGATTTTCGTTATCGCATCGAATAAGCGCCGAATACGCTCATGGCCGCCTGCCATAGCTGTGAACTCCACGAGCGCGGTCAGGATGGATGCTCTCGCGTGCAGCGGTGCGGCATGGGCGATATCCTCGGCCGTGTCCAGCAGGCCGGCGTGCGCGGCGGCGCGGGCAGCCTCCTTCCAGATCAACACTCGTTGCGCGCCGTCCTTGATCTGCCGGATCAGTTCAAGCGCCAGACCGGGCATATCCGACTCCGCCGCTCTCTTCGCTATGCCTTCCAGCTCGCGATCGCGTTTACCGGCGTCAGGCATGTCCTCCTCTGTCGGTACGGCCTCACGGAGAAGGCTCTCCCCCCGTTCGCGATCACCGGCCTCGACCAGCGCACAGCCCACCTCGGCGAGCGCCATCGCACGCCTGTTGGGGGCGATGATGGCCCGGGCAGAAGACGTCGCCTCGTCGAACGTGCGGTGGCCGCGCTCGAACTTCTCACCGGCGACGAGTGCTCTCGCCACCCAGGCCAAGGCCTGAACGCGATGGACGGGGTGGTGGGTGCTCCGTGCGAGGCGTTCTGCCTTGTCGAAATCGCCGAGCCGGGCCCGGAGGATGGTCAGGAAGGGCGGCGGGTTGGACTCCGCGTTCCTGAAGAGATCCGCCCAAAGCGCAAGGCGGAGCATCGTGGCGAGGTCAGGCTCCTTGCGGTTCGACAACAGGTTGAGAGTAACGGCGAGCTCATGAAACGCCGCCTGATTCGCTCCTGTGCGATGGTGCAGAACGCGGTAGCGGTCAGGCACGTGCAGCGTCAGCAAGGCGTCGAGATCGCCTTTGCCGGCCAGCATTCGCGGATAATGGACAAGCAGGTAGGCGGGAGTATCGTACTTCCAGCCATCATGGGCGGAACCTTTCGCCCATTCTTTGATTCGCTGCCTGTACTCGTTGATGTCCTCGCCGAGAGCGCTCTCAACGTTTACGCGGATGAGGTCGTGAGCGAATACATAACCAGATTCTCCAAGCTCCTCGTAGGGCTCGATCAGGCGCGCGAATACGCTGTCCATGCGGCGCCGGATCTCGAAGTTGCTGGTGTCGATGCTCTTCGTGCCGACCGATGTGAGGCGCTTCAGGTTCGCGACGGTCAGATGCCCTCCTGCCGCGGCCGAGAGCCCGAGCAGGGCTTGGTGCAGGCTGCCCTCGGTCAGGCCGGTCGCGTGCAGATAGGAGTTCAAGCCCTGCCTTACCTGGTCCCAGATCTCTTTCGATCTCTCATTCGCGATCATCTGGCGCGGCGGGCAGCCTTGTAGCGGATGGTTGACGCCGACCAGCCCTCGGGAGACGGGCGCGTACCGGCTCGTCACCATCACATGGCTGCCAGGCAGGCAGATCTCCGGCAACTGGGAGGCGATGCTCGTGCCGCCGTAGCCGTGTTGCTCATCCTCGTCGAGACCATCGACTACGAGCAAGAGCCTGCCGCCCTCACCTGTTACGCGTTCAGCCGCCCGTTCCCACAGGTCTTCAAGGTCATAGCCTCTCGGGTCCAGGTGCTGGAAGCCGCGGTCACGGGACTCAGGGGGATGCACGAGCAGGTTCAGCTGACCGGCCACCGCCTTGCGGAAGTCGTCTAGCGGTGAACGCTCCAGACGGGAGACGAAATAGGCGACCACCTTGGTGTTCTCGGGAGGACGAACAGCGATGTCGGCCGCGAACGCGGTCTTGCCGGAGAAGGGCTTGCCAATCCACAACAGGTATGGACTGTCGCTCGCCAAGAAGTCCTCGACTTGTGCGCGCTCATCGTCCCGTCCTCCGAAGTCCTCACAACGACCAGCCACTCGTTCGATCGCACGCCGGTAAGGATCCTCGAACGGTCTGACGGTTCTTGGCGGCAGCTGGATGCCTGCCCCGCTCAACCACTCCTGGAAGCTGTCTCGGCTGGAGAGGGGTTCGTCGTAGACCGCGCTCTCACGAGGATCATGAGGGCCGGTGACTGCCGACAGTCTGACGCCGAGCAGTCTGCCGTCATCATGCGCCACGACGACAACGCCCACCAGGAGACCATCCACCAGTATGGCCGCCCCGGACGCACCGCTGTTCTGTTCGGGCTGCCGCAGCGGGGCACCCCGGCGATGCAGGTCCAGATGCCCGGTCCTCATATGTGAGCCGAGCAAGATCTCTCCATCGACCTCTTCGAGGTCGCTGATGTCATCGATCAGGTGCGACCGGGGGAAAGCCCAGGACTTGAAACCGACCCGCCCACTGGCCGAGAAGGCGAAGCGGCCCAGCTGGGCCGGAGCAAGAGGTGGCAGAGACGAAGAAGCCACGGTCAGCAGAGCGAGATCGACTCCCGCGCTTTCGGCCGTCCACACCCGCGTGGCGGGAACGGGCCGTCCATCGAGGGGAACGGCCGTCCGCACCATGCACTCCCCAGGTCCACCGACGACGTGTCTGCAGGTGAGAATAAGCGACTCGGATATCCGGTAACCGGTGCCGAAGCCCTCTTCCCCGACGAAGACCTCGACGGCCCGTTCCGAGGGGTGAGTGGAGATCACCGGCGGGGTGGGGCAGGCCGGCGATCTCCGATCTCCAGCCGACCGTTTTTCGTACTGGGGGCCAGGGTTACGGAGACGCGGTGCGTCGTGGTCTTTTCCAGGGACGCGTTCGCGCCTGCCTCGATCACCCACACCTTCACCTTGCCGTCCAGCCCGCCCTTACGGGTGACGGCGACCGCGAATTCGATCTCCACCGCGTCCACTCCGAACCGAATATCCTCCGATCTCCCCTCACGACGTATTTCATCTAGCTCATCGCGAATTGCGCCGACAGCTTCGGACAGGCCGATCTCTGCCATTCCCGTTCCTCCTTCGTGACGATCGGACACCATACCTGCCGCAATCGCCCTGCACCGGCGAACGTGGGGTTCACGCCATAACACTTCGGTCTGACCTGAGCTTCTTCGTCGAGCCGACCTCAACCATCTTCGGGGCCTGATTTCAGAGATTGATCAAATCGAACCGGCCCGATCCAGACATGGCACCCGAATCGTGATCTCGCGCGCTCTCCTCGTCGGCGGGCGCGAGGTGGGCGGCGCGATGCCTCCGCCTTTCCCCCAAGGCGACATCAAGGTGACGGTCGTGGACGGTGATGGTGGGCCACTGGCCGACATGTAGAGCAGGGCGGCGTGGACAGCGAGGGTGACAGGCACGCAGTCGAAGGGACGGAGGGCTGCGCGTACGTGTCCGAGCCGCTGACGGGCGCGAGGATGGCGAGGTCGGGCGGCGTGGCCAGGACGACCTGGTCGGCAAGTGGATATCACCACGGGTATCGGTGAGGCCGCAGCCGTCCACCGTCTACACAAAGACCTCAACCGAAGTCCGTGATGTCTGAGTGGTCACCCGCCGACAGCTCGACCTGCACCCTGCCCAATCAACGCTGTGGCTCTCCCATGAGGTGATGTCGCTGACCAGCTTGGTGCCCGGCCGGGCGGTGGTGAAGTCGCGGCCGACCAGGTCGGGGATGCCGCGAAAGTCGCCCTGGATGGTGGTGGACGGGCGGAACGCCCGCACCTGGGCCGGGACCAAGCCCTGCTCGCGCATCAAGGCCCGGACCAGCTCGGCCGAGCAGTGCTCGCCGCGACGGGCCAGGGCGGCGTGCACGCGCCGGTAGCCGTAGGTCTCGTGCGAGCCGGCGAAGATCTCGGCCACCAGCGCGGCCAGCAGGGTGCGGCGTTGCGCGGTGGCCGAGGCCGGCCGATCGCGCCATTCGTAGTAGCCCGAGCTGGACACACCCAGCCAGGCGCACATCCGCGCGATCGAGTGACGGGCCTTCTCCGCGTCGATGAGCTCGTACTTGGCGAGCGTCATCGAGTCTCGGACGCGAAGAAGGCGGCCTTAGAGCCTGCAGACAAAGGCTTAAGGGTTGGCGGGCATGGGCCCGTAGAGGGCTGGTCCGATCTTGTTGATGTAGCCCTGGTGGGACCA
>NZ_JBFAKB010000058.1:0-32524 GCF_040655495.1 Nonomuraea sp. NPDC050404
ACATCTCCGTACTTTCCCGCCGCAACCGCTCACCCCGCCGGTAACCCAACGTGACCTCGAAACAGAAGTTGCCCATTGCGTTGGAGGCGTGATCAGTCCGTTGCTGTTGAACATCGCGTTGCACGGGCTGGAGGAAGCCGCAGGAGTCCGTTATCGCCAGGCTGCCGGTGTTCGCTGCGGTGAGGCGATGCCGGGCTCGCCGCTGGTGATCCGCTACGCGGATGATCTCATCGTGTTATGCCACAGCCAGCGGCAGGCGCAGCAGGTCAAGGCAGCGGTGGCGGAGTGGCTGACACCCCGGGTCTGGCCTATAACGAGGGCAAGACCCAGATCGTCCACCTGTCCGCAGGGTGTGACTTCTTGGGGTTCAACGTCAGACGCTACGGCGACAAGCTGCTGATCAAACCATCGGACGCGGCTCTCCGGCGTATCCGGGAACGGCTCCGCACCGAGATTCACGCACTGCGCGGGTCCAATGCGGCGGCGGTCATCGCTGCGCTCACCCCGATCATTCGGGGGTGGGCAGCCTACTACCGGGGTGTGGTGGCCAAGAAGTCGTTCAATTCTACCCGACTGATCCGGGTGATGCTGGGAAGGGCGGGAGCAGCCCTGACAACGCCGGGACGCGCCAGCACTGCCAGATGGTACGGGTCCGGCAAGCGGGATGGAGAGGAGTACGCGAGGAACCGGCGTGTGACATCCCCTTGATGCGGCACCGGCTCGAAACCTGGTGGATCTTGGCCGGGGGCGGCGCGCACCCGTCGAGCATGTGGGCGGGGAATTCCCGAGGCGGTGGGCATGAGCTGCCAGGGAGGCTGCGAGGAAGATCTGCGGCGTACTCGCAGCGAAGCCTGATTTGTCGGGCGACCACCCGGCGCGAGCAGTTTGCCCCACGGGCAGTCCCAGACCCCGACCGTCACCAAGATGGCGTCGAACGGGCCCAGGTCATCAACCGCGTGTTCGGCGTCGCCAAGAACCACCTGTACCTGCGAGTAGCCGGTCTGGGTTCGGATGCGGGCCAGCGTCCTGGAGCCGGTACCCGTACGGCGGACGCCCACCGAGAAACCGGCCTTCGGTCGCGGTGATCGCCGCCATCGCCGCCCGCACCCGGATCTTGATGCGGTTCCGCTCCCCCTTCGACAGCCCGCCGAATACGCCCATGATCATGTCGTGAGCCTCGTTCACCCGTCTGCCGGACCGGCTGCGCCACACCGGCCGGAGCCGCTCTGATCACGGCAGACGATGCCCAGCACACCGTTCACGCCGGGGATGAGGAAGCGCTGCGTGTACTGACCGGTTGGGCCGACAGCTGGCGGGCCCAGGGTCGTCCCGGCATCGACCGCACACGACCCGTCCTCCAGCGTGACGACGACGGCTGGCTGGTGCGCATCGCTCTCTGACCTCGACCCACGAGGACGGCTCTCATGAGATCCCGTTGAAGCGCGTGCCTTGCTCTATCGGCCCGGCGGCGCTGAGGTCGTTGACCAGGTCCATCTGGTCAACGCCACCTATGAGGACCGACCCAAACGGCTCGGACCTCCCAGCTCGAAGACCCGCGGTGGGATTGCGCCATCACCGCAGCGGACGTGCTCGGCGAGATCGGACCGCCTGCCGTATCCGCATTACCGAGCCTGCGCCCATTGCTCGGCCACAACTACGAATGGGTCCGTCTCCACGGTGCCGCCGAGCTCTGGGAGATCGGCGGCGAGGCCGAGTCATCGACGGTCCTGAACACGCTGCACGAGGTGTGGACAGAGAATCGGTCCGCAGCCAACAAAGTCGCAGCGTGCCTGAACCGGATGGGTCCCGCAGCGAAACCGTTCCTGCCGCAACTCCACGAGGAACTGCAGCGGGTCAGTCGCGCCATCATCCAGCGGCTCACCTGACGCGCAGCACGGGCGGTTGGTGATCGGCATTCCGCGCCTGTGGACACCTGGGCGGTGTACACGGGCACCAACTGCTGTCTTGGCTGTTATTGGGGTGGGAGGCAGGGCGCGCCGAATGCCGCTTCGACGATCTGGTTGCAGGCTGCATACCAGTCCCGGTCGGAGTTGGTGTGGATTGAGATCATGTGTTCGCCGTCGGGGGTGCCCAAGGTCACGCTGGCTGAGCCGAGTTCCACGCCGGCCACGACGTGCAGCATGCGTCCATCGGCCAGCGCCCACTTGGACACGCCGGTGCCGTACCAGGTGTTGGGTAGCCAGTGCCTGGTGGGCACTGTGCTCCACATCGCGCGATGCTGCGCGGGGGGCAGCAGGGTCCCTGTGATCAGCGCTCTGGTGAACCGGAGCATGTCGCCGGTGGTCGAGATGACGCCGGCGGCGGACCACCCGAAGAAGGTCTTGTCTGTGACATCGACCGGATCGGCCTCGGGGTCCTCCAGAAAGGACTCGTAGTTGTCGGCGGTGAGGCTGTCCGGATCGACGCCGTCCTTAATGAACTGCTTCGAGTACACCTTGGGGTGCGGCCCTCTGATGCCCGCCTCGGTCAGGGGTGGCGCGTAGGTGCCGGTCAGCCCGAGCGGCCGGATGACGGTCCGGTCGACCTCGTCCTGGTAGCTCCCGCCGGTCACTTTCTCGATGATCGCTCCGGCGATGTGGTAGCCGCCGTTGCAGTAGGCGAAGTCTTCACCCGGCGCGTACATCGGCGGGATGGCCAGTTGGAGCTTCAGCAACTGGTCAACGGTCCAGACGTCGAAGCGGTGCTGGGAAAAACCGGCCCGGGTGTGATACTTGCGCACGATATCGACATCCAGGCCGGTGATTCCCAGGCCGCTGGTGTGGGTGTGCAGATGCCTAATGGTGATCTTGCTGCCGTCGTTGCCGTTGCCGCGGACCACGCCGGGCAGCCATTCTTCCACCGTGTCGTCCAGGCTCAGCCGGCCCTCGGCCTCCAGCGTCAGCATCGCGGCGGCGGTGAACGCCTTCCCGGCGCTGCCGGGATGGAACCGCTCGCCAGGTTCGCGGCGGCGGCGAGACTGGAGGTCCGCGACCCCGGCCGAGCCGAACCAGGTGCCGCTCTCGTCCTGGACCTCGGCCACGATGCCGACCAGGTCATGGCCGGCCACAGTCTGCTCCAAGGCCGCCTGCACTCGCTCATGCCTGGCGTTGATGGAATTGGACATGGTGCACTCCTTATAAGTGAGGTTTTCTCCGCTCCAGATCGAGCGGGTCGGTCGTTGCTGTTCACGACTGGTCGAGGTGGACAACGCGGGACGCTCTTCACGCAAGCCGTACAAGCTCGTCGGGTGGATCGAAGGGGAGGTTCCGCGGGGGGTTCGGAGGGCGGTTGGGGATGGGTGGCGTGTCTCAAGCCGGGATCTTTTCGATGCGCTCTTCTTGTACGGCTGCGCACCAGCGGTGGTACTACGGCCCTTAATGACGAGGATGTCCAGGACAGCGGCGGCCAGGACGAGGATCAGGGCGGCGACGCCCGCCACGATCGCAATCGGCACGTTGATCAGGATGTGGGCGTCGGTGATCCACTGCAGTTCCTGAGCGCTGGCGCCGAGCTCCGAGGTGAGCGATGGGATCGCCACCAGCGGCACGTGGTTATCGATCACTAGCACCATGGTGCTCAGGCAGAGCACGACCAGGATCAGCCAGCGTTGGGGTTCCGTTCCGTGACAACGCCCTCCTCCTCCTGAACGTTGTTCTATATAATGCACACCGTACAGTGCCATTGAACACCGTGCAAGAAGTTTGAATGGTGTACATTGCTCGTGAAGGAGATGGAAGTGGCAGACAAGTATTCGTCGGTGTGGACCCGGCCGCCTCGGCGTCAGCGCGATCAGCCGCAGCTGAGCAGGGAGCAGATCGTCGCGGAGGCCCTCAAGCTGCTCGACGAGGAGGGCATCGACGCGCTGAGCATGCGACGCCTGGGAAGCCGGCTCGGGAGCGTCGCCACCGCCATTTACTGGCATGTGGCCACCAAGGACGACCTCGTGGAGCTCGTCATCGACGAGATCTACGCCGAAGCGTGGCTGCCGGAGGACAGGGTCGATCCCGCCGAATGGCGGCAGACGATCTTCAACGTCGCGCACAGCCTGCGGTCGGTCATCCACCGCCACCCCTGGGTCGCCTCCGCGCCGGGCCTGGCGGGACTCGGGGGCCTGGGCCCAAACCTGACGGGAATCGCGGAGCGCCTGCTCGGCGTCTTCGTCGATGCGGGGTTCACCTTGCGCGAGGCCGATCACTGCCTGAACGCAGTGTTCGGATACGTCATGGGGATCGCGGTTTCGGAGGCCACGTCGATCAACCAGTTCAAACGCAGCGGCCTGACCAGGGAAGAGTGGACCGAGCGGGAGATCCGTCCCGTGACCGAGGATTTCGAGGAACGGTACCCCCATCTGGCCGAGCTGTACTCAACTCTCGGCGACGCCGTCCCGGAGACGGTCAACCGGGACAACTTCGACTACGGTCTCGACCGGATCCTCGACGGCCTAGAAGGACGGCTACCCTTCAGCTCGCCGCCGGACGCCTGATCTGTGCGGATCGTGTCAGGAGCGATGCTGCAGGCGGCGGCCCCCGCGGTGCAGCAGGCCGCGACCCGGGAGGATCGATCCCAACGGCACGCTCGGCTCGGTCCTGCGGTCCGCCTCCGCAATCTGGTCATCGGCCTGACCCGCCTGATCGGCTGAACCAACATCGCCGCCGCCATCGACCACTGCTCAGCCATCCTTCGGACGGGCTGCAGCTACAGAGGTTGAAATTTCGGGGTGTCATGTCGATCTCGGGTTCGTGATCAGGCCGGTGTGTGCCAGGAAGGCGTCCAGGAGGTCGGGGCGGTACTGCATCTGCTTGAGCCGACTGCGGATGATCGCGGCGAGGTCGTCGAGGGTGCACGGGGCCAGGTTGCCCAGGCCGCGTTTGAGGTTGGATCACACCGTCTCCACCGGGTTGAGTTCGGGCGCGTAAGCCGGCAGGTGGAACACCGTCAGCCACGGGCGCTTGTCGATCAGGTGGCTCTGGGTGTGATCGGTGAGCCAGAGGTCGAGGTGGGCTTGGGTGCAGGTCGCCAAGGTCAGCTCGCGTGCTTCGAGCCAGTCCAGAACGGCCGCGGCGGCGGTGACGTGCTGGCGGACGTTCCTGGCCTGCTGGTGGGAAACGGTGCGACGGCTTCACCTGCAGCGTGAGCAGGCCGTACCAGCGCATCGACTACGTCATGACCTCTCGCGACATCAAAACGGCCTCGGTGGCCGTCATCGGCACCGAGGCCTCCGACCACTTCCCCATCGTGGCCGACCTCGAACTCCCCCACCCCTCGCCCTGACCTCCGTCGCCCGCCGTCTCTCGCGACGGCGGGCACCGAGCGGTCCGGATCAGATGACGCCGCTCTGCCCGACGCAGCTCGTGACACCGTTCCTACCGGCCAGCTTCACGAAGACCCGATGCGCCAGCGGCCGGGTCGCCGAGATCGCCCTGCTGCCGGAGTTGCCCGTGATCACGGTCGCCAGGAACTCGGCGTCCGGAAGGCCGCCCCGATCCTGGACGAGGCTGACCTTGACCGTGGTGGGGCCTCCGGAGGCCGTCCAGTGGACACGGCTGAAGCGGTGCCCATACGTCGTGTCGATGTAGGTGACGGTCACCTTCAGCTTGTAGGACCCCTTCGCACAGGTCGCGACAAGGGCCTTGGCTGCCGACGTGGTCACCGACGCCGCCGGCGCGGACGCCGACGCGGACGCGGGCACCGACGCCGACGCGGGCGCGCCCATCATGGCCACGGCCCCCATGGCCCCGACGACGACCGCGGTGCGCATGATCTTCATATGGTTCCCTCCGTTGATTTCCCGTCGAGGTGGGACCATACGGAGACGCGGTATGGCGGAGGTATGTCGCCCTTACCGCCGGATCCCGTACCGAATCTCTCTACGGGCCGGATCACCGCGCTCCAGGCCAGAACCTGGACCGTGTTGCCACGGCTGTCGCCCACCCGGCTTGCGTCCGACATGGCCAGGGCGAAGTGATAGCCGGCCGGGTTGACCGCGTAGCCGGCGATGCCCAGCGGGATCACCACACGCAGTCGCAGCCGATGCCTGCCCGCGCGAAGATCCGGGCCCGCGGTGAGGAGCGATCGCCACACTCAAGACCTGGAAGATCCTGGCCGAGCTGCGCTGCTGCCCGCGCCGAGCGACCGCGATCGTGCAGGCCATCCTCGTTCTGCACCACGTCGAAGCCAACCGCTACGCAGAATGAAGGGTCACTGATCAACCTCGATCGCCGTCACGCACCGCCCAACGAGCCGATCACCTGCTGAGTGCCGTTGCAATACTGGGTGGCCAGTGCCGAATCGCGGTTCGTCTGACGGCCGTCTACCACGCCGCGCCGGTAGGCGATCACCCGGCGATGCTCAGGCGTTGTTGGTCGCCAGAATGTCGGTGTCGTAGTGCTTGGCGTATGCGTTCTCGACGCCCACGAGGATTTCGACGATCTCGAAGTAGTGGTCCCAGAAGGGCGTCTCGCGTAGCGCCTCGATGACCAACTGGAAAGCCTCGTGATCGCGTGCCTCCCAGACCCAGATGTCGGTCACGCGGGCGGTGTAGAACTCGGTGTCGTAGTAGCGCCAACGTACGTCCTTGGCCTTGTCTTCGATGGCGGGCAGAACGCTTTCCTGGAAGGCGGCGACGCGCTCCGGCACGGATAGCTCCAACCAGGCGCGATTGGTCTTGAGGAGGATGAACGCTGTTACGGCGGGCTCGAAGTCGGACATGGAAGATCTCCTCGCAGGGTGCTGGATGGTGGTCACGATGCGGTGCCGTGGGCTCCGCTCAGGATGTCCTCGACCGGGCCGGGCCGGTCGGATCCCAGCTGGGAGGCTCGCGCGTGCGGGTGCCCGTGGCTCCTGCGGCGAAGACGTGCATGACTTCCCCTTACCAGTTTCGGTTCACTGTGCATCGAAACCATAGAAGGTTTCGATGCACAGTGTCCAGTTATTCGGTGGGGCAATAACTAGTCAGGCTGTCTCGTTATCACGGCGGGATGACCGAGGCGAAGGGCCGCGGCGGCCAGCCCCTCAGCGAGCAGGCGCGCGAGGCCGATCTGCACGCCGTCGACGACCTGCTGCTCGATCGAGGACGAGAAGACCTCCCGCTCGACGAGCGGGCCGGCCCGTTGCGGGGAACGGTGCGCCGAGTCGGCGGAGGCTGGCTGAACCTCAAGGGTGACGACTACTGCCAGCGGGTTCCGATCGAGGCGCGCGACAGTGAGCCGGGCACCGAGCCCCGGGATAACGTCTTCGAGTCGCCGTACCTGTCGCGCAGCGGCGTCATCGGGCTCACCGATATCACCGGAGGAGCTGCTCAGACGGTCGTCACGATCGGCGAACCCGGCCATTATCGGGTACGGGCGCGCCGCCGTACTGCCGCCGGTGAGGGCTTCGAGGGGGCGCTCCGGTTCTGGGTCGCTCCGGTGAACTCGCCGGTCTGGTCGGTGAACTCGCCGGTCTGGCCGGTTCGGGTATCGAGATGCACGCACACGGGAGCCGCCGAGGGCGGCTACTGCGGACCGGATGCAAACATGCGGATCACGGTACGCCCCAACACCTCAGCCGTCGACCGTGTTCCCCGGGCTGACTTCCGCCAGGAAGATGCGGGCCAGTTCGACCGGGTCGAGCCGGGCCGGGTCGCGTCCGCTGAGCACCCAGAAGAACATCGGCCCGATCAGCAGCCCGGTAGCCCGGTCGTGATCGGCCCCCGGAGCGACACGGGAGACGACGGCCCGCGCGGTGTCGCCGAGGATGTCGCGGCCGGCGAGCAGCGCGGCGACCTCCGGGTCGTGCTGTGCCTCGCCGAGCAGGGCCCGGTAGGCGGCCCCGGCGTGCGAGCGGGTCAGGAAGCGGCGCAGCGCCTCGAGGTAGCGGGTCACATCCTTGAGCGGGTCGTCGACCGGCGGGACGGTGAGCTCCTCCTTGGCGTCGTCCACGCATGCCTCGAACAGGATCTCCGCCTTGGTCGACCACCAGCGGTACACAGTCATGCGGGAGACCCCGGCCAGCTCGGCGATGCCCTTCATCGTCATCGCCGCGTAGCCCACCTTGACGAGCAGGTCGTCCACGGCCCAGAGGACGGCGGCCCGGGCCAGTTCGCTGCGCGGGCGGCCACCCCTGTCCCGTTCCTCGCCCATGGGGTGTAGTGTAACCGCCGAGTTTCGATACACCGTGCCACCTAACTCGCGAGGAGTGTCATGCGCAGGCTCAGCGACACGTTCCTGACCGAGGCCGTCGTCACGCAGGCCGTCCCGCTCGGGGGCCGGATGCGGGCGGTCACCCTGGGCGGCCCCGCTCTCGCGGGCCTGAGCACCAAGCCCGGTCAACAGGTACGGATCCAGGTGCCCGCCCCCAACCGGTTCGTCGACCGCCTCGGCGGGATGCTGCGGACGTACTCGATCTGGGATTACGACGGGGAGAGCCTGCAGTTGCGCGTCTTCGACCACGGCGACGGCCCCGGTGCGCGGTGGGCCCGCGAGGCCCGGGCCGGCGACGTCGTGCACTTGATGAAGCCGCAGGGCGACTTCGTCTGCCGGCCCAGCGAGTACCACCTGTTCGCCGGAGACGACACGGCCTCGGTCGCGTTCGGCTCGATGATCCGCGGCCTGGCCGTCGACGCCCCCGTGTACACGGTCGTCGAAGTGGACACCGAACACGAGCAACTGCCGCTGCCCGACGGTACCGTCTGGCTGCACCGACGGGGCCGGGCCGCGGCCCGGTCGAGCGAGCTGGTCGCGGCCGTCGCCGCGCTCGACCTGCCCGACCGCCCCGGCACCGCCTACCTCGCCGGCGAGGCCGGCACCATCCAGATGATCCGCTCCCACCTCATCCGTGACCGGGGCTGGAACCGCCGCGACGTGCTCACCAAGCCGTTCTGGGCGCCCGGCAAGACCGGCATGGACTAGCGGGTGCGTGGGCGACGAGCGCGTCGGCACGGGACGTGCCGGCCGCTGCGGGGATAGTCTGGTTGCTGGGCACGGCCACGACATAGCCGATCCGTTGATCTTCCAGCCAGCGACGGAAGGATCGCGAGGGCCTGCTCACCGACGCCCTGGCCGAACATATGGCGACGGACATCCCCGTGCCCGATACCGGCTCGATCGAGACCGACCTGCAGGCGCTGGCGCGCTCGATCAGCGAAGCGTTCACCAGCCCGACCGGGCAGGCCATCCTCGCCGCGATGTTCACGGGGGCAGCCCACCTTCCAGAGATCGCCGCCGCCCGGCGTCACGTGTTCGACGACCGGCTCACCAGAGCCGAGCCGGTGCTGAGGCGTGCGACCAAGCGCGGCCGGCTTCCCGAGGGCACCGATCCCGCCGAGGTGCTCAAGACCCTGGCCGCGCCGATCTACCTGCGCCTGCTCATCACCGCGGAACCGGTCGACGAGACGACCGCCGACCAGGCGGTGCACGTCACGCTCGCCGCCGCGCGCGGGCGTCCTGCGGGCGGGGCGAGACACGAGCTCGATCTTGGGCCTGGCTACTACATATGCCCACGCGTGACGCTTGGGAACAGACAACAGTTGCAAGCTATTGCCCGACTCGGCGGCCATGGGGAAGACCCAGAAGCTGTCTTTGAAATGCAAGACAATCATTCGATCACACTGAAACTGCGAACCCGACAAGATCTTCCGGCGGAGTAGTGTCCTTCCGTCCAATCGACACCGAACGTGACTTCTCCGGTCACAAGCTGCTGGCGGTCGCCAAGCCTTGGCTAGCGGGGTGCGGCACCTGGTGAATCTGAGCACTCCGTTCTTCTGCCTCCGGGGGCTCACAGAGCTTATGTGGATCAGGCCCGCCCGCCCCGATCCGCCGCCCGCGCCTTCGCGCACGTCTCGGCGATGGCCTTGATGATCAGCTCGGGCTCATCGATCTGGATGTTGTGCGCGGCTCGCTCGGCGATGATGAGCGTGCTGTTCTCGGACAGGCTGGCCAGATCCGCTTGAATGCGTCCCCAGATCCGGTTGTAGCGCTCCGCCACATCTGACGGCCTGTTGGCGAAGTACTCGTAGTAGTAGGTGCCCGGGGCCGGGTGCGGGGCCCTGGAGATGACCGTCAGCGGCAGATCGCCCAGATGTGTACGTTCGGCCTCCAGGGCCTTGACCACTCCTGTCCGGCCGAGATCCTCCATGACCTCGGCGCGACGCTGCCCGCTGGTCAGTTCCAGCGCCAGGCCCAACTCCACCATCCCAGCCGGGACTCGCTGCCGCATTCTGCGCAGTAGTTCCGGCTCCTGCCCCCGCAGGATCGCCAGACGCAGCCGCGCGCGAACGAGGCCGCAGGGCACCAAGGCGTAGGTGAGAGCCCTCTGCCAGTGCTGCAGGGACCCGTATCGTCGCCAGCCGAATTCGTCGGCCATCCACCTCATGCGCTCAGAGGGCGCATCAACCAGCACCATTCCCGCGACCTGGTCAGGGTGACGAGCCGCGTAGACGCGCGCGATCTCTCCGCCCAAAGAGTGACCGACGAGCAGGAACGGGCCGGGCTCCCCGGAAGCCTCCAGCACCTCATGCAGCTCATCAGCCAGCGCCGGGGAGCCGCGCCACTCCCACCATGGAGCGGCCTGGCTCCAGCCGAGTCCCGCCCGGTCGTACTGCCACACCCGCCGGCTGGGAACCAATCCCTGCCGCACACGGATCCAGCCCAGGCCGTTGTCCGTCATGCCGGGCAGGATGACGACGGTCGGCCCCGCCTCGCCCTCCGCCCACACGTGGACACGGCGGCCTCGAACGGTGATGAGTCGGCCAGGCGGAGAGAAGCGCCGAACGTCGGCACGCTCAGCCACCTTCTGATATAGCGCGCTGATGGCGCCTGCTACTGCGGTGACGGCCGTGGTGGCAAGGGCGAGGGTGGTCCAGCGAGGCGTCATGCCATCCCATCCAGCTTCTCGTCGTGCCTGTCCGTGACGGGCTCCCTTCGGATTCGAAGGTAGGCGCGGCCAGCGCTGCTGTCTGCCCCCAGCCAGCCTGTCGCGGGTACCCGGGCTGCCGGTGCCACCTCAGTCTGTGGCCAGTTCGATGGACCGCATGCCGTCGGCCTGTCCATGATGCAGCCTGCTGAGCGCCTCGTTCGGCACGATCCTCGAAATACGTCGGTTCTCCAGAACGGCACCCAACGAAGGCGAAGGACAAATAGCCCGATACCCGGCAGCGCAAACCTGCTCATTTCGATTACGCCAGCGGCCCCACCGATGTGCCGGGCGAGCATGAACTCGGCCGTCTGCGGCTCGCGGAAGGCGGTCGAGAATCGAGAAAATGCAGGTCGGATGGGGTGTGGAGTGGTAGGCCGCCCGAGGCTCGAACCCGGAACCTACGGATTAAAAAGTCCGTGAATGCCGTTGCCGAAAATGTCCAAGAATGCCACCCAGTGTTCGCCGGTGCCGTTGGCCGAAGAGCATGTGACGAGCATGGGAATGCGGGACCCGCGGCCGCCTGCCATAGCTTGTGGTGAGCCCTTGACCGTTCGATCTGTTCGCTATGGCCGTCCTGAGACCGGATCGTCGAGCCAGCCCCGGGTGACACCCGACAGAAGGTCATGGCGGAATGGGTGGCGGGTGGAACACGCCCGGCTTGACCGCCGACTCGTCCAAGCAATGCTCAAGCCGTTACGTATCTTATCTGCATCTGGGCCTGACATGGTGGGACGGTGAATTGGAACACCCGAGCGCTCGAAGTGCTGGCGGTGGGTGAGCCCACCCCGCTGATTGACTTCCCGGTATCGGCGCCCGGGATCAGGCTGCTGCTGAAGGATGAGTCTGCGCAACCGACGGGGAGCCTGCGGCACCGGCACGCCAGGGCACTGTTCCGCCGGGCCGTGCTCGACGGGTTGGTCACCGAGGGGGTGACCGTGGTGGAGGCGACCGGCGGCAATGCAGCCGTGGCGCAGTCCTGGTTCGCGCGGCGGCTCGGGCTGCCGTACATCGTGGTCATGCCGGGCGAGCGCAGCCGAGCGCGGGCGCGGCCGGTGGAGGAACTGGGCGGGGAATGCCGATTCGTGACGCCGCCACTCGCGATCTACAACGCCGCACGGGAGATCGACGGGCACTTCCTGGACCAGTTCGGGCGGGCCGTGCCGCACGACCTGGCGGAGGAGTTGTTCGGGCAGGTGCGGCCGGACTGGGTGGTGACGGGCGCGAGCACCGGCGTGACGTCGGCCGCCCTCGGCCAGTGGATCCGGGCCCACGGTGAGGCCTGCCGGGTCGCGGTGGCGGATCCCGAAAATTCGGCCTACTTCCCGGGATGGACCCTGGACGTGCCCGACTACGGCACCGGGATGCCCTCGCGGATCGAGGGCATCGGACGGCCGCGCGTCGAGCCCGGTTTCCAACCCGACCTCGTGGACCTGGTCGTCCCCGTACCCGACGCGGCCAGCGTGGCGGCGGCCCGGCACATCCGTGAGGTGACCGGACTGCCAGTTGGCGCCTCGTCCGGCACCGCGTTGTGGGCGGCGCTGGAACTGGTAGAACGCATGTGCGCCAGGGGCGAGACCGGCACGGTGGTGTCGCTGATCGGTGACGCGGTCGATCGACATCTGGTGACCTGTCATGACGACAGGTGGGCCGCCGGGAAAGGGCTGGACGTCGGACGGTACACGGGCACTCTGCGGCAGCGCACCAGCCTGTGACCTGCGCCGGCGCGTCCTGGGGGGCAGCCCGCGTTGGAAGACCGGCAAGGTTGATAGAGCTGTGATCTTGTTCGTCTGTCGTGTTCGTGCACGTCTCGCTACGGTTTGTCTCGTTTCGTTAACGGGATGAGCCCAGAGGCGCGGCCGGCGCTGGGCGGTGTGAGCCGGTCCGGTCCACTCGCCGAGTGGTTTGTCCCGCACGGGGGAAATGGGAGACGACATGCGTTTTCTGGAGCGGGAACGTGCCACCGTGGCGCGGTTGCTGCCGGGGTTGGACGAGAGCCTGCGGGCGGTATCCCTGATGGAGTTGGAGGGCCCGAGCGCCCCCGGCATCGAGCTCTTCCGCGACAGCGGCGGCCCCGGGCTGGTGGTGCCGACCGCCTACCAGGGGCGGGGAGCCACCGCCCTGGACGCCCTGCGGGTGCAGCGCGCACTGGGCAGCAGGGCCCCGTCGCTGGCCGTGGCCACCACCGTGCACCACTTCTCGATGGCCACCATGGCCGCTCTGATCCCCGACGATGGCATGCAGGCGATGCTCATCGAGGGTGTGGCCTCCGACAACAGGCTCGTGGCGTTCGGCTTCGCCGAAGACCGTTCCGGCTCGGGAGTCCTCTCCCCCTCGATGACGGCCACGGAAGGGGACGACGGGCCGCGGATCAGCGGGACGACGCGCACGCGCGGCCTGGCCCAGTCGATGGACCTGCTCCTCGCCGGTGTCATGGCCCCCCGCGGGGACGGCACGGGTGAGGAACCGGCGCTGGCGCTGGTGCCCGCGGAAAGCGAGGGTGTGAGCGTCGGCGGGGCGGGGACAGAGAGTGAGCAGGTCACCCTCGACGACGTCGAGGTGCCGCCGGAGCTGCTGGTACGCACCTCGGCCCTCAACGGGCAGCTGGACGCACTGCTGACCGCGGGCTTCGCCTGGTACCAGTTGCTGATGACCGGCAGTTACCTGGGGGCCGCCGGCGCACTGGTCGAGCGGGTGCTGCTGCTCGACAACCAGGTTCCCGAGTCCGAGCAGGTCCCGCTGCTGGTGGAGATCGAGGGCGCGATGTCGGCCGCGGAGGGCGTCGCCCGCCGGATCGACGACGGCGGTCCGGACGAGTCGACACTCGCCGACTCGCTCTACGTCCGGTACTGCGTACAGGACGCCCTCTCCCGAGTGGTCCCGCGCGCGGTCGAACTGCTCGGCCACCTCGACTCCACGGCATCCGACGAGGTCGGCCACCTCGCCGCCTGCGCCAACGGGCTGGCCCTGCATCCGCCGGCACGGTTCCGGATGACCGGTCCGTTGGCGGCGTACCTCGTCGCCGGGCCGCTCACCATCGCCTGATCCCATCCTGTCGGGACGCCGGAGCTCGGAGCGGGACCAGGGCGGTTTCGAGTTTCGGGGGTATCAGGGCATTTCCTGTCGTGCCGGTTCTTAGGCGGGATGGGGAGGGCGTTCGGATAGGTCAGCCGCTGGTGGCCGGCTCGCTCTGGGTCGGTGGGCGGCGGGCGAAGGCGGGCGCCGGTTCGGGGCGGATGCCGACGCCGACGAGGCGGGCGGGCACGGCCGACAGTTGCGGGAAGCGCTTGATCAGGGTGATCATCGCCGTGGGCGGAGTGGGGCTGGTGCCGGCCAGGACCGGGCCGAGCACCCGGCGGTGCAGCAGCCGTTGCAGCGCCTGGGTGGCGGCGGTGGGCAGGTGGCGGCGTTTGCGGACGGCGTCGAGGTCGCGGCCGGTGACGCGGCGTTCCAGCAGGGGTGTGGCCAGGATGCGGGCCGCGGCCACAGCGTCCTGCACGGCGAGGTTGATGCCGACGCCGCCCAGCGGGGACATGGCGTGGGCGGCGTCGCCGATGCACAGCAGTCCGGGCTGGTGCCAGCGGCGCAGCCGGTTGAGCCGTACGTCCAGGTACTTGACCTCGTCCATGGAGCCGAGGGCCTGCACGGGGCCGGCCAGCTCGGGCATCAGGCCGGCGACGTCGCGGCGCAGTGCCTCGATGCCGCGCTCGCGCAGGAGCGCGTCGCTGCCCTTGGGGCCGAGATAGGCGACCTGCAGGAAGTCCTTCCGGGGAATCGCGATGAGCATCTTGCCGGGCGCGGTGCGCGGGAGCAAGGAGGGAACGAGGTCTGCGTCGGGGAAGGGAACCTTGAACCACCAGGTGTCGGAGTTGAGCGGGTACTCGCGGGCCTGCAGCCCCGCTTCGCGGCGGGCCAGGGACCAGCGGCCGTCGCAGGCCACCGTCAGATCGGCGGGTAGTTCTCCGTCCCCGTCGGGGTCCTGGTAGCGGACGCCGGTGATCCGGTCGCCTGCTCGGAGCAGGCCGGTGACCTCGGTGCGCAGGCGCAGGGTGAAGGCGGGCTCGGCCCGGCCGGCCTCGGCCAGCAGGTTGAGCAGGTCCCATTGCGGGACCATCGCGATGTAGGGGTGGGCCAGGTGCAGGCGGGTGAAGTCGGCCATGGTCAGGGTGGCGCCGCCGGGCAGGGGAAAGGTCATCCGGGAGATCTTGCTGTGCGGCAGGGCGGCGAAGCGCTCGCCGAGGCCGAGGTCGTCCAGCAGGTCCAGGGTGGTCGGGTGCACGGTGTCGCCGCGGAAATCGCGCAGGAAGTCGGCGTGTTTCTCCAGCACCGTCACCTGCACCCCGGCGCGGGCCAGCAGCAGCCCGAGCACCATGCCGGCGGGGCCGCCGCCGATGATCGCGCAGGTCGTCGTTTCGGTCACTGGGCTTCTCCCGTTCTTACGAGGGTTTGGGGCGGGCGCGCGCGGAGGGGTTGGGCGGACACGCGGCACCGCGTTGTCCCAGCGGCGGCCGGTGTGGTGACCACGGCGCGGGCGGATCGGGGTCAGGGGTTCTCCGGCGGAGCGTGGTGGCCGAGCTGGTGGCGGGTGAAGGCGTAGGGGCTGTTCTTGTCGTAGAAGCCGATGTTGGGGCCCACGACCCCGACCACGGCGAACCCGACCGCGTAGGCCACCCCCTTGGCCATGTCCGAGCGGGTCACGCCGCCCTGCTCCTGCTTCAGTGCGCGGAAGTAGGCGATGCCGAGCGGCAGGTGCAGCAGGATCGAGGCCAGGAAGCCGGGACTGTAGCGGTCGCCCGCCCTGCGGGGAATGATGATCCCGTGGCCGACGACCTGCGTCATGCCGAACAGCACAGGACCGATGCCGAGCCACTTGACCTTGGGAAACAGCGCCGGAGCCAGGTAGAAGGGGTAGGCGAGGACGGTGTTGACGCACAGCGTGCCGTGCGCGTTGAGCGGGTAGCGGGCCGGATCCTCGCTGCCCAGCATGCCCTTGTTGAACTGGCCGGGGAAATAACCGGGGTCCTGGTACTCCTCGTACTGGTGGACCAGCAGCGCCCCCCAGTTCAGCATCGAGATCAGCCGCGTGTTGGACGTCTTGCCCGCCGCCAGCGCGGCGGCGCCGCCCAGTGCCATGGCCAGGACGCCGCCCACGCGTGGCCAGTGCTTGCGGTAGGTCTCCAGCGAGAACTTGCCCATCACCGAGCTTCCTCCCAGTCAGAATGTCCGAGGCGCCACACCAAGTTGATACCATGGTTTGGACTACATTAGATACGGTTTCAGGGGGTGCGGTGGTCGACGAGGTTCCGTCCGAGCTGGTCCAGGCCGCGGTGCGGGCGGCCGAGGCGGCCGGCCGCGATGTCGCGGAAGTGTCGCTGATCGCGATCGCGCAGCAGGCCGGGATCTCGCGCAGCACGCTGATCCGCCGCCTGGGCGGCACCCGCGCCGCCCTGGACGAGGCGGTGCGCCGCGCCGGTGTGGACCCCGGCCGCCGCCGCCCGGTCCACGATCGCGCCCTGGAGGCCGCCGCCGCCCTGATCGGCGAGCACGGCCTGGCCGCGGTGACCATGGAAGGCGTCGCAGCCGCCGCGCGCTGCTCCACGGTCAGCCTGCACACCGCCTTCGGCGGCCGCGACGAACTCCTGCGGGCGGTGTTCGAACGCTACAGCCCCATCCTGGATCTTGAGGAGCTGATGGCCGACCCCGACGCCGACCTGGCGAACACGGTACGCGCCATCCACCTGACGCTGGCCCAGGCCCTGACCCGCGAGCCACGCATCGCACCGGCCTTCCTCGCCGAAGTCCTCGCCCGCCCGGCCGACCCCGAAACCCGGGCCCTCGGCCGCCGGCTCATGGCCCGCATGTTCACCGGCGTCGGC
Source organism: Nonomuraea sp. NPDC050404 (assembly GCF_040655495.1). Lineage (NCBI taxonomy): Bacteria > Bacillati > Actinomycetota > Actinomycetes > Streptosporangiales > Streptosporangiaceae > Nonomuraea > Nonomuraea sp. NPDC050404. The sequence continues at coordinate 16,767 of NZ_JBFAKB010000058.1, forward strand.
CCCTGGATGCGCCACCAGATCGCCGCCGGCCGCATCCGCGACCTCCCCGCCCCTCTCCTCGTCCAGCAGATGGTCTATCCCGTGGTGCTGCACTTCCTGCTGCGTCCCGTCCTGCAGGACACCCCCGATGCCCTGCCCGGCCCCGACGCCCTGCCCGGTCCCGAACAGGCCTGCGAGGTCTTCACCCAGACGTTCCTCCACGCCGCCGCCACGAACCCACCCACGTCCTGACGGCTTCGGGCGCGGGTTGGCCAGGTTGACCGCGTACCCGGCCCAGCCGACCCGGCGGCGGACAGCGGGCGTTGAACGCCGGTCGGCTCAGGACGCCGTCTCCTCCTGGTCATGCTCGTTGGCCACGCCCTCCAGCATGGTCAGCCGGGGGCTTCAGGGCGCCTGGTCCCACACGCCGCGCGGGCGGGGTCGTCGATCGCGAGGTCGCCGCGCTCGGCGATCCGGCGCAGGCGTTCGGCCAGTTCGTGCCGGGTAAGGCACGCGTCATCAGCCGCGTCTACGACCCCTCCCGCGACGCCGCCGAGCACCTCGCCTCATGTTCAGCTCCTGTGTTGAGAATCGGGGCCCCTGGAGGCGACGGGGTGTGCTGCTGATGGCATCCGGCTTGCCGGTGGGGTTTCTCGGCGCACCTCTACGCCGTCAACCAGTGCACGGGTGACACTTGGCGCAGGTGGACGAGCACGTCGAACGCGTCGGGCAGGGATGCGACGAGCAAGCAGACCGCACACCGGAAGATCGCACTGGTCACCGGAGCAAACAAAGGCATCGGCCGCGCGGCCGCCGGGCAACTGGCCGCGCTGGGCATGACCGTCCTGATCGGGGCCCGGGACGTGCGGCAAGGTGAGGAGGCCGCCGCGGCGTTGCGGGCGGGGGGCGGCGACGCGCACACGATCGTCCTGGACGTCACCGACCAGGCCACCGTCAGGGCGGCCGCAGAGCAGATCCAGGAGCGGTTCGGCCACCTCGACGTGCTGGTCAACGCCGTCGCGCCCGGCTACGTCGACACCGACAGCGACAACGCTGGGTGGCACCACCCCGGCCGCCGCGGGCCGGGTCAAGGAGTTGCGCCCAGGCGCGGCCGGCGCCGCCTCGCTCGCCTTTCGCGGTGAGCGGGAGCCGTACCATCCCTCAGGCTGGACATTCCCGGCCTTCTGACCAGTACGGGGTGACAGTCTTGATCAAGACCTGCACCGTTGCCGAGAGGAAGCACGACGTGATCATGCATGACGACCAGGTGGACGTGCCGGCCGAGGTGGTGGCCGCCCTGGTCGAGGAGCAGTTCCCGCAGTGGAAGGGCTTGGAGGTCCGTCCGGTGCGGTCGGCCGGAACGGTCAACGCGATCTTCCGTATCGGAGACCACCTGGCGGCGCGCTTCCCCTTGCGCATGGCCGACGCCACCCGATCGGCTCTGGAGCGAGAGGCCCGCGCGAGCGCGGAGCTGGCGCGGGTCTCGCCGTTCCCCACCCCCGAGCCCGTGGCCATGGGAGAGCCGGGTCTTGGCTACCCCATGCCGTGGTCGGTCCAGACGTGGCTGCCGGGAACGCCCGCCACGGACGCCGATCCTGGCGGGTCACCGGCCTTCGCGGAAGACCTCGCGACCTTCATCGCCGCCCTGCGGAGCGCTGGGACCAGGGGAAGGCGCTTCAGCGGCACAGGCCGCGGCGGCGATCTCACCCACCACGACGCCTGGATGGAGAAGTGCTTCACGGAGAGCGAGAGGCTGCTGGACGTGCCTCGGCTCCGCTGCCTCTGGAGCCGGCTGCGGTGGCTGCCGCGCGAGGACGCCGACGTGATGAGCCACGGCGACCTGATCCCCGCGAACGTGCTGGTCTCCGACGGCCGACTCACCGGAGTCCTCGACGGCGGCGGTTTCGGCCCTGCCGATCCCGCACTGGACCTGGTCGGCGCCTGGCACCTGCTGCGGACCCGTCCCCGCGAGGTGCTCCGGAGGAGCCTCGGCTGCGACGAGCTGTCGTGGGAGCGCGGCATGGCTTGGGCGTTCGTCCAGGCCATGGGCCTGGTCTGGTACTACGTGGACAGCAATCCTGCGATGAGCGCGATGGGCCGCAGGACGCTCGACCGCATCCTGGCATCGGCCCCGTGACTCCTGTCCGACGCCATCCGATCGACCAGAACGACACGATGTCCGGCAGGACGCCGGAATCGTACAAGAGGGAGACATACCACATGCGTACTCATCGGCTCGGACGCGGCACGGTGCGGGTCACCGAACTGGGCTTCGGGGGCGGGCCGCTGGGCGGCCTGTTCGAACCGCTGGACGACGACACCGCGGCGCGGGCACTGGAAGCCGCCTGGGACTCGGGAATCCGCTACTTCGACACCTCTCCGCACTACGGCATCGGGCACTCGGAACGCCGCATCGGTGAGCTGCTGCGCGGCAAACCACGGGCGGAGTTCACACTGTCGACCAAGGTCGGCCGGCTGCTGGTCCCGCAGGATCCGCAGGGCCGGATGGACGAAAGCTTCGCCGTCCCCGCCACCCACCGCCGGGTGTGGGACTTCTCCCGCGACGGCATCCTGCGCAGCGTCGAGGACTCCCTGACCCGCATGGGCGTCGACCGGATCGACGTGCTGTACCTGCACGACGCCGAAGAGCACTTCGAGGCCGCCCTGCGCGACGGCTACCCGGCACTGGCCGAGCTGCGCTCCCAGGGCGTGGTCGGCGCCGTCGGCGCGGGCATGTACCACCCCGGCAAGCTGACCCGCCTGGTACGGGAGACCGACGCGGACGTGGTCATGCTGTCGGGCCGCTACACGCTGCTGGACCACTCCGCCCTGGACGAACTGCTGCCCGCGTGCGTCGAACGCGGAGTGTCCGTCCTGGCCGCCTCCATCTTCAACTCCGGCCTGCTGGCGACCGACCGGCCCGCCGAGGGGGCGCGGTTCGACTACGCGCCCGCCGACCCGCGGCTGGTGGAGCGGGTCAACCGGATCGCGGACGTCTGCGAGGCGCACGGCGTGACCGTCCCCCAGGCCGCCATGGCCTTCCCGCTGCGGCACCCCGCGGTCGCGGGCATCGTGGTCGGTACGCGCTCAGCGCAGGAGGTACGGCGCAACGTCGCCGCGTTCTCAGCGCGCATCCCGCCGGAGTTGTGGTCCGACCTGCGCGAGGAGGGACTGCTGGACGAACGCGCCCCGGTAAACCCGGTGCCGTGAGGCGCCCGGCAGCCTTCTTACCGGTCTGCACCTACGGGAGGCCGTCCTATGGCTCCGAAGCCGGGCCCGCCGGTCAGTCGATGCCTTCGATGATGCGGAAGTCGCGCACGACGCCGTCCGGGAGGGCCACCAGCGCCTTCTGGTATGCCTCGCTCTCGTATGCCGCGACGGCCTGTTCAAAGCTGTCGAACTCGATCAGAACGACGCGCTGCGTGATTCCGGCCTCGTGGGCGACGACTCGGCCGCCACGGGACGGGATCCGGGACAGGGTGCGCCCACCCCCGGCCTGGACAGCCGGACCGGCCAGCTTGTCGTAGGCAGTCAGCCCCTCGGGGTCGGAAATGGCGGGGTAAACACTGACCCAGTAGCCCTTAGCCATGGAAACCTCCTGTGTTGGGCCGGACACGTCCGGCTTCGAATGGACACTCAGATCGATCGATCCCGGCGACGGGTACCGCGATCAGTTGAATCGTCATATGCGCAGGTTAGGGCTTGATGTGCGGTCGAGGGAAAGACCGGTACGGGCTAGACTCAGAACGGATCGTTATCAATCGGCCAGGAGGGCACGTGGCGCCGGACACGGTGAGCCTGCGGTACTTCCTGGTGCTGGCGCAGGAGTTGAACTTCACCCGCGCGGCCGCACGGATCGGTATCGCACAACCCGCACTCAGCGCCCGGATGCGCCGATTGGAGACGGAACTCGGTACGGCCCTGCTGGTCCGCAACACGCGTAGCGTCGTATTGACCACGGCCGGTGCGGCTCTGGCGGAGTCCGCGCCGCCCGCGCTGGCGGCGCTGGACCGGGCATGGGACACCGCCCGGAGCGCGGCGGCCGGTGAACTGGGCACGCTGCGCATCGGATACAGCCTCAGCGCCGGGGCCGAGACGGCACCGGCCCTGGTGGACAGGCTGATGCGCGGCAACAGCGGACTCGAGGTCGGCGCGGTCCCGATGGCGACACCGGAGATCTCCCCCGCGGTCGCCGACGGCCGCATCGATGCCGGGATCACCCGCGGTGAACAGCCGGGCCGTGGCGTGCGCCGGTACCTGCTGCGGCGTATGCGCGTCGGGGTCCAGCTGGCGCAGCACCATCCGCTGGCCGAACACCCGGAGATCGAGATCGCCGACGCGGCCGCGTATCCGCTGCGACTCCCGGACCGTGCGGCCAACCCCGCGATCCACGATCAGCTGTCCGCCCTGTTCCGAGACACCCGGCCACACCCCCGATTCCACGCGCCCGCGGTCTCTTTCGACATGTCTCAGCGCGACCTGCGCGACGGGGTCACCCTCGCCCCGGCCGGAGAAGCCGCGGCCACGGCAGCACCGGCCGGTCTCACCTGGCGACCGCTGCGGGGAGCACCCAGCCTGACGATCCACCTGGTACTCCCCCGCGAGCAGTCGCCGCTACACCGCCGCATCCGTGCCGTCGCCAAAACCCTGGCGCACGAGCTGCACTGGCTGCCGGGCTGACACGCAAGAGGCCAAGCGAAGCGGACGCCCGCGGCGGCGAGGCCGAAGACCTTGCGCGGTGATGACGACGACGGCGGTCTTGCTGAATCTCCGACACGACCTCGCTACGAGGACGATTCTCATCCTGGCGGTGATCGAGCACGCCACCAGGCGGCGTTCTCCCCGAATACTCGCAAGCCGCTTGACCTGCAGGCGCGCAGCCGTAGATGACGTGGCGTGGCCCGCCCCCCACGTTCGGCCGGTCCTTCTGGTGGCCGCCGCCGGTCATGTGACTGCGCCTTCGGCCAGTTCGAGGCGGGTGCCGGTGAACGCAGCCCGCAGGCGGCGGTCGTGCGTGACCACGACCAGCGCCCCCTGGTACGAGGCCAGCGCCTGCTCCAGTTGCTCGACGAGCATCGGGGACAGGTGGTTGGTCGGCTCGTCCAGCAGCAGCAGGTCCGCGGGTTCGCTCACCAGCCGCGCCAGGTCGATCCTGCGTCGCTGCCCGTAGGACAGTTCCCCGAGGCGCAACCCCAGCTCGTCCGGGCGGAACAGGCCCAGGGCGAGCAGCGCGTCCGCGTGCTCGTCCAGGCTTCCCGGGCGTCCGGCCGCGTAGGCCCGCAGCACCGTCCGGTCCTGCCGGAGGAGCCCCGCCGGCCACGCCTCCTCAGCGTCCGGCTCGTCCTGGCGGAAGAACCCGGCCCGCGGCCCGTCGGCAGCCGGCTCGTCCTGGCGGAAGAAGCCGGCCCGGCCGGTACGCCGTACCGCGCCCGTGTCCGGTCGCAATTCTCCGGCGAGGACCCGCAAGAGCGTGGTCTTGCCCGCGCCATTCGGGCCGGTGACGAGCAGACGCTCGCCGGCGCGTACGGTCAGGGAGTCCAGGTGGAGTCGTCCCGCCACCACCACACCGTCGAGCGCGGCCACCTCGGCGCCGACATCCGCGCCCGTCGTCGCGAGGGCGGCGGTGAAGCGCAGCGGCTCGGGCGGCGGCGGCGCGGGGTGGTCGGTGAGCCACCGCAACCGCTGCTGGGACTGCCGGATACGCCCGGCCGCCCCGTGCGCACGCGAGCGCGCCCGCCAGGCGCCGGTGCCCATGCCCGCCTGAGCCACCTTGCGGGGGATCACCTGCATCCGGCCCGCGTTGGCCGACACCAGCGTGGCATGCCGGTCCAGCTCCGCCTTCCACTCCTCGTGGGCGCGGGCCTGCGCGGCCCGTTCGGCGGCCTTGGCGGCGAGGTATCCGGCGTATCCGTCGCCGTAGCGGCGTACCTGCCCGTCGGCCACCTCGACGATCGCGGTCGTCACCCGCTCCAGGAACAGCCGGTCGTGCGTGATCACCACGACTGTGCCCCGGTGGGCGCGCAGGCGCCGTTCGAGCCAGGCGGTGGCCGCGTCGTCCAGGTCGTTGGTCGGCTCGTCGAGGAGCAGCAGTTCGGGGGCGGAGGCCAGCGTGGCGGCCAGGGCCAGCCGGGCGCGTTCGCCGCCGGAGAGCGTGCCGAGCGGGCGGCTCCGGTCGAGGCCGGGCAGCCCGAGGCCGTGCAGCGCGACCTCCACCCGCGTGTCGGCCTCGTACCCGCCCCGCGCCTCGAACTCCGCCACCAGCCGGGCATAACCCGTGAGCCCGTCACTGGCTCCGGCACCCGCTCCGGCACCCGCTCCGGCATCCGCTTCGGCGTCCCGGCCGGGCGCGCTGCCGGCGAGGATGCGTTCGGCCGTCCGCATCCGGGCTTCCAGTTCGCGCAGGTCGGCCAGGGCCAGGTCCACGGCGTCGGCGACGGTGGCGTGCGGCGGCAGCGCGAGCGACTGCGGAAGGTAGCCGATGCCGCCGGGCGCGACGACCACCGGGTCGCCGTTGTCCGGACGTTCCACGCCCGCCATCAGCTTGAGCAGCGTCGACTTGCCCGACCCGTTGTCACCGATCACCCCGAGCCGCTCGCCGGGCTTGACGGTGAGAGACACCCGATCCAGGACGATCCGGGTGCCGTAGCGCTTGGTGATCTCGTTGAGTGCCAGTTGTGCGGGAGTGCGCAAAGCGCCCCATCTCCTGTCGTCGTTGCCGATTGGTCTGCGTGATCAGCCCGGAGCCTTGCGGCTCAGGTGCTCCCGGGCCGGTACTCCGAGGCCCTCGACACGCCGGTGATGCACCGAACACGGCCAGCCGTCACGCGATCCTCCTTTAAGACGATACGTTGCGTCTCGGGATATGTCTGAGTATGTTCACTCGCGCGCCCTGTGTCAAGACGGACCGTATCGTCTCGTTTGAAGAAAGTTCTCGGCGGCGCGGACCCGTACAAAGCCGGACACAGGACGATGACACACGCGGCCGCCGGGTGCATGTCACCCCCGCGGGCTCCCAGCTGATCCAGGCTTTTGACGAGGCCGGCATGCTCCGCGCGGCGGCCGGGAGCCCGTGCGGGACCGACCGTACCTGCGGGATCGGGGCTAACTGGCGGGCCGAAATCTCTAGCTCAACCGTTATCGGGTTGGGTTGGTGAGGTGGCAGGGCGGGTGGAGGCCAGATGGGTGGCGGCCACGGCGGTGCCGAGCGCCACGATGGCGGCCAGGATCAGGCTGACGCGCAGCCCGTGCTCGAACCCGGCCGGAGCGGAGATCAAGGTGCCGAAGACGGCCACGGCCAGAGCCCCGCCGATCTGGCGGCTGGCGTTGAACACGCCGCTGGCTGTGCCGCTCTGATCAGCGGATACGTGCTCCAGCAGCAGTGCGGCGGTCGCGGGCATCACCAGCGGGCCGGACAGTCCCACCGGTACCAGCAACAGCGCGGTCACCCACACCGGCATCGACTCCGGCGCCAGGACCAGTGCCACGGACCCGGCCGCGCTCAGCACAAGACCGCAGATGATCGGCACGCGAGGGCCGGTACGTTCCACGATCCACGTGGAGCAGGGGATCAGGCAGGCGCCGGGCAACATCATCGGCAGGAACGCGAGCCCGGCGCCCAGCGCTGACAGGCCGTGCCGTTCCTGAAAGTGCAGGCTGAACAGGAACGGCAGCCCATAGAAGCCGACCGTGAACGCGAATCCGATGCCGTTGGCGATCATCACCGTGGCCGAGCGGAGCAGTTCCGGCGGCACCATCGGATGCCTCCCCTTGGCCTGCGCGGCCACGAACGCGGCGAACGCCACCATGGCGATGCCCAGGGCGACCAGGACCTCCGGCGCGGTGAGCCCGACCCGTCCCGCCTCGATCGCGGCGAAGGTCAGCCCGCCGATCGCGAGTATGGCGGTGGCCTGCCCGAGCCAGTCGAACGGTGTCAGGCGGGTCGGCGACCGGGAAGCGTGGGCCAGCAGCAGCAGAATGACGATGCCCAGCGGCAGATTGATCCAGAAGATCAGCCGCCAGGACACCTGGGTCAGCACACCACCCAGCACCGGGCCTGCGGCGGCGGCCACCGCGCCGCCCATCGCCCACAGCCCCACCGCGCGAGTACGGGCCACCGGATCAGGAAAGGCGTGACGCACCAACGCCAACAGCGTCGGCATGATGATGGCCGCTCCGATTCCCTGCACCACCCGCGCGCCGATCAGCACCGGCAGCGATGGAGCCAGCGCGCAGGCCACCGAGGCGATCACGAACGACATCAGCCCTCCGGCCAGCACTCCGCGGGCCCCGTACCGGTCCGACAGGGCGCCGGTCGACAGCAACAGGGCGGCCAACATCAGGGTGTAGACGTCCACCACCCACTGCAGGCCGGTGATGCCGCCCCCTAGCTCGTCGTGGATCGAGGGCAGCGCGACGTTCACGATGGTCGCGTCCAAGGTGATGATGGAGAATCCCAGGACGGCGGCGGCCAGCGGCGCCGTGGTCTGCCGGGTGCCGTCGCGCACGTCTGTCTTCCTTTCGGGAAGGAGCCTGGGCTTCGGCACGGTGTGTCGGCGGGGCTCTACGGTGTGCGCGAAGAACCCCGCTCGCGGGTCAGGAGATAGGCGGCGCCAGGTCGTACATGCCGAAGAGCACGGTGCCGGGCGCGGTGTGATCTTCGGCGAGGAAAACATTTCCCGGCTGCCCGGACGAACTCCGCGCAGCCGAGCGTCCCGTCGGCGTCGGAGTCCAGCCATGAGAACGCCACCGTCACCGCCGACTCTGTGACGCCCAGCACCGACAGGTGAACTCCTCCTCGTTGATCGCGTTCTCGTAACCGGTGAGCACGGCGTGAACGATGCCGTTCAGAGCCCGGAAGACTGGTCCGGGACTGACCAGGCAGTGCGCGGCGAAGAAGGTCTCAACGTCCACGTGTTCGGCGTCGTCGCCGTGGCCGAGGAGTTCGCTCCAGTCGGTCAATGCCTTCGGCGGGCATCGTGGAACTCCTCGCGCGGCTTGCCGGCCTGCGTCGTGCTGGGCTTGACCCGGTACCACAGCTCGTCGAAGGAGGTGCTGTCGTAAAAGGCGACGCCCTCGGCGACCTTGCCGGCACGAACCTTCATGATCCACACGTAGCTGTTGGTGTAGGACTTCCCATCGTTGGCGACGCCACGTCCGGCCCAGTACACGATCATCGTGTCCCCGTCGCAGAAGATCTGGTGGATGCGGGTCGGGCGGAAGGGCGTCGCCGACCTGTCGAAGCGGGCCTCGAAGGGCTCGGCGACTTCCTCGACGAACTGCTGCCTGCTCCGGTACACCTTGGAGATCGCCGAGCGTCCCTCGATGCGCCAGACGATGCCGGGGGCGAAGACGTCGGCGATGGGACGCTTGCCCGTACGCCAGGCTTCGAAAGCGTCGCTTACTACGCGCCGACCGGCTTCGTTGCATCCTTTCTTGGCGCTCGCGGGGTGAGTGGTGAGGTCCACCGCCAGAAGAGAAGTAGTGGCGAGCACGAAAAGGCCGCAAATCCGACCTATTTTCTTGAAGTATGTCATAGTTTTCCTTGCTCGCGATTTGGGTGTGCCTCCTTTTCGTTGCCCTGTTAAGAACTTGGCCCACCTGCTGGAAAGGGAAAATTGGGATAAACTAAGGGATGGGCGTGCAGGGCGCAGGCCTCGGTCCGACGGCGCTGAGTCAATACCGACGGTCGAAAGGAAGTACCCCCATGCCGGCATTGTGGACGTTATATGCACCCCGGCCACCGACCAGCGCAACACCTTCGATCCGCCGCTCACCTTCAGGCCCCAATCAGTCACCGTCCGGAATTAGACGCGTTACGGACCCTGCGTCTCCTTGAGCAACCCCCGGCTGGTCTCGGGATCTCGCGTCAGCCGAACCGTCGACCGCGATCTGAGCTGCCTTGATCTCCTGGTCAGCGGCTCCGCGACGTTCACGATCAGATGGAATACCGGCCAGACCTCAACCATCACCGCCCACCGCACCGCCACCATCGCCGCTGCGGCAATGGTCGTCACCCACAACGGCACGGTCGTCGAGCCGGCGGCCGGTCGAGAGAGTCGCGGCAGGGGGACGATGGCGTGGCCCGACGCCCAATCCCGCAGACAGGCCGCAGCCCCGGCAGGTCCGTTCGCGGGAGCTGCCGGGGCTGCGGTTTCGGAGCGTTACTGGTTGCCGGGTCGTGACAGGAATGCCAGGGCGGCTTGCAGGTAGTCGTTCCGCTTGTCGTTGTCGTCGCCGACCGCGGCCCGGCGGGCGAGGATGGGCCGGTAGTAGTCCTCGACCAGTCTTTCCAGGCCGTGTCTCTCGTCCAGGACGTCCGTCCTGTAGAGCACCACTTGGCGGAGATCGGGGTACTTACGCCCATGCTTGCCGAGCCGGTCGCGCAGGTCGGTGGCCATGCCGGTCCTGACCACCTGCCCGTTCGGGCCCACCAGCGCGTAGACGCCACCCTTGGCGTTGGGATCGCCGATGGTCCGGAACTCCCCCGGGGGGATTCTGTCGGGGAGGTTGAGACAGTTGATGTTGTGCACCAGGACCGGCGTGGCGTCCGCCAGTACGTAGTACGTGTGCAGACCGTCGACGGTCAGGTTGTGCACCCGCTTCGTCGCGCTCCACGCGCTGGTCGCCTCGACCTGGACGTAGTCGCCGGCCGAGGTCCGCAGCCACATGCCCGGCCGGAGGGCTTCGGCGTCGACCCAGCGGCCCAGGCTCGACGCCCAGAACGGGTGCCCGCCGGTCGCGGTGATGTCGGCGGTCTTCTCGCCCAGCGCACCGTCAATGTCGACGGTGACCTTCACCAGGTCCTTGTCGCCGTCGCCGGTGATGACGCCGGTGACGACCCTGGATTCGGTGCGGCCGGTCTTGGGGTCGGTGGCCAGGACCGCATCGCCGATCTTGACCTCCTCGATCGCCTTGGTGCTGCCGTCGGCCATCAGCACCCGGGTACCCGGGGTGAAGCTGTTGAGGGCGCAGCCGCCGGGAGCGTCGGTCCTGCGGAATCTCTGGGCGACGTCACCCGCCCGTTCGGACACCCACTCGGTGGCTCGCCGGCCGACCCCGGTGTTACCGACGAACTCGGCGGCGCGCTCGACCACCCTGAGCTTGCCGAGCGCGGCCTCCGCGCCCGCTTGGGCCACCGCCAGGCCGCCTTCGGTGACGCCCTCCTGCCAGGTCTTACGGCCTTCGGCGACGTCGTTGACCGTGCCGGCCACCGCCCTGGCGCCCTGGTAGGCGCTGTAGGCGGTCATGCCCCACATGACGCCCTTGCCGACCAGGATGGCCGCAGGCACCAGGAAGACCAGGTTGCCGTCGGGGTCGGAGTTCTGGATCGGGTTGTTGTAGCCGTACCCGTACAGGTTCAGGTTGCCCGGGTTGTAGACCCCGTCGTTGCCCTCACCGTCTAGATAGTCGTCGATGATCGGGTCAGGGGACTTCCACAAGCCCATGCGCGGGTCGTAGTAGCGCGACCCGTGGTAGTAGTAGCCAGTCTCGGGATCGAGTTCCTTGCCGGTGAACTGGTACGGGTTGAACTGGCCGGGGCTCTCCTCGACCCAGGTCTCGCCGCCGGGGAAGTAGTTGAGATGTTCGGCCAGCCGGCCGTTGCCGTCGGTGCCGAACGTGGTCGAGCCGACCTGGTCGCCGTGGTAGAAGAACTGGTCCTTCTCGAAGTAGTTGCCCGATTTGGCGGTCTTGGTGGCGATCCGGGTGGTGCCGACGAAGACGTGCTTGAACTCGGTCTGGTTGCGGGCGGTGTAGTTCTGGTTCGGGTACAGCGTGGTCTGCGAGCTGTCCTTGACCACCCGTTCGCCCTGGTCGTCGTAGGTGAAGCGGACGGTGGGCGGCTTGCCGTGGTCGTCGCAGGCCGACGGGTCCTGCGGCCGGGTGTCGCTCTTGGTGGTGTCGTGCACGCAGGCCAGCCGGTTGTCCTCGTCCCAGATGAGCTGGCGGCGGGGCTTGCCGTACTGGTCGGACTCCTGGTTGATGAGGTTGCCGTTGTCGTCGTACCGCATCTCGTCCGGGCCGACCTCGGTCGGCGCGTGCGGGCGGGAGCCGAAGCTGTAGACGTGGGAGTAGGTGGTGTCCTGCTGCACCTGCTCGCTGCCGTTGCTGGCGACGATGGCGTGCCGCTGCTGCTTGCCGACGATGTTGTGGACCGTGTCGTAGGTCAGCCGGAAGGCGTAGCTGTCGGTCTTGTGGATGTCCGGCGTGTACTGGCCGGTGGCCTGGGTCAGCCGGTAGAGGTTGTCGTAGACGTAGGTCTGGGTGGACGGCCCGCCCAGTTCGGGGGTGGTGGAGCCGTCGGGGATGTTGGTGTCGTTCTGCAGCCGGGTGATGTTGCCGACGTCGTCGTAGCTGTAGCGGTAGCGCTGGAACTCATACCCCGAGGGCAGGGTCGAGCTGAGCAGCGCCAGGCTGCGGTCGGCGGCGTCGTAGGTGAACGTGGTGGAGGTGCCGTTGCCGAGTGAGATCTTGGCGCGCTGCTCGAACTTGTCGTACAACATGTCGCGCAGGTACGGGTAGGTGTAGGCGCCCTTGACGCCGGTGGCCGTGATCACCTGGCCGCCGGAGTCGTAGCCGTAGGTCAGCGACTCGCCGTCGGGGTAGGTGAGCTGCAGCACTCGGCCGAAGCTGTCGTACCGGTAGCCGGTGGTGAAGGTCTTCTTGTGGTGGTATCCGGGGCCGGGCAGGACCTTGGTCTCCGAGGTGATCTCGCCGAGCGGCCCGTACTGGCGGGTGGTCACGCCGCCCGCGTCCTCGACCTTGGTGATCCTGCCCGCGCCGTTGTAGGCGGCGCCGGGGTCGCCGTAGGTGTAGCGGACGTCGTTGTCCTGGAAGACCGGGTAATCGATCTTCGCCAGCCGGTTGAAGTCGTACTCGTAGGAGATCTTCTTGTCCCGGTCGGCCAGGTTCGCGGTGACCTTGCTGGTCACGTTGCCGGCCAGGTCGTAGCCGGTGCTGGTGCGGCCGGAGTCGGGGCTGGTCACCGTCGTGCGACGGCCGAAGTCGTCGTAGGCGGTGGTGGTGTGGTTGTCCTGGTCGTCGGTGACCTTGGTGAGCTGGCTCAGCGGGTCGTACACGTAGCTGGTCCATAGCGGCGGGCCGCCGTTGACCGGGTTCGGCTCCCGCACCGAGGTCATCTGGTCCCGTACGTCGGTGAAGGTGACCTTGGTGTTGCCCTCGGCGTCGGTCACCGTGGTGGAGAACTGCCGCGTGCCGGCACGGTCGTTGCCGAACCCGTAGGCCGTGGTGCTGCCCGTGCCGTCCGGCAGCACGGTCCGCACCGGCCTGTCCAGCACGTCGAATTCGTTCGTGGTCGGGTACACCCGGTCGAAGGTGGCGTTGAACCTGGTGTTGGCCGCGCCCTTGGCCTCGTTGACCGGGTAGTACTGCTCGACCATACGACCGAACTCGTCGTAGACCGCCCGCCCGGAGACGGTCATCTGGTCGACGCCGCCGATCCTGGCGTCCTTCTTGGTCTGCACGACCCGGTTCAGGCCGTCGGTGAAGGTGACGGTGTCGATGGTGTCGGCCTTGACCGATCCGTCCGTGGCCCGGTCCAGGTGGCGGGTGACGGCGTACGGGACGGTCGCCTCGGGGTGGTACTCGAAGGCGATGGTCGGCTTGCCGGCCCCGTGGTCGTGCGGCCCTGTCGCGGTGGCGACCCGGCCGACGTCGTCGTAGGTGTTGACCGTCCGCTGGTTGTTGATGTCCACGGTGGTCTCGGCCTGGCCGAACTTCAGGTTGTAGGTGGCGGTGGAGACGTAGCCGTGGCTGTCCTGGATGGCGGTGACGTACGTGCCGGTCGTCTCGTCGTAGGTGTAGGTCAGCTTGAAGCGCTGCCCCTTGTGGTTGGCCGGCCCGGTCAGGGTGGCCAACGTGCCGCCCGGGTGGTAGGTCGCGTCGGTGACCGCGGTCTTGTCGTCGCCCAGCTTGGCCCGGTGCCGGGTCATGTTGCCGGTGGCGCAGTCGATGTCGGCCTCGCTGCGCCGCATGACCTTGCCGCCGCCGCGCACCTCGGACTTGTTGGCCGCATCGATGATGTGGGTGTCGGCACAGTCCGCGAAGCCGACCGTGCTGACCACGTCGTCGGCGCTGCCGCTCTCGCCGTAGTCGCTCGTCTTGGTGATGTTGCCGTTCTTGTCGTAGACCAGTTCGACCCGGGTCTGCTTGCCCGGCTGGGGCTGGCCCTCGTACCAGCGCTCATCCGTCCTGACCAGCATCGGGAAGATCGCCGCGGAGGTGCTGGCGCCGTCGCCGGTTCCGCCCGTGGCGACGTCGCGCAGCTCGTACGTGCGCAGTTCCTCGGTGAACGGCCGGCCCTCGCCGTCGGCGGTGAGCGTACGGGTGGACAGGCCGCGCGTGTAGTGGCTGCTGGTGTCGTAGGTGGAGCTGAGGGTCCGTTGGACGGTGCCGTCGCGGTCTCGGCCCTGGGTCGTCACCGTGGCGTAGCCGCGGAACTCCCGCTCCAGCCGGTCGAACACGCCGCCCGCGTAACCGATGGTGGTGTGCTGGACATCCTGACCGTCCCCGGCCAGGCCGTCGTCGGTCTTGACCGAGCTCAGCACGTATCGCGAGGACGGCAGGTCGTAGGTGTTGCCGTCGCGCGCGTAGTCCAGCTCGATCACCGCGCGCATCGGCCGCTTGACCGTCTTGAGCAGGTTGGTACGTCCTGTCTGGTTGGCCGCCACCGTCAACTGGTTGTCGGTGCTGGAGGCCAGGTGGTCGGCGAAGCCGTCGCCGTTGATGTCCCGCAGGACCTGTGAGGCGCGCGAGGCTCCGGTCGAGGTGTCCGCGCCGGGGTTGATGATGACGAACCCGCCGATGCCGAACGCGATCGGGATCGAGATGGTGAAGTACGCGCCCGCCCCCAGCCGGGCGTTGACGTCGCCGTTCAGCCCGGACAGGCTGCCGCCGAACGCCACCGGGGCGGCGAACCCGCTGCCGGTGTTGATCGCCACCCTGATCGGCGAACCGGCGAACACCCGGTCGGCCAGGTTGTCGCCGTTGACGTCGGTCAGGGTGGCCGAGGTGGTGCTGTCGCCCTGGTTCAGCGACGCGCCGCCGGCGAAACCGTAGAAGTCGGTGTTGAAACCGATGTTCACGCCGGAGTTGTCGCTGCTGCCGTCGTTCAGCGGCCCGCCCGGCCACGGCTCGGGGGCCGCGAACCGGTAGCCGAGGTTGAGCGCCGCGCGCCCATCCTCGAACACCCGGTCCGGCAGCGCGTCGCCGTTGATGTCCAGCAGGTCAGTTTCGGCGTCGGAGGTGCCCGTGCCCAGGTTGCCGCCGATGCCGAGCGGCGGCATGTCGTTGCCGGACGACGAGGTGTTGGCCGTCGCCGTCCCGCTCGGTGCGGCGTCACCGCGGCCGGTGGTGATCGTCCTGGCCGCGCTGCCCGCGCTGGCGTTGCCCGAGACGTTGTCCGAGGAGCGCACCGCGCCGCCCGGCGTGTCACCGCGCGTGCTGCCGAGCACCCCGGACGGGTCGGTGTACTGGATGCCGCCCGCACCTACCACGTCGGGGAAGCCGTCGCCGTTCATGTCGAAGTAGTCCAGCTCGCCGCTGGAGGTGCCGGTGGACACACTGCCACCGACACTGCCCACCCCGCCGCCGACACTGCCGGTCACCGAGATCTGCTGGGAACGGGACATGCGCGGCACCGCGCGGACACCGGAGACATCGGCCGCGGCGGGCAACCCGATCGACTGCCCACCCAGCCGCGAACTGGTCACCGTCGCGCCCGAGATCGACAGGTCCGCACCCGAGGCCCAGCTGTTACGATC
>NZ_JBFAKB010000059.1:0-32062 GCF_040655495.1 Nonomuraea sp. NPDC050404
GCTCGCTGGCGTGCTTCCCAGTCGTCGCGGTCGATGCCGAGGCCGCTGTAGCGTTCCTGGCCGAAGGCGGAGCGGCGCTCGCGGTAGGGGGATTTGAGGTGCTGGGGGTACATCTCGTATTCGCGTTCGTCCCACGGGTCGGCCGCGGCCACGCGCTGGCCCGCCCGCTTCTTGAGTTCGGCCAGGGGTTCGCCGGTCAGGACGTAGATGCGCCAGGGCTGGAGGTTGGATCCGGATGGTGTCCATGCGGCGGCCGACAGCACCCGTTCCAGCACGTCTCGGGGGACCTGCTTGGCGGCGAATCCGCGTACGGCTCGCCGGCTGGTGACCGCCTCATAGACATCCATGATCATTCCCTCCTCGGAACCGGACGCCGCTTCCCTGGATCTGAAACGGTATCACTTGTGATTGTATCAAATGATACGAACTTTGCTCATGTGAGCACGCGGGGGAAGTCACTCATGAGGGCGTCTGTGTCCCGCCCGGCGGTCTTAGTGCCTCCGGCCAGGCACACCGCTCAAGCAGCGAGGGCGATTACGCGTCGCCGCCCGCAGGATAGGCCAGCCGGGTCAGCAAATCGCGCAACAACTCCGCCTCGCCGGGCTCCAAATCGGCCACCAGGCGCGCGGCCATCGGCTCGGCCGCCACATGGGCGGCATGGAAAAGCTCGAGACCCTGAGGCGTGATCTCCACCTTTCGCACCCGCCGGTCCCCGGGAACGGCCTTGCGTACGGCAAGCCCCTTACGCTCCAGATCGTCCACCACCCGCATGATCCCGGCCTTGTCCGATCCCGTCGCAGGCGCCAGGTCCCGCTGCACCATGGGCCCGCGGTCGGCCAGCACGATTAGTACGGAGAAATGCCGCAACTCAATGCCGAGCGGCCGAATCGCCTCGGTCATCACCGTGGCCGCGCGCCAGTGCGCCTGACGGAGCAGCAGCCCGAGGGCGAAAGGCGAGGCGTCACCTGGACGGCCGGTCGCGCGCCCGGTGGCGGTTCGGTGCGGAGCGTCGGAGCTCATGAGGGCATGTTATCCGCCATGCCCGCATTCGATACGTTCTCACGTGAGACGAAGCGCGCGGTCAGCCGGTCGTACGCGAGGAGATCGGCGGCTCTCCTTGATCTTGTGGCGGGGTGTCCCCGGCATTGCGGCGGCGGGACGGTACCGCGAGTGCCGCGGTGACGGCGGCGACGGAGATGCCGGCGAGCAGGAGGAATCCGTTGCTGTATCCCGTCTCGTCGGGCAGGCCGCCCGGTCGCGGGCTCGCGGTGACGATGCTGCCGACCACGGCGGTACCGATCGCTCCGCCGATGGTGCGGACGTTGGCGTTCATGCCGGAGGCCGCGCCGGTCTGGTCGGCGGGCACGTTCGTGACGATCAGGTTGGTCATCGATGACAACACCAGGCCGAGGCCCGCGCCGAACACCGCCGCGGCCACGGCGACGTGCCAGGGCGCGTCGTGGACGAGGGCCAGGGCGGTGAAGGCGAGCACGCTGAGCGCGGAGCCGGTGACCAGTTGGGCCCTGGAACTGAAGCCGGCCTCGACGCGGCCGCTGATCAGGCCGGCCGCGAACATGGTGATGAGCATCGGCAGGAGCAGCAGGCCCGCTTCGGTGATGGTGGAGCCGAACCCGTAGCCCGCGCCGCCGGGCGTCTGGACGAACTGCGGCAGGAAGGCGAACAGGGCGAACTGCCCGGCGCCGAACAGGAGCGCGACAAGGTTGGTGATCCAGACCGGGGGCAGGCGCATCATGCGCAGGTCGATCAGCGGGTACGTCGATTGCAGTTCGGCGATGATCCACGCGACCAGCACCACGGCGGCGGCGATGAGCAGGCCGAGGACGGGCGGCGACCGCCAGCCCCATTCGGGTCCCTGGCTGACCGCCAGCAGAAGGCCGACCAGCCAGGCCGACAGCAGGAACGCGGCCGGCCGGCCGAAGCGGACCTTGCGGCGTGCGGGGGAGTCGGGGACGTACAGGTGGGCGGCCGGCACGGCCAGCGCGCTGACGATCATCGGGATCCAGAACAGCCAGGCGGTTCCCAGCACCTCGACGATCGGTCCGGCGGCCGGCTGGCGCCCCCGGCCGACACCGGCAGCCTGCGCGGGGACCTCATCGAACTGCTCAAGGAGATCCGGCTCGGCCTGCGGACGCCCTGGGTCGCGGCTCTGCTGCGCGAGGTCGGACCACGCAGCGCCGCGAGCGCCGACCTGTACGAACTGCTCGGCAAGTTCTGGCCGGCCCGGTTCAAGGCATCGGGAGCGATCTTCGTCCGAGCCGTGGAACGCGGCGAGCTGCCGCCCGGCACCGACCCGGAGTTCCTGCTGGAGGTGATCTCCGGGCCGCTCTACTTCCACTGGCTCATGCTCGGCCATCCGCTCGACGACGCCTTCCTCGAACGGGTGGCCGACCTCGTACTCGACGGCGCCCGAGCAAGACCGGCAGAGCAAGGATGATCTGCTGCCGTACGGCCTGCCACCGGCGCCGCTTCAGGCATCCGGCGGACCCGTCAAAAGGGAAGAGCTGTTTGCACTGTCCAGACTGTTCGACTCGTTCGTGTCATTAGCTTGACGGTTGATTAACGCGAACCGCGACAAGCTCTTCATAGTCTTGCTGAGATGGCAGATCTGAGGTGGGCGGCTTGGCCGGCTCTGCTCGCCGCGCTCATCCTGACCGCCGGCGCCGCCGGCCTGTGCGGGATAGCGATATTGACGCGCGACGATGCGCCGCCCGAAGGCGTACGGGTTTCGGCGTCGATCTCCGGCTCGGGTTCGACCGCGCAGAAAGGTGCGATGGACGCCTGGCGTACCGAGTTTCATCGGATCCACCCCGATCTGCGAGTGGACTACCGGCCCACCGGATCCGGTGCCGGGATCGCCGAGTTCATCGCCGGCACCACCGCGTTCGCAGGCTCCGACGTCGCGATGCGACCGGAGGAGCAGGCGCGGGCCGACCGGCGCTGCGGCAACAAGGCGCTGCACCTGCCCATGGTGGTCGGCCCCATCGCGCTGGCCTACAACCTGCCGTCGGTACCCGACCTGAAACTCTCACCCGCCACCCTCACCGGGATCTTCACCGGGCGAATCATCCGATGGGACGCGCGGGAGATCGCCGCCGACAACATCGGCGTACGACTGCCCCACAGCGTCATCCGGCCCGTGCACCGCTCCGACAACTCGGGCACGACCCACAACTTCACCTCCTACCTCAAGGCGGCGGGCCGGTGGCCGCACCAGCCATCCGGAAAGTGGACCGGCGCCGGGCGGGGCGTCACCGGTTCCACCGGGGTGGCAGACCTCGTCCGGTACGTCGAGGGCTCCATCGGGTACGTCGAGTACGGGTTCGCCAGCAACGCCCGCCTGCGCACCGCCCAAGTGCGCAACGCCTCCGGCCGATTCGTCGCGCTCTCCCCGAAAAGCGCCACGCAGGCGATGGAAGGCGCCCGGATCATCAGCGGAGACAACGGTCTGGTGGTGGAGTTCGGCTATCTGACCAAGAATGAGGACGCCTACCCCATCGTCCTGATCACGTACGAGATCGCCTGTTCGAAGAGCTCCGAGCCACTGGTGCGAACCTTTCTGAGCTACACCGCGAGCGACGCCGGCCAGTCCTATCTCTCCCTGAACGGCTACGCCCCGCTCCCGAACGAACTCCTCGCCCAGGTGCGTACCCGCCTCGGCGACACCAGCTGAAACACATCACCGTCCCCGCGCGGCAGTGCCTCAAAAGCTACGCGGCTGTCCGTTCACCATGGCGGCGGGGCTGATCGCGGCGAGCAGTGGCCAGATCGTGGCGCTCAGCTGTGCCGCGCTGCCGGGGCAGCCGTGACGAAGCCAGTCGAGGATGGCGCCGAGCAGGGCTCCGGCCAGCAGTGCCGCTTGCGGCGCGTGCGGGATGTCCGCCGGGTCGGAGGTGTGGTCCGTACGGGGGAAGTCGCCGTGGAAGTTGACGTGAATGGCCACGGTGAGCCGCCAGTGCATGTGGTTGATCAGCCTGCCGCTGCCGCCCTCGCCTGCCAGGGCCTGGTAGAGGCCGGCGTTCTCGGCGACGTGGGTGAACACCGAGGTCAGCGCGGCGGTGGCGCGGGCCGGGTCGGTGTCTCCGGCGGGTCCGATGACGGGGGCGGCGGCGATCAGTGCGTCGAACATCGCGGCGCAGGCGCTGGCCGCGAGCTCGTCCATCCCGCGGTAGTGCTCGTAGAAGGTGGAGCGGTTGACGCCTGCCCTTCTGGTGACGTCCAAGATCTGTATCTGTGTCAGATCGCGCTCGCGCAGGAGGTCGCGCAGCGCCGTCTCCAGAGCCGTACGGGAGCGCTGGACACGGGGATCAGGAGCTTGCTGGACAGGCACCTCCGTATTGTATGGTTTCCGACAGTTGCCGGGAAACCAGCATCTGTCGGAAAACGCGCATCCCGCGCTGAGCCACCCGCCCCACCGGCGGCTCCGCACGGGAAGAGGGAGATCGCATGGCACGGAACGTGGTGGTCGTCATCGGCGTCGGCGGCATGGGCCAGGCCATCGCCCGCCGCCAAGGGGCCGGAGCCCAGCTGGTGATCGCCGACTTCGACCAGGAGCTCCTGGAGTCGGTGGCCAAGCAGTTGGAAGGCGAGGGCTACCAGGTGACCCCGGTGGAGGTGGACGTCTCCTCCCGCCCCTCGGTCGCCGCGCTTGCCGAGCGGGCGAGCGCGCTGGGGGAGGTCCGCTCGGTGGCGCACACGGCGGGCGTGTCGCCCGTGCAGGCCCCGGTGGTGGCCATTGTGGCGGTGGACCTGGTGGGGGTCGCGCTCGTGCTGGAGGAGTTCGCCAAGGTGATCGCGCCCGGGGGAGCGGGCGTGGTCATCGCCAGCATGGGCGGTCAATTCCATCCCGCCCCGACCGGTCAGGACGCGATCCGGCTGGCGACCGCGCCGGCCGAGGAGCTGGCGTCCCTGCCCGAGGTCGCCGCGCTCACCGACCCGGGCGCGGCCTACGCCTTCGCCAAGCGGATCAACCTGCTCCAGGTACGTGCCGCCAGCTCGGCCTGGGGTGCCCGTGGCGCCCGGATCAACTCCGTCAGCCCCGGCGTCATCGCCACGCCCATGGGCCAGGCCGAACTGGCGAGCGGCCACGGCACGGCGATGCAGACGATGATCGACGCCTCCAACGCCGGACGCATCGGCACCCCGGCCGACATCGCCGCAGCCGTGGACTTCCTGCTCAGCCCCGCCGCCGGGTTCATCTCCGGCGCCGACCTGCTCGTGGACGGCGGCGTCACGGCAGCGATCACCACCGGCCGCCTCGGCTGACCCCTCTCGCCCCGCCCAGCAGCTCTGCCAGCGGGCCGGGTCAGGGTTCCCGCGATGGAGGCGCTGGCCCGGCTGACCGGGGCCGCCGTGAGCGTCATCGGCAAACATCGAGCACTGGCCGTGCTCGACGGCGGGATGGACGGGGGTGGCCGATGCCCGGCGACACCAACCGGTCCATTTCGATCTCGTTGTCAGTCCGCCGATGATCCCGGAACCTACGAAGATTAGTTGCTGCCTTCGCGAACATCCTTCCCCTGTTCGGCGAACGCCTTGAAATCCTGCATGTGCTGTTGCGATTGCTTGTGGAACGAGCCGGGCATGAGAAGCCCCACCAGCCGCATCAGCAGGCTGCTGAACCGGTACTCGCTCTCGCTCACCCAGAGCGTCGTGTCCGGATCGGCTTCGGTCAGCCGATCGCGCACGACGTTCCACATGCCCGCGCCGACGATCTCGCGGTCGAAGTGAACGACGCTCTCTTTCGGGATCCCGTGCAGGTCGGCCGGCTCCCGGCGTGTGATCGTTTCGGTGCACTCGATCTTCCGCTGCCCCGACTGCAGCACCACCCGCGACTTGGTGCCGAGCTGTCCGTGTATCCCGTTCAGCGGCTCGTGCAGCACCACGCCCCGCAGCCACTTCGGTATGTGTGCAGGATCGGCGAGCAGTTGGGCCACCTTCTCCCGAGGCAGGGCGATCTCGATCGAGTTGGTGTACTTCATGGCGGGCATTCCTTCCAGGTGCGGGACAACCTGCTGTTGTGCTGCTCCTCTGGCGGAGGGGTCTGACATCCGTCTCGCGCTTGACGATTCTCATCGGCGGCGCAGACCCCGGGAAGGCTGGTCGGCCCACCGCAGCGGAGATGTCAGGTCGGGTCGG
Organism: Nonomuraea sp. NPDC050404; assembly: GCF_040655495.1. Taxonomy (NCBI): domain Bacteria; kingdom Bacillati; phylum Actinomycetota; class Actinomycetes; order Streptosporangiales; family Streptosporangiaceae; genus Nonomuraea; species Nonomuraea sp. NPDC050404. Next base: position 6,157 of record NZ_JBFAKB010000059.1, read on the forward strand.
GTGCGTAGAACTTGGTGGTGGCCTCCACCGCGGCCGCGACGTGCTCCGGCTCGCCACCGGCGGCCAGGTGAGCCTGTCCCCAGGCCGCGGCGCTGCGCCGGATGAACTCGCGCTCCTCGGGCGACTTCTCGACCGCCTCATGGTCAGCGGTCTCGCCACCGGCCAGCATCCGGGCCAGGGCGAGGAGATGCAGGTCCCAGCCAACGCCCCCCGCACCGGGTCCGTAGGTCGGGAAGAGGGGCTCCCCGACGGCCGCTGCGTGAATCAGCTCGAATTCGGTGTCGCCGGCCGGGCCCGGTACCAGACGCACTTCCACCTCGCTCGTGCCGGGCCAGGCGTCGGCCTCCGGCCCGTAGAGCCAGGACACCCTGAGCAGGCGCGGCGGCTCGCACCGGAGGATCTCACCGTGCTCACCACCGTCCAACTCGAACTTCCCGCCAGGCCGCAGATCCCCGGTGACCGGTTTCAACCAGCGCTGCAGCCGCTCGGGGCTGGTCAGGGCGTCCCAGACGTCGTCGATCTGCGCTTCGTATCGACGCCGCACCTCGATGGTGTACGCCTCGCCGGCGGGCAGGCTGCCCTTGCCCATAGTCCGGTGTGCGGCGGCCAGTTCGTCCAATATGTCTTTCATGTCAGGCTCCCTTCGCTGATGGATCGGTTGTGTTCGCATCGATGCCGGACTCGGCCGGTGAGCCGGGCTCCTCACCGGCCGGGGTCCGAGCCGCACGTTTGCCCCGGGCCAGCTCGGTTTCCAGGGCGTCGAGGCGTTGCTCCCAGAACCGGCGAAACCGGTCCAGCCAAGCGTCGACCTCGCTCAGCGGCGCGGGCTCAACGGCGTAGAACCGGCGAGCACCCTCGGCCCGTACCGACGCAAACCCGCTGTCACGCAGCACGCGCAGATGCTGGGAGACACCCGGCTGGGAGAGCCCGAACTCGGTCCGGATCACGTCCGTGAGCGCGCCAGAGGTCTGCTCGCCGTCGGCGAGCAGCTCCAGAATGCGCCGGCGCACCGGGTCACCGAGGATGTCGAACGCGTGCACGGACAGGATCGTACCAGCTCTCGCTTATATAAGTCAGCACTGGCATTCTGGCGCCTGGATCAGCGGGCCAGCGTGATCAGCATGTTCATCGGTGCGGCCGGGTTGGTGGTATTGATGGTGGCGCTCCTGCGACTGCGCGCCGGTCACGAGGCCGTTGGCGTAGTCGGCTGTCTCGATCGGGATGTCGCCGCCGTCCAGGAGGCCGAAGGCGTGGTCGCTCACGCGGACGTCGGCTGAGGCGTCCATCATGACCTGCTTTCGTTGACGAGGCTCGCGCACGGTGCCGGCCTGAACCTGAACGGGACGTGCTTGAGTCTGCCCGCGTGGTGCGGGTCAGCGGCGCGTCGAAGGTGGCGCCGGGCAGTCCGGAGGTCTGGGTTCGGGAGACGTGCGAGGCCGGCGAGGGGTAGGAGCTTTGGCGGTAGATCTGAGGCATACCACGGAACGACGCAGCCGATGGAGGCGTTGTCGGCGGCGGATCTCGCTCATGTCGGGCATCTTGTTCGTGGTGTACGCCGGGATCGCCAACCAATCCGCCGGAAGCTGAGTCAAAGTAGCCAGAGGAGCTATTCCCAAAGCTGAGCACCACGCGCATGAAGGGGAAACCGCAGTAGAGGTCGATCGCATTGCCGGGTCTCACGGCATGCGACAGCCAATGCTTGCTACGGCCGATTCTCATCCGAGCGAAAGCGATCGCTATCGGAATGGACGTCTTGAACTCCTACGTCAAGCTTGTCTTCAGTAGTGGACTGATAATCCTGGCGTTGTACGTCACGGCGCTGATCAGTTTCAGGCGGCCCCCTGACCATGGGATTCGGGTACCCCGTGTGGTCACTGCTCTGCTGCGGCGACGTGACCCTCGAAACCTGCGACAGGCCCACCCCGATGACGGCGATCACGCGACCAGGCGCGTCCCCGCCACCGTGCTCCTTCCCTGGAGGACCGCCAAGTTCCTGTTCAAACCCCGGGTCGGCCCATCGCACATGGACCGGACGCTGGACCGGCTCACGTTCTGGCGAGCGGTGGTCGGCACCGCCGTGATCCTGGCGGCGACCCTCCCGTACCGGGACGTCGTGGCCGGCATGTCCGACCTCGGCTTGAAGATGGCGAAAACCGGCGGGCTGGCCTTCGTTCTACTGCCGCTACAGATCCTCGTGATGCTCATCGTGACCCGCGCCGGCCACCGCCTGCACCTCCGGCCCGGCGTGCTGCTTCTGATGGGGCGCCTGGCGCTCGCACTGGCCGTCTACCTGCTTATGGTGGCCGCCGGTGGGCTCATCTTCGGCTTCCTCGACAACCGGACCGTCTCCCTTGATATCGGCCTCGTCCTGATCGTCCTCTTTCTCTGGTTCGGGTGCTTCTGGGGTTGCACGGTCTACTGGGCGGTACGCACCGGATTCTGGACGGGCGATGTGCATCCGCTGCTCGCGCCGATCGCCACAACGGGTGTCATGCTCCTGATCAGCGGCCAGGAACTCATCGAGCACAACACCAACGACGTGCCCGACTGGCTGTGGCTCACGCTCAACCTCTGCGGCACGGCCACGGCGCTGGTGCTGGCCGTCGTCGAATACCGGCACCTCCGGTCGATCGGTTACCGGCTCCGCAACGGACCGGAATCACCGGCCACGGCCACGGGCGGCCAGACAGACCGCCCAGACGTCGGACAGCAGCTCGCCAACCCTGATCACCGGGTCGACGTCCAAGCTGGAACCCCGGGCCACGGCCCCCTGAGCACCCGGTTGAGCGTCGGGGCGAGCACCGGCTGGAAGATTTCAACGATTGTCTTCGCTCTGGTGTGCGCGGCTTTCCTGGGTTTCTTCGTCGGTGGGGGCATGGTCGGCACGGGCACCGCGCCAACGGAATTTCCGCCGCTCATCGCGGCGCTTCTCGTGGCCTGGCCGCTGTTTGTGGTGATCTTCATGGTCACGAGGACCTTGCGGGCCTTCCGGTATGCCGCCTGGCTGGAGGGCACCACGCTCAGCGTACGGGGCGCCTACCGCACGCGGCGAGTGGACCTGTCGCGGGTCACGTCATGGACCTACCGCGCCGCGTTCCAGGCTGAGGGGGCAGAGAACGCAGACCAGTCGCGCAGGGTTCCGGTGCTGGTGGTGGAGGGTGACCGCGGGCGGCGGCTGCTGGAGCTGCGGCTGCACAATGGGCGCGGCGCAGTGCTGCCGCCGCACGAGTTGACCGCCCTGGCCGATGCCGTGGCCGAGGGACCCGCCGCCGACTCCCTGCGCCGCTGGGCCGCGGATCCCTCACTCCACCTCGGATGAGGTCCGCCTGTTTCGGGCGGGGCCCACGAACGCCGCAGCGAGCGGTGGCGCTCGTGGCACGGCCAGGCGGCCGGACAACTCCCCGTCCAGGTCATGCTCCAGCGGCAGCGTGATGTTGTGCGGCGCCGGGCCCATCCCGAGGCCGTCAAGCAGGCGCACGATGTGCCGCGTCGCGGAATTGTTTGGGTGAGGAGCCGACCACGCGGCGGAATGCGGTGCTGAACGCGCTCTCGGATTCATAGCCGGTCGCGGATGCGAGTTCGGAGATCGATCGAGTGCCGCGGCGCAGGGCATCGCGGGCAAGGCTCATTCGCCACTCGATCAAATACTCCAGTGGTGCGGTGCCGACCTGGTTCTTGAAGGAGGCGGCGAATGCCGAGCGTGACATGCGGCTGATGCCGGCGAGTTCTTTGAGCGTCCAACGGTGTGCCACGTCCGCGTGCATGGCGCGAAGTGCGGCGCCGATGCCGTCGTCATTGAGTGCTCCCAGCCAGCCGACGGGCCGACCGGCCTGGTCGGCGTGGGCGCGCAGCATATGGACGAACAGGATCTGTGCGAGATGGTCCAGGACCAGAGAGCCGCCGACGGCGGTGGTCTCGACCTCGGTGACCAGCAGTTCACTCAGGTGTGCGAGCAGTTTGCCTCGCGGATCTGCGGCTCGGACGTGTACGAGCGGCGGCAGAACATCGATCAGGATCGAGGCGTTCGTGTCGTCGAAAGAGAAGTGCCCGCTGCACAGGAATGTGTCTTCCTCGGCCTCGGGTCCGATGCGCACGACGCCGTCCGTGGCGCCGTCCCACAAGGGCTTGGCGGCGCGCGGTTTCACGGTGAGGGAGCTGGCGAGCACGTAGGCCGGAGGGTTGCCCAAGAGGTAGAAGTCGCCCTCTCTCAGGTGCACAGGTTCGTGCCCTTCGAGGGCCAGCCGGCATTCGCCGCGTACGACGACACCCGCTTTCACGTGCGGGAACGGGTCGAAACGCACCGCCCACGGCCCGGCGGCGTGGAGGCTGGCTTCGACCACGGTGTGGGGCCGCAGAAGACCGATGGCGTCGGCGATCGGATCGCTGGAGCCGAGCGCCGATCCCCTCTTGGACGATGCGTAAAGAATCGGAGACGACACATTATGGATCGTACCGTCCTGTTACTGCAGCATCGAAGATATGAACACCATGACGCAAACGGCGCTCGTCACAGGCGCCAATAAGGGCATTGGTTTTGAGACCGCACGTCTGCTCGCGCAGCAGGGCTTCACCGTGTGGCTGGGATGTCGCCACCAGGGGCGCGGAGAAGTCGCGGTAAAGGAACTTGCCCATGAAGGAGACGTTCGATTCGTCAGCCTCGATGTGACCGACGCGGAAAGCGTCCGGGCTGCCGCGCTGCATATCGGCGGTGAGACTGACGCACTGGACGTGCTGGTCAACAATGCGGGCGTCGCGATCGGGGAAGGGGAAAGCCTTCCCAGCACCGTACGGCTGGAGACGATTCAGCGCACGTTCGACGTGAATTTCTACGGGGCGTTGCGCGTCACGCAGGCCTTTCTGCCGCTCGTGCAGAAGGCGCAGGCGGGGCGCATCGTGAATGTGAGCAGCACGATGGGGTCGATCGCCACGCTCGTGTCTCCAGGCAATCCTCTGGGTCAGTTTCCATCCTTCGCCTACCCCACGTCGAAAACCCTCCTCAATGCGCTCACCGGATGGTTCGCCGTCGAGCTCGGCAGCACACCGATCAAGGTCAACGCAGTGTGCCCGGGGTACAACGCCACCGATCTGAACAACAACCTCGGAACGCAGCATCCATCACAGGGCGCGAAGGTCGTCGTGCGCGCCGCCACGCTCCCTGCGGACGGTCCCAGCGGCGGCTTCTTCGACGTGAACGGCCCCGTGGGCTGGTGACCTTCAGGGCTTCGGCCCGTGGGCTCAGACACCCTCGTCGTAGCAGGTTTGTTCAAGCCCCGCCGTCACCTCCTCGGCCAGGCTTGACTCTCATGATTCTCGTGATCGGCGCCGGTCAGGCAGGGCTCGCGGCAGGCCGCGAACTGCGCCTGGCCGGGCACGACGTACTGCTGCTGGAAGCCCACGGGCGGCTGGGCGAATCCTGGCGGCGGCGCTGGGACTCCTTGCGCCTGTTCACCCCCGCCCGCCTGAGCGCGCTGCCCGGCATGCCCCTGCCGGGCGCCGACCGTTATCCGGGCAAGGACGAGGTGGCCGACTACCTGCAGGCGTACGCGTCCCGCTTCGAGTTGCCGGTCCGGCTCGGCAGTGCCGTGTCCGAGCTGCGCCCCGCCACCGGCGCGGGCTTCGAGGCGGTCACCGACACGGGCGTCTACACCGGTGACGGCGTCGTGGTCGCCACCGGGCCGTTCCAGCAGCCCCGCATCCCCGGCCTGCCGCTCGCGCCCGAGATCGTCACCCTGCACAGCGCCGGCTACCGCAACCCCGCCCAGCTGCCCGACGGGCCGGTGCTGGTGGTCGGCGGCGGCAATTCCGGCGTGCAGATCGCCGCCGAACTCGCCGCGACCCGGCCGGTCACCCTCGCCCTCGGCACGCGGCAACCGGTCCTGCCCCAGCGCCTCCTCGGCACTGACGTGTTCACCTGGCTGCAGGCGTTCGGCCTGGTCCGCGCGCCCGTCACCGGCCGGCTCGGCCGCCGCGTCCGCGACCGTGACCCCCTCATCGGACTCGGCCCCCGAGCTCTGAGCCGGATGGGCGTGCGCATCGTCGATCGCATCACCGCCGCCGACGGCCCGCGGCTGCGCACCGCCTCCGGCCAGACCATCGCCCCGCGGAGCGTGATCTGGGCGACCGGCTACCGTGCCGACTACTGGTGGCTGCGCGTCCCCGGCGCCCTGAGCGACGGACTGCCCCGCCACACCGGCGGGATCAGCCCCGTGCCCGGCCTGACCTATCTCGGCCTGCCCTTCCAGCGCTGCCGCGGCTCGGCCCTGCTGGGCTGGGTGGGCGAGGACGCCGCGCTGATCGCCCGGGCGTACACCACGCAACTCGTCAGGTGACGACAGCGGCGGGCGCCCGCGGTCACCACGGACGCGGGCGCCGGCTGGTCCCTAGTGGGGCGGGTGGCAGTTCCGGCCCAGTACGTTGACGGTGCCGAAGTCGTTGGGGCGGGACATGGCGACTTCGCACCTCCACTGTTCGCCGAGATGCGGGAAGACGATGTGGACGTTGGAGAAGTCGCCCGGGACGGGCGGTGTGCAGCTCTGTCCGTTGATCATCGGTGGGTAGATGAGCGGTGCAGGTCCTCGTTCGGCGCAGATGAAGACGATTTCGGCCTGCGCGGCCGGGGCGGTGATCACGCCGGCGCCGAAGAGGGTGGCGATGCTCGCGGCCAGCGCGAAAGGAGTGAACGGACGCATGGGGATCCTCCCAAGGAGAGCTACTCACTGCACCTGAATTATTACCCTGGGTGTTCGGCCGGCCCCAGTGAGATACACCTGTCCCTCCCGCCTGTAATACCTGGCCAGATCCCACCTGTCACTCTCCTTCGCGCGATCGCCGAGCCGCCCTGTCGGGCCGTTGTGCCGCATCAGCCGGCCGTGCATCCCCTGGAGGCCGGTGACGCATGGGTGGTGTGCTTGTCAAGACGCTGAGATTGTTACTGAATCGCCCTGTTATGGCCTCCTTGAGCGTTCTTGTCACGTTCCCGTGCCGACCGTTTTGATCTAGAGGGCGTTCCGGATGCGTCGCCGCCTGCCCGGTCGTTTCGTCGTGGGCGGGACATCGGCGTGCGCCGTCCTCCAAAGAGAAGGAGTCGTGACCTTGACCCTGCTGGCCTACACCCTCATGACCGACCCCACACCCCTGGAGGCGTCAGCGACCGGGCGGTCCCCGTCCACGGGGACGGTGTACCTGGTCGTCACCAATACGGCGCAGCAGGCGGCGTTCTGGCACTCGATCCTGGTACAAGTGCCCATCGGCGACGGTCCCGGCCACCTCACCCCGGACTTCCAGAAGATCAAACCCACGGGAGTGTACGGCGCCAGGTCCGGCGCCCAGTCGCCGGTGGACGTGCGGCCGCAGGGCTCCGACGCCTTCCAGGCCACCGCCCGGGGTGGCGGCAGAATCCGTCTCGACCCCGGCGACCACATCGTGCTGACGCTGGAGAACGTCACGGTGGCCGCGGCCGCCGGAGTGGCCGTGCTGCGGGTGACCGAGAACAGCAGCAGCACCCAGTCCGGGCGCCTGACCAACCGGTACGCGGCCGTGCCACTGGTGAAGACCGCGCCAAAGGAGATTCCCGCGCCGCGCGACTTCCGCCCGGACGACGCCCTGGTGAACGCCGGGTCCAACATCGTGCTGCGCTGGGACGGGTCCGACGACTTCGACTACAAGATCCTCTTCCCGGGCGGGGAGGCGACCGTCGCCCGGGGCGTGCGCTCCTGGTCACCGGCCGCCGCCGACGCCCCGAAGCGGGCCACCACGTACACGCTCGTCGCCACCTCCCGCACCACGCCCAAGCAGGAACACTTCCACACCACGACCGTCGAGGTACGTGATCCCATCCTGGACACCCTCACGGTCACCTCCGGCATCAACACCCCCTGGGTCCAGGGGGCGGCGAACGCGACCGGAGGACGGATCACCTTCACCGACAGCGGCGTGACGGCCGACAAGGCCGAGTTCAACGGTGTACGAACCGGATGGGTGCAGGGAAGAAACAGCGACGACGGGTGGATCAGCTTCCCCAAGGAGGGGCTGAACGTACGCCGGGGAAGCGGACAAGACTGGGGAACCGTCTTCGCCGACAAGGCCGACCTCAACGGGGTGAACACCCGATGGGTGCAGGGAAGAACGGCCGACGATGGCTGGATCAGCTTTCCCACGAGTGGGTTGCAGGTGTCCCGGGGCGGTACGGACAACCCCACCCAGGGCTATGTGTACGCCGATTCCATCTGCGCCAAGGACGCCCCCTACGGGCAGGGCGGCGGGTGGATCAACCTGCACGACGAGGGGATGACCGTGTACCTGTCAAAGAACGGGAGTAACGGTCTCGGGAGCGTGACGGCCTCCAATTACAACAGGTGAACGAGCGGTGGGGCGGGCGCTCGGCTCGCCCCACCGGGAGCCCCCGTGTTGACGGTGATGCCGTGGCCGCTGCGTCCGGGGGCCGGCGCCCGGGTCAGGCCGGCGTTGCGCGCGTGGTCAAGAAACGCGCCGAGTTGGGCGTGCATCAAGACCATGACAGAGGATCGCTGACGTGCCGCGGTCGTATGACTTTCGCGTTCCGAACCTGGATCAGCGCCCCGATGCCGTCCAGGATCCTCTCCAGCCCGAACTCGACGTCGTCGCGACGAAGTTCGTCATCGAGGTGGCTCCCGTCCATCGGCGCGGCTATGCCGGTACGCCGCTCACAAGGTTGAAGTCGACCGGTCCGCCTATGGTCGCGATGCGCCAGGCCGCGAGGTTCTGATAGACGGCGGATTCGTACCAGTTGCGGGCCGACTCATCTGACGGAAACTCCAGGATCGCGGTCTTGGTAATTTTCGTGTCTCCCTCCAGTCGCTGTGGCGTGCCGAAGGCCAGCAACCGGCCACCGTAGGGCGTCATGGACGCGCCGACGTTCGCCAAATAATGACCGAGATCGCTGTCCGGAGTGTCGTCGATCCGGGTGATGACCACGTAGTGCAGAGGCATGAGCACATCCTTCGATGGTGAATGCTGATCCTTGCTATCGGGTCAGCACCATGGCGAGACTAACAATCCGTCGCTGTCGCCTCACCGGCGGAAGGCTCTCATCGAACGCGCGCGATGACCGCACCGCTACCGCGGCAGTGGCCGATCACCTGCTCATCGGCCGCCATGGCGGTCATAACCTACGATATTTGTGCACGTTGGTCCGGCGCATTCCGGACGGCGGCACCAGGATTGAGGGCACCGCTGCCTCGTACCAGGACTGCTGCGCCGATCCGTTGCACTGCCAGAGCTGGACCTTGGCTCCCCATCCGCCGTTGAGATCCCTGCCCACACAGGTTGGGAAACGATAGTTCACGAGGGAGAATCCGCCGCCCCACCCTGGCCGGGTGAAATTCCATTTCTGCTGACTGCTGCCATTGCAGCCCCCAGATCCGGACCCAGACCGGATCGGCCCGTTTGTCGTTGGCGTTCGCGTCGGGACATTCCTCGTGGACTTTGCTCCTGATCGGGCCCAGACCGCTCGCATGCGCTGGCACCGCGGGCATGAAGAACAGCATCGACATACCTTCTCTGTGGTCATGAATGCGGCTACTCGCGCACGCGGAGACGGGCACGCCGATGGAGCGGAGACGCGTCGACCTGACCGCGTTGGCGCGCAGCGAGCTGTCACGCCGGGCGGACCCGCACCCGGTGGAGACATGTCTCGAATGTCCGGTGCCAATCGACGCGGTCTCAGCCCAGGTCCGGCGGGTGCTGAGTAACCCGCTGGGCAACGCCCAGCGCCACGCCGAGCACACGGTGCGCGTGGAGGTGCGCCGCGCTGGCGACAGTGCCGAGCTGACAGTGGGGGACGACGGACCGGGATCGTCGAGGCGGACCGGCGCTGGATCTTCGAGCCCTTCACCCGGCTGGACTCCGCCCGGAGCCGCGATCGCGGGGGCGCCGGTCTGGGCCTTTCGCTGGTCGGGGCGATCGTCGCTGCTCATCACGGGAGCGTTCAGGTCAGGCGCGCGTCGCTCGGTGGCGCCTGCTTCGCAGTCAGGCTTCCCCTACGGGAGCGGGTCTGACAGCCGAACTGCCGCCGGATCGGCCGTCGCGGGGGCCGGCGCATCATCCCGCGCATCGCCCGCCGCGGGATCGAATCCAGCCAGCGCCTGGGACGCCATCGCTGGGTCGTGGAAAGGACGGTCTCGTGGCCGGCCGGCTGCCGTCGCTTACACCGGCGGTACGAACGCCGGGCCGACCACTTCACGTCCTTCGTCGCCATCGCCGCCGCCCAAGCTCCTGGTTGCCACGGTGTGGATTGTGGTGATCAACCCGTCTACCAGGAGCTTCTTCATGTCACCGACCGAACACCGACATCGCGATCACGCTGTGACCAGGGCAGCCGTCACGGACCCTGAAAATGGCTCACTGACGCCAGCGTCGATGCCAGCGTCGATGCCCGCGTCGATCGCCGGGGCCTTGATTCATGTCGGGAGCTTCCAGACTGCGAAATTGGGGCCGTCGGGCGGGAGGCGCCAGGTCGTGCCGTGTCCGATGAGATCCGTTGTGCCGTAGATGAGCTGCGCCTCCTCCAGCCCGCGGAGGGGTGGCAACTGAGCACCGGCCCACGGCGCGCGGGAGGCCAGCACCAGGATCGTCTCCTCGCGGGTCTCGCGGAGGTAGGCGAGCGCGTCGTCCTCTTGGAAGACCCAGCGCAGACCCCCGTGTTGCAGGGCCCGGTGCTCGTTGCGCAGGTGGATGAGATCTCGGTAGCGCCGGCGCAGCGGGTGGTCCGACGTGGTGAGGTCGTTCCAGGGCATGGTGCGGCGGCCGTGTTCCCCGTTCGTGCCGGTGGCTCCCCACTCGTCGCCAGCGAAGATCATCGGTACGCCGAGGTAGGTCATCAGCAGGCCGGCGGCGATCTCCATCAGGTGTTCGTCGGCGCCGAGGATGGTGAGCAGTCGCGGGGTGTCGTGCGAACCGAGGTTGTTCCACTGATTCGCGGCAACCTGCCAGGGGAGCCGTGCGGAGATCTCCCGGATGGTGCGCGCTATCTCGCGGCCGCCGCGGCGCGGAATGGCGATCGGGAGATCCAGGTAGTTCAGGGTGTTGCCGGGCGCGGCGAGCCAGTTCCAGACCGGTCGCGTGAAACCGGCGTAGTTCATCGCGGACTGCCAGCCATCGCCACGGAGGTCCTCGGAGGCGTCGTGCATGTGCTCGGCGACCAGGACGCCGTCGGGCCGGATCGAGGCGATCGTGGCCCGGATCGTGCGGGCGACCTCGTGGGCGAGGTCCTGGTCCCTATAGCGACCGGTCATGTTGGCGACGTCGATCCGCCATCCGTCGAGGTTGTAGGGCGACTGGAGCCATCGGCCGACGACAGAGCCCGGCCCGTCGATGAAACGCTCACGCAGCCCGGGAGACGACCAGTTCAGCTTGGGAAGTGACGAAACGCCCTGCCACGAGACATGGTCGCCGGGCGCGTGCCACAGGTAGAAATCGGCTGGCGACGTCGAGGAGCCGGCCTGGACGAACCATTCGTGACTGTCTCCCGTGTGGTTGGTGGTGAGGTCCCCGACGATCCGCATGCCACGTTCGTGCGCAGCGGTCGTAAGGGAGGTGAAAGCCTGGTCGCCGCCAAGGAGAGGGTCGATCTCGTCGAAGGTGGAGGCGTCGTAACGATGGGCGGATCGCGCCGGGAAGATCGGGGTCAGATAGAGCGCTCTGACGCCGAGGTCGGCAAGGTAGCCAAGATTGTCCTCGATGCCGGCGAGGTCGCCGCCGTACAGCTCGTACACGGAGTCGCGGCCGGCCTCGGGCGTCTGGTCCCACGGAGTGGGGACGGCCCAGTCAGGCACCTCCCGGTGATCGGCTTCGGCGGAGCGCGCGAATCGGTCAGGGAAGATCTCGTAGACCACGCTCTCCCGGGCCCAGTCCGGTGCGGCCCCATAGGTGGTGATCGTGAAATCGAAGGCGTCTGAAACGTCGTACGACCATACACCGGTGCCGTTGAGCCAGTCGAAGGTCTCGTCGCCAGTGATCAACATGAAGCGGTACCGAGTGACCGGGTTGTGCAGGAGCAGCGGCGCCTCGTACCACTCGTCCTGGTCGCTCTTGTCGGTCAGGACCGCCGGCACGGTCCTGACCTCGCCGTCGGTCATGGAGCGCAGGACGACTCGTTCGTACGGCGAGCCGAGCGGAATCCGGACCCGCACGGGGACCGTCTCACCCAGGTTGAAGGCGCGTGAGGGCACGTGAAGTTCGGAGCCGTCGTGGTGCGGCAAGAGGCGTGGCGCATCGGCGGTATTCGTCATCTGTGGTGGACGTGCCTTTCACGACGAGTAGTGACAGCAGAACTGCTCACTTCACGGATCCCCTGGTGAGACCGCTGATGAGCTGCTTTTGCAGAAGGAGGTATATGACCACGATCGGGAGGGACGCGAGCAGCGCGCCCGCGCTGAACCAGCCGAAGTAGGCGTTCTTGTCGGCGGCTGACAGCGCCCACAGCCCGACGCCGAGGGTCTGCTGACGCACGTCCCTCAGGAAGATCGAGGCCAGTAGGAATTCCGAGAACAAGGTGACGAAACTCAGCATGAAGACTGTCACCAGGATCGGCACCACCAGCGGGAGGATGATGGTGAAGAACACCCGGACGTGCGAGGCGCCGTCGACCTTGGCCGCCTCGTCGAGCTCCCGCGGCGTGGTGTCGAAATAGCCCTTGAGCAGCCACACGTTGGCGCCCATCGCTCCGCCCAGGTGAGCCAGGATCAGGCCGCTGGTGGTGTTCAAGCCGAGTGGGGGCACCACCTGGCCGATCTCGTCGAAGGTGAAATAGATCGCGACGAAGGCCAGCAGCGCCGGGAACATCTGCACCAGCAACAGAGCCAGCAGCCCCACCCGCCTTCCGCGGAACCGCATTCGGGAGAAGGCGTAGGCCGCGCAGGCGCCGATGAACAGTGCCGCCAGGGAGCCGACGATCGCCACGTACAGCGAGTTCCGGTACCAGGTGAGATACGGCCAGGTCGTCGAGGTGAACAACGTCTCGAAGTTGACGAGAGAGACCGAACTCGGCATCAGGGAGGACGTGGAGAGTGAACCGGCAGGGTTGAGCGCCGCCGAGGCGATGAAGGCGATGGGGAACAGCGCCCAGGCGATCGCCACCCATGCCAGAACGTGCCGCCACCACACTGCGGCGAACCATCGCGAGCCGAGACGCCTGCGGGATCTTGCCGTGGTGGCCATCAGTTGAACTCCTCAAGCTTTGCGCTCCTCCTGAAACCCGCCAGGCTCAGCAGGGCGACCAGCAGGAAGATCAGGATGGACACCGCCGAGGCCAGCCCGTAGTCCGGGCTGGCGCCGGAGAAAGCGAGCCGGTAGGCGTAGGTGATCAGCAGGTCGGTGGCGCCGATGCTGGTGTTGCCCGCGGCGAATGGCCCGCCACCGGTCATCAGGAAGATGAGTCCGAAGTTGTTGAAGGTGAAGGCGAAAGAGGCCACCAGCAACGGCCCGACGCTGACCAGCACCAGCGGCAACGTGACCTTCGCCAGCATCTGCAGCCTGCTGACCCCGTCGACCCTGGCGGCCTCGTAGACCTCGCCCGGGATCGACTGCAGAGCGCCCGTGCACACGATGAACATGTAGGGAAATCCGAGCCACAGATTGGCGATCAGGAGGGCCGCCCGCGCAGCCCACGGGTCACCGAACCAGTCGATCGACACCTGGGTGACCTGGTTGATCAGGCCATAGTCCTGGTTGAACATCGAGGCCCAGACCAGGGCGGTGACGAAGCCCGGCAGTGCGTACGGAAGGATCATGAGTGACCGGTAGACCGCCTTGCCCTTCAGCCGCGGATCGTTGAACAGCAGGGCCAGGAGCATGCCGAGAAAGAATGCCGACGCCACACCGAGCAGCGCGTAGCCGATGTTCCACGCGAAGACCGACAGGAATCCGGTCCGGATCACCGGATCGGTGATGATCGCGGCGAAGTTGTCGAATCCGACGCTCACCCGCCAGCCCTGCGGCAGTCCCTCCCCCCTGCCGTCCTCGGGGATGAAGGAGCCGTCCCGCGCGACGTACCGCTTGCCGGTGGAGCCATCGGTGATCACGTCGGTGGCCGGGTCGTGTGTCATTGACGCCTTGCCCTCGAAGGCATGGCTCAGCCCGATCGGCTTGATGCCGCCCTGAGGCGTGTGAACCACCAGGTTTTGGACGTCCCGCCGGGAGTTCACCTCTTTCGCCGTGAGCAGGGTGAAGCCGGGCGCCGAGAGGACCTTGCCGGTGGGGGACTTCTGAATACCTGCTGGGTTCAGTCCCAGGAGACCGTTCCCGGTGCCGTCGAAGACCCGGCCGTCGCGTGGATCGGTGAGCAGCAGATGCGGTTCACCGGTGATCGGATCGGAGCCGGCCTTCACCGCTACGCTCATCGCGTAGCGTGGGGCGCCCGGCACCTCCTGCACGGAGTTGGCAACGATCGCCTCGGTCGCCTCCGCCTTGGTGAGCAGGTGACCGTAGCCGTAGTTCGTGAATGCCGTCGCCGCCGTGTAGGCCACCGGCCACACCTGCAGGCCGAGCAGCAGGATCAGGCCGGGCAGTAGATACTTCATCGGAACCAGGCGGCGGGTCGCGTACACCACGAGCACCGCCATGCCGACGGCGCCGACGATCAGTACGCCGAGCCAGTTGCCGCCCTCGATCAGCCGGTGCGCCGTGACGGCGACCACTGCGAGCGCGGCGACGATCAGCACCAGGCGGGCCGCCGTCCCAAGCCTCGCGCGGGCGGCATCCGGACCGGTGGACATCGCCTCCGCTCGGGTTGCTATGCCCCTTATCACGAAATTTCTCCTCTTCCCCGGTAAGGGGTTCAGCCGGTACGAGGCCACACCCGCGACGGGAACCGCCGCCACGTGAGGCTCAGCCCTTCTTGATGCCTTCCACGACTTGTTTCTGGGCGGCGTCGAAGGCCGCCCGCGGGCTGGACTTGCCCGCGATCACGTCAGCTTCGGCCTGGGCCACGGGCCCCCAGACTGCCCTGACCGCGGAGATGTTCGGAATGGGCTTGGCCCCGACGCCGGCCTCGAACCAGGCTTTGACGTCGGCGTTGCCGGCGGCGACCTTCTCGTAGGCCTCCTTCAGCGCCGGAGGCCGATTGCCGACCACGAAGAGCGCCTCCTGCACCTCCGTACTGGCCATCTGATTGATCACGAACTCCTCCGCCAGCGTCTTGTTCTTTGTGTTCGCCGACACGTAGAACATCTGCACACCCAGGAAGGGCAGCATGCGACCACCACCCTCGATGGACGGCAGCGGTGAGATTGCATACTTGATGCCGGCCTTCTTCGCGGTCTCGATCGCCCACGGGCCGGTGAAGTAGTACGGCGCCTTTCCCGCGTTGAACAGGGCATCGATGTTGGTGCCGTCGACGTTGGTCGACAGCACCTTCTTCTTGCCGATCTCCGCGAGCACCTCGGCGCCTTTGATCGAGGTGTCGCTGTTCACGATGACCTTGCCGGGGTCGTACTCGCCGTTCGCCTTCTGCCCGAAGAACCCGCCGCCGAAGGCCGACAGGAACGGGTAGGCGAAGTAGGAGTCGCCTCCCTTGCCCACCGGCACCAGCAGCGCGTTGGTGGCCTTTCCCGACTTGACAAGGGCCAGGCCGCTCTCGACGAGTTCGGCCAGGGTCTCGGGCGCCTCGGGAGCGAGCGCGGTGTTGCGTACCAGCGCGATGTTCTCCACGGCATAGGGCACGCCATAGATCTGCTCGTTGAGCGTCGCCGCTGCGATCGCCGACGGAAGGAACCCGGCGACCAGGTCGCCACTCAGGCTGAGCGGTGAGACGGCGTTGTTCTGCACGAACTCGCCGAGCCAGTCGTGCGCGCCGACGATGACATCGGGGCCGCTGCCGGTCTGCGCCGCCGCGCCGAAGTCCCGGCGGACGTCCGTCGACACTTGAACGGCGACCTTCACACCGTTCTCCTTGGCGAAGGCGTCGGCGAACCGCTGCAGCACTGTCGCCCTGTTGTTGTCAGCCCAGATCACCAGGTCGGCTGCGCCATCGCGCTGCGGGACGCCGGTCGCTGGCGCACTTGGCGCCGCGGATCTCCCGCTCGGACTGCGGGCGGGGACCGCGCAGGCGCTCAGCGTCACCAGTCCGGCCGCCGTCAGCAACGCGCGGCGTGAGTGGAGGCGATGTGGAGTCCCGCCAGTCTCTAAGCCTGCACGCATCGAGTCGTCATGCGTCTCTGGAAGCGGCCACATTTGATGTTGGTCCTTTCTCGCTGAGGGTGGGGGTCGCTCCAGCGCAGGCAGCGACCGTGTTCCGGGTCCCCCGCATAGCGGACGCTATCCACAGGGCAGCAAGGTTACAAGCTATTAATGAAAATTTGCCGCAAGATTGCGTTCGGGAGGATAGCTGCGTGATGATCGGCCGCCGTCCCCTGAGAGAGGGAACCGTCAACGGCTGTCTAGAGGCCGCCGTGGTCGGGATTCGTCCATCTCTCGACCCGCACCACGATGCGGCGCGCGGCGTCGTGGCGTAGCGGATGACGGACGGGAACCCCGTTGGCGTCCAGGCCCGCGCCGCGCCAGCCGAGACCCACTGTCCCGTCGAGCCCGACTCCCCGGGGCAGGGGCCAGTGGCCGTGGTGGAGCCCGGGCCGGATATGTTGCGTGGGCAGCCCGGAGAAGGACACCGAGGCGTCAAGCGGGGTGTCGAGCGGCACGACAACGGTGACGTCCAGGGCGGGCTGCGCCTCTCCCGAGGTCACGATGACGCCGGTGGTGACGGTGTGAGAGCCCACTCTCGCCACGATCTCGCCGTCGCCGGCCGCGGCCGCGGCCAGGAATGCGCCGCCGACCCGCTTGAGCAGGCGCTCGGGTCGCCAGTCCACCTGAGCGGTGAGGATCGAGTACGTACAGCCATCGGCGCGCCTTCCCAGGGGAGACGCGTCGATGAGCTGGCCGATGCCGAGCGCCAGGTTGCCGTCCGGACCTGGAGCAACCGTCGGCTCGGCCGGACCACCGGCGCCGAACAGATGCAGCACCGCGCTCCTGGCCCGCTCCGCCCAGACATCCTCGTGATGCCGGCCCTCCGGATCGTAGCGGTATCGCAGGTCATCGTCAGGCGTGTAGCCGAGCTCCGTGACGAGGTGCTGCACGAGTTCCAAGACCGGCTCGACGGTGATCAGCCCCTCCATGCCGCCCATGTCGATCCAGATCCGATCGGGACCGCGGCGGTCGAAGATCCGGTGAACGGGAGTCTTGGCGAGGGTGACGGGGTCGATGGAAACGAAGAACGGTGACATGATCGCCGCTAGGCCGAAAACCTCCGGTCGGCCGAACGCCAGATGGTAGCTGACCAGGCCGCCCATGGAAGAACCCATCACAGCGGTGGCCGCCGGATCGGAGGTCACGGAGTACCGCTGACGGACCAGCGGAATCAGCTCGTCGATCAGGAACGTCTCGTAGAGCCTGCCTCTCGCGGGCGAGCTCGCCGGGTCCCGAGGGAAAGGGATCTCGTGCGAATACTCGGCTCCGCGGTCGGCTCCGGCGTTCGCCACTCCCACGGCGACCAGCGGAGGCACCGAGCCGCGACTGATGAGATCGTCGAGTGTCTCGTCCAGCCGCCAACTCGGTGCCGGCCCCGCCGAGGCGAACATGTGCTGGCCGTCATGCAGATAGAGCACCGGATAGGGCCCCCTGGCGGGGTGATAGCCGGGAGGCAGATAAACATAGACGTCGCGGCGGTTGCCAAGCGCCTCCGACCACATGTCCTCCAGAACCTCGACCGTCACCGGGCCACCTCCTCGGAGCGGAACGCTCCCGCGGCCACCCGGCCTCGGGCACGCGGGTACGGCGACAAACCGGCCGGACCGGCCACCGCGTTGCGTCTCGCTTCGCGTTGTTCCATCCTGTGTCTTCTCCCTTCCCTCTCTGACCTGGGGTTCCGGGCCAGAAGCGTAGGAGACCCGCCAGAACGCCAGCAACAGCCCTGCAACATGTTTCGTTGATTTCTGATAAGGAGCACTGTCGTGCCACGCACCTCGGTCCGTGCGATCGCGAGGAGAGCGGGCGTGAGCGCCGCCACCGTCAGCCGCGTCCTCAATGACAAGCCCGGAGTGGCTGAGGCGACCCGCGCGAGAGTCCTGCGGGCCGTTCGCGAGCACGGCATGGTCGCACCCGCGCCGATCTCGGAACCGTTCGTCGGGATCATCGTGCCGGAACTTGACAATCCCATCTTCCCGTTACTCGCCGGAGCGATCGAGACCAAGCTGGGCGCCCATGGAGTCACGGCCTTGATCGGCAGTTCGACTCTCAGAGGGCCGACCGAGGCCGACTACATTTCGGCTCTGCTCCGGCGGGCCGTCCAGGGGCTGGTCCTGATCTCCGGCGGACATGCCAATCCCTCCGCCGACCACAACACCTACTGGCAGCTTCACCGGCAACGCATTCCGATGGTGCTGGTCGGAGGACGGGTCCCCGGCCTACCCACAGCGACGGTCACCACCGACGAGGCGGCGGGAGCCGAGGCGGCGGTCGCCCACCTGCGCGAACTGGGGCACTCGCGCATCGGCCTCGCGAACGGTCAGGCCTACTTGCTGCCCTCGCAGAACAGGAGGCTGGGCTACCTTCGGGCGATGCGGCGGTTCTTCGGGACGGTCGACGCCGAACTTTACGCCGAGACGAGTTACTCCCTGGCCGGCGGCCTGGCGGCCACGCGGAAAATGCTCGGCGCCGGTGCGACCGCCATCATCGCCGGCAGCGACCCGATGGCACTAGGTGCGGTGGCCGCCGTCCACGCGGCCGGACTCTCCGTACCGTCCGATGTCTCGGTCATCGGCTATGACGACTCCTACCTCGCCGTTCACAGCAACCCACCGCTCACCACTCTGCGCCAGCCCGTCGAGGAGATCGCGACCGCGGCGTCCTCCGCTCTGTCGGAGCAATTGCACGGGTATCACGTGACGCACGTCGACCACGTGTTCGCGCCGACACTGATCGTACGATCATCCTCCGGCAGCCGACCCGCAGATGCGTGACGCTTGTAGCGCCAGGTCGATCTCTCCTGTCAGGAGGTGAGCCGCGGGGCCAGGCCCGTCGATTCGCGAACGAGAAGCTCCGGGCGGAAGACCAGTTCGCTGCCCGGCGATCTGCGGCCGGAGGCGATCTCGGTGGCGAGGATGGAGACGGCGGCCTGGCACATCGGGAAGACTGACTGCCGCAAGGTGGTGAGCGCGGGGTTCGTGAAGCCGATGAGGAACGAGTCGTCGTGACCGACGATGGAGACGTCGCCGGGAACCTTGAGCCCGCGCGCGTGGGCGGCCCGGACGGCACCCAGCGCCATGTAGTCGGAACCGCAGATCAGCGCAGTGTGGCCGGTGTCCATGAGCTGACCGGCAGCGACTTGGCCGCCCTCGACGCTGAGCAGGGAACTGGCGACGGACTCTGCGGCATCGACTCCGAAGCGTTCCTCGATCCTCGCGGCGAATGCCTGGATGCGTCGTTCTGTCGATACGAGGCCATGGGGCCCGACAGTGAGCCCGATCCGCTCATGACCGAGGGTGGCGAGGTGATCGATGGCGATTTCGACTCCGGCAGCGTCATCGTCGGAGACGAAGTGGGCGTCGATGTCTGGGCTGTAGCCGTTGATGAGCACGATCGGCAGGCCCGCGGACACGAGGCGCTGATAGCGGAGCTTGTCGGACCCCTGGTCGGCGTGATGGCCGGCGACGAAGATGATGCCGACGACCTGATGTTCGAGCAGGGCCGCGACGTATTCGTCCTCTGACACGCCGCCGATGTCCTGGGGGCACATGATCGGGGTGAGCCCTCGCCGCGCGAGATCCGAAGAGATCATCTGCGCGAAGGACGGGTAGATCGGATTGTCGAGCGAGGGCACGATCAGGCCGACCAGTCCGGCGGACGTACTCCGCAGTTTCGCGGGCCGCTCGTAGCCAAGGGCGTCGAGGGCGGCCATGACCTGCTTGCGGGTATCCTCCGAAACGCCGCCGCGGCCGTTGAGCACTCGCGACACCGTCGCCGTCGATATCCCGACATATTCGGCAAGATCGGTGAGCTTGGTCTTCGGCGTCGGCATGCAAGGGATTCTAGACGAGCGGCGGATGGCGCCTGGCAGACAGAGGGACCCATGTGGGCAGCGCTTCCGCGCGAGTGGCGGCCTTCGCGCCGGAGCGTCTAGCATCCCGACAAAGCCGCGTTGGCGGCGTCGAATACCGGCTGGTGCATAACCTTGTTAGGCCTTTCTCTCGCAACTGGTGTCCTGACCAAGCTCAACCGAATAAGGGCCGCGGAAATATCCGACCATTCCGAGGCGGTGAGCCCGGACGCTCGGCCGTCGCTGGGCGCTCTTCCGGCCCAACCTGATCGTCGCGGTGGCGAGGTCGCCTGCCTGTCCTGGTGACGCCGTCAGACTGTCGCCACTCTATGTAACGTTCCACACTGCTATGTGGCAAGGCGCGTTGTGCTATAAATCTCGACAGCAGTAAATCGGCGGGTAAGGGAAGTCGTATTCAGCCTTGACTCAGTTGTCAAAAGGGCGCTGCAGCATGCGGCATTCACTGAGCAGGATCTGACCCGAAGTTCAATGAGGAGCAATTTCACCTCGCTTTGTGGCGTTCGCCAAGCGTCAGGTGCTCCTCGACCTTGCCGAAATCCGTGGGGGAGCCTGTCCCGGGCACATCTGTGGTTCGGGCTGTCCATCCCGGTCTGTTCACCTGACATCAGCGATCTGGAGACATCTCATGACCATGTACGAACGACAGCCCTCCGCCCCTCGCGACGATCGGGCCTTGCACCACCAAGGGGCGCCCGCGGGCGCGCTGGGGACGGCTGGAACAGGCGGCGGGCGGCCCGCGGGCCTGTCTCGGGCAGTCGGCGCGGCCATCGCAGCCGCATGTCTCAACGTGATCGGCGCCATCGGCATCCTCCTCGCGGGTACGCAGGTGGTCAAGGATCAGATCGCCATGACCACGACCGCCGAGGACGGCAGTGCGGTGCCCGCCGACATGGTCGACGCCAGCGGTGAGCGGGCCGAGGGTCTGCTGGCCATCTACACCGGCCTGGCCTCCAGCACGATTTTCTGGTCCCTTGTGCTCATCGTGGTCGCATGGCTGGCACTGCGTGGCGGTCGCGCCACCCGGATCATCTCTGTCGTGATCCTCATCATCTCCACGCTGATGAAGGCGATGGACCTGTTCATCGCCATGCCGACGATCACAGTGATCGCCGATGTGTTCGTCGTGATCGTGGCGCTGGCCGCAATCGTGTTGTTCTTCCGTCCTGCCAGGTAGCGTGCGATCGGCGCAGGTGCGCTGAAGGGCGCTTCTGCCCGCCATCTCCGGCCGCGTCAGGGTGGCGCACCGCGCGGTGCGCCACCCTGACGCGGCATCGTGCCGACCTTGGATGCGACAGCGGCACGACGGGGCGGCGACAACGACCATCCTTACGATGATCACGCTCAGTGGGGGAATCCGATCCCTGATCATAAGGAGAGGTCCGATGGCCAGGAAGTCTGTTGTGGCGAGCATCGCGGTTGCTGCGCCGCTCGGTCAGATGACCAGCCGGAGCGGGCCAGGGGCTTGAGACGTCCTGGTGGCATCACCACCTCGTGTCCCGCCCGTGCGCAGCCCGACCCCAGAGTTTCATCCATTCGCCCGGTTCCAAGTATCCCGATACGTATGTCGCCTTGAAGGTCACCGTCGGCCACGACCGTAGGCAGCCCGATGGGCACCCCCGGGTGCCTACGCACGCGGCAGACTGGCGCGTGGACCGCCAGGACGACACCCGTGCGAGCCCTACGGCGACTGCTTCGCCGACTGCCCGGCCCGTCTGGCCTATAGACCTGTTCGCCCACGCCTGGCTGCCGGTGGTGGGGTTCGCCCCCAAGGACAGACCCAAATGTCTGGGCCAGCCGCGTCGGGAGATCGGAGGCATCAGCCAGAAGGCGCTCACTCAAATCCTGGCCGCATGCAACGCTCTGACCTGGTAGAGCGCCGGCGCTATGCCGAAGCCCCGCCGCGAGTGGAGTACGAGTTGACCCAGGCGGGCCAGGACCTGCTGATACCGATCCGGGCCCTGAGCCACTGGACCCTCCGCCACGCCGACACGGTCCTGGCCGGCGCCGACGACGGCTCCGCCCGAAAGATTGGCTGACCAGAGCAACCAGATCGGCCGGCGGAGCCGTGGCACCGCGAGTCCCGTCGTCCCGATTTACTCGTCATCAACAGTATTGCGCCGTCCAGTAACATAGAGAATCGCTCCGGCGTCTTGACGTGACGACGAACGGCACGCCCTCCCTGCCGTCGCCACGATTGGTCGCCGGAAGGGCCGACGGCTCCAGCGGAATGCCTGCGAGAGAGCCTTGACCTCACTTCAGTTGCGGATATCCGCGAGTAACCGACCACAGGTGTGAACCGGCGACAGACCGGGCGTGGCCGGCGTCTCGCGATCGTGCCGGTCGATGGATGGGGAGACACCCGTGTGGTTTGGGATTCTGGGCCCGCTGGAAGCAAGCCGAGATGGCAGGCCGGTCGCGATCCATGCGCCCAAGCAACGCAGTGCCCTGGCGACCTTGCTCCTGCGCGCCAACCAGCTTGTCTCCTTCGACCAGCTGATCGGATCATTGTGGGACGAGGCGGCGCCCGTAAACGCCCGCGCCGCGATGCAGACGCACATCACGCGGTTGCGCCGCACCTTGGGCGACCAGGGGTCGGAGCACCGGCTGATCCACACCCGTGACCAGGGTTATCTCATCGAGATTGACGCGGGCAGCCTCGATCTCCTCCGCTTTCGCGAGCTCGTCGACCGGGCGACGCTGGCGGTGGGCAAGGGCGACGTCGGCCGGCAGGCGGACCTCCTCGGCGAGGCGCTGGCGCTGTGGCGCGGGCCCGCTCTGGACAACGTCCCGTCGGGATCCCTCCACCGCGAAGAGGTGCCCCGCCTCACCGAGACGCGCCTGCAACTGCTGGAGCACTGGTTCGACGCCAGCCTCCAACTCGGCCGCCACGGGCTGATCATCGGCGAGATCAGGGCCGCCGCGGCGGCCCACCCGCTGCGGGAGCGGCTCTGGGGCCAGCTCATGCTCGCCCTTCATCGTTGCGGCCGGCAGGCGGAGGCGCTGGAGAGTTTCCGTACGATCGACGCGTTGCTGAAGGAGGAACTGGGCCTGGACCCCGGCCTCGAGCTGCGGCGGCTGCAGCAGGCCATCCTGAACGACGACCCGGTCCTGACAGCCCCAGACGTGCGGCCCGGGTTGCCGGCCGAGCGTGAGGCCGAGCAGGTGGACGTCGGCGAGGGCACGCTGCCGACCCCGGCCGAGCTACCCGCGGACCTCACCGTGTTCGCCGGTCGACAGGAGGAGACCAAGCTCATCGGAGAGTTGTTCACCTCCGCCGGGCACGACGCGGTGACCGTCTGCGCCATCGCGGGCCCCGGCGGCGCCGGGAAGTCCGCCATGGCGCTGCACATCGCCCATCGGGTCGCCGACCGGTACCCGGACGGCCAGCTGTACGTGAACCTGCACGGGGCCTCCCCGGAGGCGGAGCCACTGAAACCGGGGGAGGTGCTCGGCCGGTTCCTGCGCTCCCTCGGGGTTCCCGACGCGGCCATACCCGTCGATGTGGAGGAAGCGGCGGGACGATTCCGGTCGATGACCGACCGCAAACGCCTGCTCGTCGTTCTTGACAACGCTTCCAGTGCCGCGCAGGTGCAGCCCCTGCTGCCCGGCAGCCATTCGTGCGGTGTGCTGATCACCAGTCGCAGGATCCTCACCTCGCTCGACGGCGCCTTCCGCGTCCAGCTCGGCACCCTGCCCGAGGACGAGGCCCTGGCACTGTTGACCCGGTTGGTCGGCGCGGCTCGGATCGATGCCGAGCCCGGTGCGGCGGCCGAACTCGTCACACTCTGCGGGGGACTGCCGCTGGCGATCTGCATCGCCGCGGCCAGGCTCACCGCCCGGCCCGCGTGGCCCGTCGCCATGCTCGTGGAACGGACCGCCGTCGAGCGGCGCCGACTGTCCGAGTTCCAGGTTGCGGACAGAGCGGTACGGGCCAGTTTCGCCGTCAGCTACTGCGACCTGCTGTCCGACAGGCACGGTACGGCGGCGGCCCGCGTGTTCCGGCTGCTGGGCTTGCTCGATAGCCCGGATTTCGACTACCGGGTCGCCGCGGCGCTCGCCGATGTCCCGGACGAGGAGGCAGAGGCGCTGCTCGAACACCTCGTCGATGCCCAGCTCGCCGAGACGACGGCGCTCAGCCGCTTCCGTATGCACGACCTCCTGCACCTTTTCGCGCGTGAGCGCGCGAGTGAGGAGACGACCGCACAAGAGCAGGTGGTGGCCGTCCGGCGGGTTTTGCACTTCCATCTGGCCACCGCTCGCACCGCGCTGAGGGTAGCCAGGTCGAGGAGTAATCTGCGCCTCGAACTGGGTCCTCGAACCCTTCTTCATCCTGGGATGCCGTTGGAGACGATGACCGACGTGCGGGCCTGGTTGGACACCGAGGCCGACAATCTCGCCGCCGCGGTGCGCCAGGCCGGCAAAATGTCCGCCGACGACGTCGCCGTGGCGCTGGCGAGCATTGTGGGCATGCTCCTGGACGACGGAGGTCAGTGGCGCAGGGAGCTCGTGTTCGCTGAGGCGGCAGTGGATGCCGCCGAGCATTCGGGGGACCCGCAGCTCAAAGCGATGGCGTACAGCGACCTCGGCTGGGTCTGCTCGAATCTCGGGCAACTGGATCCGGCCATCGAGCATCTGGGCCGCGCTCTGAGGTATTTCCGGCAGATCGGCAACGTGGGCCGCGAGGCGAATCAGCTTGACCACCTCGCCAATGCCTATCGGATGCAGGGCCGCCTGGACGAATCCATCGATCACTACCTTCAGGCCCTCGAACTCCAGCGACGCAACGGCGACGGGTACGGTGCCGGAATCGTCCTGTCCAATCTTGGGCTCACCTATCGCAGCGCCGGGCGGCACAACGAGGCGATCGACGCACACGAACAGGCCGTCTCCCTCATTGGTGACGAGGAATTGCAAGTGAAGGCCAGCGCGCTGGGTAACCTCGCGGAGACATACCGGGTGGCCGGTCACCTCGATCGGGCATGCGCCCGTTTCGAGGAGGCCATCGCACTGGAGCGGCGGGCCGGCATGACCGGTACATACGTGGAGGCGGAGCATCTCTGGGGGCTCGGCCTGGTCGCGCAGGCGATGGGCGATGCGGATGGCGCCAGGAAGCGCGCGCAGGAGGCCGCCAGGATCCTGCACGAGCTCGGCCTCATCACCGCCGCCGACAGGAAGGGCATCGAGGAGAGCCCCGTCCTGCGGACCCCGGAAGTCATCGAGCGACGGCGTTGACCGCGCAGCCCGTAGCCACCGGTGGCGAGCAGCGTGGTGAAGACGGCGTCCAGGCCGGCGATGCCGATTGCCTCGCCGGCCTGGACGGCGCGGGCAGCACGCCGCAGGAGGGCGCGCCCGCGTCTCGCGAGGCGACCGCGGTACTCCGTCGCTTCCAGCAGACCGGTCAGTTGACTCCGGGGCCGTTTCCGTTGAGGGGTTGCCAGTTGGACCAGGGTGGGTTGGTGTTGGTGTGGTAGCGGTGGTAGGTGCCGGTGGGGTTGGTGGCGATGGTTTCGAGGCGGCCGTCGGCGTTGTGGCCGGTGGTGATGTCGGTGCCGCCGCCGCCGAAGTTTTCCCAGGGCCACCAGGTGCCGTTGGGTTCTTTTTGTACGAGGTGTTGGGCGGTGTTGGTGTTGATGGCGAAGAGTTCTATGCGGTGGTCGGTGGATTTTTCGGTGGCGAGTTTGGCGTTGGCGGGTCCGCCGATGGGTTGCCAGGCTGACCAGTAGGGGGTTTGGGTGGTGTTGTGGCGGTGGTGTATTCCGGTGGGGTTGGAGGCGAAGACTTCGAGGCGGCCGTCTTGGTTGGTTGCTATGGCGAGGTCGTGTC
>NZ_JBFAKB010000060.1:0-27346 GCF_040655495.1 Nonomuraea sp. NPDC050404
GACGTGCAACTCCGCTTCACCGCCAACTCCGGCGCGCCCAGCGGCCAGGTCGCCGAATTCCAGATCTTCGGCAGCCCCGCCGCCAACCCCGACCTGACCGTCACGAACCTCACCTGGACGCCCGCCTCACCCACGGCGACGACCGCGATCACGCTGTCGGCCACGGTCAAGAACTCGGGCACCGCGGCCTCCGCCGCCACCTCGGTCAACTTCTACGCCGGCAGCGCCAAGGCGGGCAGCGCCAACGTGGGCGCGCTGGCCGCCGGGGCCTCCGCCACCGTGTCGGCGGACATCGGCACCAGGAAGGCCGGCACGTACCAGCTCACGGCCAAGGCCGACGAGGACGGCAAGGTCCCCGAGCAGAACGAGGCCAACAACTCCCACACCGCCCCCACACCCCTGGTCGTGGCCGAGGCACCCGGCCCCGACCTGCAGGTGCTCGGCGTCACCGCCAGCCCGCCGAACCCCGCCGTCGGCACGCGGGTCACCTTCACCGTGGCCGTCAAGAACCGCGGCACCAGTACGACCGGCGCCACCACGACCACCCGGGTCACGGTGGGCGGCACCACGCTGAACACCGAGACCGCGCCGATCGCCGCGGGCGCGACCGTCAACGTGGCCATCACCGGCGGCTGGACCGCCACCAGCGGCGGGGCCACCATCACCGCCACCGCCGACGCGACCGGCGCCGTAACCGAGACCGACGAGGACAACAACACCTTCTCGCAGCCGATCACCGTCGGCCGCGGCGCGTCGGTGCCCTACGTCGAGTACGAGGCCGAATCCGCCGCCTACCAGGGCACCCTGCTGGAGACGGACCCGCTGCGCACGTTCGGCCACACCAACTTCGCCACCGAGTCATCGGGCCGCAAGTCGGTCCGCCTCAACACCACCGGCCAGTACGTCGAGTTCACCTCGGCCAACGCCGCCAACTCGATCGTGGTGCGCAACTCCATTCCGGACGCGCCCGGCGGTGGCGGCATCGAGGCGACGATCAGCCTGTACGCCGACGGCGCGTTCGTCCGCAAACTCACCCTCTCCTCCCGCCACAGCTGGTTGTACGGCAACAGCGACGACCCCGAGGCGCTGACCAACACCCCGCAGGCCGACGCCCGCCGCCTGTTCGACGAGTCGCACGCGCTGCTGGCGCGCTCGTACCCGGCGGGCACCAAGTTCCGGCTCCAGCGCGACGCCGGCGACACCGCCGCCTTCTACATCATCGACCTGATCGACCTGGAGCAGGTGGCGCCCGCCGCCGCCAAACCGGCCGAATGCACCTCCATCACCGAGTACGGCGCCGTACCCGATGACGCCGGCGACGACACGACCGCCATCCAGCGGGCCGTCACCGATGACCAGAACGGCGTCATCGACTGCGTGTGGATCCCGCCGGGCCAGTGGCGGCAGGAGAAGAAGATCCTCACCGACGACCCGCTGAACCGCGGCCAGTACAACCAGGTCGGCATCAGCGACGTCACGATCCGCGGCGCGGGCATGTGGCACTCGCAGTTCTACACCCTGACCGAGCCGCACCTGGCCACGGGCGGCATCAACCACCCGCACGAAGGCAACTTCGGCTTCGACATCGACGACAACGTGCAGATCTCGGACGTGGCCATCTTCGGCTCCGGCCGGATCCGCGGCGGCCCCGGCGGGGCCGAGGGCGGGGTCGGGCTGAACGGGCGCTTCGGCAGGAACACGAAGATCACGAACGTCTGGATCGAGCACGCCAACGTGGGCGTCTGGGTCGGCCGCGACTTCGACAACATCCCCGAGTTGTGGGGGCCCGCCGACGGGCTGCAGTTCAGCGGCATGCGCATCCGCAACACCTACGCCGATGGCATCAACTTCAGCAACGGCACCAGGAACTCACGGGTGTTCAACTCCGCCTTCCGCACCACCGGCGACGACTCGCTGGCGGTGTGGGCCAATCCGTACGTGAAGGACCAGGCGGTGGACATCGCCCACGACAACACCTTCGTCAACAACACGATCCAGCTCCCGTGGCGGGCGAACGGCATCGCGATCTACGGCGGCTACGGCAACAAGATCGAGAACAACCTCATCTACGACACCATGAACTACCCCGGCATCATGCTCGCCACCGACCACAACCCGCTGCCCTTCTCCGGGCAGACGCTCATCGCCAACAACGCGCTGTACCGTTGCGGCGGGGTCTTCTGGGGCGAGGCGCAGAAGTTCGGCGCGATCACGCTCTTCGCCCAGAACAGGGACATCACCGGCGTCACCATCCGCGACACCGACATCTTCGACTCGACCTACGACGGCATCCAGTTCAAGACGGGCGGCGGCAACATGCCGAACGTCGCCGTCACCAACGTCCGCATCGACAAGTCCAACAACGGCGCGGGCATCCTGGCCCACAGCGGCGCGCGCGGCAGCGCGAAGCTGACCGGCGTCACCATCACGAACTCCGCCACCGGCGACATCGTCAAGGAGCCGGGCTCGACCTTCGTGATCACGCAGGAATAAGCCCATGAGCGTGCGGCTTCGGCGGCAGCGACCTGCCACCGAAGCCGCACGGTCATTCCGTGGCCGGGCCGATGGTGCCGCGCGTCAGTCCGTCGCCTGGTCGAACTCCGTGACCTGGCCGATCGTACGGACCACGCGGGCGGGGTTGCCGACCGCGACCACGTTCGCCGGAAGGTCGCGGGTGACCACCGCGCCGGCGCCGACGACGGTGTTCTCCCCGATCGTGACCCCTGCCAGGACGATCGCCCCGCTGCCCAGCCAGACGTTGTCGCCGATGGTGATCGGCTCGGCGGCCTCCCACTTGGCCCGGCGAAGGTCTGGATCCACCGGATGCGTCGGCGTGAGCAACTGCACGTTCGTCCCGATCTGTACGTCATCGCCGATGGTGATCGGCGCGACGTCGAGCGCCACGAGCCCGAAGTTGGCGAACGACCGGGCGCCGATGCGGATGTGACTGCCGTAGTCCACCCGCAACGGCGGCCGGATGTCCGTCCCCTCACCGACCTCGCCGAGCAACTCCGTGAGCAGCCGGCGGCGCTCCCCGGACTCACGGGCCGGCGTCGTGTTGAACGCCGCCATCAGGTCCGCCGCGCGCAACATGTGCTCGGCCAGCTCAGGATCATCGGCGAGGTACAGGTCACCGGCGAGCATCCGCTCGCGCATCGTGCGGGTGTCGGGGTCGATCGTCATGCGTGCGAACGTACCCCACCGAGGGGTCCGTACGTGCTCGTCAGGGGTTGCCGGAGCGGCAGATGGGCGAGGTGCTGAACTGGACGGACGCCCCGGTGGCGTCGGAGATCACCGCCCGGATGGGGACGCTGAAGCCGGGCTGGCAGCCGATCCCCACGAACGTCCTGTCGTTGAACGAGGGAACGTTGCCGCCGTTGACGAACCAGCGGATGGCGATCGGCGCCACGCCTCCGCTGAAGGAGACGGAACAGAGGAAGCGCCGCGCGAGAGCCTCGCAGCTGCCCCCGGTCAGGGTCAGGCTCATCGAGGAAGCGGTGGTGGTGGACGAGGCGGAGGCGGGAGAGGTGAGCAGGGCTGGGGTGGCCAGCAACCCGGCCGCGAGCACGGCGGGCAGAACGAATTTGTGCGACCTACGCATTCCTGTCTCCTTTTGGGTAATGACGGAATCGGATGGCGTGCACACCCCTGCTTCGCTCACCCGGCCGTCGCGGATGAACCCACCCGCCCACGACCGGACCGTTGGGCCCGGCGCGGGTGGCCGCCTGCCCGCGTCGCGCTCAGGGGTACACGACCTGAGAGGCGATCCGCTCATGGAGCTCAACGCGCACTTCCAAGAACACGGTTACGCCCGCCTCGACCGGGCCTTTCCCGCTGCCGCCGCGGCGGACATGGCGCGGGCGTTGTGGTCGGCGCTGGCCGAGCGGCACGGCGTGGACCGGGACCGGCCCGGCACCTGGGCCCCGGCCGAGCCCCGGGGCCTCGGCGCACTGAGCAGGAAGGGCGTCTTCGACCGGCTGGCCTCCCCCGCCGTCGTCGCGGCGATCGGCGCGTTGCTGGGGCGGGCGGACTGGCCCCGCCCGCCGGACTGGGGCACCGCACTGGTCACCTTCCCGACCCCGGGGGAGTGGGACGTACCGGTCGGCGGCTGGCACATCGACTACCCAGCGCGCGGCGCGAGCGGGGCCGGCCTGCTGCTGAAATGGCTGGCCTACCTGGCCCCGGTAGGGCCCGGAGGCGGCGGCACCGTGGTGCTGGCCGGTTCGCACCGGCTGGTCGAGGACTTTCTGCGGCAGGCGGACGAGGCCGACCAGGGACGCTCGCCCGCCGTCCGTGACGCGATCCTCGGCCTGCATCCCTGGCTGCGCGACCTGCGGCGGCCGGGACCTGCCGCCGAACGTGTCGCGCGGCTGATGGGAGCGGGGGTGTCGGTGTCGGGGGTGCCCGTGCGCGTCGTGGAGCTCACGGGCGAACCGGGCGACGTGGTCTTCATGCATCCGCACCTGCTGCACGCCGCCGCCCCCAACCGCTCCGCCGCTCCCCGTTTCATGGTCACGGGCGGCGCGGTGGAGGCGAAGGGCTGAGTCGTGCGGCCGTCAGTCGATCCGCATGGCTGAGCCGTGTGGCCGTCAGTCGATCCGCATGGCTGAGCCGTGTGGCCCTCAGTCGATCCGCATGACCACGGCCTTCGGCTCGGTGAAGAACTCGCGGCTGAACGTGCCGCCCTCGCGGCCGACGCCCGAATCGCCCACCCCGCCGAACGGGGCGCGCAGGTCGCGGACGAAGAAGCAGTTCACCCAGACCGTTCCGGCGCGCAGGCGGGCGGAGACGCGGTGCGCCCGCGACAGGTTCTCGGTGAACAACATGGCGTTGAGGCCGTAGCGGGTGCCGTTCATCAGGGCCACGACCTCGTCCTCGGTGTCGAACGGGGTGACCGTGACGACCGGGCCGAAGATCTCCTCGCGCTGGTGGCGGCCGGTGGCGGGCATGCCGGTGATGACCGTGGGCCGGACGAACCAGCCGTCGCCAAGGCCGCCGGAGTGGATCGTGCCGCCTTCGTCCGCGACGGTCTCGACGTAGCCGCGTACCTTGCGGTAATGGGTGTGCGAGGCCAGCGGGCCGAGTTCGGTGTTGTCCAGCTTGGGGTCGCCCAGGCGCATGGCCTTGGCCGCGATGGTGAAGCGGGCCAGGAATTCCTCGAACACCGGGCGCTGCACGTACAGGCGGGATCCGGCCAGGCAGACCTGGCCGGCGTTGGTGAAGATGGCCTTGATGGACCAGTCCACCGCGCTGTCCAGGTCGGCGTCGGCGAAGACGGCGTTGCCGCCCTTGCCACCGAGCTCCAGACTGACCGGCACCAGATTCCGCGCGGCGGCGGCCGAGATGACGCGGCCGGTCGCCGATTCGCCGGTGAAGGTGACGCGGTCGATGCCGGGGTGCTCGGTGAGCGCCTGGCCGGCGGAGTCGGGGCCGTACCCGTGCACGACGTTGAGCACGCCGGGCGGCAACCCCGCCTCCAGGGCCAGCCGGGCCAGCAGGGTGGCGGAGGCGGGCGTGTCCTCGGCGGGCTTGAGTACGACGGTGTTGCCCCAGGCCAGCGCGGGTGCGATCTTCCAGCTCTCCAGCATGAGCGGGAAGTTCCACGGCGCGATGGCGGCCGTGACGCCCACGGGGTCGTAGCGGGTGTAGGCGTGGTGGCCGGAGTCCATCGGCAGGGTCTCGGCGGTGGTCAGGCGGGCGTGGTCGGCGAAGAACCGGAAGTTGTCGGCGGCGCGCGGCACGTCCTTGCCGCGGCTCTGGGCGATGGGTTTGCCCATGTCGCGGGTGTCGGCCAGGGCGAGTTCGTCGGTGGCCGCGACGATGAGGTCGGCCAGGCGGTGCAGCAGCCGGCCGCGTTCCGCGCGGCCCATGCGCGGCCACGGCCCCTCGTCGAAGGCCCGCCTGGCCGCCGTCACGGCCAGCTCCACCTCGGCCGCGCCGCCCAGCGCGACCTCCGCCCACGGCTCACGCGTGTAGGGATCGACGCTGGCGAACGTCTCGCCGCTCGCGGACCTTACCTCGGCGCCGTCGATGATGTGCCCGAAGAACGGCATGTCAGACGCCTCCGTCTCGTTCGGCGAGCGTCTGGTCGCCGGCCGCCCAGTGAGTGCGCGGCACCTCTCGTACGATCACCCGGATGCTCTGCGCGGGCGAGCCGAGCGAGCGCTCGACGGCGGCGTGCACCTCGTGGATGAGCGCCCGGATCGCGGCCGGCTCGCGTCCGGCGGACAGTGTCACCTCGACCAGTGGCATGTCACGCACCCCGCTTGCCGGACGGTTCGTCCGCGTGGCCGAGAGGGCGGCGGATCTGCGGCTGGGTGTGGACGCGGCGGGTCTGGCCCTGCCACATGTCGATGGAGCCGATCTCGGCCGGGTCGAAGTAGCGGGGCCGCCAGGCGTCCTCGTCGGTGATGAGCCGCACACCCCAGGAGTACTCGTACGTGATGCCCTCCGGCCCCTTGAAGTAGACGAAGACCGCCGTGGACTGCGGGTGGCGGCCGGGACCCATCTCGATCTCCACCCCGTTGGCCTCCAGGAAGTGCCAGTTACGCATGACGTCGTCGAGCGAGCCGACCTGGAAGTTGATGTGGCACAAACCGGGCTCGCTGCCCTGGAAGACGGCCAGCTTGTGGTGCACCGGGTCGATGCGCATGAGGCACGCCCAGTCGCCGATCCAGTCGGAGACGCGGGCGTTGAAGTGGCCGTTCCAGAAGCGGTACGCCTCGCGCACGTCGGGGGCGTCCAGGCACAGGTGGCCGAACTCGGTGATGCCGGCCTCGCGGCCGTAGCGGACCGGCGCGGTCAGCGTGACCTGGTCGATCACCAGGTCGATGCGGTTGCCGAACGGGTCGTCGAAGGACAGGAAGTCCCGGACCCGGCGCGAGCGCGCGCCCTTGGCGTCGCCCCTGGCCACGGCGATGCCGGCCTTCTCCAACTCGGTCTCGGCGGCCGCCAGCGCGTCCTCGTCGCGCAGCGTGAACCCGGAGCTGATCACCCCCGACTCGCCCTCGACCAGGGCCAGGCAGTGGTGGCGCTGGTCGGCGCGCAGGTGGGCGACGCCGTCCTCCCGGGCGGTCAGCTCCATGCCCACGACGTCCACCGCGAAGTTCACGGCGGTGTCCAGGTCGGCGGCGCCGGACCGGACGTAGGCGATGTCCGTTAACTCGATCATGATGACTCCCGGAGATAGGACCAGATGCGGCCGCACAACTCTGCTCGCACGGCCAGCCACGCCTCCTGCTCGGCAGGCGTGATGGGGACGGGCGTGCCCGCCGCGGCGGCGGTGGCGTTCATGCGGGCGGAGGCCTCCAGCACCCACATGAGGGCGACGGCCTCGCCGACCGTCGCGCCGACGGTGACGGCGCCGTTGCCGCGCATGACCAGGGCGGGGGCGTCGCCCAGGCAGGCGGCCAGCGTCCGGCCGCGCTCGCGGTCCCGTACGAGCACCGCGTCGTCGAAGACCGGCACCCGCGGCCCGAGGAACGCGCCCTGCCCGTGCAGCGGCACGATCGGCACCCCGGCCGAGGCCAGCGCGGTCGCGGTGGGCGGCTGCGCCCGGCAGATCGCACCGACCCCGGGCCGGGCCCGCGCGATCTCCACATGAATCCACGCCTCACGCGGCGTGCCCTCGGGCAGGGCCTCCACCGCAGCCCCCAGGGCGACCTCGGTGTACGGGGCGTCGGGGCCGAGCGTCCCCAGCGGCACCGGCGGCGTCATGAGCAGCCGGTCGCCGGCCACCCGCGCCGACACGTGCCCAAATGCGGTGACCAGCCCGGCCGCCGCCAGCGCCCGCCCAGCCTCGGCCAGAACGCGCTCCATCACGGCCCGCCCGTCTCCCGCATTCCCCGGCGCCCTTCCTGCTGCTCCTGCCTTCCCCAGCGACCGCCCTGTTGCTCCCGCCTTCACGCCGCACAACCTCCCAGCCGCCGGGCACGTCCGCCGGACAAGCAGGACCATACATGTATCTCCATACATGTTCTAGGGGTTCTGTCGCCTCCCTATGCTGAGGGCATGTCGCTTCAGCACGCGCTGCTCGGCGTCCTGGAGGCGCGCCCGATGAACGGGTACGAGCTGACCCGCTTCTTCGAGGCCGCCCCGCGCTGGGTGTGGTCCGCGCCGCACAGCCAGATCTATCCGACGCTCCGGCAGATGGAGCAGGCCGGGCTGATCGAGGGGCAGAAGGAGATCCGCGGCACCAAGCTGACCCGTACGGTGTACTCGATCACGGATCGCGGGCTCGAAGAGCTGCGCGCCTGGACGGGCACCGACCACGCCGCGCCCCCGGTGCGGGACGCGTTCTTCCTGCAGGCCCTCTTCTTCGACATGATCGACCAGGACCGGGCCGCGTCCGTGCTGAAGACCCATCTGGCCGAGCAGGAGCAGCTGATCGCCGAGTGGGGCGCCCACCGGGACGCGCTGCTGGCCAAGGACACCGACCTGCTCAAGGAGCGCCTGAAGAGCCGCCCTCCGGCCGAGCACGACCGGATCGCCCGGCTGAAGGCGCACGTCTTCGCCGGTCAGATCGCCGTCGCGCGGGCCCGCGCCGACTGGGCCCGCGAAAGCCTGCGCATCCTGTCCGAAGACACCTGACAGTCATCGGGGGTGGGTGGCGCGGCCCGGCAGCCA
The DNA here is from genome assembly GCF_040655495.1 of Nonomuraea sp. NPDC050404. Lineage (NCBI taxonomy): Bacteria > Bacillati > Actinomycetota > Actinomycetes > Streptosporangiales > Streptosporangiaceae > Nonomuraea > Nonomuraea sp. NPDC050404. The sequence continues at coordinate 8,626 of NZ_JBFAKB010000060.1, forward strand.
GACCACCGCCGCCACCGCCAGCGTGATCGCGGCGGCCACCCCGGACGCCGGGTGGACGCCGCCCAGAACGGTGGCGGCGGCGCTGAGCAGGGGGATGCCGACGGTCATGCCGACCTGCTGCGCCATGGCGCTCAGCCCGGTGGCCAGGCCCTGCTCGTGGTGGGGCAGGCCGGAGGTGGCGGTGACGACGTAGGCGACCAGGGCCACCATGTTGCCGAAATAGCAGACGGCCAGCCCTGCCAGCACCCATGCCACGTTCCCTGCCACGAGCAGCCCGGCGGTGGCCAGGCCCTGGACCGCGAGCCCCACTCCCAGCACGACCGACGGCCGCAGCGGGCCGATGAGGCGCGGCGCGACGGCCCCACCGGCCAGCGCCAGAAGACCGGTGGCGGCGAAGGCCAGCCCGGTGGCGGTCGGGGACAGGCCCAGCTCCTCCTGCAGATGAACGGTCATCAGGAACGTGGCGCCGGTGGCCATGCTGACCGTGGTCAGGCCGCCGAGGTTGCCGAGCGCGACCGTGGCCCGCCGCAGGACGTGCACGGGGGCCAGCGGGTTGGGACTGCGCGACTCCACGAACCAGAACGCGCCCAGCAGCACCGCGGCACCCACCAGCGCCCACCGCGCGGCCCCGCCGGTCGTCGCACCCCACACCAGCGCGAGCAGCCCGAGCGTGACGGTGACCGCACCTGGCACGTCGAGCCTGGCCCCGCGACCCCCGGAGGACCGGCCGTTGGGGTCACGCCCGGTGTCACGGTCGCGTGCGATCAGGCGGGGGCCGGCGGCGAGGATGACCAGCGCGACGGGGACGTTCACCAGGAACGCCCAGCGCCAGTTCAGCGCCCCGGTCAGCACGCCGCCGAGCAGGGCGCCGCAGGTGAACCCGGCCGCTGTGAGCGCCCCGTTGAGCCCGAGTGCCCGCGCGCGCAGCGGCCCCTCGGGGAACGTGGTGGTGATCAGTGACAGGGCGGCGGGCATGGCGATGGCGGTGGCCAGCCCCTGGGCGGCGCGGGCGGCCAGCAGCGCGACCGGGTCGTTCGCCATCCCGCCGAGCAGGGACGCCGCCGCCAGCAGGGCGAGCCCGGCGAACAACATGCGGCGCCGCCCCGCGAGGTCGGCGACCCGCCCGAACAGCAGCGTGAAGCCCGCGGCGGGCAGGGCATAGGTCGTGGCCACCCACTGCAACTCGGCCAGGCCGAGGCCCACACCCCTGCCCACGGCCGGCAGGGCGACGTTGAAGATGGAGAAGTCGGCGGCCAGCATGAACTGGGTGCCGAGCAGGAGCGCCAGCACGGCCTTGTGGCGGGGGCTCATGCGCACATCGATGGCCGCGGTCATGGTGTTCGGGCTTGGTGGCGGCGTTGTGATGGTGTCTGGGCCTGGTGGCGGGGCCGTGATGGCAGCCGGGCTTGGTGACTGGGGTGTCACGGCGGGATCCGAGCCTCGTGGCGGAGTCGTCATGGCATTCGAGCCTGGCGGTGGAGGCGGGGCGTACCCAGTCACTGGGTTTTCCTATGCCTGGCAGGGTCAGGTTACGGGCGTGCCGGACTGGCATTCTGGGATTTATGGACATGAGCCTGGAGATGGGGGAGTTTCTGCGGGCGTGCCGTGATCGGCTGACCCCGCAGGACGCGGGCGTGACCGAGTACGGGTCGCGCCGCCGCGTGCCCGGCCTGCGCCGCGAGGAACTGGCCCAGCTCGCCGGGGTGAGCGTCGCCTACTACACGCGGCTGGAGCAGGGACAGAGCGTCAGCGCCTCCGACGGCGTGCTCGAAGCGCTCGCGCGGGCGCTGCGGCTGGACGAGGACGAGCAGGCCCACCTGCGCGCGCTGGCCAAACCACCGCTCAGGACCGTGCGCCGGCCCCGGCCCGAGCGGGTACGCCCGGCCACGCTCGCCGTCCTGCGCTCGATGGAGGTCAACCCGGCGCTCGTCCTGGGCCGCACCGCCGACATCCTGGCCTGGAACCGCCCCGCCCACGCCCTGCTGGCCGCCCACCTCGCCTGGGACGCCCCCGACCGGCCCGCCGACCGCCCGAACATGGCCCGCCTGGTCTTCCTGGAGCCGCACACCCGTGACCTGTACGCCGACTGGCGGGCCAAGGCCCGTACCATCGTGGGCTATCTGCGCAAGGCGGCCGGGCAGTGGCCGGACGATCCCGAGCTGGCGGCGCTGGTCGGCGAGCTGACGATGAACAGTCCCGAGTTCGCGGCGCTGTGGGCACGCCATCCGGTCCGCGACTGCCACTCGGTCACGGTGACGTTCCGGCACGCGCTGGTGGGGAAGATGACGCTGGCCGAAGAGGTGTTCGGCGTCCAGGAGGAGCCCGGCCAGCGCCTGGCCGTCTTCTCCGCCGACCCGGACACAGCCTCGGAAGCGGCCCTCCGCCTGCTGAGCGCCGTCTGAACGATTCCGGCACTCCGTGACCCCGGCCGGCATCGGGGCTGGTAGGAGGTGGTGCAGAGGACGATAACGTAGCGAAATGCTCAACCCTAGCCATCTGCGTACCCTGGCCGAGGTCATCGAGACCGGTTCCTTCGCCGAGGCCGCCCGGCGGCTCGGCTACACCTCCTCGGCCGTGTCGCAGCAGATGGCCGCGCTGGAGCGGACCGTGAAGGCGCAGTTGTTCGAGCGGGAGGCGCACGGGATCCGGCCCTCGGCGACGGCGGAGTTCATCGCGGCGCGGGGCGCGGATTTGCTGGTGGCGATCGACGAGTTGCAGGAGGAGATCGCCTCGGTGGTGGCCGGGCGGGTGGGGGCGCTGCGGGTGGGGAGCTTCCCGACGGCCAACGCCCGGGTGGTGCCGCCGGTGATCGCGAGCCTGGTGCGGGCGCATCCCGGGATCGAGGTGCAACTCGACGAGGGCGAGCCGGAACGCATCCTCGAACTGCTGAGCGCCGGCAGCGCGGACGTGGGCGTCGTGTACGCCTACGACCTGGTCCCGATGACCTGGCCGGCCGAGCTGACCCCGGTGGAACTCCTGGTGGAGGACCTGGTGCTGCTGCTGCCCGGCGGCTACCGCATTCCCGGCCCGATCGAGGACGTGGGCGTGCTGCGGTCGGAGAAGTGGATCTCCAGCCAGACGGACACCGCGGGCTCGACCTGCCTGACCAGGCTGTGCGCGGCGCGGGGCTTCGAGCCCAGGATCGCCTTCAGGAGCAACGACTACGACGTGGTGCGCGGGCTGGTCGCCGCCGGGGTGGGCGTGGCCGTGGTGCCGGCGCTGGCGCACATGCCCGACCCGGCGATCCGCGCCCAGCGGCTTCCCTCCTCGCCCCGCACCCGGCGTCACGTCCTCGCCCTGCACCGCACGGCCAACTCCAACCCGCTGCTGGGCGAGGCCCTGCGCGCGCTGCGCCAGGCCTGCGCGACAATCCAGGAGCAGATCCGCACGGAGATCTGACAAGCACGACCGCCCCCGAGCGCGGCCCGCACTGAGGTGTGACGGTCAGCACAAGCGCCGCTTATCGCTCCGGCAAGTTTTTCTCGCACTGGCCCGCCTTGTGTGGCCGGTTAAGCGCTGTTTAGAGTCAATTCACCGCCACCCCATAAATCGGCTCTCGCCCGGCGGGGAATCGCACCCGCCTTTCGAGCCATGCCGTGAATCCTCCGGTCGCCGCCGCATCCCGGCGCGGCTTCCCCCACCGCAATGAGGAAGTGACGTGGTTGACCTGTCCCGATATCAGGAAATGATCAGGGCCCACGAATGGGTCGTGCCCGAACGCTACAACGTCGCCGCCGACGTCGCGGATAAACACCCCCGTAACAAACTGGCAATGATCTGGACGGATAATTCCGGCGAAGATCGCCACGTATTCTGGGGCGAATTGCAGGACCTAGCGGGCCAATTCGCCAACGCCTACGCCAAGGCGGGCGTGGGCAGAGGGGACCGCGTGGCGATCCTGCTGCCACCCCGCCCGGAAACCGCCGCCGCGATCATCGCGGTACTCAAGCTGGGCGCCATCGGCGTCCCCATGGCGCAGTTGTGGAGCGACGACTCCCTGCGCTACCGGCTCTCCGACGCCGGCGTGCGCCTGCTGGTCACCGACGAGAAGAACGCCGCCCGCGGCCTGTCGGGCCACGCCGATTCGACGTTCGTGGTCACCGGCCCCGAGTCCGTCAGCGGCCACCCCACGACCTATGAGACGGCCGACACCGGCGCGGACGACCCGGCGCTCATCTACTACACCTCGGGCTCGACGGGAAACCCCAAGGGAGTGGTCGCCCCGCACCGCGGGCTGATCGGCCACAACGAGTTCGGTTACTGCCAGGACCTGCGCGACGGCGAGATCTCGTACTGGATGGGCGACTGGGCCTGGGGCGTCTACAAGATCCTCGGCCCCTGGCGGTACGGCGCGGTCAACCTCGTCCACGCCACCGAACGGCGCTACGACCCCGACGGGCTGCTGGCCGCGTTGTCCCGCCACCAGGTGAGCAACCTGTTCGTCAATCCCACCGGGCTGCGGCTGATGATGCGCGAGGTGCCTGACGCGGGCACCCGCCACCCGCAGGCGTTCCGCGTGTGCTGCAGCGCCAACGAGCCGCTCGGCGAGGCCGAGAGCGCCTGGTTCGCCGAGCAGTTCGGCATCGAGGTGCTGGAGAACTACGGCATGACCGAGGCGTACCCGATGGCGGGCAACTTCCTCGGGGTGCCGGTGAAGCCGGGCTCGATGGGGCTGCCGGTGCCGGGCTGGGACGTCAGGGTGCTCGACGAGCACGAGCGGGAGGTGGCCCCGGGCACGCCGGGGGAGATCTGCCTGCGCGCCAGGTCCAACCCGCAGTACCCGCTCGGCTACTGGAACCGGCCGGAGGAGTCGGCCAGGACGTTCGGCGGCGAGTGGTTCCACACCGGCGACGCCGCCTACGCCGACGCGGACGGCTACCTGTTCTACCAGGGCCGCAGGGACGACCTGATCAAGTCCTCCGGGTACCGGATCAGCCCGGCCGAGGTCGAGGAGGCGTGCGTGACGCATCCGGGCGTCCGCGAGGCCGCCGTGATCGGCGTGCCCGACCCCGAGCGCGGCCAGCGCGTCAAGGCGTTCGTGATCCCCGAGCCGGGCCGGGAGGCCGGCGCGGAGCTCGCCGCGGACATCAAGGCGTACGTCAGGGACAACCACTCCGCCTTCGGCTACCCGAAAGTGATCGAGTTCGTGGACGACCTGCCGAGATCGCAGTCGGGCAAGGTCAGCCGCGCCCCGCTGCGTACGAGGCGGCCGGGCACCGAGCACTGAGAAAGGATTTTCGTGACCACCGATCTCGCCCGACTGAGGGCGGACTCCGCCCTGGCGACCACGTACTACAGCAAGATGTTCTCCGCGCTGACCGCGATCACCTACCGGGAGAAGGGCGAGGCCGCGGTCAACGACCTGTGGTTCCGGGTGCTGACCAGCCACCAGGGCGACCGGTACATGGAGGGCCTGGAGAAGCTGGGCATCCACAAGGATCCGCCCGCCGTCGCCGCCGCCAAGTACCACTACTTCACCAACATCATCGGCGGCCTCAAGATGGAGTACGTCGAGGAGTCGCCGCGCAAGGCGTGGGTGCGTTACCTGGCCCCCATGTGGATGTATTCGGGCGTCGCGCTGATCGCCATGCCCGCCTCGGTGCGCCGCACGGTCTTCAGCTCCTGGCATCCGCGCAACGGCCGCTACATGGGCGCCCCCCGGCTCGGGTACGTCGGCACGAAGTTCTCGATGGAGGGCGACCCGTACGACGAGGGCTACTTCTACGAGTACGACCACGACCTGACCGAGGAGGAGATCCTCCGCTTCGAGGTGGTCACCAGAACGCCCGAGTTCGACCCCGCCACCGCCCCGGTGCTCGACCCCGAGCAGTGGCCCGAGGCCCGCGTGCTCAAGGCCCGCCCGAAGTTCTCCTCCGGCTACGTCCGCTCCACCGTGGACTGCCTCTACGAGCGCTACGGCGAGCTCGCCACCCACCAGCTCGTCCGCTCCGCCATGCGCATGCTGGCCATCCAGCTCACCCCCGAGCTCGCCGCCGCGGCCGGAGCAGGTGGCGACTCCATAAACGACATCGCCGCCTTCCACCACACGCTGGTCCGCGCCACCCGCCGCGAGGCCGAACTCGAACGCGTGGACGCCAAGACCCACCGGGTGATCGTGCGCGGCACCCAGCCGTTCGACGCCGGCGGCCCGGCCGAGTTGCGGGCGGCGTTCTTCGAGTTCCACAGCATGGCGACCCGGATGCTCAACGGGCACGTGGCGTCATCGTTCACCTCCCGGGACGGCACGGACATCTGGGAGTTCACCGACACCGGCCGCTGGCTCTGGTGAGGAGGCGACATGGCACAGCCGACGACCTCGTCGTCCACCCCCGGCGCCGGTAAGCCGCGCGACCGCAAGATGGCGGTCAAGGCGCTGTCCGGAGTGGCGGTCGGAAACTTCGTCGAGTGGTACGACTTCGCGGTCTACGCCTACTCCACCAAGGCGATCGCCACCCTGTTCTTCCCCGACACCGACCCGGTGACCGCGCTGCTGGGCACCCTGGCCATCTTCGGCGTCACCTTCCTGTCCCGCCCGGCCGGAGGCGTCTTCTTCGGCAGGCTCGGCGACCGTATCGGCCGCCGCAACACGTTGTCGATCATCCTGCTGCTGATGGGCGTGGCCACCACGCTGATCGGCCTGCTGCCCACCTACGGCGCCATCGGCGTCGCCGCGCCGATCCTGCTGGCGCTGCTGCGCCTGGTCCAGGGCTTCTCGGCGGGCGGCGAGTCCTCCGGCGGGGCGACGTTCCTGTCCGAGTACGCCCCGCCGAACCGGCGCGGCATGTGGTCGGGCCTGTCCAACAGCACCCAGACCCTCCCGTTCGCGGTGACCGCGATCCTGGTGCTGGGCATCAGCACCGCCATGCCCGAGGCCGACTACCTGTCCTGGGGTTGGCGGATCCCGTTCCTGCTGGCGGCGCCGTTCGCGCTGGTCGGCCTGTACGTCCGGCTCAAGCTGGAGGACACCCCCGTCTTCCAGGCGGTGCAGGACTCCGGCAAGGTGGAGCACGCGCCGCTGCGCCTGGTGGTCCGCGACTACAAGCCTGAACTGCTCACGCTGATCGGGGTCGCGTCCCTGAACGCGGTCGCCTTCTACACCATGTCCAGCTATATGAGTACGTACCTCACCGAGGTCGCCGGGCTGGACGAGACGACGGCGCTGTTCTCCAACGCGATCGCGCTCTGCGTGTACAGCGTGCTCATCCCCGTCACGGGCCTGATGGGCGACAGATTCGGCAGACGCCGCGTCATCCTGACCGGCGCGATCCTGCTGGCGATCCTGGCCCTGCCCGGATACATGATCGCCGGCACCGGCGGGATGGGGACGGCGGTGCTCGGGCAGGTGCTGCTGACCGTGCCGCTGGTGGCGGTGGCCTCGGTCGTGGCGGTGGCGCAGGCCGAGTTGTTCCCGGCGGCGATCCGCTACACCGGCGCGGCGCTGGGCTACAACATCGCCTACGCCGTCTTCGGCGGCACCGCGCCGTTCATCGGCCAGTACCTGGTCGAGGCCACCGGCTCCAAGATCATGCCCGCGTACTACCTGATCGCGCTGGCGCTGCTCGCGCTGATCCCGATCCTCCGGCTCCCGGAGACGTCGCGCGTCACGATGTTGCGCGGCGACAACACCGAAATGAGAGGCTGAACATGACCGAGGACGACGTCCTCGTACGGCAAGAAGGCGCGGTCGCCGTGCTCACCCTGAATCGTCCCGCCTCGCTGAACGCCTGGGACATGGCCATGCAGGACACCGTGCGCCGCAGGTTCGGCGAGTTCGCCGCCGACGCCAGTGTCAAGGCCGTGGTGATCACCGGGGCCGGCGACCGGGCGTTCTGCGCGGGCCAGCACCTGGCCGAGACGGCCGACTTCGGTCCCGAGCACGTGGACGGCTGGCTGGACAACTTCCGTGCGCTCTACCGCGCGATTCTGGAGATCGACAAGCCGGTGGTCGCCGCGATCAACGGCGTCGCCGCGGGCTCCGGATACCAGCTCACACTGCTGTGCGACGTACGCGTGGCGCACCCCGGCGTGCGGATGGGCCAGACCGAGGTGTCGTCGGGCATTCCCAGCATCACCGGCATGTACCTGACGACGAGCGCGCTGGGCACCTCGCGCACGCTGGAGCTGATGATGTCCGGCAGGCTCATGGAGGCCGACGAGCTGAAGCAGGTCGGCCTCGTCCACCACCTGGTCCCGCAGGGCGACGTGCTCGACACGGCGATCAAGGTCGCCGGGCAGCTGGCCGAGCAGCCGTCGGTGGCGATCGCGCTGACCAAGCAGCGCTACCGGGACCTGGTCACCCCCGGCCTGTGGGAGGCGTTCGAGGCCGCCCGTGCCATCGACAGGAAGGCGTGGGCCTCGGGACAGCCCCAGCAGGTCATGCGCGACTTCTTCGCGGCGAGGCGGAAGGCGTGACAGCCCCGGCGGACTGGCAGGAGATCATCGCGGGTGCGGTCATCCCCGGCCTGCTCGCACGGGCCGCCGAGGACCGGCCGGGCTCGCCGTACTGCGAGTTCGGCGGGTCCGTGACGACGGTCGGGGAGCTGGCCGCGCACGTGGACGCGGCGGCGGCCCGCCTTGCCGCCCGCGGTGTGCGGGGCGGCGACCGGGTGGCCGTGCTGCTGCCCAACCACCCCGACCACGTGGTGGTGATCCTGGCGCTCATCGTGCTGCGCGCCACCTGGCTGCCGGTCAACCCCCGGCTGCGCGGGGCGGCGCTCGGCCACGTTCTCAGGGACGGCGACCCGGCGCTCATCCTGGTGGACAGGACGCACGCGGACCTGGTCGGCGAGCCGGGGCCACCGGTGATCGTCAGGGACCGGGCGGGTGACCGGCCCGATCTGAGCTGGCTGGGCGAGCCCGGCGGCCCGGTCCCCGCACACAGCGCCGGCCCCGAGGACGTGGTGGCGCTGATCTACACCTCCGGCACCACGGGACCGGCCAAGGGCGTCCAGGTGACCGACCGGATGTTGCGGACCTCGGCGCTCGGCGTGTTGTTCACCACCGCCCCCGCCGAGGGCGAGGTGTTCTTCCTGTGGGAGCCGCTGTGCCACGTCGGCGGCGCCCAGATGTTGTTCGTGCCGCTGCTGCGCCCGGTCTCGCTGGCGATGGTGGAGAAGTTCTCCGCCTCCCGGTTCTGGGACCAGGTACGCGAGTCCGGCGCCACCCACGTGCACCAGCTCGGCGGCATCCTCCAGGTGCTGCTGAACAGGCCGCCGTCGGAGGCGGAGTTCTCCCACCGGCTGCGGATGGCCTGGGGCGGCGGTGTGACCACGGGCACCTGGCTGGAGGCCGAGCGGCGCTTCGGGCTGCGGATCGCGGAATGTTACGGGCAGACCGAGGCGTCCAGCTTCCTGACCGTCAACACCGAGGGCCCGCAGGCGGGGGTCGGCAGGGTGCTGCCGTACCTGCGGGCCGCCGTACAGGACGAGGACGGGGCCGAGGTGCCCACGGGGGAGAGCGGCGAGATCGTGGTCAGGACGGCGGGGCTGCCGGTCGTGACGCCCGGCTACTTCCGCGACGAGGAGAAGAGCGCCGCCGCGCGGCGCGGCGGCTGGTGGCGCACCGGCGACCTGGGCCGCTTCGACGAGCACGGCAACCTGCACTTCATCGGCAGGGCGGTCGACTCGGTACGGCGGCGCGGCGAGAACGTGTCCGCCTGGGAGGTCGAGACCGTCATCAACACCCACCCGGCGGTGGCCGAGAGCGCCATGATCGGCGTGCCGGCCGAGATCGGCGAGCAGGACATCAAGGTGTTCATCCGGCCCGCGACGGGCGCCGGGCTGGACGCCGCCGAACTGATCCACTGGTGCGCCGAGCGGCTGGCCGACTTCCAGATGCCGCGGTACGTCGCCTTCGTCGCGGACTTCCCGCGCACGCCCAGCGAACGAGTGATCAAGAGCAGGCTGCCGCGGTCCGTGGAGGACTGCTTCGACGCCTGGACGATGGAGAGGACCCAGCCTTGACCCCTGTGGAGAGGACCCAGTCTTGACCCCGACCTCCGTTCCCACCTGGCGGCTGCGGGCGGCGTTCGCCCGTTCGCTGTCGGACATGTACGGCCAGGAGGTGCCCGCCTACACCACCCTCGTCGAGGTCTCCTCCGAGGTGAACACCGACGTGCTGCGCCGGGAGGGCGCCGCCGCGGAACGCCTCGGGACGATCGACCGGGTGACGGCGGAGCGGCACGGCGCCATCCGGGTGGGGACGCCGCGCGAACTGCGGCAGGTCGCGCAGGTGTTCGCCGCGCTCGGGCTGCACCCCGTCGGGTTCTACGACCTGCGGGACTCGCCCGGCGGCGCGATCCCGGTGGTCTCCACCGCCTTCCGGCCCATCGACGCGGGCGAGCTGGCGCTCAACCCGTTCCGGGTGTTCACCTCGATCCTGACGACCGACGACCGCCGCTTCTTCGACGCCGACCTGCGGGAACAGCTGGAGGCGTTCCTGGAGCGCAGGCAGCTCTTCCCGCCGGAGCTGCTGGAGCTGGCCGCCAGGGCCGAGCGGGAACGCGAGCTGCCCGCCGCCGAGGCCAGACGGTTCCTCAAGCTGGCCACGGCCGCCTTCGAGCTGTCCACCGAGCCGGTGGACCGGGCCTGGTACCGGCGGCTCGAAGGCGTCTCCAGCGTCGCCGCCGACATCGGCGGCGTCACCTCGACCCACATCAACCACCTGACGCCACGGGTGCTCGACATCGACGACCTTTACCGGCGGATGTCCGAGCGGGGCATCGAGATGATCGACGAGATCCAGGGCCCGCCGCGCTGGCACGGGCCCGACATCCTGCTGCGGCAGACCTCCTTCCGCGCGCTGGCCGAACCACGCCGCTTCCGGCTGCCGGACGGGCAGGTCGAGCCCGGCTCGCTGCGCGTGCGCTTCGGCGAGGTGGAGGCCCGCGGCATCGCGCTCACCCCGGCCGGCCGCGACCGCTACGACGCCATGCTCGCCGAGGTCGACGCGAGGCTGGCCGCCTCCCCGGGCGCGCGCAGGCAGGACGTCGCGCAGGCGGTGTGGGCCGAGCGGCTGCCGGACAACGAGGCCGGGCTGGCCGGGCAGGAGCTGGGCTACTTCCGCTACCGCCCGCTGGATCGGCCCAGGGACGGGCAGCGGCCCCCCGCCGACGTCGCCGGGCTGATCCGCGGCGGCTGGATCGGCGTGGAGCCGATCGTCTACGAGGACTTCCTGCCGCGATCGGCCGCCGGAATCTTCCAGTCCAACCTCGCGGGGAACGGTTCCAGGGACAGCACCGCCGAAGGATCGGGGCGGGACGCGCGCTGGATGGCCAACGTACTGGAACGAACCGTGCACGAACCCACCGACCTCTACGCCGAGCAGAGCCGCGCATCGCTGCGCCAGACGCAGGACCGGCTTCAGGAGACATCATGATCGACACCGCTACCCTCCGCGACAAGGCCCGCGCCGCGCTGACCCGCTGCGGGGTGAGCGACCTCGACGGCGACGTGCTGACCGCCCGCAGCCCCGTCACCGGCGAGCCGCTGTTCGGGATCGGCGGCTCGGGGGACGTGCAGTCCGCCGTCGCGTCCGCCCGCGAGGCCTTCCTGCAGTGGCGCAACACCCCGGCACCGGTACGCGGCGCCCTGGTCAGGCGGCTCGGCCAGCTGATCGGCGAGCACCGCGAAGAGCTCGCCGACCTCGTCGGCATCGAAGCGGGCAAGATCCGCTCCGAGGCGCTCGGCGAGGTCCAGGAGATGATCGACATCTGCGACTTCGCCCAGGGCCTGTCCCGGCAGCTGTACGGCCGCACGATGCCGTCGGAACGCCCCGGCCACCGCCTCATGGAGACCTGGCACCCGCTCGGCGTGGTCGGCGTCATCAGCGCCTTCAACTTCCCCGTCGCGGTCTGGTCGTGGAACACTGCAATCGCGTTGACCTGCGGAAACTCCGTCGTCTGGAAGCCATCCGAGCAGACCCCGCTGACCGCGCTGGCCTGCTCCGCGCTGCTCGACCGGGCCATCGCCGAAACCGGCGCGCCCGCCGGCCTGCACCGGCTGCTGATCGGCGGCCCCGAGGTGGGCGAGCAGCTCGTCGACTCGCCGGACGTCCCGCTGATCTCCGCCACCGGCTCGACCCGGATGGGCCGCGCCGTCGGGCCGCGCGTCGCCGCCCGCTTCGGCCGTACCATCCTGGAGCTCGGCGGCAACAACGCCGCCGTGGTGAGCGCCGCCGCCGACCTCGACCTGGCCGTCAACGCCATCGTCTTCGCCGCCGCGGGCACCGCCGGGCAGCGCTGCACCACCATGCGCCGCCTGATCGTGCACGAGGACGTCGCCGACGAGCTGATCGACCGGATCGCCGCCGCGTACCGGCGTCTGCCCGTCGGCGACCCCTTCGACGACAAGACGCTCGTCGGCCCGCTGATCAACGAGGCCGCGCACGACCGGCTGCGCGCGGCCCTCACCCAGGCGGCCTCGGAAGGCGGGCAACTCCTGGCGGGCGGCGAGCGCGAACTCACCGACGACGCCTCCGGCGCCTTCTACGTGCGGCCCGCACTGGTACGCATGCCCGCGCAGAGCGAGATCGTCAGGCAGGAGACCTTCGGCCCGATCCTGTACGCGATGACCTACTCCACCCTGGAGGAGGCCATCGACCTGCACAACGGTGTGCCCCAGGGCCTCTCCTCGGCGATCTTCACGCGGGACCAGCGCGAGGCCGAGCGTTTCCTGTCGGCCGACGGCGCCGACTGCGGCATCGTCAACGTCAACGCGGGCACCTCCGGCGCGGAGATCGGCGGCGCGTTCGGCGGCGAGAAGGAGACCGGCGGCGGACGGGAGTCCGGCTCGGACGCCTGGCGCGCGTACATGCGGCGGGCCACCAACACGGTCAGCTACGCCGAGGAACTGGTACTCGCCCAGGACGTCAGCTTCCTCTGACCCGCGAGAACGGGCCGGCCGCGCCCCCGGGGTTCCCTGGGGCGCGGCCGGCCCTAGCCGCGCATGCCATGGGGCAGGGCGCGGGCGATGAGCTGCGCCAGGTGGGTGGCGTCGCGGTCGGTGCGCTGGGCGATCTGCGTCCGGCAGCTGAACCCGTCGGCCAGGACCACGGTCTCCGGCTCGGCGGCGCGCACGGCCGGCAGCAGGACCTGCTCGCCCGCCGCGACGGACACCTCGTAGTGGCCGCGTTCGAAGCCGAAGTTGCCCGCGAGGCCGCAGCAGCCGGAGTTCAGGACCTCGTTGTCCACGCCCATGGCCTTCAGCAGCGCGCTGTCGGCGGTGAAGCCGCTGGTCGCGTGCTGGTGGCAGTGGGTCTGGCTGATCGCGCCGGCGTCGATGCGCGGCGGTTGCCAGTCCGGCGTGTGGTGGTGGAGCAGTTCGGCGAGGGTGAAGGTGGACCCGGCGAGGGCACGCGCGTCGGCGTCGCCGTCGAGCAGTTCCGGCACGTCCGTCCTCAGCGCCGCGGTGCAGCTGGGCTCCAGGCCGACGACGCGGGTCCCCGCGCGGACGGCCGGGGCGAGCGCGGTGACGGCGCGCCGGCCGATGCGGCGGGCGACCTTGAGCTGTCCCGTGCTGATCCAGGTGAGCCCGCAGCACTGGGTGCCGTCCGGGACCTGGACCCGGTAACCGGCCTGCTCCAGCACCGTGACGCCCGCCTTGAGCACGTCCGGCGTGAAGTGGTTGTTGAAGGAGTCCACCCACAACACCACCGGACCCCGGTGCCCGTCCCCTTCCGGGGTGCGGGCGCGGAACCAGGCCAGGAACGTACGGCCGGCGAAGCGGGGCACGTCCCGCTCGGCGGCGATCCCGCCCAGCCGCTTGATCGCCGGCGCCAGCCGGGACCCGGTGATCGCGTTGACCAGGCGGGGCATGCGGGCGGCGATCCTGGACAGCGCGGGCAGCCAGCCCATGGAGTAGTGCGAGGCGGGCCGCAGCCTGCCCCGGTAGTGGTGGTGCAGGAACTCCGACTTGTATGTGGCCACGTCCACGCCGACGGGACAGTCCGTGCCGCAGCCCTTGCACGACAGGCACAGATCGAGCACGTCCCGCACCTCGGTGGACCGCCAGCCGTCGGTGATCACCTCGCCCTGCGTCATCTCGTACAGCAGCCGCGCGCGGCCCCTGGTCGAGTCCTTCTCGTCGCGGGTGACGCGGTAGCTGGGGCACATGACGTCGCCGCGCGGCGTGGCCGAGCGGCACTTGCCGACGCCGACGCACCGCCGGGTGGCCTTGGCGAAGTCGCCGTCGTCGGCGTGGAAGGGAAAGACCGTGGTCAGCGGCAGCGCGGTACGGCGCGGAGTGACCCGCAGGTTGCCGTCCACGGGCAGCGGCGCCACGATCATGCCGGGGTTCAGCCCGTTGCCGGGGTCCCAGATGCTCTTGAACTCCTCGAACAGGGCGATGGCGTCCCGGTCGTACATCAGGGGCAGCAACTCAGAACGGGCCTGGCCGTCGCCGTGCTCACCCGACAGGGAGCCGCCGTGCCCGGCGACCAGTTTGGCCGCGCCGGTGACGAAGGCGCGAAAGACGGCGGTGCCGTGCCCGGTGGTGAAGTCGAAGTTGATCCGCACGTGCAGGCAGCCCTCACCGAAGTGCCCGTAGACGGCCCCCCGCAACCCGTGCGCTTCGAGCAGCTCGGTGAATCCGCGCAGGTAGGAGCCCAGCCGATCGGGTGGTACGGCGGCGTCCTCCCAGCCGGGCCAGGCCTCGGACCCGTCGGGCAGGCGGGTGGCCAGGCCCGCGCCGTCCTCCCTGATCCGCCACAACGACCGGGTACGCGCCGCGTCGGTGACGATCTCGCCGCCGGTGAAGCCCGCGCCCTGCCCGGCCGCCGCCACGAGCTCCCCGGCGCGCCGCGGCAACTCCTCCGGCCGGCCGCCGAGCTCCACGAAGAGCCACGCCTGCGCGTCGGGCAGCGTGTCGATCGTGCGGCGGGTCTCGGGGCGGGTGACGATGTCGGTCAGCGCCTGGTCCAGCCCCTCCAGCGCGATCGGCCGGTGCGTCAGCAGTGCGGGCACGGCCTCGGCCGCCGCGCAGGCGTCGCGGTAGCCGAGCACGACCAGGGTCCGCGCGGGGGGAGGCGCGACCAGGCGTACCGTGGCCGAGAGGATGACGGCCAGCGTGCCCTCGCTGCCGACCAGCGCACGGGCGAGGTTGAAGCGCCGCTCCGGCAGCAGGTACTCCAGCGCGTAGCCGGAGACCTGCCGGGGGAACCGCCCGAAGGCGGTGCGCAGGGTGGCCAGGTTGCGTTCGGCCAGCCGGTGCAGCGCCGCGATCAGCTCGGCGCGGTCGTCACCCGCCGCCACCGCTTCGTCGATCTCCGCCCGGGTCATCTCTCCCAGCCGCAACACCGTGCCGCCGTAGGTGACCACCTCCAGCTCCAGCACGTTCTCGGCGGTGCGGCCCCAGGCGAGGGAGTGGGAGCCGCACGCGTTGTTGCCGATCATGCCGCCGAGCGTGCAGCGGCTGTGCGTGGAGGGGTCCGCGCCGAACAGCAGCCCGTGCTCCCCGGCGGCCTGCTGCAGGTCGTCCAGGACGATGCCGGGCTCGACCGTCGCCGTCGCGGCGTCCGGGTCCAGCGCCAGCAGGCGGTTGTAGTAACGGGAGAAGTCCATGACCACGCCGGAGCCGACGGCCTGGCCCGAGGTGCTGGTACCGGCCCCGCGAGAGGTGATCGCGACTCCGAGGCGGCGGCACGTGGCGATGGTGTTGAGCACGTGCCGCCGCTCACGGGGAAAGACCACGGCGAGCGGGATCTGGCGGTAGTTGGAGGCGTCGGCCGAGAACTGGGCCCGTCGGCCCGCGTCGCCGTGCACCTCGCCGCAGTCGCCCCGGCGGAGCGCCCGGCTCACGGTCGCCGCGTCGAGACGTTCTGGGCCCTGCACTGTCGCCGTCACAGCGATCGCTCCTTCGTTCCAACGTGCGCGTACTCAACAGCTTCGCGCGTCGAAGCAACACTCCGTGTCCTGCGGTGGCACTCGCAAGACCTCGAAGAACGAAAGAAAAAGCCCGCCAGGGCAAGGCATGCTTACGCTCGCCCCTCAGCTCCGGGCGGTCGCCCCGGAGGCGTCGGACGGGGAAGGCGTCCCGGCGGACGCGCGGGACCTGCCCAGCCCCGCGAGCGCGCCGAGGAGGGCCGGCAGCGCGCCGGTCGCGAAGCAGGCGACCAGGGAGAGCTGCCCGACGAGCACCCCCGCCGAAGCCGCGCCCATGGAGTTGCCGGTGTTGAACGCCGTGTTGACCCACGCGCCGGCCTGCGTCCTGGAGTCCGCGGTCGCGCTCTGGTCCGCCAGCAGGTACGCCGTGGTGAGCGCCGGCGCGAGGAACAGTCCCGCCACGCCGACCAGCAACGACAGCACCACGAGGTTCGGCGCGAAACCGGCGGCGACCAGGCAGACCCCCAGAGCCGCCGCCAGCAGGGGCAGCCGGCGTTCCAGGCCGAGCCGCCACGAGACGGCGCCGTAGGCCAGGCCGCCGACGGCGCTTCCCGCGGCCAGCGCCGCCTCGACCCACGCGACCGCGGCGATCTGCCCGTGCCGCTCGGCGAACGCCACCATCAGCAGCCCCAGCGAGCCCAGGCACATGCCCACCCCGGCGGTCACCAGCACGGGCCGGCCGAGACCTGCGAGCGCCCCGGCCCGCCCGCGAACCGATGGACCGCCAACGACCTGCCGCGACCTGGTCGCGGGCGAGGTCACCAGGGCCAGCGACCCGGCGGTCACCAGCGCGGCGCTGATGACCACCCCCAGCGCGGGCTGCGCCAGCCCCGTCACCAGCCCCGCGATCAGCGGCCCCGTCACATAAAGGAGCTCCTCGGCGACGGTGTCGAGAGAGTAGGCGCGGTGCAGGAGCGGCCCCTCGGGGAGCAGGTCCCTCCACAGGGTCCGCATGATGGGGCCGAGCGGCGGGGTGAGCGCCCCCGCGACGCCGGCCAGCGGCCACAACACCGCGCCGGATGCCCCCGGCCGCCAGGTGAGGACCGCGATCAGGGTCAGGGACAGCGCGTACGCGACCGCCATCGCCGGCAGCACCCGGCGGATCCCGTGCCGGTCGATCAGCCGGGCCCGGATCGGGGACAACAACGAGCTGGTGAGCCCGAACAGCGCCATGGCGCCGCCGGCCGTACCGTAGGAGCCCGTGGCCTGGGTGAAGGCCAGGATCAGCGAGAGCGGGACGACTCCGTAGGAGAGCCTGCCGACCAGCGCCGCGCCGAAGGTGCGGCCGGCTAGAGGGACCTGAAGAACGGCGCGGTAGGACGCCGCGGAAGAAGAAGACATGACGATTCCTCGACAAGGCGGCGTCCGGCCGGAACAACACACGGGGACGCCGCAAACCTATGGGAAGACCGTTTCCGCGTCGGGCGACGCGGAAGGTCTTCTCTAGGCACGAAGATCGAACATGTCCGTCAGGGTATCAGCAGCGCGCGGCGGTGCCGTTCCCCGCGGAGCGGATGCCGGAACTGACCCGGACGGTGTAGTAGTTGGAGCGGAACCGGTCGAAGATCGTGTTGTCCTCCAGCTGGAGCAGCGCCTCGTCGGCCTGGCGCAGCGAGTTCCAGCTCCAGTTGTGGCTGCCGGTCCAGACGATCTTGCGGTCGGGCACGCCGTAGTACTTGCCCTCGACGAGCAGGTACTTGGAGTGAATCCAGATGGGATCGGCCGTGCAGTAGTAGCGGACATTGATGCCGTTGTACGCGCCCGTGGTCTTGACCAGCTCGTTCATCGAGGAGACCTCGGAAGCGCTGTCCTTGTTGTAGTTCACGGCCACTTCCACGTAACACCCGGCCCTGTCCAGGTTGAGCAGCTTCTGCGCCAGGTGGGTGCGGCTGAAGATGCCCATCGCGACCCTGACGATGGTGCGGTGCGTGCCGTCCACCGTGCCGACCGAGCTGTTGCCGGTGCACTGCACGTGGTCCAGCACCGTGGTCAGCGTGTCCTCGGCCGGGTCGGTCGGGCTACTGGTGCCCTCCCGCCGGGGATAGAAGTGCACCTTGGCGTTGCCCGAGGTCACCGGCGCGCGCGTGTCGTAGTAGTTGTTGTTCACCCGCTGGTTCTTCAGGTCGGTGAAGTACGCGGCGTAGGCGTCGTACACGCCGCTGTTCCCGGCGAGCACCAGGGCCGAGTTCCAGCCGCCCAGGCCGTCGCGGCCGGTGTGCAGGTTCGCCGAGGACTGGACCACGACGTCCGCCGTGCCGCCGGTGCCGGAGAACAGGAAGAACTTGTTGTGGTTCAGCGACACCGACCCGTACAGCGGGCGGTCGCCGATGCAGCCCCGGCCGCTCGGGCAGACCAGCACCCACGAGCCCTGGGCGGTGTCGGTGCCGAGCGCGGCGGCCAGCGAGGAGTGGATCGCCGTCCCCGCCATCGTCTTGTCGAAGACGATCTGCACGTCGCGCCCGTTGTTCCTGGCCGCGATCAGCGCGTTCGGGATGGTGGCGTCGGTGGCGTAGAACATCGACATCCGGATGGTGGAGCCGGCGTCGGCGCCCTCGATGAGCTGGACGATCCGGTTCTGGATGGCGGCCTTGTCGCTGACGGGGTTGTTGAAGACGGCTTCGCTGGTGACGGCGGCGTGCGCGGGCACGGGGGCGGCCACGCAGGCTAAGAACAGGGCGGCGAGCAGGGCGAGGAGACGGCGAGACACGGAGGTCCTTTCCCCAGAGGGACGGGAAGATCGCCTTACGACGCTAGCCCCGTTTTCCGCATGTGAGTGATCTTCAGCGGAGGTCTCGTGGATCGATGTCAAGGAGATCCAGGAGGTGGAGTTGGAGGTCGGTGGGT
>NZ_JBFAKB010000061.1:0-26805 GCF_040655495.1 Nonomuraea sp. NPDC050404
CCGCTGGACCGCATCACCAGCCACACCCTGCGGAACGCGGCCGGCGGCCAGCTCTCCAAGATCACCTACGACTGGGACAAGAACGACAACCTGACTTCCAAGGTGACCGCCGGCACGGCCGGCGCGGGCACCAACGCCTACACCTACGACCGCTCCGACCGGATGACCTCCTGGACGGCCCCGGACGGCACCAAGGTCGACTACGAGTGGGACGACGCCGGCAACCGGGTCAAGGCCGGCGCCACCAGCTTCGTCTTCGACCAGCGCAACCGGCTGCTGTCCGGCGGCGGCACCGACTACACCTACACCCCGCGCGGCACCCTGGCCACCGAGACCACGGGCGGGGTGACCAAGCGGCTCACGTTCGACGCCTTCGACAACCTGGTCTCCGACGGCGACGCCACCTACACCTACGACAACCTGGGCCGGATCGCCTCCCGCACCCAGGCCGGGACCGAGGAACGCTTCGTCTACACCGGCCTTGAGAACGACATGGCCGCGGTCACCGACCCGGCGGGCACGGTCAAGGCCCGCTTCGGCCGCGACCCCGACGGCAACCTGGTCGGCCTGGACGAGGGCGGCGTCAAGCTCGGCATCCTCAACGACCAGCACGACGACGTGGTGGCCACCTTCTCCGGCGACGCGATCGTGGACTCCACCGCCTACAACCCGTTCGGCGAGGTCATCGCCAGCGGCGGCACCAAGCGACGGCTCGGCTACCAGGGCGAATACACCGACCCGGCCACCGGCAAGGTCAACATGGCCGCCCGCTGGTACATCCCGGGCACCGGCGGCTTCGCCTCCCGCGACGACATCAGCATCGACCCGTACCCCTCCATCAACCTCAACCGCTACACCTACGCCGGCGGCAACCCCCTCGCCTACACCGACCCGTCCGGCAACTGCCCGTTCTGCGTGCCGCTGCTGTTCATGGCGGTCCGGGTGGTGGCCCAGGTGGCGGTCAAGGCGGTGGCCCGCACGGCCGTCAAGCAGGTGGCCAAGCAGACCGTGAAGCAGGTGGCCAAGCAGGCCACCAAACAGGTGGCCAAGAAGGCCACCAAGCAAGCGGTGAAGAAGGCCACCAAGAAGACCACCAAGAAGTCGACGGCCAAGAAGAAAACGACGGCCAAGAAGAAAACGACGACGAAGAAGCCCAAGGCCAGGGCCACCGTCAAGAAGCCGGCCAGGCCGGTGGTCAAGAAGCCCGCGACCAAGAAGCCCACGGTCAAGAAGCCGACGACCAAGAAACCGACGACGAAGAAGCCGACGACCAAGAAGGCCACCACAAAGAAGTCGACGACCAAGAAGTCCACGACGAAGAAGGCCACCGCCAAGAAGCCGGCCACCCAGAAGAAGAACGAGACCGCGCAAGAGGCCACCGAGATGGTCCTCGAGGACGTCGGCTCCGACTACGGCAGCTTCGACGTCGACACGAACTTCGGCTACGACGGTGACCTGCTGTGCCGCAGCCTGATCTCCTGCGCCAAGGACGTGGCCGAGGAGATCGGCGAGAACGCCGCCGAGGACATCGCCGACGAGGTCGTCACCGACATCATCGACACCACCATCCCCGAGGTCCCGGTCGACGCGCCCGGTGCGGGCACGACCTGCGCACTGCCCAACAGCTTCGTCCCCGGCACCCTGGTCCTCATGGCGGACGGCTCCCGCAAGCCGATCGAGCAGATCGAAGCAGGCGAGGAGGTCCTGGCCACAGACCCGTCCACCGGCCAGACCGGCGCCAGGTCGGTCACCACCCTGATCACCAGCGAGGGCCACAAGAACCTCGTCGACATCACGGTCACCGTGGACGGCAAACAAAGCGACGTCCTCACCGCGACCGACGAACACCCCTTCTGGGTTCCGAAACGACAGGCCTGGGTGGACGCCGGCGACCTGCGGCCCGGCATGTGGCTACAGACCTCAGCCGGAACCTACGTGCAGATCAGCGCGATCCAACACCGGACGGCCACTCAGAGAGTCCACAACCTGACGGTCGAAGACCTCCACACCTACCATGTGGAAGTCGGCGACCGAGCGGTACTCGTCCATAATGACAATCCCGATGGTTGGTCATCTCCTTTCGATCTTGAGCGCACGCATCCGATCGGAGGAAATTCTTCCTCCAAGCGTGTGAAGGCTCTTGCAGAAAGCATGAGCGCCGACGGTTGGCAAGGTGAGCCGATTTCCGTGGTAGAGAACGACGGAAGGCGGTTGATTGTAGACGGGCATCATCGCACGGCTGCGGCCAAGCGTGCTGGAATTGAGGTGCCGTACAAGAATGTGGATCTTCCGCACAAGGGATACAAGGACATGGATGATGTCATGGAATCATGGTATGACTGCGGTGCTGATAGAATCCGCTAATGTCTGACGGACCTTCCGTGAGTGCGGTGCGATCATTTGTGGTCGCGCTGCACTCGGTGCGTGCCCGGGTGATTTCCCAGGTCGAGCAGGCCGAGAGTGTGCGAGATATCGTCTATATGGCGCAGCGGGGCGTCATTTTGCGTAATGAAACGCTTTTGGACGGCACACGATATTCAGTCCATGGGTTCGGTTGCCTCATGGTGGATCCCGGAGGGGCTGAAGTCGATGTTGACGTCGACGACGACGGGAGTGAAATATTCGATTCATGGCGCGTTTCCATGTATTTGGAAAGTGTGTCAGAAGGCGATGGGGTGCCTCGGGGGGAGATTTCGACAGCTTGCCGATGGCTTGTAGGTGAGGGTGAATTGCGGGAAGTGAGGGCGGGCTGGTTTCGGATTGCCGCCCGCAGCGACTGACGCCCTGGCCCCCGACCGGCGCCTCGCCCAGGATTCGGGCCGGGTGCCCCTCGGTGTGGCCGTACGTGCTGGGGCCGCCACCAAGGCCCCGGGCGGAGCAGGTGTTCCTGGGTGGTCGGGTGAGCGCTGTGTTACGACGCAGGTAACAGTGCAAATCCGGGCACAAACGCCGTAGAGCACCATATAACCTCTCCTCCATGACCGGATCCCTGCTCGAGGTGATCGCGCTCAACGTGCGCGACGCCGTGGCCGCCGAACAGGGCGGAGCCGATCGGCTGGAGGTCGTCGCCGACATGGCGGCCGACGGGCTCACCCCCTCTCCGGAGACGGTTGCCGCGATCGCCGCCGAGTGCCCCCTGCCGCAGATGGTGATGCTCCGCTGCGATGCGAACTTCACCGCCGACACCGACGTGCTCGACCGGCTCAGCCGCGACGCCAAGGAGCTCAAACAGGCCGGCGCGGCGGGGTTCGTGTTCGGGTTCCTGGACGGCGCGGGGGCGGTCGATCTGACGGCCACGGAGGCGCTCATCCACGCCGTCTCCCCGCTGCCGTGGACGTTCCACCGCGCCGTCGATCACGCCGCCGATGTTCAGGCGGCCTGGCGGGCCGTGCGGCTGCTGCCCAACCTGGCCACCGTGCTCACCTCGGGCGCGCCCACCGGGGTGCACGACGGCCTGCCGGTGCTCAAGGCGCGCGCCGACAACGGTGACGGGTCGATCGTGCTGGCCGGTGGTGGGTTGCGGCCGGCGCACGTGCCGGTGCTGCTGGACTATGGCATTCGCGCCTTCCACGTGGGCTCCGCAGTACGGGCGAGCTGGTCGGATCCGGTCGAATGGCGTCTGGTACGCCAGTGGCGGGCCCTGGTCGAGCGCGACTGACCACCGTCAGGGCAGTGCCAGGGCGGCGGCCGGCGCCGAGCGCGACTGAAGAGCCGGTGCCGAGCGCGGCTAGGGAAGTGCCTGGTCGGCGCGGCGGAGGGCGGTGGTCAGCGTGCGGATGGTGGCGGGCTCGTCCATGACGCCGCCCCCGGCCGAGCGGCGCTCCTCCCAGGCCCGTACGCGTTCCCGATAGGCGTCGTAGGTCGCCAGGTGGAAGGCGTAAACGGTGGCGAAGCGGCTCACCAGGTGCGACGGGTGCATGTCCCAGCCCTGGTGGAAGCCGTGCCGCAGCGAGTGACGGACCAGCTCGGCGTGCCGCCGCCACAACGCGTGCACGTCCCGCGCCCGGCCGGAGGCGGGTGAGGCGGCCAGCGACCCGTCGGACAGCTCGACTCCCGTCCCCGCGAACGCCGTCTGCATCACGTGCCGCGCGTGGTCGCAGGCCGGATGGTCCAGCCGCTGCTCGTGCGGCGGCAGCCCGATCGCGGCCGTGTAGTCGAAGACGCCGAAATGCGCCGCCGCCAGCCGCCCGCCGAGTGACTCGTTCAGGTCGGCGCGCAGGAACGGCAGCGTCTGGGGTGCCTCCACCTGCATCTCGAACCGCAGCGGCGCCCCGATCTCCGCCTCCAGGCGCTCCAGCACCTCGGCCCACTGCCCGAGATAGTCCGCCATCAGCACCTTGGGGAAGGTCACCGTGAAGCCGGTGGGCAGCTCGCCGGTCCGCGCGAGTACCCCGGTGACGAACCCGTGCAGCGTGCGCACCGACCGCTCCGGGTCGCCGTCGGCGAACGACTTCACCCGTGGGCCCCACCGTCGTGGCAGCGTCCCGGTCGCGTGCAGCTCGGCGACCGCGTCGGCGGCCCGCGCCACGTGTCCGTCCTCGACGGGGTCCGGGCGCACGCCGTACCCGTCCTCGAAGTCGATGCGCAGGTCCTCGATGGGCTCGGTGGACAGCTTGCGCAGCAACATCTCGTGCACGGTGGTGGCGAGCGGGGAAGGCGTACCGAACACGTCGGCCAGGTCGTCGGGGCCGTTCAGGTGTGACTTGAGCAACGACAGGGCCTCATCGCCCCACTCGGCGACCGTGCGGGCGGAGAAGTGGTCGGCGGGGACGTAGACGGTGTGGACGGGCTGCCAGGCGGGTTCGGTGGCGGGGTAGCGGGCCTGCTGCAGCCGGTACGCCGCCGCGAACCCCTCAGGGACGGTAGGCACGGAGCATGGCCTCCAAGCCCACGAGCTTGACCCGTTCGCCCCGGCCCAGCGACTGGGCGAGCTCGGCCTCGGCGGTCTCGATGGCCAGCCAGTCCTCGTACGTCACCGGCCGCACCCCACGCGCGGACAGCAGCGCGTCGATCCCTCCCGAGACCACCCGCTCCCCGCCTTCGAGGTCGGACAGCAGCGTGCGGACGGTCTCCGCCGCGTCGGACTTGTTGGTGCCGATCACCCCGGTCGGGCCGCGTTTGAGCCAGCCCGCGACGTACTCGCGATCGCGTACCCGCCCGGCCTCGTTCGGCACGGTCATGGACCGCTCGGAGAACGGCACCCCGGGCAGCGGCACGCTCTGGTATCCGACCGAGCGCAGCACCATGCCGACCGGCAGCGTCTCGAACTCGCCCGTCCCGACCACGCGCCCCTCCTCCGACAGGCGGGTGCGCTCCAGCCTGAGCCCCTCGACCCGCTCGTCGCCGAGGATCTCCACCGGCCGCAACCAGAACCGCACGTCGAGGCGGCGCGGCCGGCCGACGGGCTCGCGGTCGGCCCAGCCCTGCAGCACCTTGATGTTGCCCTGGATCTGACGCGGGAAGTCGCCGCCCAGGACGATGGCCTCCTCGGGGCGCACGCACACGTCGGCGTTGGCCAGCTCACCCAGCTCGCGCAGCTCCTTGAGGGTGAACTTGGCGTGCTCGGGGCCGCGCCGCCCCACCATGTGGATGGCCTTGACCTGGCTGTCGCCCAGCCGCTGGAGCACCTCGTGCGGCACGTCCGTGGCCCGCAGCTCCTCGGCGGTCTTGGCCAGGACGCGTACGACGTCCACCGCCACGTTGCCGACCCCGATCACCGCGACTTCAGGGCTGTCGAGCGTGAACCGGTCCGGATCGACGTCGGGATGCCCGCAGTACCAGTTGACGAAGTCGGTCGCCGCCACGCTGCCCGGCAGGTCCTCGCCGGGGATGCCGAGCCTCCTGTCGACCATCGCGCCCGTGCAGTAGACCACCGCGTCGTAGACGCCCAGCAGGTCCGCCACCGACAGGTGCGAGCCGAGCGTGACGCCGCCGAGGAAGCGCACCTGGGGCAGCTCCAGCACCTTGCGCAGGTAGTTGGCGATGGACTTGATCGAGGTGTGGTCGGGCGCCACCCCGTATCTGACCAGCCCGTACGGGGTCGGCAGGCGTTCGAGGACATCCACTTCGACCGGCTCGGCCGACTGCTTGACCAGCGCCTCGGCCGTATAGATCCCGGCAGGGCCCGACCCGATGACCGCCACGTGCAACGCCACGCTGCCTCCCTTTGCCGGCGACGGTGTTACACGAAGGCGCGTCCCACCAGATGCAGCCGGCCAGTGTGATCGATATATCCCCGGTCGCCGGTCCGGACGAACCCGTCCCTGGCGAATGCCGCGTGATCGGGGCTATTGCCAACGTAGCCGCTCATCACCGCGTCCGAGCGGAGAAACACCTCGCCGGGCTCCTCGGGAGCCGGCGCGCGGCCGGCCGCGTCCCTGATCGAGACGGTCACGCCGCCGCGCGGCCTGCCCACACTGATCTCGGCGTCCTCGGGCGGGTCGTCCGGCCGTGTGCCGAGGCCCAGCCCGGCCTCCGTGCAGATGTAGCGGTTGCAGACCGGCACGCCGTACCTGGCGCGCAACGCCCGGATCAGCTCCGGCGCGGCGGGGGCGCCGCTGGACAGGATGAGCGTCAGGCCGGGCAGGTCCTCATCGGCGTCCAGGATGCGCGAGAGCTGGTCCGGGCTGCCCTGCAGCACCCCGATCCCGTGCTCGCGGATCACTTGCAGTGCGGCCTCCGGGCTCCACTCGGGCACGACGTGGCAGGTCCGCCCGGTCTGCAGGAACACCGGCAGCCGGGTGGCGAACCCCAGCCGTCCCAGCGGGTGCGGCACCAGCCTGGCGTCCCCCGTACCCCACCTGAGGCCCGCCCCGTGGGCGCGGATCGCCTCCAACTGGCGGTCGCCGAACAACACCCCCTTGGGCGGTCCCGTACGGCCGGCGGTGAACGTGACCACGACGGGCCGCGACGGGTCAGGCGGGAACGGCGGCGGTGGCGGCTCGGCCCTGCGCAGCCCGGTCAGCGGGACGGGGTCGTAGCCGCCGGGCCCGCGCCCGCCACGGGCGAGGGGCAGCCGCACCACGTCCAGCCCCGCCGTCCGTGGCAGCACGCCCGGAGCCGTGATGACCAGGGCGGGATCCAGCCCGGCCAGCAGTTCCGGCCGCCGGGTCCCGATGCCCGCCGTCACCGCGCCGATCTTGGCGGCGGCCACGTAACAGATCACGAACTCGGGCCCGTCGGGCAGTGCCAGCACCACGAGGTCGCCGATGCGCGTGCCGCGATGGGCCAGCCCGGCGGCCACCTGGTCGGAGAGCAGGTCGAGGTCGGCGAAGGACAGCCGGACGGAGCCGGCGACCACGGCCGCGCGCCCCCCGAACCTTCGTGCGGCCTCACCGGTCAGCATGCGCAACATGGCAGCTCCCGGGCAAAGGGGCGTACTGCCACGCTACCCGGTGTGCGCTAACGGCGGCGCAACGCGAGCTTGTCCACCTTGCCGTTGGCGTTGGTCGGCAGGGCGTCCAGCACGACGATCCGCTTGGGCACCTTGTAGTTGGACATGTTCCCGCGCGCCCACGCGATCAGGGCCTCGGGGTCGGGTCTCAGACCGGGCCTCGGCACCGCGTACGCCACCCCCGCCTCGCCCGATGCGGGATCCGGCACGCCCACGACCGCGACCTGCGCCAGCGAGCCCTCCCGCAGCAGGAGCGACTCGACCTCGGCGGGCGAGACGTTGAACCCGTGCACGATGTACAGGTCCTTCTTGCGGTCCACGATGGCCAGGTTGCCCGCCTCGTCCAGCACGCCGACGTCGCCGGTGCGCAGCCAGCCGTCCGCGTCGATCACCTCCGCCGTCCTGTCCGGCTCCTCCCAGTAGCCGCGCATCACGCCGTAGCCGCGCTGCATGATCTCGCCGCGCTCGCCGGGCGCGACCTCCTTTCCGTCGTCGTCCACGACCTTGACCTCGATGCCGGGCACCGGCCTGCCGGTGGTGGCGGCGATCACCTCGATGGGGTCGCCGGCCCTGGTCATGGAGACGACCGTGCCCTCCATCAGCCCGTACGCGTTGATCATGCGTTCCAGGCCGACCCGCTCGACCAGCCGCGTGATCAGCGCGGCCGGTACGGCGGCGGCCCCGCAGATGGCCACCCGCAACGACGACACGTCCCAGGGGGCCCGCTCCAGCTCCTCCAGCAGCCGGTGGAACAGCGTGGGCGGCCCGGCCAGCACCGTGGCGCGCTCGGCGGAGATGAGCGCCATCATGGCGTCTGGCGTGAAGAGCGGGATCGGCAACATCACCGCCCGGCGCAACACGCACGCGACGAGCCCGGCGTTCAGCCCGAACCCGTGGCTGAACGGCGCGATCACCGGATAGCGGTCGTGCTCGTCCAGCGTGACGATCTCCGACCAGTCCCAGTAGCCGCGCAGCACCTGGGAGTGGTCGAGCATGACGCCCTTGGGCGCGCCGGTGGTGCCCGAGGTGGACATGATCTCGCACAGGTCATCGGGCCGGACGGCGAGCGCCCGCTCTTCGACCTCCCGCTCGGACGTCCGCGCCCCGAGCGCCGCCGGCCCGGGACCCTCCGGCGTGACGAGCGCCGCCAGCCCGGGCGGCCGCGCGCCGAGCGCCGCCGCCCCGGGGCCCTCCGGCGTGATGATGTGTCGCGGGCCGGCCCGCTCGGGTAACAGGGACGCCAGCGGCGTCTCCGTCGCTCCCGCGCCGGTGATGAGCACCTTCGCGCCGGTCTTCGCGATGAGCTGCGCGGCCTCGATGCCCTTGAACCGCGACGACAGCGGCACGAGCACCGCCCCCGCGTCCCAGATCCCGAACGCGTGCGCCACCCAGTACGGCGAGTTCACCCCCCACAACGCCACCCGGTCACCGGGAGCCACGCCGAGGGCGATGAGCCCGCGGGCGATCCCGGCCGCCTCGGCGCGCAGCCCGGCCAGCGTCAGGCGCGGGCCGGCGGGATCGGCGACCACGACGGTGTCGGGATGGCGTTCGGCCTGGTCACGCAGCATGCGGGGAAGCGTTCCCCAGTCCGGCATCGATCCCATCGGCAGCCCCTTAGGCGATGAGTGCTCTGTCCCTTCCGAGGTGGTGGCCGCGCAGGTCGTTCACGGTGCCGGGGGTGGCGCTCTCGCTGACCTGCTGCGCGACCTCGACCCGTACCGACACGGGCGTCAGCGCCCGTACGGCCTGCTCGATCCGCCCCTTCCACATGGGGTTGCCCACCAGGCTCGGCCTGCCGAACGTCACCGTCAGCACGGCCGTGTCCAGCGTCCCCTGGCGGCTGATCGCCAGTTCCCAGCCCGTCACGCCGTCGATCCTGGCCAGCGCCTTGTCCACCCGCGGCAACGCCAGCCACACGCCCCTGACCAGCACGTGCTCGCCCACCGTGTGCGCGGGCGCGGCGAATCCCGCACCGGAGACCCCGGACACCAGCCCGGTACGCAACACGGCGTC
This sequence comes from Nonomuraea sp. NPDC050404, assembly GCF_040655495.1. NCBI lineage: Bacteria > Bacillati > Actinomycetota > Actinomycetes > Streptosporangiales > Streptosporangiaceae > Nonomuraea > Nonomuraea sp. NPDC050404. The sequence goes on from NZ_JBFAKB010000061.1 coordinate 9,407, forward strand.
GCCGAGCGTCGAGTGCGCGTGCGGCATGACGACGAACTCGGCGAGCCCGTCGCCGGAAGCGGCCGTCCTGTCCTCGGTCAGCGCCGCCAGCCCCAGCACGCCGTCCGCGAGCGGCAAGAGCGGGGACTCCTCCGCCGCCCGCCACGCCAGCGCGCCGCCGCTGAACGGGCTGGCCAGCACCTCCGTCACCCGGGCGCCGAACTCGGCGGCCAGGTGCCCGAGCGTGTTCTTGGACGCGATCTCGCCGGTCAGCACGATGTTCCTGAGCCCCAGGTCCAGCGGGTCCAGCAGGAACTCCAGATGCAGGCGGGACAGGAAGTCCATCGCGCCCGTCGGGGTGGCGACCAGCGTGGTGGCCTTCAGCGTGGACAGCGCGTGGTGCAGGCGCATCCGGCCGCGCGGTCCCACACAGGCGGCGGCCCCGGCCACGTCCGCCGACGCGGCGGCCCACAGCGCCCCGGCCGGTTCCGCCAGGGCCACCACGACGCGGTCCCGCTCACCGACTCCGGCCTCGCGCAGCGCCGCCCGGGTCAGCCCGGCGGCGGCCGCACGGTCGTCCTGGGACAGCGGGTAGACGCTGGCGGCGTCGGGGGAGACGAGCAGCAACCCGGCGGCGGACCCGGCCCCTGCCCCGAGGTCGTCCCGGGTCAGCCAGCGCAGCGCACGGTCCGTCGCGGCCGTCACCGCGTCACCTCGCGCGCGGGCCTCGGGCTCTGGTCCGCGCCGCCCGCCACCTCGTCCATGAACGCCCCTTCGGTCCTCGATGCCCCCTCGCTCCTGGACGCCACCTCCGTCTTGAACGCCACCTCGGTCATGAACAACGTCATCGAGTCGCACACCTGCTCGTGCGCCAGCCCGCCCACCTGCGCCTGGATGATCAGGTCGGTCGCCCCGGCCTCGGCGATCCTGGCCAGCGCCTTGCGGGAGCCCTCCACGTCGTCCACCACCACCATCAGGTGCTCGCGAAGCGTGGCCATGGACTCCTCCGGCGGCAGCCCGGCCGCGAGTTGCCCGAGCACGCGGTGGGTGGCGTGGCGGGCGTCGTAGTAGTCGGGCGGGGTGACCAGGTTGACCTGGCGCCGGATGTACCACAGGACGGGGTCGGCGGCGATCGCGGTCGCCTCGTCGCGGGTGGGGGCCACGTACCAGGGGATCATGAGCGCGACGCGCCGCTCGGCCGGGTCGAAGCCGTGCTCCGCCAGACATTCCCGATATTTCGCGATGTCGGCGGCCACGTCGTCGATGCCTTTGAGCATGGTCATGCCGAGCAGGTTGTAGCCGTGCCTCGCGGCGGCCAGGTAGCCGTCCAGCGAGGTGGAGGCCACCCAGACCGGCGGGTGGGGCCGCTGGGCGGGGCGGGGGTAGACGGCCACGTCCGGGATCTCGAAGAACTCGTTCGAGCGGCTCACCGGCTCGCCGTCGGCCTGCCAGATGGCCAGCGTCGCCTCCAGCGAGTCCTCCCAGATCTGCCGCGACTTCTCGAAGGGCCGCTGGAACGCCTGGTACTCCAGCGGCGAGGCGCCCCGCCCCGTGCCGAACTCCACGCGCCCGCCGCTGAGCACGTCCAGCGTGGCGACGCGCTCGGCCGTGCGGATCGGGGACTGGAAGGGCAGCAGCACCACGCCGAGTCCCAGACGGATGCGCTCGGTGCGCTGCGAGATGGCGGCCAGGATCAGGTCGGGGGCGGAGCAGTGGGAGAAGCCCCTGGTGAAGTGGTGTTCCACGAACCAGGCGGCCTCGCAGCCCAGCCGATCGCCCAGCACGACCTGGTCGATCACGTTCTGGAACGCCTGCTGCTCGACCTCGCGGGTGCGCCCGCGGACCTCAAGCTCATATCCCAGGCTGACCCGTAGGGACGACGTCATCGCGCCTCCGGCGAAGTAGGAAACCAAGCGCTCGCTTGGTAGAGCGTATCAGCGGCAAAGACTTGCGGGAAGGGCGCGGCGGCGATCAGAGTGGTTGCTCGTGAAGCGAAAGCACGCGTTGCGGCGGCCGAAGAGCGGTGCGTTCCCCGACCAAGGCGACGACGTCTCGCTCACCAGCGCCCGCAGGTACGAAGCGTTCGGCAGGGTGATGGCCGCGCTGGCGAGCGAGGCCGACTTCATCGAGTCGTGCCGCGACCTGACGTGGTGGCGCGGCGCCGACCACAGCTGGCACATCGAGTGGCGCGACGGCCCGTACGCGTCGGAGGTGGCCACTCTGCTGGCCGAGCAGGTCCGCGACCCCGACTACGACGGCGCCCTCGTCACCCAGGCCGGCCCCGGCAGCGACGGCTCCGCGGTGCTCGACGTGATGGGCGTGCGGTTCGAACTGCGCGCGATCGACCCGGTGGGACGGGCCAGCGTGCGGGTGCTTCCCGGCTTCTGGCGGCTGGCCGAGGCCCTCGACACCACCCGCCGCACCAACACCCGCCACCCCTGGGAGGAACTGCTCGGCGGTTAGCCCGTTCCGAAGACGTGGGCGGCGAGCCGGGCACGGTGGGATTGCGGCGGGCCGAAAAGCTGAGCGTCCGAGGTGGCCCGCTTGAAGTAACGATGCGCGGGATGCTCCCAGGTGATCCCGATCCCGCCGTGGATCTGGATGTTCTCGCCCGCCGCCGCCAGATACGCCTCCGTGCAGTACGACCCCGCCACCGCGGCCGACACCTCGTCCTCCGCCGCCGCCCCCGCCGCCGACCTGGCCGACTCCACCAGCAGGAACAGGTCGGCCAGCTTGTGCTTGATCGCCTGGAACGACCCGATCGGCCGCCCGAACTGATGGCGCCGCCCGGCGTGCTCGACCGCCATCTCCAGGCACCGCTGCGCCCCGCCCACCTGCTCGGCGGCCAGCGCGGCGATCCCGAGGTCGCGTACGCGGGCCCACGACGAGCCGTCGCCCAGCCGCCGTGCCGGGGTGTCGTGGAAGGTCAGCCGTTGCAGCGGCCGGCTCTCGTCCATCGTCGCGTACCGCTCCCGCCGCGCCGGCACGGCCTGCACCAGCACCCCGCCGACGTAGGCGAGCACCAGTTCCCCGTCCAGCGCGTACGGCACCACGCCCGTGAGCAGTTCCCCGTCGAGCCGCAGTTCACCGTCGCCCGGCAACACCACGGTCGCGGTCACCGCCCCTTCTGCCAGCGCCGCGGGCAGACCGGCGTCTCCCGCCTCGCGCGCCGCCATGACGGCCATGACGGCCGACTGCAGGAACGGGTGGGGTGACAGCGCCCGTCCCAGCTCCTCCGCCACCGCCGCCATTTCGGCCGGGCCGCAACCCGCGCCGCCGTGTTCCTCGGGCACCAGCAGCCCGGCGATCCCCACGTCCCGGGCGAACGCCCGCCACGGCGCGCCGGGACGGGCGGCGAGGTAGTCGCGGACGACGGCGCGGAGTTCGTCGGCGAGTGTCATTCACCGATATTAACCAAGCGATTGCTTGTTTTGGTAAGCGGATGACCGAAATTTGCCTTTTCTGTATGGTCACATAATCTGGATGTGGTCATCCCCCGCCGAATCCGGGGGAGGGGTTGACCAGGGGAATGAACATGAACAACACCACCATCGACTACGCCGACTTCGCCGAGTACGACCGTCGTCAGCGTGCCATCGAACGCCATTTGCTGGCGGCTTTCCTTGGGGGACTCGCCGTCGGTCTGCTGGGCATGCTCATTTCCGGAGACGGTCCCGGATGGATCGGCCAGATCTACGACCCCTACGCCTATCTCGCCCTGTCGCTGGCCGTCGGCGCGAGCGCGTCCGGGTTCTCGTGGGCGTTGCTGACCACGTTCCTGGCGGCGGTCTCGACCCTGGTGGCCGCCATGGGCGCGGGCGCGCTGCGCGGTCACGACGCGCTCGACATCATCGGCGGCAGCGCCGCCGGCCTCAACTGGACGCTCGTCCTGCTCGTCGGCCTGGGCCTGCTCGCCTACGTCACGCGCAGGCGGGACGGCTGGGGCGACCTGGCGGCGGGCGCGATCGGCGCGGCGCTGATCGCCGACGTGGTGGACCGTTCGACGCCCGGCTTCATCGACAGCGAGCACGCGTTCTGGCCAGGGCCGGCGGTGGGGGTCGGGCTGGCGTCCGTGGCGCTGGTGCTCCTGCTGCGCAGGAACACGCGCGGACGGGTGCGCGCGCTGGCGCTGTCGGCGGTGTTCGCGGGCCTGTTCACGGTGGTCCTGGGCGCGTTCGTGGCCGGCTGGATCCCACTGGCCGTCTGAACCGCCCGGTCGCCCGACTTGGCCGGCCGTATCCCGTTGGCCGCCCCCACTGATCTCCCCGTGATAAAGTCCGCGCGCCGCGCTCCCACGACTCGATAGCCTGTAGGTCTTCAGATCCAGGTTCGAGCAAGGAGTAGCCGTGTTGCTGCGCATGTCGTCGTTGTTTCTTCGCACCCTGCGGGACGACCCGGCAGACGCGGAAGTGCCGAGCCACAAGCTCCTCGTCCGCGCCGGCTACGTCCGCCGCGTGGCGCCCGGCATCTACTCCTGGCTCCCCCTCGGCAAGATGGTCATGGAGAACGTCGCCAAGGTCGTCCGCGAGGAGATGAACCGCATGGGCGGCCAGGAAGTGCTCTTCCCCGCCCTGCTGCCCCGCGAGTACTACGAGGCCACCGGCCGCTGGACCGAGTACGGCGACACGCTGTTCCGGCTCCAGGACCGCAAGGGCGCCGACTACGTCCTCGGCCCCACACACGAGGAGCTCTTCGCCGAGATGGTCAAGGGCGAATACTCCTCCTACAAGGACTATCCGGTCACCCTCTACCAAATCCAGACCAAGTACCGCGACGAGGCCAGGCCCAGGGCGGGCATCCTGCGCGGCCGCGAGTTCCTGATGAAGGACTCCTACTCCTTCGACCTCGACGACGACGGCCTCAAGCGCTCTTACGAGCAGCACCGCGAGGCCTACATCAAGACGTTCGACCGGCTCGGCATCAAGTACAAGATCGTCTTCGCGACGTCGGGCGCGATGGGCGGGTCGGCGTCGGAGGAGTTCCTGGCGCCCACGCCCACCGGCGAGGACACGTTCGTGGCCTGCCACGGGTGCGGCTACGCGGCCAACGCCGAGGCCGTCGTGACGCCCGCGCCGCCCGTCCGCTCCATCGACGACGCCCCCGCGCTGCGCGTCATGGACACCCCCGACACCCCGACCATCGAGACGCTGGTGTCGTACGTCAACGAGCACCACGGCCTGTCCGTCACCGCCGCCGACACGCTCAAGAACGTCGTCGTCAAGGTCACCACGCCCGGCTCGGACAAGGTCGAGACGCTGGTCATCGGCGTGCCCGGCGACCGTGAGGTCGACTTCAAGCGCCTGGAGGCGTCGCTGGAGCCGGGCGAGCCCGCCATCTTCGAGGCCGCCGACTTCGCCAAACACCCCGGCCTCGTACGCGGCTACATCGGCCCGCAGGTCCTGCGCGAGCTCGGCATCCGCTACCTCGTGGACCCCCGCGTCGTCACCGGCACCTCCTGGGTGACCGGCGCCAACGAGCCCGGCAAGCACGCCGCCAACGTGGTCGCGGGCCGCGACTTCACCCCCGACGGCACGATCGAGGCCGCCGAGGTGCGCGCCGGCGACGCCTGCCCCCGCTGTGGCACCGGGCTGTCCATCGACCGGGGCATCGAGATCGGCCACATCTTCCAGCTCGGCCGCAAGTACGCCGACGCCGCCGGCCTCGACGCGCTCGGCCCCGACGGCAAGCCCATCCGCATCACCATGGGCTCCTACGGCATCGGCGTCTCCCGCGCGGTGGCGGTCATCGCCGAGCAGGCGCACGACTCGCTCGGGCTGGTGTGGCCGCGCGAGGTCGCGCCCGCCGACGTGCACATCGTCGGCACCGGCAAGGAGAACCAGGTGGAGGCCGCCCTGCAGCTCGGGGCGGAGCTGGAGTCACGCGGGCTGCGGGTCCTGGTGGACGACCGGGCGCAGGTCTCGCCCGGGGTGAAGTTCAAGGACGCCGAGCTGCTCGGCCTGCCGACGATCGTGGTGGTCGGGCGCGGGCTGTCGCAGGGCGTGGTGGAGCTGCGCGACCGGGTCTCCGGCGAGAAGTCGGAGATCCCGCTGACCGAGGCCGCCGACCGCGTCATGGCCGCCGTCAACGCCTGAGCACGCCTGTGGAGCCCTCCCGAGCGGGGGAGGGCTCCACACAGGTTCATGCGACGGGCAATGCCGTCTTCGTACGCCTGCGCACGACCACCGGCCCCACCAGGCACGCCGCCGCGATGACCAGGATGGCCAGGGAGACCGGCCGCGTCACGAACACCGACGGGTCACCTTCGCTGAAGGCCAGCGCCCGCCGGAACTGCACCTCCATCAACGGCCCCAGCACCGCGCCCAGGATCAACGGCGCGACGGGATACCGTGCCCGGTGCAGCACCCACCCCAGCAGCCCGAACCCGTAGGCGATGAGCACCTCGAACACGCTCTGCGAGATCGAGTAGACGCCGAGCGTGGCGAACGTCAGGATCGCCGCGGTCAGCAGCGCGGCGGGCACGCTCAGCAGCTTCACCCACACCCGGATCAGCGGCAGGTTCAGCACCAGCAGCATCACGTTGCCGATGTAGAGGCTGGCGATCAGCGTCCACACCAGCACCGGCTGCTGGTCGAACAGCTGCGGCCCCGGCTGCACGTTGTAGATCTGGAACGCGATCAGCAACATGCTCGCCGTAGCCGACGTGGGGATGCCCAGGGTCAGCAGCGGCACCAGCACTCCGGAGAACGCCGCGTTGTTGGCCGCCTCCGGCCCCGCCACGCCCTCGATGGCCCCCTTCCCGAACTCCTCCTTGTGCTTCGAGAGCCGCTTCTCCACGTTGTAGCTGAGGAACGTCGGCAACTCGGCCCCGCCCGCGGGCAGCGACCCGATCGGCAGCCCGAACAGGGTGCCGCGCAACCACGGCTTCCACGACCGCCGGAAGTCCTCCCGCGTCATCCCGATCTTGCCCTCAAGAGTGGGCGCGGGAGTGGGCGCCCGGTTCTTGGAGGCCGCCGTGGAGATCGCCTCCGCCACCGCGAACAACCCGACCGCGACCGCCACCACCGACAGCCCCTCGTACAGTTCGGGCACGCCGAAGGTGAAGCGCGGCTGGCCGGTCATCTGGTCGATGCCGACCATCCCGATCGTCAGGCCGAGGAACAGGCTGGACAGCCCCCGTACGATCGAGTCGCCCATCAGCGAGGTCACCGTCACGAACGCGAGCACCATGATCGAGAAGTACTCGGCGGGCTGAATCAGCTTGGCGATGTTCGACATGCCGGGGGCCAGGAACGTGATGGCCACCGTGGAGATCGTGCCGGCCACGAACGAGCCGATGGCCGCCGTCGCCAGCGCCGCCCCCGCCCGGCCCCGGCGGGCCATCGGATAGCCCTCCAGCGTCGTCGGGATCGAGGCGGTCTCGCCGGGGATGTTGAGCAGGATCGCGGTCGTCGAGCCGCCGTACATGCCGCCGTAGTAGATCCCGGCGAACATCACGAACGCCCCGACCGGGTCGAACACGAACGTCAGCGGCAGCAGCAGCGCGATCGTGGTGGCAGGACCGAGCCCCGGCAGCACGCCGACCAGCGTGCCGACGGTGACACCGAGCATGCCCAGCAGCAGGTTGGACAGGCTCAGCGCGTGGCCGAACCCGTCCAGCAGGTTGCCCAGCACGTCCATCTCAGAACGCCAATCTGATCAGGCCCGGCGGCAGTGTGATGCCGAGCAGCCGGTCGAACAGGAAGTACGTGGCCAGCGCCAGCACCAGGCCGACGAGCAGGTCGCGCACCAGTCGCCGGCTGCCCAGCACCCTGGCCACGGCCACGAAGAACAGGGTCGTGGCCTGCCAGTAGCCGATGGGGGAGAGCAGCAGCGCGTACACCGCCAGCGCCGCGAGCAACATCAGCACCGACGGCCAGTGCGTCGTCTCCTCCTCGTCCCCGTCCGCGGCCTTCACCACGGGCGCACGGAACGCCTGCACGACCCCGATCACCGCCACCACGGCCAGCCCGACGCCCACCAGCAGCGGGAACCCGCGCGGTGCCACCGCCTGGTAACCGCTGCCCTGCGGGATCGCGAACGCCTGCGCCAGCACGACCACGGCCGTGGCCAGGAAGCCGAGCGAGACGATCCGCTGCGTCACTTGCCGATCCCCAGCTCGCCCAGGATGGTGGTGACCTGCGTGCGCTGCTCGGCCAGCACCTTGCCGAACTCGTCGCCCGGCTTCCAGTCCTCGGTCCAGCTGTTGCGCTCCAGCACCTTCTTCCAGCACGAGGACTGGCGCACCTTGTCCAGCAGCCCGATCACGTCCTGCTGCTGCTCCTTGGACAGGCCCGCCGGGGCCAGCACGCCGGCCAGGGTGGAGACCGCCTCGCCGCCCAGGCCCAGCTCCTTCATGGTGGGCGCGTCGATGCCGGGGGTACGCTCCTCCGAGTCCACCGCCAGCGGCCGCAACTCGCCCGCCTCGATCTGCGGCCGGAGCTCGGCCACGGTGTCGAGGCCGACCGTGGCGGCACCGCTGAGCAGCAGGTTCAGGGACTCGCCGCCGCCCGCCGTGGGCACGAAGTTGACCTCCTTGGCCGCGACGCCCCTGGCCTTGGCCAGCCCCGCCACCGTCATGTGACCGGGCGCGCCGAGCGAGCCGCCCGTCCACTTCACGCTGTGCGGCTTGGCCTCCATGTCGTCCAGCAGCGCCTTCAGGTCCTTGTACGGCGACTTCTTGGCCACCACGATCGCGCTCGGACCCCGGCTCAGCCCGGCCACGGGCGTCAGCGAGGACAGGTCGACCGGCGACTTGTTGTTCACGATGCCGCCCAGCATGGTCACGCTGTCCATCACCATGAGCTGGTAGGGGTCGCCCTGCTTCTTGGCGAACTGCGCCAGCCCGATCGTCCCGCCCGCGCCCGGCACGTTCGTGACCGTGGCGTCCACGTCGGCCACCTTGCACTCCGACAACGCGCTGGACAGGCCCCGCGCGCGGGTGTCCCAGCCGCCGCCGGGGCTGCCCGGCGCCATGATCGACAGGGCCTTGCTCGGGTAGTCGCCGCCCGCGTCGGTGCTCTCGCCCACGGCACAACCGGTGAGCGAGACGGCCACCGCCGCGGCGGCCAACAGTTTGATCTTCATTGAGACTCCCGGGGGGTGAGATTCGCTGCGAAGAAGTCCTTGACCGGTTCCAGCACCCGCATCGGGTCGTGGCCCACGCCCTCCACGACGTCGAACCGCACGCTGATGCCGTGCGCCTCGAAGTTGTCGCGCAGCGCCATGAGCCGCTCCACCCGCGTGGTGCCGTGGGCGTCGGCGCCGTCCATCCAGTTGGAGCCGCCCTGGTTGTTGATCTCCCAGGTCTCCACGTCGGCGCTGCCCACGACCATCTGCACGGGTACGTCCCGCAACTCCTCCACCCGCGGAGCGCGGCCGAACTCCTCCTCGAAACCCTTCAGCCCGATCCACCACGGACTGCTCGGATCGATGTACGTTATCCGCCCTGGTGCACCAATTGACAATCCGGTGAGCCGGTCGGGGTGCAGGTAGGCGAACCGGTGCACGAACTGGCCGCCGCCGGAGAACCCGTGCAGCAGGAACCGCTCCGTCCGTACGTTGAACCGCTCGCCCACCTCCTCGACCATGGCCAGCAGGGCCAGGTCGAAGCGGATGTCGCCGTAGCGCAGGAACTTGAAGTTGTGCAGGTCCTCGGGGTCGTCCCCGATGCCGGCGGGGAAGAGCGGGGCCAGCACCAGGCAGCCGTGCTCCTCCGCCCAGCCGGCGAAATTGTCGCGATACTGCGGTCCGCGCCGCCCCGTCCCGTGCTGCAGGACGGCCAGGGGGAGGGGGTCGCCGTCCGGGTCGTGGGCGGACGGCACGTACAGGCAGTACGAGAACCTCTGGTCATATCTCGACGCGAAAATGGTCGTCGCGCCCGCCGAATAGAAGCCGGTCGGGTGCTTGACCACGTGCAGTGCCTCAGCCATGAGGCGACAGCCTGCGCAAACGCGAGTACGTCCACAAGGAGATTGACGCCAACGCGGTAATCTGCAGGGTGGCCGTCACGCTCCTGCTCGACTCACCCGGCACCGAATCCATCGCCGTACGGCAGTCGCCCATGGCCGAGCTATGTGCCTGCCTGCACGCCTTCGACGAACCCGGCCACCACCCCGCCAGCGCGGGCTGGGTGGCCAGGGCGCACGCGGAGCTGGACACCGCGCTGCTGGCCACGGCCGCCGTCTGGGCGCCGCTCTACGGGGCCTTCCGCGCCCGCTACCTGCTGCCGCTGTCCGCATCGCCCCGCCGTACGCTGGAGGAGGAACTGCACGAGGTGGCCGGGCTGCCCATCGGCGACTTCGTGGCCATGACCGTGCAGGCGCTGATCGGCAAGAACGAGACCGAACTCGCGCCGCACCTCAGCGACGAGGTGCTGCACCGGCTGCGGCTGATCTCCTCCAGCCGCATGGAGATCGGCGCCCGGCTGCGTGCCGATCCCGAGGGCGTACGCGCCGAACTGCTCGACTTCCTGGCCGCCTTCGCCGCGGCCGTCTTCGACGCCGAATGGCCCGTGCTGCGCCGCACCCTCGACCGCGACGGGGCACTGCGCGAGCGCGACCTGCGCAGGAAGGGCGCCATGACCCTGGGCGACTTCCCGACCGCCGCCGTGGCGAGCCCGCCGGGCGGGCGGCTGCGGATCGTCTTCGACAAGCTCTACAACGCCACCACCCGCGTGCACGACGGCCGGCCCTGCCTGCTCGTCCCGACCGTGCACGGCCGCCCGCACTTCGTGATCAAGCACTATCCCGGCTATCCGGTCGTCATCCAGTACAGCGCCGACGGGGCGGGCACGCCCACGCTGGAGACCGCCAGGCGCCGGCTCGCCGCCCTCCAGGACCCCACCCGGCTGCGTCTGTGCTACGCGATCCTGCGCAACCCCGTCGCCACCGCCGAGCTGGCCACCCAGCTCGGCATGAGCGCGCCCCAGGTCTCCAGGCACCTGCGCAGGCTCAGGGAGGCCCAGCTCGTGCACACGCACCGGCGCGGCTCGGTCGTCTACTACCAGCTCGACGCCGAGGCCGTCGAACGCCTCGGCCCCGACCTCCTGTCCGTCCTGTACCGCTAGTTGCTCATCTGACCCGGGGACGGCGAGGCGGGCGGAGTCGCAGGGGCGGGCATGCCGGGGAAGGCCACCGGCTGGTCGGGGCGGAAGGAGTAGGAGCGGCCGACCGCCTCCTGCATGGCCAGCGCGGCGTAGGCGCGCAACTCGGGGTCCCGCGCGGCGGCCAGTTCCAGGTAGGCGGCCACCACCCCGGTCTCCAGGCGCACCGCGAGGTTGACGGCCAGGGTGGCGTTGGAGGGGAAGAACGGCAGGGCGTAGGAGGGGTCGGACTCGGCGGGCTTGCCGCCCCGCGCCGTGATGTGCGTGCGCAGCCTGTCACGCCTGGCGCGGTGCGCGTCGAAGGCGGCGCTCATCTTCGCGCGCAGCCCTCCCGACGTGCGCGCCCCCAGCAGCCCGTACGCGAACAACACGGCGTGCTCGGCGGCCAGCGCCTTGCGCAACTTCTCGATGTCCCCGGCGTCGCCCGCCGCCCGGCCGTTCACAACGACCTCGGCAGGGCCAGGACGTGGGCGGCCTCGCAGGCGCCGATGCTGGCGATGAGCTGGGCGAGGCCGGGGGAGACGGCGGCGAGCTGGCGGGGCCGCTCGGCCGCGGCCTTGCTCTCCAGCCGCCGCAACCGCGCCAGCGACACCTTGGCGGTAGACGGCGAGGCCACAGGAGTGGCAGGGGAGGCCGGTGGGGTGAGAGTCACGTGTTTGCGCAACTCGTTCAGATGGCTCTGGTGGCGGTCCCTGAACGGCACGAGCCTGGCCGCCGCCTTCTCACCGCTGCCCGAGATCAGGGTCGAATAGAGCGCGATCGTACGTTCCTTCTCCGCGATGAGACCCTTCAGCAGGACGGTCTCCGGCGAGTCGGAGGCGGGCGCGGACGGCGGCTGGACCGGGCCTGAGGCGCTGCAGGCGGTCAGAGCGGCCGCCCCACTCGCCAGCAAGGCTCGCCGGGAGAGCTGACGCGCGCGCACGGACTCGAACCTCCAGTTGTCAGTGACCTTGTGAGGGCCTAGGTAGCATCGTACGGCCAGCGCCCGGGAACGCCGTCCGGCGACGCTCCGCCATTCGACCGTGACGAGTGGCGCTCTCTCCGTGCCCTCATACGGATAGGGTGTCAACTGTCGTCGCTGGCTGAGCGGTCAGACGGCGGAGAGCCGCGGGCGAGGTCCGCCCGGCTGGAACATGACAATAGGGGAGGTCGATATGGGCAGCGCATCACCCCGCGACCACCTGATGAAGCTCCTGGAGCCCGTGGTCAGCGCGGAGGGCCTCGACCTGGAGGACATCACGGTCACCAAGGCCGGCAAGAGACGGCTGTTGCGTGTGATCGTCGATCGTGACGGCGGCGTGAGCCTCGACGACGTGGCCGACGTCAGCCAGGCCGTCTCCACGGCGCTGGACGGCGACGACGCCATGGGTCAGGCCGCGTACACGCTGGAGGTCTCCTCACCGGGCGTGGATCGCCCGCTGGTCGAGCCGCGCCACTGGCGACGTGCGGCCAAGCGGCTGGTGAAGGCGGAGCTGACGGACGGCACCGTGCTGGAGGGCCGCATCGTGGGCGCCGACGACAGCGGCGTCGAACTCGACGTCGCGGGCGCGGCACGCAGGCTGGACTACGAGACCCTGACCCGCGGACGGGTGCAGGTGGAATTCCGCCGGATCGACGACGTCGACGGCGACGAAGGCTAAGGGGGAGCCGTCGTGGACATCGACATGAGCGTCCTGCGCAGCCTGGAGCGGGAGAAGGACATCTCCTTCGACCTGGTCGTCAAGGCGATCGAAGACGCGTTGCTGATCGCGTACTTCCGCACCGACGGCGTGGCCTCCAAGGCACGCGCCGAACTCGACCGCGCCAGCGGCCACGTCACGATCTGGGCGGCCGAGCTCGACGAGGAGGGCGAGGTCGTCAGGGAGTTCGACGACACTCCCAGCAACTTCAGCAGGATCGCCGCGACCACCGCCAAGCAGGTCATCCTGCAGCAGTTGCGCGACGCCGAGGACGAGATCAACTTTGGCGAGTTCGCCAGCCGCGAGGGCGAGCTGGTCTCCGGCGTCATCCAGCAGGGCAAGGACCCGCGCGTGGTGCTGGTCGACCTGGGCAAGATCGAGGCCGTGCTGCCGCACGCCGAGCAGGTGCCCGGCGAGGAATACGTGCACGGCGAGCGCATCCGCGCCTACGTGGTGCAGGTGAAGAAGGGTCACAAGGGCCCCTCCGTCACCCTGTCGCGCACGCACCCCGGGCTGGTCAAGAAGCTGTTCGCGCTGGAGGTGCCGGAGATCGCCGACGGGACCGTGGAGATCGCGGCGGTGGCGCGCGAGGCGGGTCACCGTACGAAGATCGCCGTGAGGTCACGCAAGCCTGGCGTCAACGCCAAGGGCTCGTGCATCGGGCCGATGGGCTCACGCGTGCGCAACGTGATGACCGAGTTGCACGGCGAGAAGATCGACATCATCGACTGGTCGGAGGATCCCGGCGAATTCGTGGGGAATGCCCTGTCTCCCGCGCGCGTTTCGCATGTTGAGGTACTCGACCTCGAAGGTCGCGTCGCCCGGGTCACCGTGCCCGACTACCAGCTCTCTCTCGCCATCGGGAAAGAGGGGCAGAACGCCCGGCTGGCCGCGCGGCTCACGGGCTGGCGGATCGACATCCGGCCGGACACCCAAGCCGAGGACGCCGCCGGTTCCGTAGATGCGTCAACACGGTAAGCTGGAATATGGTGGCCAAGCGGTCCCTCAGCGCACCTGTGTGGGCTGCAGGGCTCGCGAGGCTAAGTCCGAGCTGCTCCGCCTGGTGAGGGTTGAGGGCCAAGTGGTCCCTGACCTGCGAGGACAACTTCCTGGCCGGGGTGCGTCACTGCATCCGGCCGTGAAATGTCTGGAGCTTGCCGAGCGGCGCCGAGCGTTTCCGCGCGCGTTCCGCGTGCCGGGACCGCTTGACGTAACGCCCGTGCGGGCGCACTTGGAGGGAGAACCAAGAAATGTCATGTAGGACGCCGAGTTGATGGGCGGAGTCAGATTGCTATGAGCGCCTGATGAGCACGCGGCGATGAAGACGTCAAGGTAGCGACGGTCCGGACGGCATAGCCAGCCTCCCGGGCCGAGTAAGGGAGTGCAGTGGCGAAGGTCCGGGTATACGAGCTCGCTAAGGAGTTCGGCGTAGAGAGCAAGGTCGTCATGGCCAAGCTCCAAGAGATGGGAGAGTTCGTCCGTTCGGCGTCCTCGACCATCGAAGCGCCGGTGGTCCGCAGGCTCACCGAAGCGCTCGGAGTCTCCAGGGGAGGCTCCTCCAGGGGCGGCGGTCAGCCGTCCAACAAGCCGCAGCCGCCAAGGGCTGCGCCCCGGCCGGCGGACAGCCAGGCCGGTAATGGCGCCGGTCAGGCGCCGGTCCCCGGGCCGCCGCGTCCGGGCCCCAGGCCCGGTCCGCGTCCCGGCCCCGCAGGCGGCGGCCAGGCTCCCGCGAGTGGTGGCCAGAGCCCCGCGAGTGGCGGTCAGGGTGCCACGGGTGGCGGCCAGCCGCGCCCGCCGGTGCCGATGCCGCACCAGCAGCCGCAGCAGCCCGAGGCCGCTCGCGGTGAGACCTCCGGTGCCCCGCAGGCACGTTTCGAGAGCGCCGCGCCCGCTCGCCCCGAGACCGGCGCGCCCGCCCGTCCCGAGAGCGGTACGCCCGCGCGCCCCGCGCCCGGGCCGCGTCCCGGTCCCGGCGGCGCCCGTCCGGGTCCCAAGCCCGGCCCCCGTCCCGGCCCCCAGGGCGGCGGCGGCAACCGCGAGGGCGGCGCCACGCAGGCGCCGCGTCCGGGCGGCTCCGACCGTGGCGGCCCCCGCCCCGGTCCCGGCCCGAAGCCGGGTCCCCGTGGCCCGCGTCCCGGCAACAACCCGTTCTCGTCCAACGCCAGCGGCATGGGCCAGTCCCGTCCGCCGCGTCCCGGCGGCAACCGCGAGGGCGGTGGCGGCCCCGGCCAGCGTGAGCGTCGTGACGGTCCGCCGCGCGACGGCGCGATGCCGCGTCCGCCGCAGAGCCGTGGCGGGGGCGACAGGCCCTCGGGCGGCCCGCGTCCCGGCCCGCCCTCCGGCGGTCCGCGTCCGGGTCCCGGCGGCGGTGGCGGTGCGGGCGGTCCCCGTCCGGGCGGCCCGCGTCCCAACCCGATGATGATGCCGCAGGGCCGTCCCTCCGGTCCCGGTGGTGGCGGCGGCGGTGGCGGCCGTCCAGGCGGCGGTGGCGGTGGCGGTCGTCCCGGTGGTGGCGGCGGTGGCCGTCCCGGCGGTGGCGGCGGTCGTCCGGGTGGCGGCGGCGGTTTCGCCGGTCGTCCGGGTGGCGGCGGCACCGGTCAGCGCACCGGCACCGGTGGTCCCGGCGGCGGCGGTGGCTTCGGCGGCCGTCCCGGTGGCGGCGGCCGTGGCCGTGGCGGTGGCACCGCGGGAGCCTTCGGGCGTCCCGGTGGCCGTCCCGCGCGTGGCCGCAAGTCCAAGCGTCAGAGGCGCCAGGAGTTCGACAACATGTCGGCGCCGGCGATCGGCGGCGTGCAGGTCGCTCGCGGCAACGGCGCGACGATCCGCCTGCCGCGCGGCGCCTCGCTGTCCGACTTCGCCGACCGCATCGGCGCGAACCCCGCCTCGCTCGTGCAGATCATGCTGCACCTCGGCGAGATGGTGACCGCGACGCAGTCGGTCAACGAGGAGACGCTGCAGCTGCTCGGCCAGGAACTGGACTACAACATCCAGGTCGTCAGCCCGGAGGAGGAGGACCGCGAGCTTCTCGAGGCCTTCGACATCGAGTTCGGCGAGGACGAGGGCGACGAGGCCGACCTGGCCGCGCGTCCGCCGGTCGTGACCGTCATGGGTCACGTCGACCACGGTAAGACCAAGCTGCTCGACGCCATCCGCAAGACCAACGTGGTGGCGCGCGAGGCCGGTGGCATCACCCAGCACATCGGTGCCTACCAGGTCTCCGCCGAGCACGAGGGCCAGGACCGCAAGGTCACCTTCATCGACACCCCGGGTCACGAGGCGTTCACCGCCATGCGTGCCCGAGGCGCCAAGTCCACCGACATCGCGGTGCTGGTGGTCGCGGCCGACGACGGTGTGAAGCCGCAGACGATCGAGGCTCTCAACCACGCCCAGGCGGCCGAGGTCCCGGTCGTGGTCGCGGTCAACAAGGTCGACAAGGAGGGCGCAGACCCCAACAAGGTGCGCGCCCAGCTCACCGAGTACGGCCTGGTGGCGGAGGAGTACGGCGGCTCGACGCTGTTCGTCGACATCTCGGCGAAGAACGGCACGGGCATCGACCAGCTCCTCGAGGCCATCCTGCTGACCGCGGACGCCGAGCTCGACCTGCGGGCCAACCCGACGATGGACGCCCAGGGCATCGCGATCGAGGCGCACCTCGACAAGGGCCGCGGCCCCGTCGCGACCGTCCTGGTCCAGCGCGGCACGCTGCGCGTCGGCGACTCGATCGTGTGTGGCGAGGCTTTCGGCCGCGTCCGCGCGATGCTCGACGACAGCGGCGAGCTGGTCGAGGAGGCCACGCCGTCGCGTCCGGTCCTGGTGATGGGTCTGACGGCCGTGCCGGGAGCCGGTGACAACTTCATCGTGGTCACCGACGACCGGATGGCCCGGCAGATCGCCCAGCAGCGCGCGGCGCGCAAGCGCAGCGCCGAGATGGCGAGGTCGAGCCGCAGGCTCACGCTCGAGGAGCTGTTCAGCAACCTCGAGAAGGGCCGCGTCGACGAGCTCAAGCTCATCATCAAGGGTGACGTGTCCGGTTCGGTGGAGGCCCTGGAAGACGCCCTGCTCAAGATCGATGTCGGCGACGAGGTCAGGCTCCGTGTCCTGCACCGCGCGGTCGGCGCGATCACCGAGTACGACGTCAACCTGGCCGTCGCCGACGACAACGCGGTCATCATCGGCTTCAATGTCCGCCCCGAGCCCCGGGCGCGCGACCTGGCCGAGCGCGAGGGCGTCGACATCCGCTACTACTCGGTCATCTACCAGGCGATCGAGGAAATCGAAGCGGCGCTCAAGGGCATGCTCAAGCCCGAGTACGAAGAGGTCCAGATGGGCACCGCCGAAGTCCGCGAGGTCTTCAAGGTGCCGAAGATCGGCAACGTCGCCGGTTCGCTGGTCCGCTCCGGTCTGATCGTCCGCAACAGCAAGGCCAGGGTGATCCGCGACGGCGTCGTCATCGCGGACAACCTGACCGTCTCGTCCCTGCGTCGCTTCAAGGATGACGCGACCGAGGTCCGCGAGGGCTTCGAGTGCGGTATCGGTGTCGGCTACAACGACATCAGGATCGACGACGTGATCGAGACGTTCGAGATGCGGGAGAAGCCGCGCGTGTGACGCGCGGCCGGGCGCCCGGCGGGACATCCGCC
>NZ_JBFAKB010000062.1:0-26403 GCF_040655495.1 Nonomuraea sp. NPDC050404
ACGCTGTCTCACGAGCCCAGGTCATACCGCGCGACGATCACCACGGCAAACTCAACGATCTTCACTTAACTCCACGTGCGGAAAACGGGGCTAGCAGCGCCGCACCGACGGGGACCCTGCCGGCCGCAGGGTCCCCGCCTCGCGCTCACCTCAGAAGGTGGTGGTTTCGTCCGTGGTCGCGGTGGGGGTGCACAGGACCGCGTCGAACGTCTCCCGTACGGGCCCGTCCAGGACGGACCCCTGCGACCTGATGCGATCCAGCGACGCCACCACCGGGTCGGACGACCGCAGATCCGTCAGGGTGATCTCCGCGCCGAGCCCCGCGTCGGTGAGGACCCTTTCCAGGCTCCCCGCGGGCGGCGCGTCGAGCCGGACGGATTCGATGGCGAAACCGACCGGTGAGTTCTCGGCGGGCCAGATCATGTCCGGCACCTCGTCGGCGGTGTGGGTCAGGCCCACGGTGCGGTAGTCCCGGCCGAGTGCGCGGGCCAGGTGATAACCCATCGGCAGGGCGGCCGGGTAGCCCTCGTAGCTGACCACGCGCTTCTGGATGTGGTTGTTGTGCGCGATCACGACGAGCCGCGTGCCGGGCTCCAGGCGTTCGAGCTGCCACTGTACGCAGGTCGCCTGGTAGAAGTCGCGGACCGAGGTGTCGTCGGGCAGGCCCGTGCCGTAGAGCAGGTTGTTCATCGCCCGCAGCATGTAGTCGGTGTGCAGGGCCGCCTCCAGCTGACGCCGGGCGACGTCGTAGCGGCGCTGGTCACTGCGGGCGACGTAGAGCGTTTCCAGCGCGCGCATCCGCAGCGCCAACCGGGCCAGCCCGGCCGTCAGCGCATCCTGGACGGCCGGGTCCAGGGCCGCCCATTTCGGCGCGGACGCGGCGGCCGAGCCGCCGGTGATCTCGGCGGCCGTACGCCGCAGGCCGGCCACCATCTCGCCGGTCTCCGGATCGACCTCCCCCAGGTACTCGGCCACCGGGTCGAGCTCGGACGGCAGGGTCAGGGTCTGGGGAAGGTCGATGCCGACGAGCTGGATCGGCCGCGACCTGCCCCGGTTGTAGCGGCGCAACCACCGCAGCAGCTCCCCGAACAGGTTGAGCGTGTGTACGACGGCCACCTTGGGGAGATCGTCGTCCTCGCCTTCGCCGGCGAGCCAGGGGTTGACGGCGTCGGCGTCGCCCGCCCCCATCTCGACCGCCACGGCGCCGAAGCCGCAGCGTTCCACCAGGTAGCGGAGCAGGCGCGCGCGGGCGAGGGTGAATTCGCGCACGAAGTGCGCCCCCTCGCCGATGGCGACGACCCGGGCGTCGCCCACGATGGCGCGCAACGGGTCGAGATCGTCCAGGAGCGGCGCGTCGGGGTCAAGGGTGTGAAGTACGGAGGTGTGCCCGGCCAAGGGATGGCCCAGGCGCCCTGAAGAGGCAGACATGGTGAGGTGCTCGTTTCTCTGTTGTCCGGCGATTGACCGTCATCGCGAGCGCGGTTCAACCACGGAACGCCGCCCGATCAGGCGCACGCCCCGGTGCCGCGTCGCGCGGGCGCGGGATCAGAGAAACAAGCTGCCGACTGCCATGCCCCGAACCCTATCAACTGGCGGGAATGGTACGGACCGCACCCGCTCCGAACACCGGTCGCGGGTGTAGCGTGGAAAGAGTTCTTCGATGTTGACAGCGTCGGAGATGGTGCGCCGGGAAGCCTGGTCGGCATTGTCAGAATGCGATCGGCCTCGGGAGAAGGCGCGATGAAACTGATCTGGCTGTCCGACATCAACGGTTCCATGGTCGACCTCGCGGGGGGCAAGGGCGCGGGGCTCGGAGAAATGATCAAGGCGGGCGAGCGCGTACCTGACGGCTTCTGCCTGACGGTCGAGTCCCACCGGTCGGGAGAGGTTCCCGAGCAGGAGCTGATCGCGGCCTACGAGCGGCTCGGCGGCGGGCGGGTGGCGGTCCGGTCCAGCGCCACCGCCGAGGACCTGCCGGAGGCCAGCTTCGCCGGCCAGCAGGACACCTACCTCAACGTCGAAGGCGCCGGAGACCTGATCGACGCGGTCCGCCGCTGCTGGAACTCCCTGTACACCGAGCGGGCCGTCGCCTACCGCGCCGCCGCCGGCATCGACGACGCGGCCATGGCCGTGGTGGTGCAGCGCATGATCGACCCCGCCGTGGCCGGGGTGTTGTTCACCGCCAATCCGATCACCGGCTGCCGTACGGAGACGGTCATCGACGCCGCCCCCGGGCTGGGCACCGCGATCGTGGATGGCACGGTCGTTCCGGACCATCACGTGCTCGGCAGGGGGATGCCGGCCGTACCGAATCCCGGCGGGTGCCTGGACACGGATCAGCTGGAGCGGCTGCGCGCGGCGGGCTCGCGCCTGCAGGAACATTTCGGCTCACCACAGGACGTCGAATGGGCGATCGACGCCGAGGGCACGCTGTGGCTGCTGCAGTCGCGGCCCATCACCACCCTCTTCCCGCAGCCGCCCGACACCGGCGACACACGGCTCTACCTGGAGATGGGCCACATGCAGGGCATGTTGCGCCCATGCACGCCGATGGGCTTCTCACTGATCAAGGTGGGCGCGGCCCAGTGGTTCGGGGCCGTGGGGGCCAAGGTCGACCCGCGCGACCCGATGCCGAGGCTGGTTCCCATCGGCGGCCGGCTCTATGTCGACCTGACCGATTTCATGCGCAACAAGTCCATGCGCAAACAGATCGCGACCTCCCTGGAGATCTACGGGCCGGGCGTGCAGGATGCCGTGGCGCGCATGATCGAAGATTCGCGGTTCGCGCCGCGGCCGGGCCTGCCCTTCCGGCTCGGCAGCGTGCTCAGGGGTACGTTCCGGTTGCTGCCCTCGGGCATCGCCGGCACGGCGTCGTGCCTGGCCAATCCGGCTCTCGCCCGCGCCCGCGCCTACCGCGGGACCGCGGAGATCAAGCGGCTGATCACCCCTCCGGACGAGTCCGCCACGGCGGCCGAGCGGCTGCGCTGGGTGGCCGAGGACTCCCACCGGGCGATCATGAGCCCGGACATGAACGGGGTCGTCTGGCCGCTGGCGGCCGGCATGATCTCAGGGATGCTGCCGGCCGCGTTGCTCAAGGGCGTCGCCACCAACGAGGAGCTCGACGCCGTGCTCGGCGGCATGCCGTACAACGTGACCACCGACATGGACCTCAAGCTCTGGGGCCTGGCCGTGCGGGCGCGCGAGCACCGTGAGCTGTTCTCCGGCACACCACCCGAGGAACTCGCCGCCAGGTACTTCGCCGGTGAGCTGCCGGACATCGGGATGGCGGACTTCCTGGACAGGTACGGCATGCGCGCGGCGGCCGAGATCGACGTCGGAGTGCCGCACTGGGACGAGGACCCGGCGCCGCTGTTCGGCACGATCGCCAACTACCTGCGCGTCGATGACCCCGCGTCGGCGCCCGACGCGCGGTTCAGGGCGGCGGCCGCGAAGGCGGAGCGGATGATCGAGACGCTGACGCGGCGGGCGCGGGCCAGGCGGCCGGTGCGCGGCCGGCTGGCGGTGTTCTTCATGCGCCGCTCGCGACAGCTCACCGGCCTGCGGGAGCTCGGGAAGTTCGCCTGGTTGCCGGCGATCCAGGCGTGCCGGCGGCAACTCCTGCTGGCCGGTGCGGAACTGGCGGATCGCGGCCGGTTGGCGCGGGCAGACGACATCATGTTCCTGACCCTCGACGAAGCACGCGCGGCCGTACGGGATGGGTCCGATCTTCTGGAGCTGGTCGCGACGCGGCGCGCGGAGCACGAGCGGGAGCTGCGGCGGCGTACCGTCCCCGGCGCCCTGCTGTCCGACGGCACCGACGTGGCGGCCCTCGCGCCGCCCCAGGAGGTGGTGGACGGCGTGCTGGCCGGGATGTCCGGCGCCGCCGGGCGGGCCACCGGCAGGGCCCGGGTGATCCTCGACCCGGCCGGCGCGCGCGTCGAACCGGGCGAGATCCTGGTCGCGCCGACCACCGACCCGGGCTGGACCCCGCTGTTCATGACCGCCGCCGGCCTGGTGACCGAGACGGGTTCGCCGGTGGCGCACGGCCCCACCGTCGCCCGCGAGTACGGAATCCCCGCCGTCATCTGCGTCCGCGACGCCACCACCGAGATCAGGACCGGCCAGCTGATCACCGTCGATGGCACGGCGGGCACGGTACGCGTGGAACCGGAATGATGCGGTTGCCTGTCTGCCTCGGCGGTCATACCAAGGGAAGGCGGCCGGCCGGCGGAGGAGGCACATGCGTTTCAGGATCCTGGGACCGCTCGTCGTCGAACGTGACGGGCGGGAACTGCACCTCGGAGGGCTGCGGCGCACCATTCTGGGCTTGCTGCTGCTGCAACCGGGTGAGGTCGTCCCGCTCGACAGGATGATCGAGGCCGTGTGGGGCGAGAACCCGCCGGACACGGCACGCAACCAGATCCAGATCCGCATCTCCCAGCTCCGCCGGCTGCTCGACGACACCGCCAACGGCCGCCTCATCACCCAGGCGCCCGGCTATCTGATCCGGCCGCGGCCGGGCGAGAGTGACCTCGCCGAGTTCTTCGCCCTGGTGGCCAGGGCGAAGAGCGAGGAGCCCGCCCAGGCCATCAGGACATTACGGCGGGCCGGCGCGTTGTGGCGCGGGCCCGCGTTGTGCGACATCGACAACGACGCGCTCCGGCCGGGCGTGCTCGTCCTGGAGGAACACCGCCGCTTCGCCGTCAGGCGGCGCATCGAACTGGAGCTCGGCCTCGGCCGGCACGCCCGGCTGGTCGGCGAGTTGCGCCTGCTGGTCGAGGACTATCCGCTGTGTGAGCCCTCGCACCGGTTCCTGATGATCGCGCTCTACCGTGCCGGGCGTCAGGCTGAGGCGCTGGAGGTTTTCCACGCCTACCGGCGCACGCTCTCGGATGCGCTCGGGCTGGATCCGAGCGACGAACTGTGCCGGGTTCACTCAGCCATGCTCAACCGGGAGCCCGTACCGCACACCACCGCGCCGGACGCGGCCACGCCACCGCCGGTCACCGGCGGCCCGATCCCGAGGCAGCTGCCACCGATGCTCTCCAGGCCATCCGGGTGCGACAGCGAGCTGAGGCGCATCCGCGGGCTGCTCAGCAGTGATCGCTCGACGGTCGGCGGCGATCGTCCGGGGGGCGGCGGTGACCGCCCGGCTGCTGGCGGCGAGCGTCCGGCGGCCACGTTGCCCATTGCGGCGATCGTCGGTCACGACCGCCCGAGCAGGACCGAGCTGGCACTCCAGGCAGCGCATCAGCTCGCGGCCGACTACCCCGACGGCCAGCTCTACGCCGATCTGCGCGGCGGCGAGGCGCAACCGATGGAGGTGCTCAGGGCGTTCCTGCGGGCCTTCGGGATGAGCGTGCTGCCCGGCTCGGCGGAGGAGGGCGCGGCCTGGTTCCGCTCGGTCGTCGCCGGGCGCGGCATCCTGCTGCTCCTAGACGACGCGGGCTCCTTCGACCAGATCTGGCCGCTGTTGCCGGGCGGCTCCCCCTGCGCCGTGCTGGTCACCGGCCGGGAGCGGCCGGCGGGTCTGGCCGATCACCAACTGGTCCGGCTGCCGGTCCCCGGCGGGACGGGCACGGTGCCGGCTCCGGCGGCGTCCGCGTGAACCGTACCCGCCGCTACTCGGTTCCGATCGTCTTTCTCAGCGTGCGCAGGCACAGGCTCAGCGAGGTGTGCTTGGGCTGCTCGCGCAGCCGGGAGTACTGCCAGGCGGAGTAGAGCAGGGACCACAGGACATCGGCCACCCAGCCCGCCGGCAGGCTCGCGTCGATGCTGCCCTCGGCGTGGCCGCGCTCGATGAGCCGTTCCAGCGCCTTGTCGGACTCGGTCTCGGTCTCCCAGTCCGTCCAGTCCTGCATCTGCGGGTTCTCGAACGCGAACGTCAGCACGCCCCCGAGCTCGAAATACTCCTGGCAGAGCCGCTCCAGCGCCGCGTCGGCCGTCCCCTCGTCGAGGCGGGCGCGCATGGTCGCCGTCTCGATGCGTTCCAGGAAGTAGGCGCTGATCCCGGTCATCAGGTCGGAGCGCTCGGGAAAGTAGCGATGGATCGTGGTACGCCCCACGCCCGCCGCCGCCGCGATGTCGGCGAGTGACGCGGCCGGATTCTTCGCGAGCACCTCGACGGCCGCGTCGAGGATGGCGCGCCGGGTCCTGGCCCGCGCGCCGGTGGGGGCGTCTGTGTCCATACCACTACGGTAGCGTCAAATCCCAAAGCGAAACACATTTGACTTTTTCGGAACATGAATGTTCCACTCAGGGCATGAATGTTCCGAACCGCTTTCCCCGGCTCCGCGTCCTGTGGTCCTTCGCCCGGCCACACACCCGGACCCTGGTGCTGGGATTGGTATTGGCGCTGGTGGGCTCGGGGCTGGGCCTGTCCTCGCCCATGATCACCAAGTGGGTGCTCGACTCGCTCGGCACCGGAGATCCCCTGACCGGCCCCGTACTGGCGCTGCTTGGCCTGCTCGTCGTCGGCGTGGTGATCATGCGCTGGCAGTGGATCAAGCTTGGTGCGCTGGGCGAGACCGTCGTGCTGGAGGCTCGCGAGTCGATGGTGCGCCGCTTCCTGCGCGCCACCGTGCCGGCGGTGACCAGGCACGCGCCTGGCGAGCTCGTCACCCGGGTGACCTCGGACACGGTGCTACTGCGCGAGGCCGCCACGTCCAGCGTCATCGGCCTGATCAACGGCGCCGTCATGCTGGTCGGGACCCTGGTGCTGATGAGCGTGCTCGACGTGGTCCTGCTGGGCGTGACGGTGGCCGCGGTGGCGGTGGTCATCGCGCTGTTCGCGCTGCTCATGCCCGCGATCGCCAAGGCGCAGGAACGTGCCCAGGACCAGGTCGGCCGGCTCGGCGGCGTGCTGGAGGGCGCGCTGCGGGCGATCAGGACCGTGAAGGTGAGCCGGGCCGAGGACCGCCAGGCCGACCGCATCCTCACCCACGCCAGGGCCTCCGCCGAGCAAGGCGTGCGGGCGGTGCGCGCGGAGGCCACCGCCTGGACCATCGCCTGGTCGGGCATCCAGTTCGCGATCATCCTGATCCTCGGCATCGGCGCCTGGCGGGTCGGCGCGGGCCACCTGGAGGTCTCCAGCCTCATCGCGTTCCTGCTGTACGCCTTCGGCCTCATGGAGCCCATCACCGAGCTGAGCCAGAACTTCACCGCCCTGCAGTCCGGCATCGCCGCCGCCGAGCGCATCAGGGAGATCGACGCCATCGAGACCGAGCCGGTCTCCCGCCCGCAGTCGCGGCGCGGCGAGCCCGTACGTACCGGCCCCGTGCTGGAACTGCGCGGCGTCACCGCCGCCTACGGCCCGGACGCCAGGCCCGCCGTGCGCGGTGTCGACCTGATCGTCCCGCGTCGCGGGCACATCGCCGTCGTCGGCCCTTCCGGGGCGGGCAAGACCACGCTGTTCTCCCTGTTCCTGGGCTTCCTCGAACCCCAGGAGGGCGCGTTGTTCCTCGACGGGCGCCCGTACGCCGAGTACACCAGGGACGAGATCAGGTCCCGCCTGGCGTACGTGGAGCAGGACACGCCCATCGTGCCGGGCACGATCCGCGACAACCTGCTCTTCTCCCATCCCGACGCCACCGAGGAGGAGATGGTCGCGACGCTGGCCGCGGTGCGCCTCACCGACAAGATCGGCATGCTCGACGACGGCCTGGACACGCCGCTGTCCTCCACCCAGGTCTCGGGCGGCGAACGGCAGCGCATCGCCCTGGCCCGCGCCCTGCTGCGCACGCCGGAGGTCCTCCTTCTGGACGAGGCGACCGCGCAGCTGGACGCCATCACCGAGGCCGCCATCCACGACTGCGTCCGCGACCGCGCCGCGACGGGGGCGGTCGTCACGATCGCGCACCGGCTGTCCACGGTGATCGACGCCGACGGCATCATCGTCATGGAAGGGGGCCGGATCCGCGCCGTCGGCGACCACGCGGGACTCCTCGCCACCGACCGGCTCTACCAGGAACTCGTCGCCGCCCTCCGCATCGCCGCCCAGCCGGCCGCGGCACACACCTGACACTTCTCCCAGTCAACGCCTAAGTCAGTCGAAAGGAGGAGGTATCGGGCAGCGGAGGAACGGAAGGATGTCCACCATGTCTTCCCCCTCCACCCGACCGGCACCGCGCATCGAGGCACTGGACGCGCTGCGCGGGCTGGCGCTCGGCGGCATCCTGGTCGTCAACATCACTCAGCTCGCGCACATGTACGACTACCACGCGAACCTCCCGGGCCTCGTGATCGACCTCGGCTTCCGCCAGCGCTTCTTCCCGATCTTCTCCTTCCTGTTCGGGATCGGGTTCGCGATCTTCCTGGAGTCGGCCGAACGGCGCACCGGCCGGCCCAGGGTGGCGCTGCTGCGCAGGCTGGTGATCCTGGCCGCGTTCGGCCTCCTGCACCAGCTCGCGCAACCGGGCGAGGCGCTATTGCCGTACGCCATTTTCGGTGTGCTGTTCCTACTGCCGGCCACCTACCTGCCACGGGTGCTGGTGCTCGGTTTCGGCGCCGCCCTCACGGCAGGCTCGCTCGCGGTGACCGGAGGAGGCATGACCGTTATCCCCGGCCTGTTCCTCCTCGGCATGGCCGCCACCCAGTTCGGGCTGGTGCGGGGGGCGGAGCGACGGCCCGGGATGCTCACCGGACTGCTGGTGGCCGGCCTGGCCATCGCCATCCCCATGCTGCTGTGGTATTCGCGCGTACCGCTCCAGGAACGCACCTTCGGGTACGGCGCGCCGATCGCCGCCATCGCCGGCCTGTCCATGGCGATGTCCTACATCGGCGCCTTCCTGCTCCTCCTCCGCACCCGCGCCGGGAAGGTGATCAGCAGCACCCTGGCACCACTCGGCCGAATGGCCCTGACCAACTACGTAACGGCAACCGCGATCGTCCTACTGGCCACGCACCCGCTGGGACTGGCGGACTCGACGTCATACGGCACCGTCTTCGCCCTGGCGGCCGCGATCATCGTGCTGCAGGCCGCCTTCAGCGCCTGGTGGCTGAGCCGCCGCCAGTATGGACCGCTGGAGTGGCTGTGGCGATGCGGCACCTGGTGGCAGATCGTCCCGAACACCAGAACAAGAACCCCGGCCACATCCAACCAGATCAACGCCACCTCGCCCTGACGCCTGGCAATTTTACGATTACATAGAGTAACTTTGTGAGGTGATGGGAGATGGGTTTCGATGGGGCCGCTTCGCACTGATGCTGGTGCCTTCACTCGTCGCCATGACCATCTTGGCGACCGGAATGGCGCAGGGAATGGTCCCGGTCTCGATGGCGCTGTCCGGCCGCCAGATGAGGGTGTCGGTCGACAAGCTGTCGGGGCACGGCTTCGCGCTGTACCCGGGGGTGGTGCGCTCGGTGGACGGCCGCAGACACATGGTCCTCCAACTGGCGATGCGCTCCGCCCGGATGTACGGACTGTGCCAGTCGACCTGGGTGGACACACCGTTCGGCAGGTACGTGCTACGGCTGGCCACGCGTGATCACCGGCGGCCTTCCTACGTGAGCGAACTCGGCATCTCAGCCACCTCACTGAACGCCGACGTGAACTTCGGCTCGCTCCTCCTCAACCAGGCCACCGGAACCCTCAACAGAACCCTGGGCCAGACCGACAGCGGGACCGACTACGGCATCGGCGCCCGAGACTTCACCGTACGTGAGGTCAAGGTGGGCGCTTGGGCGGTGATGGGCGGCTCGTTCCAGGTGAACGGGTTGAAGGTGGAACTCGGACGGGACGTACCAGCGTGCTTCTGACCGCACTTGCACGCGCACTTCAGCGCATGCGGCCGAGGACGTGGTTGACCGCCCGGCCTGGGACGTGGCTGGGCTCGCGGCCGGGGACGACGGTCAAGACAGCAACGCCCTGGCCGAGACGGCGGCCCTTCGCAGCGGGACCGGGGGCTACGGTCAGGGCGGCGGCGCTCTGGATGGGATGGCGGCGGTTCATGGTGAGGCTCTGGGCGGGACAGCGGCCGATTGTGGCGGGGCTGGGGGTTACGGTCACGGCGGCGGCGGTCTGGGCGGGACGGCGGCCGTTCGTGGCGGGGCTGGTGATGATGGCCGGCGGGATCGAGATCCTGCTGGTACCGGTGGTCGGTACGGGGGTGATCGTCGTACACACCGGGGTGGGCGGGTACGCAGGCTTCCTGCTCGGCTCGTTCCTGGCCGCGATGGGAGCCGGACTGTGGTTCGCCGCAGAACAACGCTTCGTCATCACGGTGGCGGCGGTCGTGGCAGCGCTGGCAGCATTCGTACTGTCCAACCTGGGCGGCCTCCTGGTGGGCTCACTGTTGGCCATCGTCGGCGCAGCCCTAGGATTCGCCTGGACCCCCCGCCCACCCAAGTAACCCACCCCAACCACCCCCCATCCGGGCCACCATCGGGTCCGCTCAGCTTCCCGTCCTGCCGGGTTGCCATCGGGTCCGCTCAGCTTCCCGTCCTGCCGGGCTGCCATCGGGTCCGCTCAGCCTCCCGTCCTGCCGGGCTGCCATCGGGTCCGTCTAACCAATCGTCCCTGCCGGGCTGCCGCCGGGTCCGCCCGACCACCTGCCCTTCCGAGCTGCCATCGAGTCCGCCCGACCACCGCCCTCCGAGTAGCCACCCGGTGCGATCCGGTCACCCCCGCAGTAACCCATCACCATCCCGCACACGCTTCGATGACCGGCGGCCCACGACCAACCGGAGTCGCCTGGCCAGCCACCTGATCCCCGAGCGGTCACCGGTACCCCGGCCACTTGACCCCGTCCACCCGATCCCCGAACGGTCACCGACACCCCGGCCAGCCGAACCCGTGCCACCCCAGCCCACCCGCGCGTCGCCACCCGCGCGTCGCCACCCGCGCGTCGCCACCCGCACGGACGCCCAGACCGGCGCCCACACCGTGGGAACGTCCGACCACCCAAATTCCGGCGGCATGTCACCACCCGGACTCCGAGTGCGTCTTCCCCCAGGCACCCTCCTCCTTCACCAGCGGAAGACCATCAAGCTGGCGCTGATCCCGCTGCCGAGTCCGATGAGCGCGACCACGTCGCCACGCTTGACGCAGCCCGTGCCGATCGCCTGGGCGAGTTGCAGCAGCAGGGTCACCGACGCCACATTTCCGTGGTCGGCGATGCTCACTACCACCTTGTCCTTGGCGATGCCGAAGTAGTCGCAGATCGGCCAGAGGGCGGGCAGGGCCGCCTGGTGGATGCAGACCGCGGCCACGTCGTCCCAGCTCAGCCCGGCGCCCGCCAGCGCGTCGGTGAAACAGCGCGGATCGAACCTGGTGAACGCCATGCCCAGCCGCCGCCCGTCGACGGTGAAGCCGTTCGTGCGCAGCCCCTCGGGCCCGCGGACCAAGGGCACGGCCGCGGCGTCCCAAACGGCCGAATGCGCCATGAAGAGGCGAACCAGCAGGCCCGGCTCGGTCCCGGCCTCCAGCAGGAGCGCGGCGCCGGCGTCCGACAGCGTGTAGGCGGCGGCCGCGTCCTTGTACGCCTGATGGTCGGCGACGGTGCGCGGCATCATCACTGTGCTGGTCTCGCCGCAGGCGATGAGAACCTTGCGATGCCGACCGGTGGCGATGAACGAGTCAGCCAGGTCGATGGCGTCACAGACGCTGTTGCAGGCGTTGCGGATGTCGAGGACGCGGCAGCCGAGACCCAGCTTGGCCGAGACTATGTGTGCCGTGGCAGGCTCTATCGCATCGATGCACACTCCGGCGTACACGAGCAGATCCACCTGCTCGGGGCCGGTGCCGGTGCGGGTCAGCACTCGCCGGGCGGCGGCGACGGCCAGATCCGACGGCTGCTCCGACACCGGAGCCATATGGCGGGTCTTGACCCCGCTGAAGTGGGAGATCAACCCACGCGGGACCTCCAGCCCGGGGTTCTGCGCGGCGATCTCGTCCTCGAGTCGCACGGTGTCAACGGTGCGCTCGGGTAGATGGGTGGCGACCGCGACCAACCGCGTGCACACGTCGCTCACGCTCGCCCTTCCAGCACCGGCCCCGCGGGATCATCGTCGCTTGGAGGCGGCGGGCCGGCCAAATGACCGTTCCCGGAGGTTGGTGCCGGGACAGCAGGGCGACCGTCGCTGGGAGGTGGCGGGCCAGTTGGATGGTCGTCGCTGGGAGGTGGGGCACCGGTTGTGTTGCCGGTGATGGGAGTTGGTGAGCCGACAGGGTGGGCGTCATCGGGGGGTGGCGGGCCAGGTGGATGGTCGTTGCTGGGTGGGGGTGCTGAGACGCCGAGTCGTAGCAGGAGGGTCTCGGCGATGCCGGAGATCGTGCCGCCGCTGTTGAGCAGTTCCATTACCGAGATGTCGAGGTCGAAGCGGGCGTCGAGTGAGGTGAGCAGTTCGGCCGCCATCAGCGAGTCCAGGCCGTACTCGTCCAGGCGGCGGTGGTGGTCGAGCCGGTCCGGTTCGATGTGCATGATCTTGGCCACCTCCCTCGCCAGGTGCCCGGCGATCGTGGCCAGCGCCTCGTCGGGAGGCAGCGCGGCCACCATGGCGCGCAGTTCGGCGGAGCTCTGGCCACCTTCGGCCGCTTCCGGCAGGACCTGGCCGAAGCGCGCCGACCGCCCGAGGCGGAGGTACTTGTTCAGCCGGGGCCAGTTGTACCGGCCGGCCCCGGCGACACCGGCATCGGCCGCCATCAGCTCGTCCAGGATGGCGAGGGCCTCTCCGGATGAGATTCCTTGCAGGCCCGCGGCGCTGAGGAAACCGCCGAGGTCGTTGCGGGCGACATAGCCGACATCGTCAAGAGCTCCCCAGGCGACGGCCAGCCCGGCGGCGCCATTCGCACGGCGGCGGCGGATCAGCGCTTCCAGGTACAGGTTTCCGGCGACGTAGGCGGACTGGCGGACGTTGCCCACGGCGGCGGCACCGGAGGAATAGACGCAGAACAGGTCCACATCCGCCTCGCGAGTCAGCAGGTCCAGGATTCGGCCCCCGGCCAGCTTCGGGGTGAGCACCGCCGCCACCCGCTCGTCGTCGAGCGCGGTCAGCTCCGTGTCATCCAGGTGCATGGCGGCGTGCACCACACCGCGCAGCGCATGCCGGCCGCCGTCCGCCTCGCCGATCTCCCGTACGAGGAGGGCCATGGCGTCGTGGTCGGCGCAGTCGGCGGCGTACGCGCGGGCCCGGACGCCACGCCCGGCCAGCGCCGCCAGGATGGTGGCCGCCTCGGGCGCGTCCGGGCCGCGCCGTGACACCAGGGCGAGGTGGCGCGCGCCCAGGCCGGCGAGGTGCAACGCGGTGGCGCCGCCGAAACCGCCCAGGCCGCCGGTGACGAGGTAGGTGCCGTCGGGATCCAGGGTGGGCGGGGCGGGCCGCCGCTCCACCGGCACCGGGTCGTCCGCCTGGTCGAGGGCGACGACGACCTTGCCGATGTGCCGGGAGTGCTGCAGGTACTCGAACGCCTCGCCGCAGCGGGCGGCGGGGAAGACAAGATGGGGGAGGGGCCGGTACGCGCCGGTGCGCACGCGTTCGCTTATTTCGCCGAACATGTCGGACGTGCCGGAAGCGGCGAGCAGGGTGTCGAGAGCGATGGCCGAGAAGGTCACATTGTTGCGGAACGCGTGCAGCGGAAGCGGGTTGTCCTCGAAGATGTCGCGCTTGCCGAGCTCGATGAATCGCCCGCTGGGGGCGAGCAACTCCAGGCTCCGGGTCAGCGCTTCACCCGCGAGCGAGTTGATCACCACGTCCACGCCCCTGCCCTCGGTGGCCCGCAGGACCTCGTCGGCGAAGTCGAGCGTACGGGAGTCGAACACGTCCCTGACTCCGAGGGACCGCAGCAGCTCCCGTTTGATCTCGCTGCCGGCCGTGGCCAGGACCCGGGCACCGCACAGCCGGGCGTACTGCTCGGCCGCCAGCCCGACCGCCCCCGCGCCGCCGTGCACCAGCAGCGTCTCCCCGGCCTGTAGCCGGGCGACCTTGCCCAGGGCGTGGTGGACGGTGGCGAACGCCACCGGCATCGTGGCGGCCTCGGCGAACGTCATTCCGTCCGGGATGACCATGATCGTCTGAACGGGGGCGATGACGTGCGTGGCCATTGCGAGAGGCGCGGCTCCGGCGACTCGGTCTCCGGGAGCGAGGCCGTTCACGCCCTCTCCGACGGCCGTGACGACGCCGGCGAACTCGAAGCCGACGCCGTCGGCGGTGATGCCCGCCTCGACGGCCTCGGTGGGGAGCAGCCCGGTGGCCTGCATGATGTCGCGATAGTTGAGCGCGGCCGTGCGGACCGCGACGGTGACCGTACCGGGCGGCGGGGAGGCGGGCGGTTCCATCCGTACCCACGCGCATCGGTAGGACAAGCCCTTGTCGCGCAGCTCCAGCCGGTAGGCGTCGCCTTCCCCGGCGGGGGACACGGCTGCCGGGCGGGGCCGCACACGGGGGACGAAGCGTCCGCCGGCCGTCAGGACGATCTCGTCCTCGCCGGGTGCGTCGTCGTCGCCGAGATCAGCGGTGGTCAGGTCGGGGGCCAGCCGTAGCGCATCGGCCATCACTGCGGCATGGGGTTCCGGAGCACCGGCGTTGTCGATCGTTCCCGAAATGTCGGAGGTTGTCGCCGGGGCGGGGGTGGCCGTGTGTGCGTCGGATTCGCGTTCCAGGCTGATGCGCCGTACGCGCACCTCGCCGTGCTCGTTGGCCAGGGTCCGGGCCATGCCCCATACGGCGGCGTCGAGTTCGGCGAGCGGGCGTTCGGGGGCGGGCAGCGCGCCGCTCGGACGCGTCACCACCACCAGGGAACGTCGCACCCCGTCCGGCAACTCGCTCATGGCCCTGGCGATGGCACGCAGGATGGCGGCCCTGCGCACGGTCTGCTCGACCTCGTGAAGGCCCTCCGGCGGCCGCGAAATCTCAGCTTCGGTCTCGCCGTCCGGTCGTCGTGGTGGTCTTGCATCGGGCTCGCCGAGCAGGAGCGTGACCGTCACCTCCTCGTGCCCGCCGAGCAACTGCGCCCAGGCCATCTCGTCCGCGTTGTCCTGCGACGGCGGCAGGGCTTGGGCGATGCATCCTTCGCTTTCGGCAAGCAGCGCGGCGGTGGCCTGCGCCAGCGGTAGGACGGCCGCGCATTCGGCAGCCAGGAGGTGCAGACCGGACGCCGCGGGTACGGGCGATGGGGCTTCGGATGCGGGCGAGGGTGTCGTGAGCACCGGCGATGACTCAGCGGGCAAGGACTGAGCTGGTACGGACGTGGCGAGCACCGGTGGTGCGGGCGAAACAGGCACCGGTGGTGCGGGTACGGACGTGGCGGGCGCAGGCGATGCAGGAACCGGCGGCGCGGGCGCAGGTGGTGCGGGCACCGGCGGTGTGGTCGCAAGTGGTGCGGGTGCAGGCGGTGTGGGCACCGGCGAGGTGGGCGCGGGGGCGTTGACAGGGGTCCGGGAGGCGCGGGCCAGGATGACGAAGGCGCGTTCGTGCTCCCCACCGGCCAGGACGCTCTCGGTGAAGCCCGATCCCGCCAGCACCGTGGGCCATTGATCGCGCGACAGCAGCATGGTGTCGCTTCTGACGGGATCGTCGGGGGCGGCCCAGAAACCCTCCAGCCCGGCGAAGATCGGCGCGAGCAGGATGGGATCGTCGGATTCGAAGGCGAGCAGCTGCCCGCCGGGGGACAGCAGCGCGGCCAGCCTGCGCAGCATGACGGGCAGGTTCCTGGCGGTGTGCAGGGCGTTCCCGGCCACCACCACGTCGTAGCCGCCGAGGGTGAAGCCCTGCTCGGCGGGGTCGGCGTTCAGGTCCAGCGTCCGGTAGTCGATGAAGTCGTAGGCGGCGAAGCGCTTCTCGGCGGCGGTGAAGAAGTACGCGGAGATATCGGTGTAGGTGTAGCGCGTACGCTCGGCCGGTAGCGACGGCAGCAGGGCGGCGGTCAGCCCGCCGGTGCCCGCGCCGACTTCCAGGATGCGCAACGCCCGGTCCCGGGGCCAGTCGGCGACCATCGTCTCCAGTAGCGCTCTGGTCACGCGGTTGTGGTGGCGGCAGGCCGGGTCCAGGTCGTAGAACTGCTGCAGCAGCGGCGGTGTACCGCCTTCGGTCAGCATCCGCAGCGGCTCGGCCGTACCGTCGAGCAGGGCCGGCAGGCTGCGCCCGAAGTAGAGCATCAGCGGCATGGAGGCGCCGAGTTGCGGCATCTCCAGCGCACACGTTCGCCAAGGCTTGTCCAGGTCCATGGCGTCGGGGACCAGCCGCCATCGGCCGTCCGGCATCGGCGCGGCCAGGCCCAGGCGTTCCAGGTGGACGAACATCAGGCCGAAGAAGCGGCCGGCCCACTGCGCATCCCCGGCCCGTACCAAGTCGGCGAGGGCGATCGGGGCGGTCCGGTCCGCAAGGCGGCCGGCGATCAGCTCGTACGCGCTTCGGCCGATGACCTCATCGCCGCACCGCATGAACAGGTCACGGCCGGACTCCTCACGGGCTCGCCGCAGGCCACTGAGCTGCTCCGCGCTCCCCGCCAGGATCTGACGTGGAGCGGGCAGCGGGCTCGGCGGGACGGGCCGGTCCTCGTGCGGGGCGGCGCGCATCACGGTCTCGTACGTCATCACCTCCCCGCCCGCCTGCCCCGCCAGCCGCCGCAGCCGTACACCCTGCAGTTCCGCCGTCACCGCGCCGTCGTCGTCGGCGATCAGGATGTCCCAGCACGGCTCGTCGGGCACGAGGGTGCGGTCGCGGACGTGCACCCAGCCCTCGGCCGCGGGGGTACGCCAGACCCGCGCCGCGCCGAACATCGCCGGCAGGAACGTCTCGCCCGCCGCCACCCGCTCGGCGAGCAGCGGCATGCCGGCCTGCAGCGCGCCGTCGAGCAGCGCCGGGTGGGCCGCGAAGTCCCCGGGCCCGGCGTCGTGGCGGTAGCGCGCCAGCACCTCGCCGGCCCCGGCCCGCAACTCCTGCAACACCCGGAACGCCGGCCCGTACCCGAGACCGGCGCGTTCACATGCCGCATAGTGCTCCAGCCGTCCGACGGACCGCTCGCACCGCCCGGCAAGTTCCGGCAGGTCGAGCGGTTGCGGAGGCTGCCCGACCAGGGTGCGCACCCGTCCCCTGGCGTGCCGCCGGGGCCGCCCGGACAGGGTCTCGGTGCTGGTGATCTCGACCGTGCCGTCGCGTGGCGCCACCGACGTCTGCACGCGTACGCGGCCCGCCTTGGCCCAGTCGA
Source organism: Nonomuraea sp. NPDC050404 (assembly GCF_040655495.1). Classification (NCBI taxonomy): domain Bacteria; kingdom Bacillati; phylum Actinomycetota; class Actinomycetes; order Streptosporangiales; family Streptosporangiaceae; genus Nonomuraea; species Nonomuraea sp. NPDC050404. The sequence continues at coordinate 17,144 of NZ_JBFAKB010000062.1, forward strand.
GGACGAGCATGCGGGTCAGCTCCAGCCGCCTGACCTCCACCGGACCCTCCAGCGCACGCCGGCCGGCGGCCAGCGCCATCTCGGCATAGCCGGTGCCCGGCCACACGACCGCGCCGGCCACCCGGTGGTCGGCCAGCCAGGGCGCGAGGACCGGCTCGACCGGGCCCTGCCAGGAGGGCGCGGCCGTGGGCAGCCGCTCACCCAGCAGCGGGTGGTCCAGGCGGCCGTCCCCGCTGGAGATGATCCAGCTCAGCGGCGTGGCGGCATGGTGGCGTTCGCGCTGCCACGGATAGGAGGGCAAGGCCACGACGCGACCGGGGCGGGGAAAGGACGTGCGCCACTCGACGTCCGCTCCCGCCGCGAGCAGGGCGGTCACAGCCTGCCGCATGGCCCGCGGCCCGTCCTTGCCGCGCCGCAGGGTGACGGTCGTCGCCGCCGGTCGCCCGCTCGGAGCGCTCGCCTCGCGGGAGGCGGTGATCCGGCTCAGGTACGGGCGCAGGATCGGTTGGGGGCCGACCTCCACCAGTACGTCGACGCCCTCGGCGATCAGCCGGCGGACCGCCTGGGCGAACAGCACCGGTTCGCGGACATTACGCCACCAGTAGCCGGCGTCCAGATCCGCGCCGGACACCAGATCGCCGGTCACCGTGGAGACGAGCGGGATGTGCGGCGCCGAGCCGCGCAGCCCTTCGAGCCCGTCCAGCAACGGCGCCCGGACGGGCCCCATGGCCGCGCTGTGGAAGGCGTAGTCCAGGTCCAGCAGCCGGAAGAACACCTCCCGGCGCGCCAGCTCATCCGCCAGCCGGGCGAGCTGGGGCTCCGGGCCCGCGACCGTGACGTCCCTGTCGCTGTTGACGGCCGCCAGCTCCAGCCCATCATAATCCGACAGCAGCCGCTCGGCCTGCTCGGCGGGCATTCCGACGGCGGCCATCCGCCCGATCCCGGCGGCCTCCTCCTGCGCCTGGCTGCGCGCGGCCACCACGCGGGCCGCGTCCGCCAGGGTGAGCGCCCCGACCGCCCAGGCGGCGGCCATCTCGCCGACGCTGTGCCCGACCGCCCCGGCCGGTACGACCCCGCGGGCGCGCAACATCTCGGTCACCCCGACCTGCACCGCGAACAGCAGCGGCTGGGCCTGCGCCGTGGTCGCCAGCCGCCACGTGTCGGGCGGCGCCGCCATGACCTCGGCCACCGACCAGCCCAGATGGCTCGCCAGCGCCCGATCGGCCCGCGCCACCGCATCACGGAACACTTCGTCGGCGGCCAGCAGGTCGGCGCCCATCCCCGCCCACTGCGACCCGTTGCCGTTGAAGACCAGCCCCACCCGGCCCCGCTCCGCGGCCGGCCGGACCGGCAGGTCCGCGGCCGACAACTGCTCGGCGGCGTGCGCGGCGTCACGGGCCAGGACCGCCAGCCGGTACGGATGCTTGCCCCGCCGCACGCAGCACGTGTAGGCCACGTCGTAGAAGTCCGCCGGCGGGGTGTCCTCCAGCACGGTGGCCATCCGCCTGACGGCCATGGCCAGGGCTTGGGGCGAGCGCGCCGACACCATGAAGGGCAGCATGTGATCGGTGACTGAGGCGGGTGATTCTGAGGCGGAGATCAAGCTGGCCCGGCCATTTGGAGGGGTCCGGCCATCTGGAGAGGTCGGGTCAGCTGGAGAAGTCGCGTAAGTCGGGCCTGCCGAAGAAGCCGGGGTAACTGGTGAGTCCGCAAGAGCCCGGGTAGTTGGGGCGATCGGGCCCGGCGGGGAAGCCAGGGCAGGTGAGTCCCCAAGAGCCGGAGTAGTTGGGCCGATCGGGTCGGGCGGGGAAGTTTGGGGAGTCGGGGAAGCCGAGGTAGCGGATGGGGTCAGGTCGGTTGGAGAAGTCAGGGCAGCCGATGGAGAAGTCAGGGCGGCCGAAGGAGCCAGGGCTGTGGAAGGAGCCAGGGGAGTCGAAGGAGTTGGGGGCGCCGGGCTGGTTGGGGCGGTTACGATGACGTGGGCGTTGGAGCCGCCGAAACCGTAGGAGCTCACGCCCACGTACGGGCGCCCGTTGTGCGGCAGAGGGCGTGACCCGGTGACCACCTCCAGCCCCAGTCCGGCGAAGTCGATGTCGGGGTTGAGGGTGTCGGCGTGCAGTGAGGCGGGGATGCGCCCGTGACGCAGCACGAGCAGGGCTTTGAGCAGGCCCGCCATTCCAGAGGCGGGCTCCAGGTGCCCGAGGTTCGACTTGACCGAGCCGATCGGCAGCGGTCCGCCCGTGCGGGCGCCGGCCAGGGCGCGTCCGATCGCCTGGCACTCGACCGGGTCGCCGACGCGGGTGCCCGTGCCGTGCGCCTCCACGTACACGAGGTGGTCGGGGTCGATTCCGGCCTCGCGATAGACACGCCGCAGCAGCGCCTCCTGCGCCTCGGCGCTGGGCAGTGCGAGGCCGGCCGTCCAGCCGTCGCTGTTGCTGCCCCAACCGGCCAGTACGCCGTGCACCCTGTCGCCGGCGGCGAGCGCGTCGGACAGGCGTTTGAGCACCACGATCGCGCCGCCCTCGGCCCGGACGAAGCCGTCGGCCTCGGCGGAGAAGGCCGCGCACCGGCCGGAGCGCGAGAGCATGGACGCCTGCGAGAACCCCACGTACCCGAAAGGGTTGAGCAGCACGTTTACCCCGCCCGCGAGCACCACCCGGCCGCGGCCGGCTTCGCCCGAGGTGATCTCCTGGCAGGCGCGTTCGAGTGCCGTGAGTGAGGAGGAGCAGGCGGTGTCGATGGCCATGCTGGGGCCGCGCAGGTCGAACGTGCGCGACAGCCGGTTCGCGGCGATCGACAGCGCGCTGCCGGAGACCGAATAGGCGTTCATGTCGTTCAAAGAGCGCATTCTTGCGAGGATGTACGACATATCTGAAATGCCGATGAAGACTCCTGCGCCGGTTCCGGCGATGGAGGCCGGATCTATGGCCGCGTCATCCAGCGCCTCTGCCGTCATTTCCAGGAGCAGCCGCTGTTGTGGATCCATCTCCACCGCTTCTTTCGGTGAAATCCCGAAATATTCGGCGTCAAAACCGGTCATATCCTCAAGGAATCCGCCTGCCGCGGTATAACTCTTGCCCTCTCTCGGCGTCACCTCATCGACGAACCGCTCAACCTCGAAGCGATCCGCGGGGACCTGGCTTACCAGGCATCTTTCTGCCTCCAATGCGGCCCAGAGTCCATCCATGCTGTTGACCCCGCCGGGGAGGCGACAGCCCACCCCGACGATCGCAACGTGCCCGTCGAACCTGCCCCCGCTGGCGCCCATGGAAGTGCCTCCTTCGGGTCATAACTTGCCCATGAAATGGCAATCCATGCGCGGAGGGGGATCAATAATTTCGCGCTTATGATGGGGGCATTTCGTACATCTGTGAAAATGCCGTTAAATGCTAGAAAGGCAATTTGGGGGTGAATGTCGGGGCGGGGATTTGTGTGTGCGCGGCGACGGTGCGCTTGCCTGTGGGGATAACCAAGAGTAGCTGTTCAAGTTCGAAGCGTTGTGATCGTATGGGCGGGCGAGGCCGCCTTCCGGGTGTCCGGCGAGCGGGGCCGGTTGGTGGGCCGTCGGCGACGGTGCAGGCGTAGACGGAAGGCGGGTGGCAGGTCCATGAGAGCGCTCCGCGGCCGAATTGCGGCCACGTACACGGTCATGTGGTGGCGATTCGGATGACTTCCGACGTGACGCCCCCGTCCGTGGCGGACGGACGCGGCGGTCACCTCGCCGACCGGATCGAAGGCTGGGCCCGTGTCGCGCCCGCCACGGTCGCCTGTCATGGCGGCGATCTCATCCCCACCCTGTCCACCTACGGCCGGCTGTCCGAGATGGCCGACGATGCCGTCGCCGAGCTGGTGCGCGCCGGGTTGCGGCCGGGCATGCGTACCGCGCTGCTCGTTCCGCCCGGGCAACGGCTGATGGTGCTGGTCCTGGCGCTGCTGAAGCTGGGTGTGGTGCCGGTGCTGGTCGACCCTGGCCTGCCGCTGGCCGCCATCAAGCGCAGGCTCGATCAGGCTGCGCCCGAGGCGTACATCGGCATCCCGCTCGCCCAGACGGCGCGACTCCTGCTGGGTTGGGCCCGCCACAGCATCCAGCTGTCGATCACAGTCGGCCGCCGCTGGCGCCCTCAGCCTCGGACGGAGGACCAGTCTTCGGCGGGGGAACGGTCCCAGGGGGACTCGCCGTCTGTGCGGGATCGGCCTCGGACGGAGGAGCGGCCCAGGGCGGAGGAGCAGCCTCGCACGGTGGATGGGCCTTCGGAGGTGGGCCGGCCTTCGGTGGGGGATGGGCCCCCGGGGGACCCGCCGTCCGTGAGGGATTGGTCCCAGGGGGACCCGCCGTCTGTGGGGGATGGGCTTGGGGTGGAGGGCCAGGCTTCGGTGGGGGATGGGTCTTCGGGGGGCCTGCCGTCTGTGGGGGATGGGCTTGGGGTGGAGGATCAGGCTTCGGTGGGGGATGGGTATTCCGGGGGCCCGCCGTCTGTGGGGGATGGGCTTCGGGTAGGGGATCGGTCTTCGGGGGGTCGGTCGTTGGGGGTGGAGCGGGCGTCGTGGTCGGTGCCTGGTGGGGACGACATTGCGATGATCGCCTACACTTCCGGGGCCACCGGCTCGCCCAAGGCGGTACCTCTGCGGCACCGTCACATGAGCGCGCAGCTCGACCTTCTTGCTCCCTTGGATCTCTGGCGGCCTGGGGCCGTGGTGTTGTCCACGTTTGTTCCGTTTGCATTGCTGGCTATGGCCTTCGGTGCCACTGCGGTGCTGTCCGATGGCGTCGATCCGCGCCGTCCGGCCGCCGCGGACCCCGCCGCTCTGGCCGCCGAGATCGCCCGGCACCGTGTCAGCGGCCTGTTCGCCGCGCCGGCGCTGCTCGACAAGCTGGCCAGGCACTGTCTCGAACGCGGACTCATGCTCGACACGATCGCGGACGTCGTGGTGGCCGGGGCGCCGCTGCCGTCGGCGACGCTGCACCGCCTGGGGTCCTGCCTGCCGCGGCAGGCCCGCGTGATGTCGGTGTACGGGGCCACTGAGTGCCTGCCGGTGGCGGCGATCGACGGCCGGGAGTTGGTTGCCACGGCCACGGCCACCGCCGCAGGGGCCGGGACCTGCTTGGGTACGCCTCTGCCCGGTGTGGAGGTACGTGTCATCGCAATCAGCGACGGCCCCATCGACTGCTGGAACGACGGCTTGGCGCTGCCGGTCGGCGCCGTCGGTGAGATCGTCGTGAGTTCGCCCGCGCTCAGCGACCCCTACCTCGACGATCCGCATGCCACCGCCCTGGCCCGCATCGGTGACGGCGATCGCACCTGGCATCGGATGGGTGACCTCGGGCGCTTCGATGAACAGGGACGGCTGTGGTTCGCCGGACGCGCGGCGGAACGGGTCCGCGCCGGTTCCGGTGACCTGCGTCCGGGCCGAGGTGACCTGCACTCGGGCCAGGGCAACCTACATCCGGGCCGAGGCGACCTGCGCTCGGGGCAGGGTGACCTGCACCCGGATCAGGTCGAGCCGCTCTTCGCCCGCGTGCCAGGCATCCGCCGGACGGCGCTGATCGGTATCGGCCCGCCTGGCGCGCAGGAGCCGGTCCTGGTGGTGGAGCGCGAGCCCGGCCACCGGCGAGCAGTGGTCAGAGCCGGTGTGCTCGCCGAAGCCGCCCGCCATCCGCACACGACCGCCCTGCGCCATGTTCTGTTCCACCCGAGGCTGCCCGTGGACGCTCGGCACAACAGCAAGATCCTCCGGGGGAAGCTCGCGGTCTGGGCAGCCCACCGGCTCGGTACCGCCGAACAGCCCGGGGAAGCCGAGCGGCCAGGGGAGGCCCAGCGGCCGGGGGACGCCAGGCAGCCCGGGGACGCCAGGCAGCGCAGAGAAGCCGAGCGGCCGGGGGAGGCTGAGCGGCCGGGGGAGGCCGAGCGGCCCGGCGACGCCAGGCAGCCCGGGGACGCCAGGCAGCGCAGGGATGCCGAGCAGCCCGGGGAGGCCCAGCAGCTCGGGGAGACCCAGCAGCTCGGGGGCGACAGGGAGGCCGGGGGCGGTAAGTGGCTTGGTGAGGGTGGGCGGTGAGGGTTCTGGTTACTGGTGGGGGTGGGTTTCTTGGGGTGGCGATCTGTCGTCGGCTCGTTGCCCGTGGCGACACCGTCCACACCCTGCAGCGCCGCCACAGCCCACAACTCGCCGGACTCGGCATCACCCAGCACCTGGCCGACATCCGTGACCGCGCCGCCGTACACGCCGCCGCCGAAGGTTGCGACGCCGTGGTGCACTGTGCCGCCAAGACCGACCCGTACGGGCAAGGGCGGGAGTTCGAGTCGATCAACGTCGAGGGCACCCGCCACGTGCTGGAAGCCTGCGCAGCGACCGGCGTCCGCCTCGTGCACACTTCTTCGCCCAGCGTCGTACATGACGGGCGAGATCTGGAGGGAGTGGACGAATCAGCCTCGTACGCGCGGCACTTCTCCGCCGCCTACCCCCGTACCAAGGCAGCGGCGGAACGGTTGGTGCTGACCTCGGCCGTGCCCGCGGTGGCGCTGCGCCCGCACCTCATCTGGGGGCCGGGCGACCCGCACTTCCTGCCGAGGCTGGCCGCGGACCGGAACCGGCTGTGGTTGCTGGGCGCCGCCGACAAGACCATCGACACCGTCTACATCGACAACGCCGCCGACGCTCACCTGCTCGCCCTGGACCGGCTCGGGCACGGCTCTCCGCCGAACGGCTGCGCGTACTTCATCACCCAGGACGAACCCTGCGGATTCGGCGCCTGGATCAACGGCCTGCTGAGTGCCGCCGGGCTGCCGCCCATCACGCGGCGCCTGCCCGCCTGGCCGGTCCGGCTCGCCGCCGGGCTGCTCGACCACGGCGCCCGCGCGACGGGCCTGCGACCGCCGCTGACCCGTTTCCTGGTCGAGCACGCCAGCACCGCGCACTGGTTCGACATCTCCGCCGCCCGCCGCGACCTCGGCTATCACCCCCGCGTCAGCACGGCGGAAGGGCTGTCCCGCCTGGCCGGGCATCTGACCGCGCATCCCCTCGAAAGGCGCCCATGACGCTCCTGTACGACTACCCGTTCACCTCCCGCTGGTTCACCACCCGCGGCGGCCTGAGCCAGCACTACCTGGACGAAGGCACCGGGGCGCCGGTCCTGTTCGTGCACGGCAACCCCTCGTGGAGCTACCTGTGGCGGCGGCCGATCGTCGCGCTGCGCGACCACTTCCGCTGCGTCGCGCCCGACCACATCGGCATGGGTCTTTCGGACAAACCCGGCCCCGACCGCCATCCGCACACCCTCGCCTCCCGCATCGACGACCTCGACGCGCTCACCACCCACCTCATCAGTGAGCGGGGCGCGCCCGAGCGCGGCTGGACGCTGGTCCTGCACGACTGGGGCGGGCCCATCGGCATCGCCTGGGCCCTGCGCCACCCGCACCGCGTAGCCCGCCTGATCATCTGCAACACCGCGGCCTTTCCCAACCCGTACGGCCCGCGGGTCCGCCCCGGGCTGCGGCTGCCCCTGTGGACGCTGCTGCGTACGCCGCTCGGCCCGTCGTTGTTCCTGCGCCACAACGTCTTCGCCCGCGGCGCCACCTGGCGGCCCCTCGGTGTACGCCGCCGGATGCCCGCGCGGGCCCGCGCCGCCTTCCTGGCTCCCTACGACCGGCCGGAGCACCGCATCGCCATCCAGCGTTTCGTCCAGGACATCCCGTTGCGCCCCGGCGACCCCGCCTGGCCCGTGCTGCGAACCGTCGACCAGGGGCTGGCGCAGTTCGCCGACCGGCCGATGCTCATCGCCTGGGGGTTGCGCGACCCGGTGTTCGATCTCGCCTTCCTGCGGGAGTGGCGCCGCCGCTTCCCCGCCGCGCACCTGCTCACCCTGCGCGGCGCCGGCCACTACCTGCTGGAGGACGCCCACGAAGAGGTCGTCCCCGCCATGCGCCGGTTCCTCGGGGCCGGGCAGACTTGAGGTATGAACTCCCATGCGCGGGCCGACGGCGCGCCGATGTGAAGGCGATCCATTCGCTGACCGCGGTGCCGAACTCGGAGCCGTTGCGGACCGTCATCCGCCCGTCGCCGCCGCACCTGCGCCCCTACGTACTGGGCTGGGCGGGCTACCGCGCCGCGATCGGGCATTCGCTGCCCAGCAGGATGTTGCCGCTCAACGTCGCCACCGTGATCATCGACCTCACCGGTACGAGCCCGATCGTCACCGGTCCCCGGAGTGTCGCGGCGCTCCCGGCCCTCGTTCCCTGGCACTACGGGGTGGCGGTCGGCCTCACCCCCGCCGGGATCGCGGCGCTGACGGGGACGCCCATGCGCGAGGTGGCCGGTGTGACCGTACCGCTGGAAGATCTGCTCGGGGCGCGGGCCGCGGAGCTGGCCGGCCGGCTGGCGGAGGCCCCGAGCTGGGCGGAGCGCTTCGGCGTGCTGGAGGAGCGGCTGACCGGGTGGCTGCGGCCGGGCACGGGCTCCGACGGCCTGGTCATGCGGGCCTGGCAGCGGCTGCAGGAGCCGGCGGGAGGGCTCACGATCGAGTCGCTGGCCGGTGAGCTGGGTGTCAGCCGTCGCTATCTGGAGCTGGGATTCCGCCGCACGGTGGGCCTGTCGCCGAAGACGGTGGCCAGGATCGCCCGGTTCCAGCGGACCGTGGACACGCTGCGACGGCTGCCGGTCACCCTGGCCGAGGCGGTGGCGTGCGGTTACGCCGACCAGTCCCATCTCACCCGCGAGGTCCGGGCGATGACGGCGATGACGCCGAAACAGCTGTTCGCATTTGTTCAAGACACCGATCGGCTCACCGGTTAACGTCCCTGACCATGTTGCTCACCGCCGCCCCCACCCTCGCGGACTTCGGCAAGGACCCGTTGTGGATCACGATCGTCAAGGCCGTGATGTTGTTCCTCTTCCTGATGCTGGGCGTGGTCTTCGGGGTCTGGTTCGAGCGCAAGCTGATCTCGCGGATGCAGAACCGGTACGGGCCCAACCGGGCCGGCAAGTTCGGCGTGTTGCAGTCGGTGGCCGACGCGATCAAGTTCGGATTGAAGGAGGACCTCCTCCCGCGGCACGTGGACAGGCTGCTCTACCTGCTGGCGCCGATCATCATGGTGGTGCCGGCGTTCCTGGCCTTCTCCATCGTGCCGTTCGGGCCGGTGGTCAACCTGTTCGGCGTGCAGACGCCGTTGCAGCTGGTGGACCTGCCGGTGGCGGTGTTGTTCATGCTGGCCATGGGCGCGGTGTCGGTGTACGGCGTGGTGCTGGCCGGTTGGGCGTCGCGT
>NZ_JBFAKB010000063.1:0-21001 GCF_040655495.1 Nonomuraea sp. NPDC050404
CTTGCCGTCCTCCAGCTCCACGACACGCTTACGCATGGAGTCGACGATGGCCGCGTCGTGCGTGGCCATGACGACCGTGGTGCCAGTCCTGTTGAGGAACACGAACTCGCCCTTGTCCACGTCAACGGACACGTGGTCGAGGGCGGTTCTGGTTCTGGTTCTGGTAGACCTTGGTGACGTTGTCGGCATGAATCACGAGAGCATCACGGGATGCGCTGCCGACTCGGCGCTGCGCAGATACCCCATGACGAGGTCAGTCAGCCCGGCCCGCCGTGCCTGCCAGCGCGGGTTGAGCGCGGGCTCGCCCCTGACGAGGAGCTCGGTTTGCCTCCCACCGCCGCTCACGTTCACGATCGCGGCCCCGGCCGCCATCGTCCCGGCCAGCTCGGTGGACCCTGTGAGCACGTAATGGCCGGTCAGTAACTCCTCGATGTCGCCGCTCACCCGCAGCCGCCCGTCGTTCAGCATGACCAGCCAGTCACAGGTCTCCTCGATGTCGGCGATCACGTGCGAGGACAGCAGCACGGTCACCTCACGCTCGGCCACCTCCGCCATGATCGAGCGCATCACGTCGTGCCTGGCCAGGGGGTCGAGGTTGGCCAGCGGCTCGTCCAGCACGAGAAGGTCGGGCCGCCGGGCCATCGCCAGCGTGATCGCCACCTGCGCCCGTTGCCCGCCCGACAGAACACCCACCTTCCGATCCAGCGGCACGCCCAGCCGGCCGAGCCGGTCACGGGCGGCGTTGGCGTCGAATCGAGGGTTCACCCGGCGGCCGAAGGCGAGCATCTCGGCGGCGGTGAACCTCTCGGTCAGCGGCCTGTCCTGGGCCACGAACGCCACCTCACCGTGCACCTCGACGCTGCCGCACGCGGGTTTGAGCATGCCGATGAGAGCGTGCATGAGCGTGGTCTTGCCCGCGCCATTCGGTCCTACGAGCGCGGCCACGCGCCCGGCCGGGACGGACAACGAGCAGTCACGCAACGCCCAGGAGCGGCGGTAGCGCACACCCAGCCCGTCCGTCTTCAGCGCCGGCCTCACGCCGCCCCTTCCTTCGCACCCTTCCCGGGGCCGTCCTTCTCGGAGGCCGCCTGGGAGTCCGCGAGCACAACGGTGACCAGCGCCCTCAGATCCTCCTGGTCGAGCCCGGCCTCGCGCGCCTCACGTACCCACCTCTCCAGGTCACGCCGCAGTCGTGTGTGAGCGACGAGCGTCGCACCCGTGACGCCCTGCAGCACAAAAGTCCCCATGCCCGGCCGACCCTCGACCAGTCCGTCCCGCTCCAGCTCGCGGTAGGCCTTGAGCACGGTGTTGGGGTTGATGGCCAGGCTCTCGACCACCTCGCGGGCGGTGGGCAGTTGGTCGCCCGGCCGCAGTGCGCCGAGCCTGAGAGCCTGCTTGACCTGGTGAACGAGCTGGAGGTAAGTCGACACCCCCGAACCGCGGTCAAGGTAGAACTTGATCATTGCAGCACCCTTTCACTAATCGATTAGTGAAAGGGTGCTGCAATGATCAGGTGTTGTCAACTTCAAGGCAACCCGATCTTCGGCGGCCCTGAGGTCGGCGGCGCGCATGCGCCGCGACCTCGGCATCCTGGCCGAGGCGGCGCTAGCGCGGCCGCCACCGGCCACGGCCCGGCGCTCAGCACGTCGAAGGCGACGGCGTTCGCCAGGCTGTCCAGGTCGTCTTCATTGACGCCGCGGACCAGTCGCGCAGCCACGTGCGACACCAGGTTGGCCACCACCCAGACCACCCACCAGGCGTTGATCAGGCCCTTCGATGGGGAGGCCCCGCGACGGGCGGGCGCGGAGGCGTACCAGATGTCGTCCACGATCCGTTGGGGAACCAGAGCCAGATGACTGGGATCACCCAGCCGAGGAACACCCACGGCCTGATGAGCCGGTGGCCGATCGGCGAGAGGATCTCCGCATTCGTTCTGACCCGGAACAGCCAGACCGGGAATGCCACGATGGCCACCAGGTAGATGGTCACCTTCAAGATGTACGTCGGGCCATACCCGCTGTCGAAGGCGTCGAGTTCCGCGTTGGACACGGAGCCGCGGCCTGTGACCAACCTGTCCAGGATCATCACGTACCACGTGTCGATCACCGCCGCGATGACCTTCATCACCGAGTCGCAGACCAGGGCGAGTATGGCAAGGAGCGCAACGCCGCCTACCGCCGTGCCCGCCGCAGGACACGGACCGGAGCCACCGATCACCACCCTTTGCTCCATGCGGCGCCTGCGGACGTGGTCACTGATCGACGGTGTAGACGATCTCGACACGCCGGTTGAGTGCCCGGTTCTTCGCGTTGGGCTTGTTGCCGACGATGTTGGGCACGCGGGGGTCCGCTTCGCCGTGGCCAGTGGCCTCGAAGGTGATGGACTGTCCGGTGAGCAGGCCGGAGAGCGTGCCGCGCACGGCTTCGGCTCGCCGCTGGGACAGGCGCCGGTTGTAGGCGTCGGTGCCTTGATCGTCGGTGTGGCCGGCGATTTTGACCGCACCACCGGCGGTGTCCGTTCTGATCTGTCCGGCGACTCTCGCCAGCCGGTCCCTGGCCTTCGCGGTCACCTCGGCCTTGTCCAGGGCGAACAGGACGTCGCTGGTCAGCGTGACGGTAACGGTTCCGTCCTCGCGGGTCTCGCTCTCCGTGGCGTCCAGCGACTCCACGGTGAGGCGGATGTTCTCGACGGCCGACTCGATGTCCTCCACAGGGAAGGTGCCATCTGCCGGTTCTGATGGCTGTGCCGCCGGTGTGAGAGTGCCGCTGACCAGCACGATGGCGGCTGCGAGGCCCAGGAACCGGTCAGGAGATCGGGACATTGGCCATGATCCCGAACTGCGGGATTTCGATGTGAACCTTGGTCACTTCGGGAGGCGGCGCGGCGAACATCGCGTAGAAGGGATAGCCCTTGCCCTCTTCGATGGGCCTGCCGCCGCTGGTCTCGGAGCACAGGCATTTGTTTGCGCCGGTACGGCCGGGCCGGTAGCGCTTGGCGTTGCCGGTGTCCACCAGCGAGACGCCGCCGAGCGTGTAGTCGGTGACGCTGTCCCCCATGTCGTTGCCGATGCGCCAGGCCGGACCGTCCTCATGAGTGAGGGTGAAGTTCAAGGTGGTGGTCTTGCCCTCGCGGCGGAGCTGGGTGATGGCCACGCTCATCCGGCGGCCTTCGAGGTCGAACTCCTGGGATGCGACCGGCTCTTGCGGCGGCACGCTCGCGCTCGGCGGGGACGGAACCGGCTGAGAGGGGACCGGTTCGGACTGAACCGGCTGGGAGGCGGAATCGGCAGGTGCGGGTTCCGCCTCCGCGCCGGTCTGGCGGTCCGAGTCGCCCGCCTCGCTGGGTAGGCCCACCGCTCCGCAGCCCAGCAGTGCGAGGAGGAGGGCCGGCACGGCGGCCAGGGCCGCCTTGGTCGTTCTCATCAGGGAAACCTCATTGCTCATCCGGCTCGCGGGCACTTCATGGCAGGGGGCGATGTCATCGTTCCGGGCGGCGATCGGGCCCGCCATGGGGTTATCCCTAGGCCTGGTGACCGTTACGCGGCGCAGTTCTGCCGACCGTGGGGTCCACAATGGTCGATCAGCTCACGGAAGGCCGGTGCGGATGCGGGTGATGGTCGCCGACGACTCGCTGCTGTTTCGCGAAGGGCTCGCACGGCTGCTCTCCGAGCGCGGATTCGACGTCACTGGTCAGGCCGGTGACGCCGCCAGGCACCGCGGCATCGGACGTGACCCGTACGACGGCTGGCCAGCAGCACCTGGCCAGCCTCGATCCGTTGCTCAGCCTCACCTAGTCCGCTTCACCGGTGCCGCCGGAGGCGAGCGGCTGTCGCCGCGTTCGACGGCACCGGCCAGAAACTGCGCCTGACGGCGAACGACGACGAAGTGGGCGGCGCCGACCCAGCGAACCCGGCCGGCGTGTCCCGCCGGCCGAATCATCGTGGCGGGCGGCAGGCTCGCCGTGACAACCCGGCAGAGCACCTGTGTTATGGCCCGTTTCACCCACCGGTGGACCTCGGCGATCCCGTTGACCTCTGAAGGTCAACGGGATCGGGTGCTCAGCCCGGAGGTTGTGCGCTGGAGAGGGGGACTGTGGAGATCGTGAACGGCGTCACTGGAGGCAGGCCCTCGCGCCAGCGGTTGTACTGACTGTTGACGACGAGGGCGTGCCGGGTGGTGAGGGCGATGGCGCTGGGGTGCAGGAAGCCGCCGGGCGGGTCGTATCTGGCGCTGTAGCGGCCCTGCGACAGGTCCCGCGCCATGGTGAGCACGGTGACCTGCGGGCGGGCGCCCTCGTAGAGGCTGCCCTGCACCACGTGGAATCGGTTGCCGCGCAGGGCCATGCCATCGCCATTACGCAGCAGGTGGCCGCCGAGGCCGACCTCCACCGCCTGACGGGTGTGCCGGTCGATCCGCCACAACTGCCCGGTGCTGCTGTTGACGGTGAGCAGATGCCGCCCCGTTGCCAGAATGCCGTTGAGGTTGACCACGCCGTCCATCCAGTCGATGGGCGAATCGCGGATGTCGAGCCAGCGCTCGATCCGCCAGCGGGCACCCTCGCGCGACACTCGGTAGATCACCGGTACGTAGGAGTCGGTGGCGTACACGAGACCGTCGTCGGCGATGGCGATCTCGTTGAGGAATCCGCCGTCGGCGCCCTTCAGGGTGGCCAGCAGTCGGCGGGTGCGGCTGTCATAGACGCGCATGGTGTGGGTGTTGGCACCCGCGATGTACAACCGTCCCTGCTGATCGAGGGTCACGCCGGAGGTGACGGTGCGACCGTCTGTGTCCTTGGGAGACCACACCTCAGCCGATGGACGACCCAGGTGCCCACGGTAGAGAGTGCCGTCCTCGGCGCTGCCCGCGTAGAAGTACCCGGTACGACGGTCGTACGCCATTCCGGTGGGAAAGGCCCGGTCTCCGGGGATGATGTACCCCTCGGGACGGGGCTCCACCGAATCGGCGCGCGCCCGGGTGGCCGGGATGGCGGCGGCCAGCGCGGCCCCGAGAGCGCCGGTCACAACCGAACGCCGGGACGGCCCGCCCATCATCGCCCCGCCTTGGCAGCGAGCGGCTTCCGGGAGGTTGGCGGGAGGGCCCGGCCGGTGACGAACTCGCTCCACAACCCGAAGTCCAGCTTCTCGCCGGGCCTGGCGGTGGTCTCGGCGAAGCCGACCGTGCGGCTCTGATGCCGTGTGGTGGCGCCGAAGGAGAGTAGGAAACCACCGTCTATCCTCGACCCCGTCTGACACGCCTCCGCTCCCCGTTCCCCGATCACGTCACGGGCACAGATGGGGAAGGCGTTGCGGTTGAAACCGACAACGGGTCGGTGTTCTTCATGCCCTCGACGTCGGGCTCGTGCGGGCGCTGCGGCCCACCGGGAGAGGGATCGGGCAAAGCGGTGCTCGCGTTCGCGGCGGGCGCGAGCACCGCTCAGGGAGACGAACGCGGGGGCCACGGTCGCCAGAGACTGCAGTTTCACGACACTCCGATAGGTAGATCAACGAGGTGGGGCCGACAACCCCGAAAAGGCATGTAACGCCCGGATACGGCCCGCCACGGGATGCCCCGCCTTGACGCAGCCTGTCCGATTGGCCTACGGATCTTCCCGGCGATACGCATTTCGTTGCCTTCTCGGCCTGGCCAGGAGCCGATTCTCCTGGATCGGCGACACCATGCTTTCGTGTGGCCAGGGCACGAACCAGAGGGTTATCCCTGATCCCGCGCCGGTTGCCGGACGACGAGGACATTCGTTGTCCGGCATGCTCGACGGCACAGACGTGCGGTTCCCTCGCGGAATCTTCGCCGGCGTGACCGCCGAGGCGCCACGTGTGGAGGTCAACCTGATGAGTACCGGGCTCGCCACTTGCCGCCAGTTTGCCGGCCCCGGTCTCGCTGGCTGGCCGCCGTCGCCGACCTTCCGTTCGTGGTGGAGCCCGGGAGTCCTTCGGCTGGACGGGTCATGGTGGAGTGCGCGCACCGGCAGACGATCTGGGAGCTCGTCCGGCATCGTCGTAGACCAGCCCGTAAGCCCTGCGAATCGGCGGTGTCACCGCCCGCACCTGCGCGCCACGTGCTCTGGACGCCTCCGCCGGCGACCGTTCCAGGAGGGGATGCCCACGAAGAGGATTCGATGCGAGGGTACCGGCTGCTACTCCCCCGGCCCCGTTGTCGACTGACCGCGTCGCGACAACGCAGGTGAGACCGCAGTCCCTGCCTGATCAGACATCCGGTCTGACGGGTGGCGGGGCAGGCGCGGGTGAGGTGTACCGGCGCTCTGTTCCGCCGAGGAACGGATCGGAGGAACGTCCGGCCGGTTCCGATGGGAACCGCACCCCTGGGAGCCCTTGAGACTTCAGGTGAATGCCGGCTCGTGCGGGCCTGGTCCGTCGAGGGCGGTGAGCGCGGAACGGGCGCGTTCCACCCAGTACGGCGAGCCGATGCGTTCCCAGATGCGCAGCGCCTGGATCAGGTAGTGGCGAGCCGTTCCGGTCTGCCCGGTGGCGGTGGCCGCGTCGGCGAGGCCGGCCAGTGCCATGGCCTGGCCGAATCGTTGCCCGCAGTCGCGGTAGACGCTCAGGCACCGGTGGAGCAGCCGGGTTCCTTCGGCGGGATCGCCGAGCCGGATCCGCAGGAAGCCCAGCCACTGCACGGCGTAGGCCTCGACCAGCCGGTCACCGAGTCGTTTGCCGGCCTCTTCGGCTTTGCGGAAGTGCCGTTCGGCGCCGGCGTGGCGTCCGTCGCCCTGGTCGGCCTTGCCCAGGCAGCGCAGGGCTTGTGCCTCACCAGGCAGGTATCCGGCGCCGCGGCTGAGGCGCAGGCAGGTGGTGAACTGCGTGCGGGCCTGCGCCCAGCGGCGGTGCTGCAGGTGCACGACGCCGATGCCGTACATGGCGTACACCTGGCCGGGTACGTTGCGCAGGTGCGCGCACAGTCGCTCGGCCTGCGCGAAGCAGATGACCGCCCGGGGGTTGTCACCGGTCAGCCGATGCAGGTGGCCGAGACCGGACAGGGCGGCCGCCGCGTACCGGAAGTCGCGCATGCGCCGGGCGTGGGCGAGCGCCTCCTCGAAACAGGTGATGGCGAGGGCATATCGGTCCTGGATCGTGTGCAGTTCGCCGAGGTTGCGCAGCATCGTCATCGCGGCCACGTGGTCGCGCGCCTGCCGGGCGGCCTCCAGCACCTGTTCGTGCGTGGCGCGCCAGTCGTCGAAGTACGCACGAGATTCGTAGAAGACCGCGAGCGGGGCGGCCAGCCGTGCGGCGGCGCCGGTCGCGCCCGACCGTGCCGCCCTTCGCACCATGGCGGCGAGCGGTAGGCGTTCCGCCTCGAACCAGGCCACCGGGTCGGCCACCAGCCTGCGGGCCAACGACTCGGGCAGGCTCCATGCGGCCGGGCGGGGCGAGCCGGGGCCGACGAACCCGCCGCCGAACTCCTGCTCGGCCCGTTCGGCCAGATCCAGGTACGCACCGCGCAGGCGTTCCGCGGCGGCCTGACGCCGCCCGGCCGGTAGGTCCACGAGGGCCCGTTCTTTGCCGTAGAGACGGACCAGGTCGTGCAGCCGGTAGCGATCCCCTCCGGCCGGGAGCAGCACGTTCATCCCGGCCAGCTCGTCCACGATCCGCTCCGCGTACGACGTCGAGGCGTCCAGCACGGCGGCGACCGTCCATCCGGCCAGGTCATAAGCGGGAAGTAACGTACTGAGCAGTTGGTAGGCCTCCCGGGCCGGCGCGGACAGGCACTGATCGGCGGAGGCGAGCACGGTCCTGACCTCCAGGTCCTCGGAGGCGAGCTCGTCGAGGCGGCGGCGCTGGTCGCGCAGCGCGGCGTTCAGCTCGGCCAGGCTGCGCTGACTGTTGCCGGTCAGGCGAGCGCCGGCGATGCGGACGGCCAGCGGCAGGCAGCCGCAGCGGCGAACGATCCGCGCGGCCGACTCGGGGTCGGCGGCCACCCGATCGGCGCCGGCCGTCGAGGCGAGCAGCGTCACCGCCTCGACGGCGGACAGCGGCCCCAGCCGCACCCGGTCGCCGTCGATCCCGGCCAGCGCACTGCGGCTGGTCATCAGCAGCGCGCTGCCCGGCGAGCCGGGCAGCAACTCCCGGACGTCGGCGGCACCGCCCACGTCGTCCAGCACGATCAGCACCCGCCGCTCGCCCAGCACCGCCCGATACAGGGCCAGCCGCTCGGCCTGCTGCTCCGGAACGGCCGCGCCGGCGAAGCCGAGCCCGCGCAGCAGGATGGCGACGGCATCGGCTACCGGCAGCGGACTGTCCGAGGAACCCCGCAGCCGCAGGAAGAGCTGCCCATCGGGGTAGTACGCGCGCGCCGCCCGTCCCACGTGCACGGCGAAGGCGGTCTTCCCGGCGCCGGGCGGTCCGCTCACCACGACGACGGCGGGGCGCTCGCACGGGGCGCCGAGCCGCGACAGCGTACGGTCACGTTCCAGGACGCGTCCGACGAAGGCCGGCACATCGGCGGGGAGCTGGCAG
The DNA here is from genome assembly GCF_040655495.1 of Nonomuraea sp. NPDC050404. Classification (NCBI taxonomy): domain Bacteria; kingdom Bacillati; phylum Actinomycetota; class Actinomycetes; order Streptosporangiales; family Streptosporangiaceae; genus Nonomuraea; species Nonomuraea sp. NPDC050404. Next base: position 8,489 of record NZ_JBFAKB010000063.1, read on the forward strand.
CCGACCTGCGCAGCCGCCCCGCCCGCCGCTCCGGTGGGCCGGGCGGGCTGCTCGCCCTGCAGGATGGCCGTCTCCAGCTCGCGCAACCGGGCGCCGGGCTCGATTCCGAGCTCGCGGGTGGTGACGTGCCATCCCTCCCGGTAGACGCGCAGCGCGTCAGCCGTGCGGCCGTTGCGGTGCAACGCCAGCATCAGCCGGTGGCGCACGCCTTCGTGCAGGGGATGGGCGGCCGACAGCTCGTCCAGCTCGGGAATCAGCTCGGCGTCACGGCGCGCGGCCTGATGGGCGTCGGCGAGCAGCTCGAACGCGGCCAGGCGGCGGTGGCCGAGCTGCTCGGCCGTCTCGGCGGTGAACGCGGCCCGCAGGCCGTCCAGGCCCGTTCCCCGCCACAGGTCCAGGGCCTGGCGCAGCGTGGCGATGGCCGCGTCGGGGCGGCCGCCATCCAGGAGTTGCCTGGCCGAGGCGACCCGGTTGTCAAAGACGTCCAGGTCGACGCTGTCCGGCGGCGGTCGCAGGACGTATCCGGCGGGGCTGGTGGTCAGGAGATCGCGTCCGGCGCCGCTCGCCTTGAGCAGCCCGCGCAGACCCGCGACATGGGCGTGCACCTGGGCCCGCGCGGTGGCGGGCGGCATCGACCCCCAGATGCCGGAGATGATCCGGCTCATGGGTACCGGCCGGTTGCGGCGCAGGAGCAGCAGGGCCAGCAGCGCCTGCTGCTTGGGCGGGCCAGGAGCGACGGGTGTGCCACCGACGAGCATCTGCAATTCGCCGAGCATGAGGAACTTCACGTCGCTCGATGCGGGAGGCACCTGCTGCGTCTTGTACCCGGTGGAAATGATCGTCAACTCCACGTGGTCGGCTGGGGTCGTTTCCATCCTGTGAGCGAAACGGTCACCGGGTTTCGGCATGGCCGGAACCCGAGGTCCACGTTCCCATAGCCAATCCATAGGCGTCCCATCAACGGCATTTGTCACACTCTGTTGTCGTCCGCTCGGGGGAGGGCTGGACCTTGATGGCGTGTTGAAAGGTGAAGAGCGATGAGGCGATCGAAGCCGTTGATGGAGTGCGTCATGGCGGCGATCGGATGATGGCGGTGCGCGGCCAGGCTGCCTCGCGCGCCGGGGAGGAGGAGCCCGCGGCTCAACTGGCCGTCGTCGGCTTCATCTGGCTCCTGTACGCCCTGAGCCACCCCGACCAGCCGTTTTTGGCCGCGATCGGCCTGGTGACGCCGGTGCTCCTGTTCGTGTTCTTCGTGCGTACGCTGGCAGCCGAGAACGCGCGGCTGCACCGTGAGGCTGACGACGCCAGGGGCAGGGCCATCGAGGCCATGGATGCCGGGCGTCGCAGCATCGAGCGTGACCTGCATGACGGCGCGCAGCAGCGGCTGGTCAACCTCAGCATGTCGCTCAGCCTCGCCCGGACCCGGTTCGCCGGGGCTCCGGAGGCGAGCGCGGCTCTGGACCGGGCGATGACCGAGCTGGACGCGGCCCTCGAAGAGCTACGCGAGTTGGCCCACGGCATCTACCCGGCCGTTCTGGCCACCGCGGGGCTCGGCCCGGCGCTGCGGTCACTGACCGAACGATCCGCTCTACCGGTCGCGCTGACCGGCCTCCCCGTCCGCCGGTTGCCGCCGCGGGTCGAGGAGACCGTGTACTTCGTCGTTTCCGAGGCGATCGCGAACGCCTGCAAGCACGCACGGGCGAGCGAGGCCGCCGTCGTTCTCGATGACACCGGCGCGGCGTTGCGCCTGACGGTGAGCGATGACGGTGTGGGCGGCGCGGACCTCAGCGGGCACGGCCTGCGCGGTCTCGCCGACCGGGTCACGGTGCTGGGTGGCCGGTTCGTCGTGGAGAGTCCGCCTGGGCAGGGCACCCGGATGGCAGTGTGCCTGCCCGTCGCGGGCCACGGCCGATCCCGCTGTGACAGCGAGCCGTTCACAGGTCATGACCGGTTCATCTCCGACACCGCGATGGTCCGGCTGGACGGCCGCGTCGTCCGGGCAAGGAGGTCACGTCCGGCGTGCCGTCCAGGAAACGGACCGGACCAGGAAGCAGGAGACACCCGCCCAGGCTAAGGAGATGGCCAGTGCCGGGAGGGCACTTGGTCAGTTTCAACGCCGTGTCCCTGGTGAACCTACCCGCAGGCAAGAAGGTCAAGGGCCTGGTGTGGGCCAAGCCCCGCGTCGAGGCGTTCAACCAGGCCTTCACCGAGCTCCTGCGTACGGTGCGACCCCGGTGCGACGCCACCGCCCTTCCGGTTTCGCTGGTGGCACACCCACCTGGAAGGGCCCGGCCATGACCACCCCGATCCCCGTCATCTTCATCCACGGACTCTGGCTGCACAGCGCCTCCTGGCAGTCCTGGGTCGATCTCTTCCTCGACGAGGGGTACGACCCGTCCGCGCCCGGCTGGCCCGGTGACCCCGACACGGTCGAGGAGGCGCGGAAGAATCCGGAGAGTATCGCCGATCACGGCATCGACGACGTCGTCGAGCACTACGCGGCGCTGATCGCCCGGCTGCCCGCGCGGCCCATCCTGGTCGGTCACTCCTTCGGCGGCATGATCGCGCAGAAGCTGCTCCGCCAGGATCGGGCCGCCGCGGCGGTCGCGATCGACGCCGCGCAGATCAAGGACGTGCTGCCGCTTCCGCTGTCGGCGCTGAAGGCGACGCTGCCGGTGTTCAGGAACCGGCTAACAAGCACCGGTCGGTCTCCCTGACCGCCGAGCAGTTCCTGTTCGCCTTCGGCAATGCGATCCCGGCGGAGGAGTCGGCGGCCCTGTACGAACGCTGGAACATCCCGGCGCCGGGCAGGCCACTGTTCGAGGCCGCGGCCGCCAACTTCAACCCGCACTCGCCGGCGAAGGTCGACACCGGGAACGACGGACGCGGCCCGCTGCTGCTGATCTCCGGTGGCAAGGACCACACCGTGCCCGAGACCATCACCCGGGCGACGCTCAAGCAGTACCGGCACTCGGACGCCGTCACCGACATCATCAACTTCCCCGACCGCGGGCATTCGCTCACGATCGACGGCGGCTGGCACGAGGTCGCGGACACCGTGCTCGCCTGGCTGCGACGCCGGCACCCGGAAACCTCGCGATGACACCGCAGGACCTGACCGGGCACCTCCCGAAAACCCTGGAGAGACAGTGAGATCACGCCTGCCGGCCGCGGTCGCCGCCGTTGCCCTCATCCTCTGCGCGGCGACGACCGCCGCCTCCGCCAAGCCGCCCTCCCCGGCCGGGGAGTGCCTGCCCGCCGGGTTCAGCGAGCACAGGACCCGCGCGTCGGGGATCGGCCTGCACTACGTGATCGGCGGCCACGGCCCCACCGTGCTCCTGATCCACGGCTACCCGCAGACCTGGTACGAGTGGCGCGCCATCATGCCCGCGCTCGCCGAACGCTACACCGTCATCGCGCCCGACCTGCCCGGCGCCGGCCAGAGCGACGCCCCGGCCTCCGGCTACGACAACAAGACCATGGCCGCCCACCTGCGCGCGCTCCTGGTCTCGATCGGCAGGGCCGACGACGTGCGCGTGGTGGGCCATGACATCGGCACGATGGTCGCCTACGTCCACGCCGCCCAGTACCCGGGAAGCGTCAGGAAACTGGTGCTCAGCGAGGCGCCGATCCCCGACCAAGGCACGTACCAATCCCCGGCGCTCACCCCCGGCGGCCCCGGCCTGTGGAACTTCGGGTTCTCCTCGCTGAAGACCGGCCTTCCCGAGAGCCTGATCCGGGGTCGTGAACTCACCTGGACCTCGGGCTTCATGCGCGGCATCGCGGTCGTCAAGGACGCCCTCACCCAGGACGACCTGCGAATATACGCCCACTACCTGCGTGACGAGGCGCACCTGAAGGCGAGCTTCGCGTGGTTCCGCGACATCCCCTTCGCCGGCCTCCAGCAACTGCTCCGCCCGCTCGGCGCGGTGCCGGCCGGCTCCCGTACGCCGCAGTGGCCCGCCCTGGCGGTCGCGCTCGGCCACGCCGAGGGTGACGCCCCCGACCTCTTCCTGGTCGGCCTGGCCACGCTCGACCTCATCGCCGACACCGCGGCCACCGCGCCTCGCCACCCGGTTGTTCGTCACCACCTCCACCATCGAGTTCCATCTGAGCAGGATGTTCCGCAAGCTCGGCATCACCTCGCGCAGGCAGATCGCGCGGAGGCTGGGCGAAGCCGATCACTGACCGCTCGTGTTGGTGCGGGGCCGTGGGCGTTCAGGTGGGCGGTTCGGTTCCGGCCTGCTCGGCGAGCATGTACGTGGCGTACCAGGTGGGCCAGTCGGCGTCCGGCTCACCGGTGCGCTTCTCGTGCTCGCCGTGGGCGGCCTCGGCCCGCCGCAACGCGCCCGCCAGCTCGCTCACCGAGGTGTAGGCGGCCGGGCCGGGCCCGACGCGCCCCGGCAGGCGGCTGGTGATCTCCTGCAGCCACCAGGTGTTGCCGTCGGGATCTTTGAACGTGGCGCGCGAGCGATAGGTGCCGCGCTCGGGATCCAGGCCGGGGACCGGGCCGTGCTCGGTGACGTGGAAGATCTCCTCCACCTCGACACCGGCCGCGACCAGCGCGTTCCTGGCGGCCTCGATGTCGGAGACGACCACGTACGAGGTGGCCGAGCCGGGCTCGGCCGAGATGAGCTTGTCCCCGAACTGCACCGAGCAATCCGATCCGGGCGGCGTGAGCTGCACCACCCACGGCGGCGTGGCGTCCAGCCGCCAGCCGAGCCGCAGGTAGAACTGCTTGGCCCGCTCGACGTCCGAGACGGGGACGATCACCACCTCGATCTTCTGGTCGAAGCCGCCGAGGCGTGCGCCGGTGGTGCTCATCGCTACCTCCCTTGATGACGATGGTGCGCCCCGGGTGCTGCCGCGGCCGGGGCGATCCCGCCCCGATGGTGCGCCCGGACACGACCCGGGGCAAGGGCCGGATCGCGCCAGTGGCCGGCCGGAGCGAGGCCAGGGTCCGCCACGGGCGCGAGAGGAGGCGACGACGCGCGATCGTGAACACGTCATCCCAAGGAAAGCCGGAAAGAAGGAGGGAATTCTCATGCGGAGTTTCAGAAAAGCCCTGATCGCGACCGCTACGAGCCTGGTCCTGGGCCTCGGGATCACCGGCGTCACCGCCCAGTCCGCTGCCGCCGCCACCGGCACGTGGAAGCTGTGCGACGACTGGAACATGTGGCAGATCACCCGAGACTGCATGACCGGCACCAACAGCAACCCGCCCAGGGTCCCCGACCTGCGCACCTGGGCCTACAACGACGCCATCTCCTCCATCCAGACCAACTCCGTGGCCGTCGAGGCCTGGACCAACGTCAACTTCCAGGGCACCTACGGCTACTTCGCGCCCAACTCCACCTGGAACGCCCTGGACTACCCCTACGACAACTCCATCAGCTCAATCTCCTACCCCGGTGCCTGACCTCTTCCAAGGGGGCGGACACCCGCTCCGCCCCCCTGGACGACCCCAACGGCGGTCCGCGATGTCAACCGAGTCAACAGGCCCTCGCCCGGCCAGGGCCCTGCTTATTTTCGTCCTGGTCATCTTCGCGATCGCGGGCTGCGCTTCCACGCAGCCCGCCGGCCGGGACCTGACGGATCAGCAGATGGTACGGCTGCTCCAGTCAGCACTGCCACAGGGCGAGATCTCCGACCGGCGGGGGCGGGGCCTGGGCGACCAGCCGCCCTCGGCCCAGCTGCTCTTCGAGTCCGGCGGGCACGCGGCGACGGTGACGGTGAAGCTGAACAGGCAGCCCCTGCCCGTCCCGGCGCAGTACGCGCAGTGCCCCGACACCGCCTACCACCCCTACAGCACCTGCACCCAGAGCACGTTGCCCGGCGGAGCCACGCTCATGCTGGACCGCTCGCCACGGGACGAAGAGCACCCGTCCGGGCCGGAACTCCTCAGCGCCCTGCTCACTCACAGGGACGGCAAGCAGGTCCTGGTGTCCGAGACCGGGGACGCCGCGCTTCCACTGACCCTCGGCCACCTGGCCGGCGTGGCCACCGCCACGGTGTGGAACCCGGTTCTCGCGGCGATGCCCGCGCCGCCCGCCCGTCCCCAGACTGGATCGGCGCCCCGCCTGACCGGGCACGAGATCAGCCGGATCATCGAACGCCTGCTGCCGCGCGGACTGCGCGCCGGACAACCGGGCGGATCCGACGGATTCGGGCACGTCACGGCAGACGACGGGCACGGCGAGAGCCTGGTCGCGGCGAACGTCCAGCAGTGGAAACCCGGCGACCCGGCCATGGCCGAGCTGTTCAAGCGGTCGCCATGGGCGCCGACGGCTTCGCCGAGCGTGCCAGGCACGAGTTGCTGGCGACCGGCGAGAAGGCCCGCAAACGCACCGCCGGCACCGTAGACGACCTCACGCCGCAGGAGGAGCACATCGCCCGCATGGCGCGCGACGGCCGTACCAACGCGGAGATCGGCGCCGAGCTGTACATCAGCGTCCGCACCGTCGAATGGCACCTGCGTAAGATCTTCGGCAAGCTCGGCATCGGCTCCCGCAAGGAACTCCGGGACGCACCGATCCCCTCAGGCGGCCGGACGCGCTGACGTGCCCGGAATCCGGGTCCAGCAGGTCGGCCGGCCCATGGCCCTCGCAAGGGCGATGCGGGCATCCCACTCAGGCGAGATGGTGCACCAGCCCCGGGACGGCGACGTGGATGGGGCCGTCGAAGTACGATTCGGCCTCCGCCTTCCTGGCCTCGTTCCGGGCGCTGTCGCCACCGGGCAGGTGAGTGAGCATGAGCTGGGCGGCCTTTGCCTGCCGCGCGGCGCGGGCGGCGTCGGCGGCGCTGAGATGCCCGTGCCGGGAGCCGTCGGTGTGGTCCAGGGTGGCCTCGGCCAGCAGCAGGTCGGCGCCGTCGGCGAGGGTGTGCAGGGCATCGGTGACTCCGGTGTCACCCGTGTAGGCCAGCGTCGCGGCGGGCCCTTGGACGCGGGCTCCGCAGTTGGGCAGCGTGTGACGCAGGCCGTGCATGGTGACGTGACAGTCGCCGATCTCGAACTCCTCGCCGGGCCGGTACTCCCGGATGTCGAGGGCGAGTTCGAAGACGCGATCCAGGATCGGGGCGGTCGACAGGGGGAACAGCGCCGCCAGCCCGAGCAGCAGGTCCAGCCCGCCTTTGGGCACGTAAAGCGGCACCGCCGGGCGCAGGTCGTCGGCATCGTGGGTCGCGAAGGGATCGGTGAGCTGGTCGGACAGGATCCTGCGGCCCAGCGGCAACAGGTCGTAGCAGTGATCGATGTGCAGATGGCTGATGACGACGCCGCCGAGGCCGCCCGGCTGCATGACGCCGCTGAGGGCGGCGGCGACCCCCGGCCCGCAGTCGAGCAGGAGCCTGGTTCCGCCCGTGGTGACCAGGTAACCGGAGCTGGCCACCCCGTACGAGGGCATGCCCGCCCTGCATCCCAGTACGGTCAGGCTCATCGACGCACCATCGTGACCGAGCATGCCAAAAGCGTGACGCGGGCACGGATCGCCCTCCCCAACCTCACCTGACCACCAGGCGAACCCTCACCGACAGGACGGCGCGCGTCAGCCCGGCTGCAGGGCGGCCCGGGCCTGATGGGACGGGGATGTGAGAAGGGACGCTGTCACGTCCGTGCCGTCCACCAAGCTCACGACGGGGTACGCCGTCCCGCACCATCAGTTCACCCTGGCGGCGGCCTCACCCTGCTCAATAGGCGAGCTCCCCGATGCCGCCATCGACGCGCAGCACGGTGCCCGCAGTGTAGGCGGACTCGTCCGAGGCGAGATAGACGGCCGCCTTCGCCAGTTCGGTGGCGGTCCCCAGGGTTGCTCATCACGATGTCGAGCCGCGGCCACTCCCCCTGCAACCGCGCCGCGAGCGCCGCCTGGCCGGGCACGTCGCCGGCATCGCTGAGTATCGGCAGCAACGGGCCGTCCAGCTGCCGGGCGGCCTCATCCAGCCGGGCTTGCGAGCGGCCGGTGATCGCGACCGCCGCTCCCTCGGCGAGGAACTGCCGGGCCGCCTCGAGGCCGATGCCGCCCGTCCCGCCTGTGATCAGTGCGTACTTTCTCGCAAGACGACCCATTGACCATTCTCCTCACCCCGCGCCAAGGCGCGGTTCCGGTGACGGTGGTTCTGGCAACGAGGACGGGCCTATGGGCCATTCCCGCCATCGCGGGATATCCGCCAGAGACCGGCTTCCTCCTGCGGGCAGGCGCGGTCAGCCGAAGAACGGGTCGTCCACGACGTAGGCCCAGCCGCCGTCCGGCTGGCGGCGGAGGATCTCCGTGGTGGTGGAGATGACCGGTTCCGGACCGATGCCGGTGAGGGTGGCATGGTTCGACACGAGCGCCACGTCGTCCACCAGCCGCAGGTCGCGCGGTTCGAGGGTGAGGCGGGCGCCGCTGCCGATCAGCTGCTGCATGGCTTCGCGGATGTCGTCCGTGCCGACCAGGTGGTTTCCGGGGGCCGGGACGTAGTGGGCGTGCGGCTCGTACAACGAGACCAGGCCCTCGACGTCGCCGGCCTCCAGGTATTCCACGAACAAGGCACCCACCTGCTCGGGCGTCTCGGCGCGGCGCCGGGCGACGGCACCGACCGGCCTGTCCCCCCAGCCGGCCCCGGCGAGCAGGTCGTACCAGTGGGGATGAGCGCCATAGGGCAGATGGTGGCGCAGCAGGGTGCCCGGGAAGGTCATCGGGGACGCCTTGTGGGGTTTGGCCTTGGCCTGGGCGACGATGGCGTCACTGATCGCGTAGGCCAGGTCCAGGCGCGGGAACCGGGCGTGGGCGTCGTTGGCGAGGCCGGCCGGCAGGGTCTCGCGCCGGACGCCGAGAATGTCGGTGCCGACGCCGAGTTGGGTCAGCGCCACTACCGTGCCCTTACGGGCGGCGATGCCGTCCGAGGTGTGCAGGGCGATCGCATCCCAGGCGACGTCGATGCGCGCTTCGTCCACGCCGTGCCCGCGAAGGAAGGCCGCCGCGGTGTCGGCGCCGTCGACCTCGAAGCGCTGGTCCCCGTTGCCCTGCTCGCTCAGTCCGATGTCGTGCAGGAGGCAGCTGAGGAACAGCAGTTCGTCGTCGTAGTCCGTACCGGGGCGCAGTTCTTGGTTCCGGGCGTGGGCGCGGGCGAAGACGTAGCTGCGAACGCTGTGGTTCAGGACGAAGGCGGGGGTGGACTGTGCCACGTAGGCGTAGGCGTCCCGGGTGAGTGGCGTGCCGGGCAGGTCGAGCTGATCGAAGCCTGGCAGGGATGTGCCGGTGGTCACGGTGTTTCTCCTTTTCCTCGGACGCCCTGGGTCCGGGGCATGCCGGTGCTGCGGTCCCGGACGGTCCACGTGGGTGGCCGGCGAGTCCCGGCGCCCCGGAATCCGCGTTCGCCGGGGAAGGCGTCGCCGTACATCGCGGGTGGTGTCGGATCACACCGTGCGCGTCCAGGCCGCTTCCTGGACCTGCTTGATGAGTTCCTCGGTCGCCGGGGGCCAGACGTTGCGGTAGGCGCCGTGCTCGGCGCCGATGATCTCGACCATCTTGTCGATCATGTCCTGCGGGTCGTCCTGGTCCGCGAGGATCTCGGCGAAGCGGGCCCGCACATCCTTCGTCCGGTTGAAATGCACCGTGTCGTCCAGCCAGCGAAAGGTCGTCTCGGCGATGCGGTCGTTGAACCCGGTGCGGTAGGCGCCGGGGTTGATGGTCTGCACGGTGATCCCGCTCGGGGCGAGTTCGTCCCTGAGGGTCGCCGCGATGGCCTCCAGGGCATGCTTGGTCGCGCAGTAGGCGCCCAGGCCGAAGGCGGTCAGGAGGCCGCCCATCGAGCTGACGATGACGAGGCGGCCGGCGGTGCCGTCGTCGACCCACTTGCGGACGCACCGCTGGGCGAGTTCGAGGTTGGCGAAGACGTTGGTCTCGAACGTGCGCCGGACCAGTTCGACGGGGATCTCGGCCATCGGCCCGCAGTCGCCGATGGCGGCGTTGGAGACGAAGGTGTCGAAGTCCCAGTCGGCCACGGCCGCGAGGTCGCGGGCGTCGAGCACGTTGAGCTTGTCGACCGTGACCTGGTCCTGCAGGCCGAGCTCCCGCACGTGCGCGCGTAGTTCGCTCACCTGCGGCCACAACTCCGTGGTGGCGATGACCTGGTGGCCGGCCTGCGCCAGGCCGATGGCGGTGCCGCGGCCCAGGCCGGTGCCGGTGCCGGTGATCAGGATCTTCTTCATCGGGCTTCCTTTCCGATCGCGATGCGGGCGACCTCGCCGTCCTGGACGGGCATGCCGCCCGAGACGCCGATGGCGCCGACGAGGGTGCCGTGGTCGTCGTGCATGGGAAGGCCGCCCGCGTACGGGATCAGGCCGCCGTTGGTGTGCTCGGTGGCGGGCGCCGGCCCGCCGGGCTTGCAGAACTCCCACAGGCCCTCACTCGGGCCGTTGAACAGGATCGAGGTCCTGGCCTTGGCGAGGGCGATGTCGATCGAGCCGAGGATCGCGCCGTCCATGCGGGCGAACGCGAGCAGGTGCCCGCCGCCGTCGACGACCGCGATGTTCATCGGGACGCCGAGCGCCACCGCGTGCGCGCGGGCCCTGCCGACCACGGCCTGGGCGGTATCCAGCGTGATGTTCATGGCACCTGCTCCTGTTGGTGGGGGGCGCTGCTCTGTCCGGTGGGTGGTCCGCAGGAGCGGATCGGTCATGAGCCGACCGTAGGTGCGCTGCGGACAGAGGTGTCAGTGGCCCGAATGCCAATGAGCGATAGAATCGTGCCATGGGCGGTCAAGCGCACCACGTGGTCGTGCTGGCACTCGAGAACGTCCTCGCGCTGGACATCGGGATCCCGCTGCAGGTCTTCGGGAGCTGGCCGGGCGGACCGTACTCGCTCACCGTGTGCACGGAACGGCCGGGCACTCTTGCGATGCACAGCGGCCCGGCGCTGTCCGTCGCCGACGGGCTGGACAGCCTGGCCCGCGCCGACACCGTCATCGTCCCGGGCTACCTGGAACCGGACGCGCCCTCCGCCGCGGTCACCGCGGCGCTCGCGGCGGCGTCCGCCCAAGGCAGCCGGATGGTGTCCATCTGCACCGGCGCCTTCGCCCTCGCCGCCGCCGGCCTCCTGGACGGCCGCCGGGCAACCACCCATTGGCTGTACGCGGCGGCCCTGGCCAAGCAGTATCCCCGTGTGCAGGTCCGGCCGAAGGAACTGTACGTCGACGAGGGCCAGGTGCTGACCTCGGGCGGCGTCTCCGCCGGCATGGACCTGTGCCTGCACCTCATCCGCCGCGACCACGGCGCACAGCCGGCGAACCAGCGGGCACGCCTGCTGGTCACGGCTCCGCACCGCACCGGCGGCCAGGCCCAGTTCATCGATCTGCCGGTGCTGCCCGCTCAGTCCGACGGATTGACGCACCTGTACGCCTGGGCCCTGCGCAACCTCCACCAACCGCTCACCATCGACCAGCTGGCACGCCAGGCCGGCCTGTCGCGCCGCACCCTCATCCGCCGCTTCCACGCCGACACCGGCATGCCACCCATGCGATGGCTGCTCGACGCCCGGCTCGCCCTGGCGCGAGAGTTGCTGGAGACCAGCGACCTGACGGTCGAAGCGGTGGCGCGCCGATGCGGCCTGGGCACCCCGGCCAACCTCCGGACGCTGTTCAGAACGCACGTCGGGGTGCCGCCCAGCGTCTACCGCGACACGTTCGCGTCCCTGCCACCGACGGCAGGGACCGGCGTCACGCCGGTTTCGGCGGCGACCACGCGGTAGTCACGTGCGGCCCCCCGCTCCCCCGGGTGATCGCCGAGGTTGGTCATCACCGGCGGCACCGCCGGCATGGGGCTGGCCGGCGCGAAGCTGTTCGTCGATGAGGGAGCGTCCGTCTTCATTACCGGCCGCCGCCAGGACGCCCTGGACGAGGCCGTGAAGCAGATTGGCCGCAACGCCACCGGCGTCCGGGCGACTCCAGCTACGTCAACGGCACGGAACTGGTCGCCGACGGCGGCACCACCGCCATCTGACCGAACGACGCACAACCAGAGCAGACCATTCGCCGGACATCGGTGGCGGGAGGAACGGCTGCTGCGTTGCCCCGCAACGGGACGGCTGCGACGTCTGGGCGCGGGGCCCAGTCGATGGGTCGCCCGGGTTGCGCGCTCGACAACGCCGCGACCGAGGCGTTCAACAGCACTCTCAAGATCTCATCATGCGGCCTGTCACAGATGCGGGCCGCATTTTGTCTTTATTGACAAGCGAGATTGACATCCGCCGCCGGCCCGTCAGAACAGACTTTCTCGCCGAGGGCAGCCTCGGCACAGTTCGCGCACCAAGTCAGGACACCTTCCGGGGTGCCCGCAGGGCAGCAGATCGTATCACTTGATACAATCACAAGTGATACGGACACGGATTTCAGCGAAGCAGTTTCCGGTTCCGAGGAGGAAATGATCATGGATGTCTACGAGGCGGTCACCAGCCGGCGAGCCGTACGCGGATTCGCCGCCAAGCAGGTCCCCCGAGACGTGCTGGAACGGGTGCTGTCGGCCGCCGCATGGAC
>NZ_JBFAKB010000064.1:0-18191 GCF_040655495.1 Nonomuraea sp. NPDC050404
ACAGCGGGTACCGGGCCGCCGCCTTGGAAACCATCCAGGAAGCCGTCACCATCCGCAGGACCCTGGCCGAAGCCAGCCCAGCAGCCTTCCTGCCCGACCTGGCCGGCTCGCTGAACAACCTGTCGAACCGGCAGTCCGACAGCGGGTACCGGGCCGCCGCCTTGGAAACCATCCAGGAAGCCGTCACCCACTACCGCACCCTGGCCGAAGCCAGCCCAGCAGCCTTCCTGCCCGACCTGGCCATGTCGCTGAACAACCTGTCGATCCAGCAGTCCGACAGCGGGGATCGGGAGGCAGCGCTGAAGTCGATCCAGGAAGCCGTCACCATCCGCAGGACCCTGGCCGAAGCCAGCCCAGCAGCCTTCCTGCCCGACCTGGCCACGTCGCTGAACAACCTCGCAGACCTTTTGGAAGGGCTGAAGCGGGCAGGCGAGGTGGCAGGTGTTTGGTCGGGAATCGCGTCAGGCCTTCGACCAGGAGCTCAAGCGGAGTGCCTGCTCCAGCTTGCAGTCCGGCAGTCCGCCAGTGGTCACAGTTCGGATGCCGCAGAGACGTTCACCCGGGCCGTACGGTGCGCCACTGCGGATGAGAATCCGCAGTGGCGTGGGCGAGCACGGCGTGCGCTGCAGCGAGTTGCGGCCCAGCTCACTGAGGCGGGCACAACGCGGGAAGGGTGGCCGCACTGGGTTGTGGGTTCCCTGAGCGACGTGGAGACGGAACGCCTGAACCGATGGCTGGCGGCGTCCGACTGGCAGGCGAAGTCGGCCTTCCTCCGCGCTGAACACACTGCGCTGTCCGGAGACGACGGTCGAGCCGCCCTCGACCTGGCTCGGGCCTGGTACCCGGAAGTCACCGCGCTTGAGGAGCTTTCCGAGGTGTTGGACGCCATCGGTGAGGATGGGCTCGATCGGGTACTCAGCGCCAGGACCGCGCAGGACAGGCACGTGACCCTGATCCGCGCATGGCTGAACACCCCGGACTGGGCACAGTCGCGGGCGTTCCTTCGCACGAACAGGAGCGAATTGGCTCGCCCAGAAACTGTGGCGCTGCTCAGTGACGCCAAGAACGAGGTCACAGAGCAGCACGCGGCGATCCTGGAACTCCTGGAGTCATTGGAGCTGGACGAGGTTTTCGATGCCGTGACGGATGTGACCGTGGCGGCTGATCACGGGTACCGGTTCGTTGAAGCCGGCGCCTTGGACAAGCTCAGCCTCCTGTGGCAAGCGGCTCCCCGACTGACTAGTACGAGGTTCGCTGCTCCGTTCCTGGCAGCGGTGGCGGCAGTCCTCAGAGAGGCGCCCTCGGAGGCGGCCGATCCGGAGGCGTGGATGCGGGCCGCCGGTGAGTCGGCCACGGACACGCAGCGAGGGGCGGGTGTTGGGCGGTTGCGGCGGATGGCCCGCCGCTATCCGGTGCATGCTGCGGCGCTGGAGAATCTCATTGAGGCGCTGGAGTCCACGCCTGCGACGGAAGCCGCCGAGATGTGAGCGGGGATGACGGGGAGGAGTTCCGGGCGCTGCTGTATCTGGCGAGGCTCGGAGACGCCGTCCGGGCGGCGCCCGATTGGCGGGAACGGGGCGCGGCACTGGATGCGGCGGTCGGGGCGGCCCACCGGTACCCGGGCTCAGGGGATGAGCATGGACAAGATGGCTCGGGCGCTCGGCCTTCCCGTGGAGGAGGCCCGGCAGAGGATCGACGCGGCCGCGCCGAAGACCGTACCGCAGCATACGCCGCGCGATACCACTCGCATCTCCCCGGGACAGGACCTCACCGGCGACGCGAGCACTCCGAGCGTGTTCATGGACGCGTGGAGCTCAGCACCGCAAAGCTCGTCAGAGTCACAGTCGTTGTCCCAACATGCGGAGACTTTGCTCGGGGACGATCGCCGACGGATTCCGGCAGAGGGGCACGCGAGCGGGGTGCTCATCGTGTCGGGTGATTCACGGCCCGGCGGGAACCATTTCGGGCCGGATGTGCAGGCGGTCCGCCGGGTGTTGAGTTCGGCGAGGTTGGAGTGCTGGGAACTGGCGTGTCCAGAGCCGCATGAGGTCAAAGGCAAGATCATCGTATGCCGGCCGGCCGTGCGCTCCAGCCCGAGAGCAGCGGCGCGGAAGTCGGGGTCGTCTGTCAAGTCGCCTATGGATGCACCGTTGTCGCACGGTTCCGTGGCGCGGCGGGACGCAAGCCCGGCTACCGGCAGGACTTCGGACCTCAAATGTGGACTCCACATGAGACGTCACTGTCCGTTGTCGTACTACGTCCCATGTCACCGTCTCCTTGCTTCGTGAGTTCGCACCGACGACGCATCGTGGACGCTTCCACGTCGACAGCACCGTCCTTATGCTGCTGTACGTGACTGCAACCGTGCAGGAAATCACTTTCCGTACTCTGGACGGCCTCCACCTTGCCGGAATACTCATCGCACCAGCCGTACCACCCGATCACGCCGTCGTCCTGGTGCACGGCGGCGGGGTCACGCGCGAGGAGGGCGGCTTTTTCACCCGGCTGGCCCTCGGGCTGAGCGATTTCGGCTTGGCGTCTTTGCGCTTCGATCTGCGTGGCCACGGGGACAGCGAGGGCCGGCAAGAAGAGCTGACGATCTCGGCCATCCTCAACGACATCCGGGTAGCGCTGCGGCAGGTCCGTGACGCGACCGGGGCGGCCGACCTCAGCCTGCTCGGTACGAGCTTCACCGGCGGAATCACGGCCTACTACGCCGCCAAGTGCCCCAACGAGATCTCTCGTCTGGTGTTGTTGAACCCCCGGTTGAACTACAAAGAGCGCACGATCGACAGCCGTCCGTTCTGGCAGAACGACTATCTGACCGACGAGGCAGCGACGCAACTCCGCACGCAGGGCTACCTCTTTCACTCAACGAGCCTCAAGCACGGCCGAGCCATCTACAACGAGGTGTTCTGGCTGCGCCCCCACGAAGCGCTCGGTGAGGTGGCTGCGCCCACGCTCATCGTGCACGGCACCAAGGACACGTTCGTGCCGGTGGAAGCCTCCAGGGCAGCGGTGCCGGCGTTCCGGGCGCCGTGCCGACTCGTCGAGATCGATGGCGCCCAGCACGGCTTCGCGGTACATGATGACCCGCAGTACCTCCATCCGCAGAGCCAGGAGTGGCAGGCGTTTGTCATCCGGACGGTGGCCGAGTGGCTGACGCAGGAGAAACCGCTAAGGGCGTAGCGCCTCGTCCAGTTGTCTCGGGCCGGGCCGTGCGCCCCACGGCTTGAGGGCGCGGACGGCGCGCCCCAGCTCGCGTTTGGTACGCAGGGAACTGGTGGTGTTGGCAAGCACCACCGACATCATGCCGACGGCGGCGGCTTCGTCGGGCTGGCCAGCCAGGGCGAGGGAGAAGGCTCGGCGGGCCAGGAAGTACCCCTGGTCCCGGCGAGATAGCGGTGACGTGCCCTGCAACACGTCCTGGTACAGCCCGGCCGCCCGCGCCGGCTGCCCGGCCTCGATGTAGCAACTGGCGGTTCGCAGGGTCAGGTCGGCGTGGTTGTACGTGCTGCTGAGTCGTGTGCCGCTCTCACCACGGCTGCTTTCGAACTCATCGAGCCACCGGAGGGCTTCGCCGAGCGCCCGCTCGACCTTGTCCATAGGTTCCCCGACCATGGCGTAGCCGCGGGCTCGTTGTTGCGCGACCTCGGCCCTGACCTGGGGCGGCAACTGCCACCGTTCAAGAGCAGCGGCTTCAGCCAAGGTCAGCACCTTCAGCGCATCACGCCGATCGTAGGCGAGCTGGGACTTGCGCAGCAGCACGTACCCCTGCATAGGGCCGTCGTCGGCTTCTTGCGCCCATTCGATGGCCCGGTCGTACCAGTACGTCGCCGTGGGCAGATCTCCAAGATCACGGTACAACCAGCCGACGAACTCCGCGGACTCCGCTCCCACGGCCAGCAGTTGCCGCCGAACGTGAGGCCGGACTTCGCGAACGGAGTGCCGTACCGTCGCGAGTACGACCTGCACTTTGGGCAGAGCCGCTGACGGACCGAGAGCACCATCGTCCTCTTTGCTCGCGTCGAGCTGGACGCGCAGTTCCTGCACCACGGATCCATCCACGTAGCGGCGAGGATCGCTCAGGATCACCGCGACAGGCGGCAGCGCGTCCAGGCTCGCCGCCGGCCACACAACGGTGCGCTGCCTGTCATCGGCCAAGGCCACGAGCTCATCGTTTGCCCTGAGAGCCTCGTCCAGTGCCTTCGCGATCGGCAGGGTCGGTGCGCGTCGCCCGCTTTCAAGATCGGCAACATGAGTCTTGCTGCAGTGAGCCACCCGGGCCAGTTCACGAAGAGACATATCGGCACGTAGGCGTAGACGTCGAAGCGTCTCACCGAACGTCTCTATGCCCATGCGGCGCTCCCTGTCACGGCCGCAAGGGTGTCCGCAACCTTGCGTACACCCTTGCGGACAGCCAACCTCTGGCCATTACTCCCTGTGCTGGCAACGCTACTCCTGAGAGGTTCGCCGCCAGCGCTCTTCGCCTCGCGAGGGCTGCCCGGTTGTGTGAGTGCCGGAGGATCCCGAGACCTTGATCAGGAAGAAAGGGTTTGGCCCCATGGAGAAGCGTAGAACCGCCACGGTCGATACAGAGGCAGACCACGGGGAGGTGGTCTCATGCTGAATGACACTGCGCAGCCGACCGATGCTGACGATGCCACCGGCCAGGCGTGGACTGCTCAGCTCCAGCAGCGCCCCAGGACCTTATTACTGCTCATCCCATGGCAGAAGACGGTAAGCGCGGGTGGAAAGAGCAGGCATTGGTGGAAGTCGGTCAACCGCGAACGGTTGGGCCAAGGCAGGACGAGCCCGCGTTCGAGTGGGAGCCGTACAGGCCGAGCAGGGCACTCCGGGTCAGGCACACCTCGTGCTGCGGACTCTATGAATTCGCGTCGGAGAGTGGCACCTACTTCGTGCTGCGCCGGAGCGGCGACGACCGCTACGAGGAGACCGGCAGGGGCCGCTACCGCAAGGCTCTCGAGGCATACATCGCCCTGGTCATGCGGCACGGCACCGAGCATCTGAGCCGCGGAGAAGGGTCGGAGCCCGACACCTTTCTCTCGCCGTAGAGGACGGCGCGGCTGACCCGCGCAGCGGCCTTCCGACAGTCACCATCGACCAGTCGCCCATCAACGGCCAAGAAGAGGGGACCTACCCGTGAGCATCGACAACGGCTTCCGAGATGCGGCCACACTGCGGGACATCATGACCGCACTTCCACTACCGCGGCGGCCCCGGCCCGAGGATCTCTGTCTGGCTGATCGGCCGCCCTGTGGAAGCGCCGCCGAAGGGCGTGACCATCACCAAGGAACACACTCGCGTCGCGATCTCCTGGTCAGACGTGGGATGTCCTCCCAGCGCGGGTGGTATGCACCGGTCGCCCGTACGGCAGCGGCAGGCCACGAACTGTAGGCCTCACCCGCCCGACGCTGAACTGTCCCGCCACCCGACCAAGACGGTGACCCAATTGATTACTTTCCGCAATCACGGCGTTGATGGACCTGCCCGCCTCCGCGCCACCATGGTCGACGAACTCCGCGGCGATCCAATCACCTCAGAGGCCGTGGCCGACGCCATGGCCACGGTGCCCCGGCACCTGTTCGCACCGGAGGTACCTCTGGAGGAGGCGTACGAGTCGAACACCGCAGTACCGGTCAAGCGCGCCGGCGACGGCTTGACCCTCAGCTCGCTGTCATCCGCTCATCTTCAGGCCACCATGCTGGAGCAAGCCACCATCAGCCCCGGCATGAACGTGCTCGAGATCGGCTCCATGGGCTACAACGCCGCCCTCCTGGACGAGCTCGTCGGACCCACCGGGCACGTCACCTCCGTCGACATCGACCCCGACATCGTCGAACGTGCCCGCACCTGCCTCGCTCAAGCTGGCTACAACCGCATCGACGTGGTCCTCGCCGACGCCGAGTACGGTGTGCCTGCCGGCGCTCCGTACGACCGGATCATCGTCACCTTCGACAGCCCGGACATCCCGCCCGCATGGCTGAAGCAGCTCACCAGCGATGGCCGCATCGTGGTGCCCCTGCGGATGAAGGGCGTCACCCGATCCATCGCTTTCGACCGCGACGGCGCCGAGCTGATCAGCCGCAGCTACCGCCTGTGCCGCTTCGTCCCCGTGCAGGGTGAAGGAGCCCACGACCGCCGCCGCCTCAAGCTCGACACGGGCGTCTACCTGACCATTGAGGACTCCGACGAGGCCGGCTTCAACGTGACCGCGGTCCAGCAGGCCCTACGCGAACCCGCCGCGGAGTCCTGGCCCGGCGCCACCTTCGATCTCCCTGACGAACTGGAGCTGTTCCTCCTGACCAACTCACCCCAGATGGCCCTGCTACACGCCAGTCAAGCACGCATCGACGAAGGGCTGCTGACCGCCGCCACCCGCCTCGGAGTACCCGCCCTCATCACAGGCGACGGCAGCTTCGCCTACCGCATCAAACGCGCCCGCCAGGACAGCGACGAGGACTTCGAATGCGGTGTCATCGCGCACGGCCCCTCCGCCGCGATCGTCGCGGCACAGTACGGGAATCTACTGCGCCGCTGGTCGGAGAATTTCCGCCGCCGAAACGCCGCCTCCATCCGCTACGTACCCACGCAGACCGCCACCTCGCCAGAGCCGGGACTGAGCGGGGTTCTGAGCAAGCGACACGGAAGCGTCGTCGTCTCCTGGCCCAAGATCTCCGGATCCCCTGACGGTGACATCGCCTGACGGCATCCGGAAGCCCCACCCGCCACACGTGAGGAGACAGACATGTCCGCACGACTGGCCGAGGCACCGCCCGCCTCGGCTGCCGTCCCACCAACGGTCGCTCTTGGAACCGAGCCGGACTTCGAGCTGAACATCGAGTTCATCGAGTCCGGGCCGGAGGCCGACCGACTGATCCGGATGACCGACGACGGCTGCGGCAAGACCTGCCAGAGCGCCTGCCCCAAGACCTGCACATAACGGGCAGCCCGCGTCCGCACCGCAAGTGGACGCACTACCTCTGACATGCGCGCCTGCGGTCGGCCGATCCGCCGATCGGCCGACCAAGGGCGCCACCCCTTACAGGACGGCAATGTACGAATACGCCGACACTGCGTTGCTGCGCGCGGCAACGTGGCCACAGCAGCAACCGCTTCCCCCGTGGCCAGACCTGACCAGCCCATCAGCCGATCAGGCCTCCTGGCGGCACTGGCTGGGCGCTATCTGGGGAATCCCCACCTTCGCGACAGCAGTCCAGCAGGCCAGCCCTGAGCTGGCGCAGCGCGTCGGCGCCATGCTGAACGGCCGCCACTTCGACGACGCCGACGCACGCCGCCTGGTGGTGTCGACCCTCCGCTACCTGCTGCGCGCCCAGACCCGGGCGACCCCGTTCGGCATGTTCGCCGGCATCGCCCCAACCCACTTCACCCCAGCCCGCCGACCTTCCGTGCGGATCGGCGACGCCCACCAGGCAGTGCTGCGGGTGCGCACCGCCTGGCTCTCCGCCGTCATCGACCAGCTAGAAGGCACATCAGCACTGCGCAGGCGCCTGCCCGTCGTGGCCAACAACCTGCTGTTCGAACGAGACGGCCAGATCGTCCTGGAGCACCGCCCTCACGCACGACCGAACGGAGCCCCCGCGCACGTCAGCCTGCGCGCCACCGAACCCCTGCGAGCCGCACTACGCCTGGCCCTTCACCCAGTGCCTCATGAGAGCCTCCACAACCAGCTCGCCACCACGTTCCCCACCGCATCCGAGCACGTCATCGACACGCTACTGGCGCGCCTGGTAGGCGAACGGATCTTGCTTACGAGCTTGCGCCCGCCGACGACGGCGAGCGACCCCCTCGGCCATGTCCTCGCCGAGCTCGACGCCGTGAACGCCGACACCGTGGGAGAAGCCGCCGAAACGATCAAACGGCTGCGTGACATCGCCGAGCAACTCGCGTACCCAAGGCGTCTGACGCAGCCAGCCGATCTGCAGGAGGCCATGACGCGAGCGACCGCCTCGATGCGAGCGGTGCACGCCGATACTCAGCCGCTCGCCCTCGACACCCGCCTCGACGTCAGCATGACGTTGCCCGCCCCCGTAGCAAGGGAAGCGGCCACCGCATCGGACGTGCTCATCCGCCTGGCCCACCGGCCCGCCCTCAGCAGCGGCTGGATCGACTGGCACCAGCGCTTCCTCGAGCGCTACGGCCCGTACGCCCTCGTGCCCGTCCCGGACGTCATCGACGCCGACATCGGACTCGGCTACCCGGCCGGATACCTCGGCACCACCTCTCCCCAGCGAGCCGCGCCGACCTTGCGCGACACCGAGCTGCTCACCCTGGCTGGGCGGGCCACGCTGAACCGCCAACAGGAGATCGTCTTGGATGACGAGCTCATCGACCGCCTGTCCACCGTCGGTGAGGGCATACCCGTCCAGCCCAGCACCGCTTTGACCTTCCGCGTGGACGCCCCCAACCCGCAAGCGATCGCCGACGGCACCTACAGGCTGGCGATCCTCGGTGTATCCCGCCACGCCAGCACAACGATCAGTCGGTTCCTGTCCCTACTGGAGGAGGACGACCTGCAGCGGACCGCGATGCTGTGCGCCGAAGCACCGACAGCAAGCCGCGGAGCACTGACAGTTCAGATTTCCGCGCCGCCGCTGCACACCAGCAGCGGAGACGTCGCTCGCGCCCCGCAAGCCTGCGAGCACCTACTCCCGATCGGAGAGTACCCCCACGGGTCGCTCACCGTGGACGACCTTGCCATCACTGCGGACGCCCACCGCCTGTACGTCATGTCCCGTTCCCGGCGCCGCATCGTGGAGCCGCTGTCACTGAACGCCGTCAACCCGGCCACCCATATCCACCCAATGGTGCGCTTCCTGACCGAAGCGCCGACCGCGCTCTGCACGCCCTGCACCGAATTCGATTGGGGACTAGCCGCCAGGCTGCCGTTTCTGCCGGCACTGCGCTACGGGCACACCATCATCTCGCCAGCACGTTGGCACCTGTCCGCCTCCGACCTGCCCGGCCCACAAACATCATGGCCGGGCTGGGACAACGCCCTGGCCGCATGGCAGACGAGGGTCAGCCTCCCAACGAGGGTCTACCTCGGCGAAGGCGACCGCCGCATCATCCTCGACCTCGACGAGCCCGCCCACCGGGCGCTCCTACGGGACCACCTGCGCACCCGCGACCCCGCCGCGCTACAGCCCGCTCCCGGCCCTGACGCCGCCGGGTGGATCGGCGGCCACGCCCATGAGCTGGTGCTGCCGCTGAAGGCGACCGCCGCCCCAGCCGACCCGCCCAGCCGCATCTACGACGTCAGCGGTCGCGGCCATGGGTACCTGCCCGGCCAGAACGGGCGGCTGTACCTGAAGCTGTACGGGCACCCCGACCGGCACACCAGCATCCTCCTCCGGCACATGCCCCGCTTGGTGGAGCTGCTGGAACCGCTCGCCGGCCCGCTCGCGTGGTGGTTCCTGCGCTACCACGACTCCGACGAGCACCTGCGCATCCGCATGACCGTGCCACCGGACACGCTCACCGCCGTCATCGACCGCATCAACACCTGGTGCGACCACCTACGCCGGACCGGCCTGATCGGCCGAGTGCAATGGGACACCTACTATCCCGAGACCGCCCGATTCGGCGGCCCGGACGCGATGGACGCGGCCGAAGCATATTTCGCCGCAGATTCCGCCTCCGTCCTCGCCCAACTGTCGGCCTGCACCGCGACACCTTCCGGGCCTGATGTGCGCGCGCTGACCGCCGCAGGGCTCCTCGACCTGGCCATGGCGCTGATCGGCGACACCGCCGAGGCGATGCGCTGGCTCATCGACCACACCCGACCCGACCCTCAAGCTCCCGACCGCGCTCTCTTCAACCAGGCTCTGGCTCTGGCCAATCCCGACCACCGCAAGGACCTGGCCCTTGAACCTGGTTGGCAGACCATCCTCACCAGCTGGGAGCGACGGCAGACCGCCCTGGCCACCTACCGCGTCGCTTTGGAGGCCGCGGGCATCAACGCGCCTGACCTGCTCCCCGATCTACTGCATCTGAACCACGTACGGACGATCGGCGTGTCCCCCGTCAGCGAGCGGGCGTGCCTGCATCTGGCGCGGGCCACCGCCTTGAGCTGGACCGCGGCACGGACCCGACCCAGGAGACACTCATGACCACGCCGCAGACCGCTGCGCTGGCCGCGGCCGACCGCATCGCCGTGGCGCTGACCAACCCCTACCTGGCGGCCACCATGCACCGCGGCGGCCGCCCGTGGCCGCAGTCACTGGCGGGTGGCGCGGCAGGCATCGCCCTGCTGCACATCGAACGGGCCCACACCGGTCACGGCGACCACCCGACCGCCCACCAGTGGCTGACCGCGGCCGTCGAAGCACCGCTCAGCACGGCCGACAACGCCGGCCTGTTCTACGGCGCGCCCTCCCTGGCGTTCGCGGTGCACGCCGCCCACAGCGGCAACGGCCGCTACCGGGACACGCTCGCGCGCCTGGACAGCGCCACCTCCGCCATCACCAGCAAGCGCCTGGCAGCCGCACACGCCCGCATCGAACGCGGCGAGCGGCCCACGATGAAGGAGTTCGACCTGATCCGCGGGCTCACCGGGCTGGCCGCCTACCACCTGGCCTTCCACCCCGAGCACCCCCTCACCGTCTCCACGCTGACCTACCTGGTGCGGCTCACCACCCCGTGGAGAGCCGACGACCCGTTCCCGCCGTGGTGGACGAACGTCGCACCGAACGGCGAACCCGACCCGGACCAATACCCGGAGGGACACGGCAACGTCGGCCTGTCCCACGGCATCGGCTCCACCCTGGCCGTGCTCTCCCTGGCCATCCTGCAGGGCGTCCAGATCCCCGGCGCCGAGGACGCGGTGCGCAGCATCTGCGCATGGACCGACCAGTGGCGCCAGCACGACGACACCGGCCCGTGGTGGCCGGGCCTCATCTCCGCCGCCCAGGCCCGCGACGGAAAGATCGCTCCGTATCTGCGGCCCCGACCGTCCTGGTGTTACGGCATCGCCGGAACAGCGCGCGCCCAGCAGCTCGCCGGCATGGCGCTCGGCGACCTCGACCGCCAGCAGACCGCCGATGAGGCGATGCTCGCCGCACTACGCGACCCCGCGCAACTGGCACAGCTGGACGAGATCGGTCTGTGCCACGGCAAGGCCGGCCTGCTGCAGGCCGCCTGGCGGATGGCCGCTGACGCGCGCACCTCGCAGATCGCTGACGAGCTGCCAGCTCTGGCCGGCTCGCTCGCCGATGACCTGTCCGCGCGCATGGACGACTTCGAGTTCCTCGACGGCGCCGCCGGGGCCGCGCTCGCGCTCCACACCGTCGCCACCGCCACCGCCCCGGCCTCGCGCTGGGACGCCGTCCTCACGCTCGCCTGAACGTCGGAGCCTCGGCCATGAACAAGCAGTACCGGCAGATCAACGTCGCGTTCCCCTTGTGGGCCGATGCCCAGGCTGTTGCCCTGGCGCATATCGCCTCCCTGCTCACGGAAGCCCATGCCCGAGGTGAGATCGCCTTGTGGTGGTTCATCCGTAAGATGCCGTGTTGGCGTATCCGCTACCGCGTCACAGACAACAGCACCACGGTGGAGGAACGCCTGCACAGCCGACTGGTGGAGCTGGTCGGCGCCGGGCACATCCTCAGCGCCACGCCCGTCATCTACGAGCCCGAACTCCGCGCTTTCGGCGGTGCCAAAGCCATGGACCACGCCCACCAACTCTTCCACCACGACAGCCGCCACCTGCTCGACCACCTCACCACCGCCCACCCGCACCCAGACGCGAGTCACCACTGTGAACTGGCCATCCTGCTGTGCACCGCACTCATGCGCGCCGCCAGCCAGGACTGGTACGAACAGGGCGACATCTGGGCACGCGTGGCCGCGCACCGCCAGCCAGCGCTCCCCCGCCTCGATCAGCTCGACAGGGTACGCAGGCTGATGAGCGTGGACCTCACCACCCTCTGCCGCCCTGGTGCAGCCCTCGCCGACCACGCTGAGTGGGCGAATGCCTTCACCACTACCGGCCGGCAGCTCGCCGAGCTGGCTCACAGCGGGAGACTTGACCGCGGGCTACGTGCCGTCCTGGCCCACCACGTCATCTTCACGTGCAACCGGCACGGCCTGCCCCACACCACCCAAGCCGCGCTGGCCACCACCGCCACCACCGCCGTATTCGGCCTCGACCCGCAACAGCAGCCCTCCAGCGCTGACGCACCCACTCGCCACCCAGGCGCGTACCACTCCGGACAACCCCACACCCGGCCCGTGACCGACTGGACGTAACCCATGGACGCCGCCCTTGACCTTGCCCAGATCGCGCAGCGCTTCCCACTGATTCCGCGACCCAGGCCCACCTACCGGCCGCTGCCCGATCGCATCAATGACGTACGCACCCTCGCCCGGGCCGCTGGCACCAGCCCTGTCCTGCTGGCCCAGGCGGTACAGGCAATGAACAAAGGATCGTTGATCGCCAGCGACTGCGGGCGACCCGACCTCGCGCGAGCATGGTGCCGGCGCCAGATTCATCTCTTCCTGAACGCCCGGCCACTGACTGCGCAAGAAGCACGCTACGCCCTGGAGCCCGCCGTCAACCTGGCCCGGCTGGCCATCCGCGCCGGCGACGCCGACGGCGCCTACCAGCAGCTCGAGAACCTCTACCGTGCCGTCACCGACCACGGCGATGCCCTCGTCGACGGCGAACCTGTATCCTTCCACGACCTCACCGCCAGCGCCGACGATCACCGCGACGTGGTCCAGTGGCTGTGGGGCGTTTTCCTGGCCGAAGGCGCCCGAGCGCTGATCAGCGCAGGACACTGGCAGCAGGCAGCACAGCACGCCGAACGCCACCACGGCGTCGGCCGACGGCTCCTGGACGGCCGCCAGATCGTCATCGTGGCCCGTTGCCTGGCCGGACAACACGAAAACGCGCAAGCACTCCTGGACGAAAGCACCCTCACCGACCCCTGGGAGCACCTGGTCGCGCTCCCCCTCGGCGTACTATGCCGCCGCGCCAGCGGCCGACCAGCCGACGCGGAGATCGAAGCCATGCGGCAGCGCTACCTCGATCTCGAACCCGCCGACGAGCTAATCATCTTCTACACCCGCCTCGGACTGACCATGATCGACCTCGCGGGCGGCCCAGACCAGACAACCGCGGCGTCGATCACCGCCCGACTCGTGCACGACATCCGCGCCGCCGGTGACGGCTACGCGGCACGGGACCTGCTCGCCCATCAGACATGCCGCGCTGCTCTCACGGACGCCCACGAACGAATGCTCATCGCAGCCGTCGAGGCGGCCGGACTGAACACAGGCCCCATACCCGCGCCACTCATCGACGACCTCCACGCCGCGGTACAACTTAGCGAGGCCCGGATTGCGGCCCACTTCGGCACCCGGCTCCTCACCACACCCGTTCTCCAACAGAATCGATGGGCTGGTGAGCCGCACCCGGACCGGGACCAGCCAGCCGTGACGACGCAGCACCCAAGAGTCGGCAGTGCCCGTTGACAGCAGTGCGGTTCGTGACGGCGCGCGCCCTCGCAGGCACAAGCTAACCCGTATCGTGGAGTCCTCATTCCAAGCAAGTCGGTCGGGTCCCTGGCGGGACGCCGCGTATACGGGAAAATTGGGTCGGGTCGCTCGCCGACGTCGACGTGGCATGGCGCAGGTGAGGCCGTAAGCAAGTCTGATCGCCGGGAGCCTGGTTTTGGGGCCTGCGCATTGTTGCCGCGAGCACGAGGGTTCGCCTCTTCCATCTCCCCGCTGGGCTCCTGCGAGTGGCCCACGCCGGTCGAGGTTCGCCGCATCGCGGAGGTGATCGCCGTTATGGCGATGGAGGAAGTGGATGAGGTCCTGTTCGTCGAGCGGGTGGCCGCGCTGGACATCGGCAAGGCCACGCTGGAGGGCTGCGTGCGGGTTCCGCATGAAACGGTGGCCGGTCGCCGGCTGCAGGAGGTCCGTCAGTACCGCACGGTCACCCGGGAGTTGCTGGAGATGGCCGATTGGTTTCGCTGCCAGGGCGTCACGCTGGTGGTGATGGAGGCGACGGGGGATTACGTGCGACATGAGGGTGCTTGAGTGAAGTGGGAGGCACCGATGAGGTTCGGCTAACGCCGAGGGTGTAGTACCCGGGCCAGTGCGCGATGGCCTGTCTCCGCCTTGGCGTGCGTCGCGGGTGACTGCGGCGTGCGAAGCCCGGGGTAAAAGCCGAAGCGGCCCGTGTTCCATCCGGGGGCCGCGGGCGAGGAGAAGACCGGCGGGGGCAGTGAAGTCCCCGGCCTTAGGGCGGTAGCCAGCCGCTCCGGGGCGATGGGCGAATGTGAATGAACCCTTGATGACGTCTCGTGAAAGTGCCCCCCGCAGATGGGATGCTCCAGCGGGGCCGTAGGGACTGGCCGTGGAAGAACGGCGGGTGCCGGCTGAAAGGTAATCGTCGGCCGGGAGCGCACCATCGTCCCCGGGATTAAGAGGGCGCCCTGCCCGGTCGTAGCTTGCTCATGCGCAACATGACAACCCCGTTGGGGTCCGGCGATCTGATCGCCGGTCGGCCGACCGTGAGGAAGGCTCAATTCCCCAGCGGGCGCAGGATGACCCAAGAAGCCAATGCCGACGGCCGACAAGGCGACAGGAAACCGAGGATCGCGTAACCGGCACCTCTGCCGGATGGTTCGCGCATAACTGGTCGGATACGGGCAGCTGCCCGGCCCGAAAGGGAGCTGACGTGGGTCTGGTGAGCCTGTGAAGACCAGGTGAACGGAGACACCGGAACCGATGGGCAAGTTGGACACCGTCATGGTGAACGGACCTGAGGGCGAAGTCTTGGACTGGGACGCCGTGGATTGGCGGCAGGCCGAGGATCAAGTACGGCGGATGCGGCAGCGAATCTTCACGGCGACGCAGGCAGGGGACCTGAAGAAGGTCCGCAATTTGCAGAAGCTGATGCTCCGCTCTCGCGCGAACGCTCTGCTGAGCGTGCGGCGGGTGACGGAGACCAACACTGGCCGCAAGACGGCCGGGGTCGATGGGCGGGTCGTGCTCGGGGGTTGGGAGAAGGCCGACCTGGCCGACTGGCTCCAACACGGCGCGGCGTCCTGGAAGCCCAGGCCCGTCCGGCGGGTTTTCATTCCGAAGGCCAACGGAAAACAGCGCGGACTCGGAATTCCCGTGATCGCTGACAGGGCGCTTCAGGCTCTGACGGCGGGCGCGCTGGAACCTGAGTGGGAGGCCCGGTTCGAGTCCAGATCGTATGGGTTCCGGCCGGGCCGCAGCTGCCAGGATGCGATGCAGGCGATCTTCGTGACCGCACGGGGTACGACCTGCAAACGCCAATGGATGCTGGACGCGGACTTGACCGCCGCGTTCGACCGCATCGACCACGCTCATCTTCTCGGCCAGCTCGGATCGTTTCCCGGCAGGGCGATGATCGAGGCCTGGCTGAAAGCGGGGGTGATCGACCGGGGCCGATTCGCTCCGACCGAGCGGGGCTCTCCGCAAGGCGGAGTGATCAGTCCCGTGCTGATGAACGTGGCCCTGCACGGAATGGAGGAGGCCGCCGGAGTCCGATACATCGCCACCGGGAAGAACGCCGGGACGGCGAGACCGGGCTCACCTGTCTTGATCAGGTATGCCGACGATGTGCTCGCCCTGTGTCACTCGCGTGAGCAGGTCGAGGAGGTCAAAGCGCGGCTGGCCGCATGGCTGGAACCCCGGGGTCTGGTCTTCAACCAGGACAAGACCCGCATCGTCCACCTCGATGACGGGGTGGACTTCCTCGGGTTCAACATTCGGCGCTATCGCGGCAAGCTGCTGATCAAGCCGAGCAAGACGGCCGTGAAACGGATCAAGGCACGGCTGACCACCGAGATGAAAGCGCTGCGTGGCCACCACGCACAGATGGTGCTCATACGGCTGAACCCGATTATTCGGGGCTGGTCGGCCTACTACCGGCACTGCGTGTCCTCCAAGGTGTTCGACGCGTTGGACGACCACATGTGGAAGCTGACCTACAAGTGGGCGAACTGGACTCACCCTCACAAGGGGAAACGCTGGATCGTCCGCAAGTACTTCGGCAGGTTCGTCCCCTCCAGGCGGGACCGGTGGGTGTTCGGTGATCGCGACAGCGGCGCCTACCTCCTCAAGTTCTCCTGGACGAAGATCACCCGACACACCCTGGTAAAGGGCTGGGCCTCACCCGACGATCCCGCCCTGACCAGCTACTGGGCAGCCCGGCGGCGACGCGGGACACCCCCGCTCGACCCGCCCCGGCTGCGGCTACTCCACAAACAGCGCGGGCTCTGCCCGCTCTGCGGCCAGCTGCTCCTACCTGCTGAACAGGAGCCTCGGCATCCCGAGGAATGGGAGCAGTGGATCACAGCCGTCCGCAAGACGACCCGCTACCAATCGGTCGCCACCACGGAACCCGGGGTTCCGGACCCGCCCGCCATGTTCCGTCTCATCCATGCCCACTGCCAACGCCGCCTTCCAGACGGCACGAGCAGGGGACCAGTAGTTTCTGCATCCTGACCTGCATGCCTTTGGGCTTGCTTGAGCCGGTTGCCTGGAAAGCGGGCACGACCGGTTCTTAGGGGACGGCGGCGCAGCAATGTGCCGCCGTTACCCGACTGGAAAGGCCCGTACTTCCTGCTGGAGGCCGAAGGGTTTGAGGTGTGGCTGCTCAACCCCCGCCAGGTCAAGAGCGTGCCGGGGCGGCCCAAGACTGACAAGCTGGACAGCATCTGGCTGGCGAAGGTGGCCGAGAAGGGGATGTGCCAGCCCAGCCTCGTGCATCCACAGCCGGTGCGGGAACTGCGCAGCCTGACCCGGTATCGCCGGTCGCTGGTCGAGGACCGGACCCGGGAGATGCAGCGCACCGAGAAGCTGCTGGAGGACGCCCAGATCAAGATCAGTTCGGTGATCAGCGACATCTTCGGCAGGTCCGGACGGCGCATGCTGGCCGCGCTGACCGAGGGAGAGCGAGATGCGGCGGCGCTGGCCCGGCTGGCCGACCACCGGATCCGGGCCACCGCCGAAGAACTCGCCGAGGCGTTGAACACGCGGTTCTTCACCGGCCACCACGCGCAGATCCTGTCGATGATGCTCACCAACGTCGATCGGATGAGTGAGCAGATCGCCGCGCTGGACGCCCAGATCACTGAGGCGGCGCGCCCTTTCGCCGAACAACTCGCCCAACTCCGTGAGGTCACCGCGGTCGGCGAGGCCTCAGCGGTGGAACTGATCGCCGAGATCGGGGTCGATATGACCCGGTTCCCCACCGGCGCGCATCTGGTGTCCTGGGCCAAGTTCTGCCCGCAGACCCACGAGTCGGCCGGTAAACGCAAGAACAAGGGCCGTGGGAAAGGCAACCGCTGGCTGGCTCGCACGCTGGGTACGATCGTGTTCGCCGCCGGCAAGACCGACTCGTTCTTCGGCGAGCGCTACCGAAGAGTCGCCAAACGGCGGGGCAACCACAAGGCCATCGTCGCTACCGGCAACACCGTGCTGAAAGCCGTCCACTACCTACTCGCACATCCCGGTGTCCACTTCACGGACCTGGGCAGCGACTTCTACAAGTCCAAGATCCATCTCGACCGCCAGGTCCGCAACGCTGCGCGCCAGTTGTCCGCCCTCACCGGCCAGAAGCTCGCCATCAGAGCGGGGAAGGTCGTCATCACCGAACCAGACGTCACCTGACAGCAGCGCGACGCTCGTCACCGAGCGCCACAAACCCGGCCGAGGCGCGGGGGCTGCCGCCTGCCCGGCTGACGTGGAATTTTCGGGTTAGCCGACCCGAATGTCGACGGTTTCCAGAATGTCCGACTTCTCGGAAGTACTCTATTTGGGCCTCAATGCGAGCTAACGACGCAGGTCATCGAGAGTGCTCCCCGCGCACGCGGGGATGGTCCCCCGGCGGAGGACCGTGTCTATGGCCGCAAATAGTGCTCCCCGCGCACGCGGGGATGGTCCCGACTTCCGCCGATCCGTGTGTACGGGACAGTGGTGCTCCCCGCGCATTCTGTGCCGTATCACATCCGATGCTCCCGCCGGGTCTTCTGTGCCGTATCGCATCCGATGCGACTGTTACGCTTCGTGTCGCATTGTCTCTGTGCGGGTCTGATTCGGGGATATCCCTAGGCTTGCCCGGCAGCGTCTGGCAGACGTCGTATCGCGGCGTACGATCGGCT
>NZ_JBFAKB010000065.1:0-14056 GCF_040655495.1 Nonomuraea sp. NPDC050404
CTGATGGCTGGGCAATGGGAGCCGGATGAGCTGCGAGGTTCACGTCCGGTTCTGCGAGAGCCGGGGGGTGAAACTCCCCCCGGCTACTCACCTCGTCCTGCGTCACCAGGTCACCGTCTTGGAACGCCAACTCGGCGCTGAGACCAGAGTGAGATTCGCACCCGAAGACCGGGCCTTTCTCGCCGCGCTCCTGACCTCGCTGCCCCGCGAGGTCCTACGCCGGTTGCGGCTTCTCGTCCGGCCGGACACCGTCCTGCGCTGGCACCGCGATCTGATGAGACGTCGTCATGCCCGTACCTGCCGGCCGAAACGACGTGGGCGCCCACCCACGGTCCGCTCCATCCGCGCTCTCGTCCTGCGCCTGGTTCGGGAGAACCCGGCCTGGGGCTACCGGCGAGTCCACGGAGAGCTCACCACGCTCGGCATCGAGATCGCACCGTCCACGGTCTGGGAGATCCTCAAGCAGGCAGGTCTTGATCCGGCGCCCGAGCGGGCGTCCACCAGATGGGCCGACTTCCTGCGCTCGCAAGCCGACGCGCTGCTGGCCTGCGATTTCATCGAGACCATCACCTTGAACGGGCAGCGCCAGTACATCCTGGCAGTCATCGAGCACTCCACCAGGCGCATCCGGGTACTCGGCACCACCGCGCACCCGAGCGCCGACTGGGTTACCCAGGCAATCAGAAACCTGGTGATGGACCTGGACGATGCGGACTGCCGGGCGCGCTATCTGATCCGAGATCGGGACGGGAAGTTCCCAGCCCTCATGGACGAGATCCTCGCCGAGGCCGGCATCAAGACAGTGCTCACCGGCATCCGGATGCCGCGCATGAACTCGATCATGGAGCGATGGGTACAGTCCTGCCGCCGTGAACTCCTCGACCGCTGCCTGCTCTGGAACGAACGCCACCTGTGGCACGCCCTTCGCGAGTACGAACGGTTCTACAACCAGCATCGAGCCCACCAAGCCCTGGGCCAAGCGGCTCCGCTACGCACGGTCCCCGATCCGATCACGGATCCCGAGCAAATCATCGACCTGAACATACGCCGACGAGACCGGCTCGGCGGCCTCCTCCACGAGTACTCACATGCGGCTTGACCTGCACGGATGGAATTATCGGCAGGCGCACAGTTCCTGCGGCGGGACACTCGGCCGGCCATCGGTCGCCGCGTACAGGTCGGCGAACATCTCCTCGGGAAACAGCTCATCACGATGCTCGGCCAAGAACGCGTACACGCTGCCTGCCGGGATCAACTCCCGGCAGGTGCTCCACACATCCGGCCCGATCGGCCGCTCGCGACGATGCCCCATCATGCTGCCCAGCCTGACCCCCGACCTGCATGATCGGAAGCCTGACCAGCAACATCATCAGAAGGCTCCTAGTCCGCCGGCCGGGCCGCCAGACACCAGAGGTCCACCGGGTCGCCGGGGAGCTGGAGCAGGTGGCGGGTGGTGTCGGGGGCGGCGATCATGACGTGGCCTCCCGGAGGGATGCCGATGTCGGCGAGCTGGGTGGCGGCGACATCGGCGTCGAGCTCGCCATCGGTTTCGATCATGACCGTGAGACCGGGATGACGGGCGGCGGTGATCTTCCAGGGGCCGCCACATGCGGTGCAGCGCGAGTCGAGCGTCCAGGCCGACTCGCCGGCCCGCACCTGGCACAGGTTCCGGCACCTTGTGCAGGGGGCGGCCAGGACGATGGGCTCCGACGGGACGATCAAGCCGCCCGCGGTCTGCTCGCGCACGACATCGACCAGATCGGCCACGGTACGCGGCCTGGACAGGCTCTCGGGCGCGCGCCGGGCCGGCAGCGGTTCGTGCTCCCCCGGGCATTGGGGATTGGGCAGCAGATTCGACCGCCGAAACGTCGCCCGCCGGATG
This sequence comes from Nonomuraea sp. NPDC050404, assembly GCF_040655495.1. NCBI lineage: Bacteria > Bacillati > Actinomycetota > Actinomycetes > Streptosporangiales > Streptosporangiaceae > Nonomuraea > Nonomuraea sp. NPDC050404. Next base: position 1,883 of record NZ_JBFAKB010000065.1, read on the forward strand.
TCACCGGAGAAACGGCGCCCGTACGCGCTCTCGTCGCCGTGCAGAAGGTTCATGACCTGTTCGGCCATCATCCCGCCGAGCACTGACGCGGTGGACTGGATAGCCGGAATGACGTTGCGCCGCGCGGCCTCCCGCGCGTACTCGCGGCAGGACATGGAGGAGAACGTGGCCGGATTGAAGCAGCGGTAGCAGTTGGCTCCCCGCTCGCCGGAGAAGGCGGAGAAGTTGTACTCGGGCCCCGCGAAACCGCCTTCGACGAGCGGTTTGCCATGCAGTCGCGCGCGTTCGGACAGCCAGGCGCGGGCCCTGATGCCGTCGACGGCCGACACCACCACATCGGCCCAGCGGATGCAGCCGTCCCCGGCGCGCTGCACGGTCGTCTCGCGAAAGCGGATTTCGGGGGACTCGGCGGTGTTGACGGCGAGCGCGCGGTGCGCGACGCAGGACGCTTTGCGGCCGCCGCGGCGTACGCGCTCGGCGGGGGACGGGAAAAACGGCGACCGCGTCGCGTTGTGGTCCTCGAACTCGTCGAAGTCGATGAGCAGGAACCGGCCGACGCCGCTCAGCGCGAGGGTCTGCAGGATGTTCTGGCCCAGCGCGCCCAGGCCCACGACGAGCACCTGCGCCCGGGCGAGTCGCGTGGGATCGTATCCGGCCAGTATTGATCGGGAATGGAGGGCGTCCTCGCTCATGTGTCCTTCGCTCAGTTAACTTTCTGGTGGATGTCGCAGCCGCACATCGCCGCCGATCGCCCGGTGCGCAGGCAGACCGCGTTGGCGTTGGTCCACTGACGGGGGTTCTCGAACCCCGGATCCGGCGGCTCCGCCTCGGCTGGCGGATTCGGGCTGGGCGGGAGCGAAGTGATGATCTCGAAATCCGGATGCACCTCGGGGGGCTGTGCGTGATCGAGGGTGTAGCCGACGGTGTCCGTACGGCCTTTACTCCCCCCGCGGATCAGCGCCCAGATCACCAGGATCACCAGGATCGCGATGATCGCGATTCCCACGAGGGCGTCCATGTCCCACCCCTCCTTTGCTATCTCTCAGGCAGATCCACACGACCCACCTCGTGCAATGCGCGATTGCCCAAGGCACTCAGCGTGAGGATGTTCTTCTTGCCCCTGCGGATCGCGATGGTCACCTCCGGATCAAAGCCGACGATCTGCCCGTCGAGGTACCAGAGGATCGGGAGGGGCGGTTCGGTGCGCGCGCGGCAGCGCGCCGAGCCTCTGTCGCTCTCGATCACGCACCACCAGGAGAGGTTGGTGGGCCGGGGTTCCTCCGGTACGAAGAACGGAGTGCTCGCGACCGGAGGCGGTGCCGATGACGGAGCGGCCGCGGGGCCAGGGGCCGGCCGCAGCGTTTGAAGCAGCGCCACCAGGACGACGCCCAACCCCGCCGCCACGGCGACGGTCGTGATGAGCCGCCGGAGCTGAGTGACTGACGGAGCGGGGGGCCTTTCCCGGATCTGCACCGGTCGCCCTACCGGCGACAGCGCGGGACGGGTTTCAGGCGGGAGCAGAGCCTGTGCCGCGTCTCGATCCGCAGCGGGCTCGGCCGCCACGGATCCCGGGTCATCGTACGAGTCGATCTCCCCGGCTGAGTCGGGGCCCATGTGCAGTCTCGCCCAGGGAGCGCCCGCCGCGAACACGAGCAGCCCGACGTGCGAGGACTTGTCCCACATCGTCTGGTTGGCGCGGTCATGTGAGCTGTACGGGCTGGCGACCTCGTGGCTGTGCCACCAGCCGACGACATCCGCGCTCGCCTCGCGTTCGGCCAGTTCCTCACGCAGCATTTGCGTGCCCTCGGGGGTGAGGTGGAACCAGCCGCGACCGCCGGACTCGGGCGGGGCGGCGGCCATGCCGGTAATGATCAGGTACGCGCCTTGGTTGTCGCGGAACGCCCGTCCGGCCAGCAGCCCACCGGTTTCGCGCGGGGCGGCGTGGCGCGCGTGCCGCCGTAAGCGCGCCGCCACTTCGCGGTCGACGTAGACGCTCGAACTGTCGTCGACCGTGATGCGGATATACCGGCGATAGCCGCTGCGCGCACGGAACGGCACATCGAACTGCTCTCCGACGATCTCGAAGTCGGGATCCTGCCCAGACACGGCGCCCCTACCACTCAATCGACCGGCGGTCGACGATCTCGAAGTCGGGCCCCGGGTCAGGCGTATCACCGTAGAGCCAGCCTGGCAGCGCCGGGTACACCATGTCTGGATTCAGCGCACGGCCGTGGTAGTGGTCGGCGTGGTACTTGATCGCCTCGTCGTTCCATCCGGCATAGCCGGGGCCACGGCCCTTCTCGTCCCAGTTGAGCATCATCGCGACGTGGATGATCAACTCCCCGAGGGTCACATGGCCTTTTCGGGCCAGCCAGAACTCCGAGCCGATGCAGATGGGCGAGCTCCTCTGGAAGTGTGGCGACCAGGGGATGGGCTCGGAGATCAGCCAGGTCACCGGCTCCGCCAGCGGATAGTCGGCGCGGTCCAGATCGACGCCGAACACCGTCTCATCCCGGAACGTGCCAGGCCCGACCAGAGTGGGGATCCGCAGGCGCATGACATACTTGCTCGCCCAGCCGCCCTCGTCCACGCCGATGATCTCGTTGCGCTCGGCCTCCAGGTCGCCGCGGCCGCGATACGCCCCGAAGTCGAACATCGGGCCGCGCATGTCGGAGAGGACGCGGAAGTCGAACCTACGGCGCTCGATCAGCTCGGCCGGCCTCATCAGCCTCGCCCCGCGCCGCTCGTCGCGTGAATGACCCGGAGGTTCGCGCCGTCCTGGATCCCCGCGTCGGCCAGGCTCTGCGTGTCGTGCAGCAGGTTGTTGGAGCGGGTGTCCTGGAGTTTGTACTGGCCCACGTCGCTGGCCTGCGGAATGAACCCCGCGTTGATCATCTGCTGCACCAGCCATGCCGCTGAGGAATCGCGCGGCACCTTGACCGAGAGAAGTTGTGACGGGTTCGTGGGATGCAGGAAATTGATAAGAGTCTTGTTATCCACAGCTCTTTCCGGGGTTGTCTCGGCGGTCTACATGGAGGGCTCAGGACGCGGAATTCCGGCTCTACGGCTCCGACCCGATCCATCCGAGGATGTCGAATTCACTGTCGTGCCCGGCGTGTGCCGGGCACCTGGTGCCATTGCCCGCGGCGGCCTCGGCGCATCTGTTCCCGGACGGGTCCACGTGTCCGCAGACGGGCGCGCAGACGAGTACCAGTTCCGGTTCGAAATCCGAATCTGTGCGCCGTTCCAGTGGGGACGGCGTCGATGACGTCGCAGCAGACTCCAAGGGCTGCTGTTCATGTGTGATCAGGAAGGGCAGGCCTCGCGCGGGCGCGACCGAGAGGATCTCCGCCAGTTGCGCATGCGTGGGCTCATGGCCCCGCACGACGAACTTCTCGGGCCTGTTGGACAGGACTCGGATCTCCTGGTTCGCGATCGCGACGAGGGTGGGGGCGGCGGACTCCGGGAGGTCGGCGAAGAACCAGGCGCAGAGTTGGTAGACACCTCTGCTCAGCTGCAACCGGAGACGCTCGCCATACCGAACCGGGATACTGTAATGCCACGCGTCGCCCCGCCGCAGCCCGATCATGACCACTGAAGGACGCGGCCCATGACCCGCTTCGAACTCGGCGCGCAGCTCGCCGGCCGGAGGTCCCGAAGTGGGAGCGTGTGCCCGCAGCGGGCGCCAGAAATCTCGACGGCGAAGCTCGTCGATCCCGAGGGCGAACATCGCCTCGAGGAGAGCCTTGACGATTAAGTCCATCCACCCCGCCCGTAATAGTTTGTGCAGTGCCTTTCCTCCGAGGTACCGTCCCGACGACGGGCCACGTTCCCGCTCGGTCGGCTCGTCGCATTCGCCGGCCGGCCGAAGCCCGTCGTTACACGGCCCAGGAGCCGGTGACCGGCAGGTCCTCCCCGCTCGGCCGATCTTGCGACGCCGTTCCTACTAGGCTCCAACGTCGCCCCCCAGGCGGTGAGCAGCAGACCGCTCGTCACGGTGACCACCACAAGCACCGCCGCACGAATACGTATTCGAAATATCGAAAGCCTCCCCTCTTCCTCCCAGCCACCCCCGGTTCTTCTGGAGCAGCTTTCACCAGGAGACATGCGGCAACGAAAGAGAAAGTTCGCGCTGCTGTCCGTGTCTTGATGGCCTCCTCATCTTGGCCACAGCGGTCAGTGCATCGCCAGAGATCTGGGATGAGAAGGGACGTCAGAACGTTCTTCCCTAGCTGTCCTGCAGGAATGTGGGTGGGTGGAATATCCTGGGATGCACCAAGGTGTGGCGGGGGCATCATGAGAGTGGGAGAAGCGGTCATGACGCATGCCGAAATAGGCAGTTTGGCGGCCCTTCTTAAGGAGCTGAAGGACCGCACTCCCCACAGCTACGACGCTCTCGCCAAGCGGCTGCGGATCAGCACCTCCACGCTCCATCGGTACTGCAGCGGCGCTACCCTGCCCGCCGATTACGCTCCCATCGAGGGCTTCGCCCGTCTGTGTAAGGCCACCCCCGGTGAACTGGACGAGTTACACCGTCGATGGGCGCGGGCCAATGCACTCCGCGCAACCTCCGCGTTGGCAGCTCCCGTCACCGGAGATGCGGAGACCGACTCCCGGCGCACGGTGCCGCTCGCCGATCGGCCGGACGGCGCGGTCCCTCCGGGGTCACCCGGCCGGGGCGCCTCCCTGCAGATCTGGCGGAATGCCCCTCGGGGCCACCTCACACGTCGGACCGTTGTCCTCGGCGGATTGGCCCTGGTCGCGGGGGGCATTCCCGCTGGCATCTGGTTGGCTGACAGCACACGCGTACCCGAACCCGTCGCCGCGTGGCCGCTCGATGAGAGACCCGGAGCGAAGATCGCGAAGGACGCCGCGGGCAGCTATGACGGCACTGCGGCAGCGGTGGGCTGGGGCGCAGGCAGCGACGGGGCCGCCCGGTTCGACGGTCTCGACGGTCTCGGCAGTCGGGTGACCACCGCCGGGCCGGTGCTCAAGACCGGCCAGGGCCACAGCTACACCGTCTCCGCCTGGGCATGGCTCGACACCCTGACCCCGGCATCGGATTTCGTCACCGTCGTCAGCCAGTCCGCCGGTAGCCTGACCGCTTTCTACTTGCAATACTGGAAGAATCCAAATCGCTGGGCCTTCTCCGGGCCCTCCACCAGTGCCGAGTTTCGTGTGTTGTCGTCCATCAAAGCCGCCCCACGTCGCTGGACTCACCTTGTCGGCGTTCGTGACAGGGACATGTGGACTCTCTATGTTGACGGGAAACAGATGGGCTCGGCCGAGGTCGAGGACGGTGCCAGGTCCGAGTCAAGCGCGGACCAACTGATCATCGGAGGCGCGCGCGATGACGGCCATCTGTACACGGACCTCTTCCCCGGCAGCATCAAGAATGTCCAGGTCTTCGACCAGGCCCTTACCCTGGACGAGATCAAAGCGCTCGGCCGACCGCGATAGAAAGCCCGACGGAGTCGTATTCGAACGGTCCCCGTCGGCGGCCCCCGGCCACCGATCGCCGACTCCCGATCCCACAACAGTGTCCTGGCCACCCAGCCGATCGACCTCCTCCTGCAGGAGTGTCGATCTTCTTGTCTCGCGGGTCGGCCTAGGCCCGTCCAACCGGCTGGGCGAGCCCCTGCCTCGCACCCTGATCGCGGGCCGTGCGCCAACTGGAGATCAGTGAGCTTGTGCCAACCTGAAACCGCAGGCCAGGGAACTTGCCTGATCGTGATTGGGCGCACTCGGGCTGGTGAAGCCTGGGGATCATGACAAGTGATCGTCCGCCATCAGCAGGTCCATGCATCTCGCCAATCCACCGCAGCCGATCACATCCACCCTCTAGTATCCGTATCCGTGTGGTTATTCACGGTAATCACCGGAGATGAGGCAGGATGTCATCGCTGCTGGAACGGATCGCCGCCCGCCGTGCCGAACTGACCGAGCAAGCACAGCACCTGGCCAAGCAACTGTGCGCCTGCCGAAAATTCCATCCATGCAGTTCAAGCGGCGTGTGAGTACTCGTGGAGGACACCGCCGAGCCGGGCTCGTCGGCGTACTTTCAGGTCGATGATTCGCTCTAGATCCGTGATCGGATCGGGGACGGTACGCAGCGGCGCTGCTTGGCCCAGGGCTTGATGGGCTCGATGCTGGTTGTAGAAGTCTTCGTATTCGCGAAGCGCGTGCCGCAGGTGGTGTTCGTTCCAGAGCAGGCAGCGGTCGAGAAGCTCGTTGCGGCATGACTGCACCCACCGCTCCATGATCGAGTTCATGCGCGGCATCCGGATGCCGGTGAGCACCGTCTTGATGCCGGCCTCGGCGAGGATCTCGTCCATGAGGGCTGGGAACTTCCCGTCCCTATCTCGGATCAGATAGCGCGCCCGGCAGTCCGCATCGTCCAGGTCCATCACCAGGTTTCTGATTGCCTGGGTAACCCAGTCGGCGCTCGGGTGCGCGGTGGTGCCGAGTACCCGGATGCGTCTGGTGGAGTGCTCGATGACTGCCAGGATGTACTGGCGCTGCCCGTTCAAGGTGATGGTCTCGATGAAATCGCAGGCCAGCAGCGCGTCGGCTTGCGAGCGCAGGAAGTCGGCCCATCTGGTGGACGCCCGCTCGGGCGCCGGATCGAGCCCTTCCTGCTTGAGAATTTCCCATACCGTGGACGGCGCGACCTTGATGCTCAGTGTGGTGAGCTCTCCGTGGATCCGTCGGTAGCCCCAGCTGGGGTTCTCCCGGACCAGGCGCAGGATGAGGGTGCGGATGGAGTGGACGGTGGGTGGGCGGCCAGGCCGCTTCGGTCGGCAGGTACGGGCATGGCGCCGTCTCATCATGTCGCGGTGCCAGCGCAGGACCGTGTCCGGTCGGACGAGGAGTCGCAGCTGGCGCAGGACCTCTCGGGGCAGCGAGGTCAGGAGAGCGGCGAGAAGGGCCCGGTCTTCGGGTGCGAATTTCACTTTGGTGTCAGCACCAAGTTGGCGTTCCAGGACGGTGACCTGGTGACGCAGGATGAGGATCTCCACGTCCTTGTCCCGATCGCTCATGGGCAGCAACCGCAGCGCGGCAAAGGCGTTCGTGACGGTCAGATAGGCCAGGCGAAGGAGCACAGCGGATCATCCTGCCGTACACGCTTTCGTCTCCCGGGGGACCGGAGCTCGTGTACGCCAAGCAAAGCCCTCGCAGAGTCATGACCTGGGCGGATGTAATTATCGGCAGGCGCAAAGTCGAGCGTTTCCCCTCCTCCCTCTGGTCTCCCATCGAGCAGGGGAGGGCGGGCAGCCCTCTCGTCAATCGCAGCGTACGCACCGCAATTCTTGTCAGGGCGGCGGCGCCGGGCACGCTGAAGGCCGCCCAGCATGCACCGTCGCATGATCAAGCCCCGGCGCTCCTGAGGCTAGACGACCGTGGAACGCCAGGCGTTCCTGGCCAGGCGCACCAGGCCGGCCAGGAACGCCCGAGGGTGTCGCCGGGGGTCAGCCGCCCAAGATGGACAGGGTGTAGGTCTGGGTGGGGTGCCAGGGGCCGTTGAGCTCACACTGCCAGTCCCTGGCCTCACCGCGGTCGACATAGCCGCGGCCGTCCCAGGCGCATTGAGCCCAGGTGAAGTAGTTGCGGTTGACCGCGTACCAGTAATCCTCGTGCTGCTGGACGGTCGGGGTGGCCGACGCCGGGGCGGCGACGAGGGCGGCAACAGCAAAGGCGGCTGTTGCGGCCAGCGACGCTGCGGTGAGCCGAGCAGCGCGAGGCGTGATCATCATGCTGGGTGGTCCCTTCGGTGGGGAGTGTTTACGCCTCCGAGGATACACTCACAGTTATTAGGCGACTACTATATGTAATCAATGCCTGGCTTTTGCGTAAGCGCTGGACGCGCCCGGCTGGCCGGGGGCCCAGGACTCTACTGACGGGTAGCTACGCTAAGTGTCGGGAGTACTGGAACGGGATCCGGCGTTAACGGGGTTCCCGCTGGTCAGTGAGTCGAGCGTTTCCCCTCCTCTGAATCCGGCCCGCGCCGGATTTCGTTCCATCGCCAGTAGGCGGTTTCCGGGAAGAAGTGATCAGGTCGGGCCCGTCAGGTCGCGCTCCGCTGGTCATGGTCGCGCAGCATGCGCCGCGTCATGCGCGACCCTTGTTGGGCGACAGGATTGTGACAGTGCTTTGCGGCAACAGGTCAGTAACGCTGTTACACAGCGTTACTGACCTGTCTCTAGCAGGCGCAGGAGTCGCCCTTCTCCGCGCCGTCACCTCGACCCCGAAGGAGGCGGCCCTTCTCCCGGTCACCTTCCCGGACCTGAGGTCGGGTTGCGGTCAGGTGCCGGCTGGGATGACTTCGATCTGGTCGAGGTTTTCCCACAGGTTCGGGATGGGTGTGCCGTCGGCGGTGGTGGCGGCCGGTGTGGGGTCGCTCACCTTCGGGGGTGCCTGGTCGGTGTGCGGGTAGGTGCGCCCGACGTAGGAGCCGCTGTCGAAGGTGAGGGTGGCGTTGGTGACCGTGGAGTCGTCGGCGCGGACCGGGATGAGCTCGTGTTTTTCCGACCACAGCGCGCCGGCGTGGTCGGCGGGCACCTCGTAGGTGACGCCGACGGTCTTGGACTCCATGCTGGTGACACCGTAGCGGCGGCTGTAGCCCATTTCGATCGAGGTGCTGACGGAGGTCTCCACGGTGGTGCTGGCCCCCACGCCGAACGGCTTGGCCGAGGCCTCCACGCCGACGCTGACCCCGACGGTGATCCCGGTGGTGAGGGAGAACTCCTCCGATTTCTCGGTGGAGACGCCCTGCGTGACGCTCTCGGAGATCTGCCCGCCGCCGGCGCCGCGGTAGTCCACGTGCCGGACGAGGGCAAAGGTCCGCTTGCGCAGGATCTTGTAGAACGGCGAATGCTCGGCCTTCCACCGGCGGGTCCGCGCCGGGTCGGCGACCAGGAAGAACGGCACGGTGACGGCCCGGTCGGTGATGATGGTCTGCGCCGGCGGCGAGTTGTAGTTCTCCAGGTCGGGGGTGTCGGGGCCGTCCAGCTTGTCGACCACGGCGGGCAGGTCCAGGATCCAGGTCGTGGCGGTGGGCGCCGGGTTCGGGTCGGGGTTGTAGGACATGGTGCCGACGGGCAGCAGCAGGTGTTCTTCGGCGTCGCCGTGCGGGTAGGGCGGGGTCACGTTGTGGCGAAACCAGGTTAGGGCGCCGGATGTGCTCAGCTCGGCCTGCCGGGCGTAGGTGCGGCCGTTGTGCGTCTTTTTCACGCAGGCCACCGCGTCGGGGGCAGGGGTGCTCCCGGCCGGGGTGACGTACACGCCCAGCGCGGCATAGCCGCTGGGCGCGTTGGGCTGCCAGATGGTGGCGTAGTGGATGTGGCCGGCCTTGAGCTCGGCCAGGCGGGTGAACCCGGTCGGCGACTTCAGGAGATCTCCCTGTGCGGAGCAGTCCTTGACCACCAGCGCGACGTCTTCGGACGGGTGGCACAGCACGGTGCCGAGTGATCGCCAGCCGGACGGCGGTACCGGGTTCTGGATGATCATGCCACGTGTGGTAGAGCTGTCCGTGAAGGTGCTGGTGAAGCGGAGTTCGAGATCGCCGTAGCGTTGCGTCTGCGCCGCCGTGGTGCCGGCGGCCGGCGCGGATGAGCGCTCGGCTCTGGCGTGGTCAGGTGTGCCGTGCAGGGTGGCCTCGGTGGCCTCGGCCACGACCTCGGCGACCTCGCGGCGGGTGGGGGCGGTTGTCGTCTTGGGCCGGTCGGTCCTGGTGTTGTCCGTGCTCACGGTGGCTCTCCCTTGTCATCCAACGTCCACCCCTATTCGTGGTCGGTTGGTGGCAACGAGTAACGGCCGATCGTGGCAAGACGAGGCCAGATCTCGTACGGTTCGATGGCTCGCATGGCCACTCTGTGTTTATAAAGACTACAAAAAGTGACAGGTGGAGGAGAGTCATGCGTACCGTTCTCGCCCGCACCGCCACGAGCGCAGCCTTGGCGGCCCTGCCCATCATCGGATTCGCCACTCCCGCGCACGCCACCATCCCAAAGGCCAGCATCGCCCTGCACGTTACCGACATCGAAGGCGTGCCAGTGCGATCAGCCAGGCTGACCTGCAACCCCGCAGGCGGCACCCACCCTCATGCCGATGCGGCCTGCGCCGCTCTTAAGCACGTCAACGGCGACATCGGAGCACGCCCCCACGGCCACACCCCCTGCCCCAAGGAGTATCTGCCAGTGACGGCGAGGGCTAGCGGTGTATGGAACGGCAAGGCGATCCGTTTCCATGAGGACTACTCCAACGCCTGCGAACTTCGCACCGCGACTGGGCCGGTATTCGGCTTCTGACACGGCTGCGTGGACGTGCACCGTTCCCATGCTCGGTAATAGACTAGGAGGCAGGCCAGCGACCACGGCCGATTTGACTGCGGTGGGAGGCATGGGAGTCTCCCGTCTTCTTCAAAGTGCCGCTTGTATGACTACTTTTAGTAATAAAAACTACTTGTCGTTACGGCGGTGGAAGAAACCCCGCGCGAGATTCTTCAGGTACTCGAAGATCGCGCCGATGTCAGCGGAGATTGCGTCCTATTGGGCCACTCCGGGTGGGTGGTGACCGGCGGGCGATGATCCCGCCGGCTTTGGCCGATGCGATCATCGCCCGCCGTGGTGCGCTGCACTGCTCGTAACCGCAGGGCGCGATCCGCTACATATGCCCCGGGTCCGTGAGCTTGCAGACCTTGATCGGATGCGCCAACTGGCTGCCTGGGTGCTGATGCATCGTGTTCAGCGCATTAATGGGTACGCGATGATCGTTCAATCGCGGCATCCGGGCATGCGGCGGGCGGACGATGTCTTTACGCGATGAGTTTCTTGGCCGCGGCGGGGACCTCGGCGACGGTTGGGAACGGGCGCGGATATGGTGCCCCGATGCCGAACTGGCCGGCCAGCGTGTCGGCGAATGCGGCGGCGATGCGCAACTCGCCCTGGGCGTTGGGGTGGGTGCCGTCCCAGGTGTGGGCCGAGGCAACGAATTCGGCGTGTGTGGCCGCGATCACGATTGGCGACTCGGGCGTGTGCAGGTCGCAACTGGTGGTGATCAGCCGTCGGTTGAACTCGCTGACCCGGGCGTTGAAGATCGGGTCCACGCCGGCTTTGTGGGTGTCCAGCAGTGTTCCGAGCACCAGTCGCAGCGCCGGATTGCCGCTGCGGGCCGCGGTGATGAAGGTGCGCAGGCTGGCCTCGTTCTGCTCGGGGGTGTGGTCGTACCAGAACAGATCGTTGATCCCGAGCAGCACCAGAAGGTAGTCGGGGCGGTGCGCGGAGACCTTGGCCGCGATCTCGTCCATCTCCAGGCAGTACGGTCTGCCCCACTGCGCGTCGTGATCGGTGTCGAAATCGGGATCGGCGTAGGCGCGGTCTCCGTCGCCTACCTGGGATGTGGTGATGGCGTCCAGATCATTCTTGGGGCCGACGAAGTCGAGGTTCACTCCGTGCGTGCGTAGGTGCTGGTAGAGGCGGTAGCGCCAGGTCCAGTCTCCGCTGCTGCCATGGCTGATGGAGTCCCCGACGATCATGAGGTTAACGACATTGCCCGCCGCGTGGTGTGATGACACACAGTGAATTTTAATTACTCTAAGTTAATATGGTCAAGGCTCAATGGGTCACATCGCCGACTGCTCCGTGACCTTTCTTGATCGCCTCTTGGCTGGCTCGTACGGCTGTCAAACGTTCTCTGCCTCATGAGGTGTCCGAGCGGCTTTCCGAGGCGCAACGGGTCTGGTGTTCGGATGGTGCTACGCTGCCGGGCAAGCCTGGCTGGTGCTGCCGAAGGATGCCTGGGCTCGGATCAACCAGGCCAGGCCGGACACCACGCCGTCAAACGCTGGGATGCCCTGGCTGCCGGGCGCGAGGCCGCCCATAGTGGACGGCGCGCCGGGTCTGCCCTACCTCCTCAGTCGACACTCGGTCCTGTGCGGTGCCCAAACTCGTCCATGGCATCTGGCTTGGCCTTCTATCCTCGGCACTCGTGTTTCTACGCCTGCTGTATCTGATGATGGTCCGGTTGTCCGGCTGGTTGTCGCTTCTCGCGCGAGGTGACGCCTCCAAGGACGTGGAGATCTGTGTGCCACGAACGCTGTTGGAGGTTGCGATGTAGAAGGTCGTGCTTTCTGAAGGCGGTGCTGTGCTGGTGATGGAGGTTGGCCCTCCGAGATCG
>NZ_JBFAKB010000066.1:0-11457 GCF_040655495.1 Nonomuraea sp. NPDC050404
GGGCTCAGAACCACGGCTTGACGAACCGCCGGATGCGGGCCCGCATGTCCGGTGGTGTGAGAGGAGGGTGAGGCGACCTCACCCTCCTACTCGATCGCTCACTTGCCGCGCCGCAGGATCTTGTTGCCCAGCCACACCAGCGGGTCGTACTTGCGGTCCACCACGCGCTCCTTCATCGGGATCAGCGCGTTGTCGGTGATCTTGATGTGCTCGGGGCAGACCTCGGTGCAGCACTTGGTGATGTTGCAGTAGCCGAGCCCGTGCTCCTGCTGGGCCTCCTCCTGCCGGTCCGCCACGTCGTACGGGTGCATGTCCAGCTCGGCGATCCGCATGAGGAAACGCGGACCGGAGAAGTTGGTCTTGTTCTCCTCGTGGTCGCGGATCACGTGGCAGACGTTGTTGCACATGAAGCACTCGATGCACTTGCGGAACTCCTGCGAGCGCTCGACGTCGACCTGCTTCATCCGGTACTCGCCGGGCCGTACGGAGCTCGGCGGTGTGAAGGAGGGGACCTCCCTGGCCTTCTGGTAGTTGTAGGAGACGTCGGTGACCAGGTCCTTGATGACCGGGAACGTCCGCATGGGGGTGACCGTGATGGTCTCGTCCTCCTCGAAGGTGGACATGCGGGTCATGCAGCCGAGCCGCGGCTTGCCGTTGATCTCCATGCTGCACGAGCCGCACTTGCCGGCCTTGCAGTTCCACCGCACCGCCAGATCGGGCGCCTGCGTGGCCTGGAGGCGGTGGATGATGTCGAGAACGACCTCGCCCTCGTTCACCTCGACGGTGAAGTCCTCGAGTTTGCCCTCGCCGCCCTCACCGCGCCAGACCTTGAACTTTGCCTTGTAACTCATGACTTCTTCGCTATCCCGTCGAACTCGGCGATCTCTTCGTCGGTGAGGTACTTCTTCAGCTCGTCCCGGTCGAACAGGGTGATCAGGTCGTCGCGCATGCTCGGCTGGAGTTGTACCTCGACCTTGACCTTCGAGCCGTCCTCGGTGGAGCAGACGAGCAGCTTGCGGCGCCACTGCGGGTTCATCCCCGGGTGGTCGTCGCGGGTGTGCCCGCCGCGGCTCTCCTCGCGCAGGAGCGCGGCGCGTGCCACGCACTCCGAGACCAGCACCATGTTGCGCAGGTCGATCGCGAGGTGCCAGCCGGGGTTGTAGATGCGCGTACCGGCCGCGCCGACCAGGCGCACGCGCTCCTTGAGCTTCTCGACGACCTCCAGGGCCTCGGAGACCTCCTCGGCCTTGCGGATGATGCCGACCAGCTCGTTCATCGTCCGCTGGAGCTCGTGGTGCACCTCGTACGGGTTCTCGCCGCCGCGCTCCAGCGGCGCCAGCGCCTCCTGCCTGGCCTCCTCCACCTGCTCGGAGAGCACCTGGGGCCGGCTCGCGAGCGAGTCCACGTACGCCGCCGCGCCCGCCCCCGCCCGCCGGCCGAACACCAGCAGGTCCGACAGCGAGTTGCCGCCCAGCCGGTTGGAGCCGTGCATGCCGCCGGAGACCTCACCGGCCGCGAACAGGCCGGGCACGGCCGCCGCGCCGCTGTCGGCGTCCACCTCGACGCCGCCCATGATGTAGTGGCAGGTCGGGCCCACCTGCATGGGTTCGGCGGTGATGTCCACGTCGGCCAGTTCCTTGAACTGGTGGTGCATCGACGGCAGCCGCCTCTTGATCTCCTCGGCGGGCAGCCGGGTGGAGACGTCGAGGAAGACGCCGCCCTGCGGTGATCCGCGCCCGGCCTTCACCTCGGCGTTGATCGCGCGGGCCACCTCGTCACGCGGCAGCAGCTCGGGCGGGCGCCGGTTGTTGGCCTGGTCGGTGTACCAGCGGTCACCCTCCTCCTCCGTGGTGGCGTACTTGTCCTTGAAGACGTCGGGGATGTAGTCGAACATGAAGCGCTTGCCCTCGGAGTTGCGCAGCACCCCGCCGTCGCCGCGGACGGACTCGGTGACGAGGATGCCGCGCACGGACGGCGGCCAGACCATCCCGGTGGGGTGGAACTGGATGAACTCCATGTTGATCAGGTTCGCGCCGGCGAGCAGGGCCAGGGCGTGACCGTCGCCGGTGTACTCCCAGGAGTTGGAGGTCACGACGTAGGATTTGCCGATGCCGCCGGTGGCCAGGACCACGGAAGGGGCGTCGAAGAGCACGAAGTTGCCGGTCTCGCGCCAGTAGCCGAACGCGCCGGAGATCGCGTCCCCGTCCTTGAGCAGCCGCGTGACCGTGCACTCGGCGAAGACCTTGATGTAGGCCTCGTAGTCGCCGTGCGTCTCGTAGTCCTCCTGCTGGAGCGCTACAACGCGCTGCTGCAGCGTACGGATCAGCTCCAGCCCGGTACGGTCGCCCACATGCGCCAGCCGCGGGTACTCGTGCCCGCCGAAGTTCCGCTGGCTGATCCTGCCGTCCTTGGTGCGGTCGAACAGCGCGCCCCACGCCTCCAGCTCCCAGACGCGGTCGGGAGCCTCCTTGGCGTGCAGTTCGGCCATCCGCCAGTTGTTGAGGAACTTGCCGCCGCGCATGGTGTCACGGAAGTGCACCATCCAGTTGTCGTCGGAGTTGACGTTGCCCATCGCGGCGGCGGCGCCGCCCTCGGCCATGACCGTGTGCGCCTTGCCGAACAGCGACTTGCACACGATCGCCGTCCTCTTGCCCTGCTGGCGGGCCTCGATCGCGGCCCGCAGGCCGGCCCCGCCCGCGCCGATGACGACGACGTCGTACTCGTGGCGCTCTGTGTTGTGCGTGTTTTCCACTGAAAGCTGTCCTTACGCGAAGGGGAAGTTGATGATGCCCTTGGCCACCAGGCGGACGTACAGGTCGGCGCCCATGACCGAGAACATCGAGGCCCACGCGAGGGGTTGGTGCTTGGCGTTGAGCTTGGAGACGAAGCCCCAGGCCCGGTAGCGCAGCGGGTGACGGGAGAAGTGGTTGAGCCTGCCCGCGACGATGTGCCGGCAGGAGTGGCACGACAGCGTGTAGGCGTTGATCAGGATCGCGTTGACGACCAGGATCCAGGTGCCCAGTCCGAGCGGCTTGTGGATGAGCGCCAGGACGGCGTCGTAGGCGAGGATGAGGCCGATCACGATGGCCCCGTAGAAGAAGTACCTGTGGATGTTCTGCAGGATGAGGGGGAATCGCCGCTCACCGGTGTACTTGCCGTGCGGCTCCTGCACCGCGCAGGCCGGGGGAGACAACCAGAACGAGCGGTAGTAGGACTTGCGGTAGTAGTAGCAGGTCAGCCGGAACCCGCCGGGCAGTCCCAGGATGAGCAGGCCGGGCGGCAGGGTGTACCAGTCGCCGATCGGCGTCCACCCGAGGAACGTCGCGCCCGGCTCACAGATGGACGCCAGGCAGGGCGAGGCGAACGGGGCTATGTAGGGCTCGACGAAGTAGCTGTTGTCGATGATCGCCCATACACCGTAGATGAGGAACGAGGCCAGCCCCAGGAATGTCAGGAGCGGGGCCAGCCACCATCTGTCTGTACGCAGCGTGCGCACCTTGACTTGCGCACGCTGCCGTCGGACCGGAGCGTCGGGCGTCGTCTGGGTCATCGGGGACCTCTCCACCTCCCGCGGACCCGTCGCGCAGGGGTCCGGGTGTTCGTTTCGCTTGGCGCGCTCACACGGCGGGAATCCGCTCGGGCGCGCATTGGTGGGGGATACGTTACGACGACAGGATCGCGATTTGTGAGCGGGGTCACTCACTTTTTCGATGACTGACTGTGATTCCTGTCACCATCGGGCGTCAGACTGCTACCCCTGGGCCGGCAACTTCACCACAGTCACGAAGAAATCATCTATTTGCCGGACAACACGGATAAATGCCTCAAAATCCACCGGTTTCGATACATATGCGTTCGCGTGGAGCCGGTAGCTGTGCAAGATGTCCTCCTCCGCCTCGGAGGTCGTCAGGATCACCACCGGGATCGTCCGCAACTCGATGTCGGCCTTGACCTCCCTCAACACCTCCAGCCCGCTCATCCTGGGCAGGTTGAGGTCCAGCAGGATCAGGTCGGGGCGCTGGGCGTGCGCGAAGCCGGACTGGCGGCGCAGGTACGCCATCGCCTGCTCGCCGTCGTTGACCACGTTGAGGCGGTTGCGCACCTTGTTGAGATCGAAAGCCTCCCTGGTGAGGACGATGTCCGCCTGGTCGTCCTCGACCAGCAGCACCTCGATCGGGCGCCACAGGGTCATCGCCGGCCCCTCGACACGGGAAGCGTCCACCGGAACGTGGCACCGTGAGCGTCAGGATCCGTGCCGCTGGGAGCGTGGGGATCCGGGCCGCCGAGAGTGTCGGGATCCATGGCGTCGCGCACGTCGGTATCCATGGCCCCGTGAGCGTCGGGGTCCGGGCCGCCGTCGAGCCACAGGTGACCGCCGTGGTACTCGACGATCTTCCGGCACAGGGCCAGGCCGATGCCGGTGCCCGGATACACGTCGCGCGGATGCAGCCGCTGGAAGATCAGGAAGATGCGGTCGGCGTACTTGGCCTCCACCCCGATGCCGTTGTCGGAGCAGTGGAACTCCCACATGTCGCCGTCCCGCCTGACCCCGATGTGCACCCGCGGCGGCTCCTCGGAGCGGAACTTGATGGCGTTCTCGATCAGGTTCTGGAAGAGCTGGGTGAGCTGCGTCTGGTCGCCGTTGACCCGGGGCAGCTCGTCCCGGGTGACGGTGGTCTCGGTGTCCTCGATCGCGGCCGAGAGGTTCTCCAGCGCCCGGTCCAGCGCCGCGCCCGACTCCACCGGCCCCTTGCCGCCGGTGACCCGGCCGACCCTGGAGAAGTCGAGCAGGTCGTTGATCAGCAGTTGCATGCGTTTGGCCCCGTCCACCGCGTAGTGGATGTACTGCTTGGCCCGGTCGTCGAGCTGTGTGCCGTAGCGCTGCTCCAGCATCTGGGTGAAGCTGGCGACCTTGCGCAGCGGCTCCTGCAGGTCGTGGCTGGCCACGTACGCGAACTGCTCCAGGTCCCCGTTCGACCTGCGCAACTCGTCGGCCTGGTCGGAGGCCACCCGCCAGGCCGTGACGATGCGGGCGCGCATGGAGTCGATGTGGCTGGACAACTCCGCCAGCTCCGCCGGGCGGTTGACGTGCAGGTCGTGGTCGAAGTCGCCGCCGGCTACCGTACGGACCTGTTCGGTGAGCTGGCGGATGGGCTTGAGCACGGTGTAGCGCACCATGACGCCCAGCCCGATGCCCCAGGCCAGTTGCAGGGCGAAGAGCACGATGAGGACCACGTTCAGGTGGTCGAGGTCGGCGGCCACGTCCGGCCGGGGGTCGAGCGCCCTCGCCTCGCTGATCAGCACCATGACCACGATGACCCCGGCGGCGAAGGTCACCACGGCCAGCGCGCCGACCAGCAGGAACCAGCGGCCGGCCGGCAGCCTGCCCAGTCCGGTCGGCTTCTTGGGAGGCGGCAGGGGATGGATGCTCATGTGCTCCTCCTCCGCACCATGACCACCGCCAGGTCGTCGCTCAGCGTGCCCACGTGCGTGATGAGCCGGTCGAGGTCGATGGTGCCGTGCTCGCGTACGAGGTCGACCAGGCCGTCCACGCCGAGCGATCCGCTGGGCTCGCCCACGGCGGCCTCGATCAGGCCGTCGGTGTAGAGCATCATGGTCCACTTCTCGCCCAGCGGTACGTCGATCACCCGCCACTCCGCGTCGGGGAAGATCCCGAGCGGCGGCCCCGAGGGGGTGCCGTCCACCACCTCGACGCCCTCGGCGCGCACCAGGACCGGCGGCGGGTGGCCGACCACGCGCATGCGGGCGTGGCTGAGGTCGGCGGTGATGGTGGCCGTGCAGAGCGTGGTGAAGATCTCCGGGGCCTTGCGCTCGGCCCGCAGCAGGGCGTCGAGCGTGCGCAGCAGCGTGTCGCCCGTCTGCCCGGCCAGCACCAGCGTGCGCCAGGCGATGCGCAGCGCCACGCCGAGCGCGGCCTCGTCGGGGCCGTGCCCGCACACGTCGCCGATCACGAGGTGCACCGCGCCGTCCGGCGTCTGCACGGTGTCGAAGAAGTCGCCGGCCAGCGTGCCGCCGCTGCCCGGCAGGTAGCGGGTCACGTGCTCGATCGACGTGGTACGCAGCAGCGGCCCCGGCAGCAGGGCACTCTCCAGCCTGCGGTTCTCCTTGGCCGTCAGCTCCACCTGAACGAGCTTGCGCTGGGCCAGGTCGGCGCGTTTGCGCTCCATCGCGTACCGGATGGACCTGGCCAGCAGCCGCGCGTCCACCTCGCCCTTGACCAGGTAGTCCTGGGCGCCCGACTGCACGGCCGTGACGCCCACGTGCGCGTCGCTGACCCCGGTGAGCACCAGTACGGCGGCGTGCGGCGGCGCCACCGCCAGCACCTCCTCCAGCGCCTCCAGATGGCTGGCGTCGGGCAGGTTGAGGTCCACGAGCACGCACTGGACGGTGGCGGTCAGCTTCCTCCTGGCCTCCCGCAGGCTCCGCGCCCGCGAGATCCTGGGCGGCGCCATGGCCTGTTTGAGCAACTCCTCAACGAGGAAGGCGTCGCCGTCATCGTCTTCGATGAGAAGCAAAGTCAGCGTTTCCGAGAGATTTGCCGTCAAAACGCCTCTTCGGGAGCGGGGCCACTGCGTTCATTCTGCGATGAGCGCAACCCCTTGTGGAAGCGTGCCGTCATGACCGGCCTCGACGACGAACGACAGCAGGGTCTCCCTGAACGCCTGCGCGGCCCTGGTCGGCTCGACGTCCTTGCGGTGGGCCAGCGCGACCGTACGGCTGAGCCCCGGCGGCGCCAGCGGCGTGCCCTGCAGCCCGGGACGCCCGTCGAGCACCATCGACGGCACCACGGCCACCCCGAGGCCCGCCTCCACGAAGCGCAGCACCGCGTCCATCTCGCCGCCCTGCACGGCGAACCTGGGCTCGAACCCGGCCTGCCGGCACGCCGCCAGCGTGGCCTCGCGCAGGTCGTAGCCGCGCCTGAACATCACCATCGGCCTCCCGCGCAACTCGTCGATGCGCAGGTAGGGCCGTTTGACGTGCTCGTGGGACGGCGAGACCACCACGAGGTTCTCCCGCAGGATCTCCTCGGTCACCAGCGCGGGGTCGTCGCTCTGCAGCGGCATGATGATCAGCGACAGGTCGAGCGCGCCCCTGGCCAGCGCCCTGACCAGGTCGCGCGAGCCGCCCTCCTCCACCATCAGCTCGATGCCGGGGTAGGAGCGGTGGAAGCGGGCCAGCGCGTCGGCCAGCAGGCCCGCGCAGAGTGACGGGGTGGCCCCCAGGCGTACCCGGCCGCGGCGCAGCCCGGCGAGCTGGGCGACCTCCTGCCTGGCGGTGTCGGAGTCGGCCAGGATGCGGCGGGCGAGCGGCAGCAGCGCCTCGCCGGCCGCGGTCAGCGTGACGTTGCCGCGCGCCCGCGAGAACAGCCGGGCGCCGAGATCGTCCTCCAGCGCCTTGATCTGTTTGCTGAGCGACGGCTGGGCGACCCGCATGCGCTCGGCCGCCTGGGTGAAGTGCCGGGTCTCCGCCACCGCCACGAAGTACGCGAGCTGCTGGAACTGCATGTGATTTTCCTCGCACCGGCGCGGTGTAAGGCAGCCATAAAACCCGCGCCTTCCCACATCATAGCCGCAGGCTATCGAAACCAGGCGTGTGATGACTTGGACGGATCATCGCTGGTTACCTAGCGTCTGAAGACGTGACTGCCACGATAGAGCGCGGGGCCGCTACCGCGCCTGTTACCGCCCCCGCCAAGAAGACGCCGCAGCGGAAGAAGCCAGGCGGCTTCCTGAGCTCGTCCAACGGCAAGAAGGTCGTGATGGCCGTCACGGGCGCCGTGATGGTGCTCTTCCTCATCGGCCACATGCTCGGCAACCTCAAGATCTTCATCAGCCGTGACTCCTTCAACGAGTACGCCCACGCGCTGCGCACCCTTCTTGAGCCCCTCGCGCCCTACCGCACGCTGCTGACGATCGTGGAGATCGTGCTCGTGGCGTCGGTCGTGCTGCACATGTGGGCCGCGATCTCGCTCTCCCGCCGCGCCGGCAAGGCCAGGCCCGTCAAGTACGTGGCCAAGAAGTCGCAGGCCAAGGGCTACTCCACACACATCATGCGGTGGGGCGGCGTGACGATCGTGCTCTTCGTGATCTGGCACCTGCTCGACCTGACCTTCGGCGTCGTCAACCCCAAGGGCTTCGACTCGGCGCCCGCCGACCGGATGATCGCCGGCTTCGACGCGTCCCGCTGGTGGGTCACGCTCATCTACTTCGTGGCCGTCGTCATGGTCGGCCTGCACCTGCGGCACGGCATCTGGAGCGCCTTCCAGACGCTCGGCTGGGCCAACCGGGACCGCAACAAGGTCCTGCGCGCCACCGCCGGACTGGTCTCGGCCGTCCTGGTCGTCGGCTTCCTGGCCCCGCCCCTCGCGATCACGTTCGGAGTTGTCAAGTGAAGTACACCGAAGGTCCCACGATCAGGGACACCAGGGCACCCGAGGGGCCCATCGAGGATCGCTGGGAGAAGCGCAAGTTCGGCGCCAAGCTGGTCAACCCGGCCAACAAGCGCAAGCTCAACGTGATCGTGGTCGGCACCGGCCTGGCGGGCGGCTCGGCCGCCGCGACGCTGGGTGAGCTGGGCTACAACGTCAAGTCCTTCTGCTACCAGGACTCGCCCCGCCGCGCGCACTCCATCGCCGCGCAGGGCGGGATCAACGCCGCGAAGAACTACCGCGGCGACGGCGACTCGATCTACCGCCTCTTCTACGACACCGTGAAGGGCGGCGACTTCCGCGCCCGCGAGTCGAACGTCTACCGCCTGGCCCAGGTCTCGGTGAACATCATCGACCAGGCCGTGGCGCAGGGGGTGCCGTTCGCCCGCGAGTACGGCGGCCTGCTCGACACCCGCTCGTTCGGCGGCGCCCAGGTCTCCCGGACCTTCTACGCCCGTGGCCAGACGGGGCAGCAGTTGCTGCTGGGCGCGTACCAGGCGCTGGAGCGGCAGGTCGCGGCCGGGACCGTGGAGATGCACACCCGGCACGAGATGCTCGACGTGATCGTCTCCGACGGGCGGGCGCGCGGCGTCATCGTGCGCGACATGGTGACCGGCGAGATCGAGCGCCACCTGGCCGACGCCGTGGTGCTGGCCACCGGCGGCTACGGGAACGTGTTCTTCCTGTCCACGAACGCCAAGGGCTGCAACACCACCGCGATCTGGCGGGCGCACGAGCGCGGGGCGTACTTCGCCAACCCCTGCTACACGCAGATCCACCCGACCTGCATCCCGGTGTCGGGCGAGTACCAGTCGAAGCTCACGCTCATGTCGGAGTCGCTGCGCAACGACGGCCGCGTGTGGGTGCCGCTGCGCAAGAACGACGAGCGCGCCCCCGGGGACATCCCGGAGGAGGAGCGCGACTACTACCTGGAGCGCATCTACCCGAGCTTCGGCAACCTGGTCCCGCGTGACATCGCCTCCCGCGCCGCCAAGAACGTGTGCGACGAGGGCCGCGGCGTCGGACCCGGCGGCCTCGGGGTCTATCTCGACTTCAGGGACGCCATCAACCGGCTCGGCCGCGACGCGGTGGAGAAGAAGTACGGCAACCTGTTCGAGATGTACGAGCGCATCACCGGCGAGAACCCGTACGACGTGCCGATGCGCATCTACCCCGCCGTGCACTACACGATGGGCGGGCTGTGGGTGGACTACGACCTGCAGTCCTCGATCCCCGGCCTGTTCGTCATCGGCGAGGCCAACTTCTCCGACCATGGCGCCAACCGCCTCGGCGCGTCCGCGCTGATGCAGGGCCTGGCCGACGGATATTTCGTGCTTCCGACCACGATCGGTGACTACCTGGCCGCCGGCCCGTTCGGGGACGTGGACGAGGAGGCCGTCGCCGAGGCCGAGATCAAGGTCCGTAACAAGGTCGACCGCCTGCTCGCCGTCAACGGCACCCGCACGCCCGACTCCTTCCACCGCGAGCTCGGCAAGCTCATGTGGGACTACTGCGGCATGGAGCGCACCGAGGAGTCCCTGCGCAAGGCGCTGGACCGCATCCCCGAGCTGCGTCAGGAGTTCTGGGAGAACGTCAAGGTGACCGGCACCGCCGAGGAGCTCAACCAGACGCTGGAGAAGGCCGGCCGCGTCGCCGACTTCTTCGACCTGGCCGAGCTCATGTGCCTGGACGCGCTGGTCCGTACGGAGTCCTGCGGCGGCCACTTCCGCGCCGAGTCCCAGGACGCCGACGGCGAGGCGCTGCGCGACGACGACAACTTCGCGCACGTCTCCGCCTGGGAGCACACTCCCGACGGGCCGGTGCTGCACAAGGAAGAGCTCGAGTACGAGTACGTCAAGATGACCCAGCGGAGCTACAAGTGAACCTGACCCTGCGCGTATGGCGCCAGAGCGGCCCCGACGACAAGGGCCGTATGGTGACGTACAAGGTGGAGGACGTCTCTCCGGACATGTCGTTCCTGGAGATGCTGGACGTCCTCAACGAGCGCCTCATCCTGGAGGGCGACGACCCGATCGCCTTCGACCACGACTGCCGCGAGGGCATCTGCGGCATGTGCGGCATGGTCATCAACGGCGTCGCGCACGGCGAGCAGCGCGCCACGACGACCTGTCAGCTGCACATGCGGCACTTCGAGGACGGCGCCGAGATCACCATCGAGCCGTGGCGCGCGGCCCCCTTCCCGGTCGTGAAGGACCTGGTGGTGGACCGCAGCGCCTTCGACCGCATCATCCAGGCGGGCGGCTTCGTCTCGGTCCCGGCCGGTTCCGCCCCGGACGCGCACAGCGTCCCGGTGCGCAAGGAGAACGCCGACGACGCCTTCGACGCGGCGACCTGCATCGGCTGCGGCGCCTGCGTGGCGGCCTGCCCGAACGGCTCGGCCTCCCTCTTCACCGCCGCCAAGATCACCCACCTGAGCCTGCTGCCCCAGGGCCAGCCGGAGCGCCTGACCCGCGCGAAGGCGATGGTGGACCAGATGGACGCGGAGGGCTTCGGCGGCTGCACGAACACCGGCGAGTGCACGGCGGTGTGCCCCAAGGGCATCCCGCTGGACACGATCGCCCAGATGAACAGCGACTACCTGAAGGCCAACGCCAAGTAGCCCGTTCAGTGTGCGGACCCAGGTCCGTTCAGTGTGCGGACCCAGGTCCGTTCAGTGTGCGGACCCAGGTCCGTTCAGTGTGCGGACCCAGGCCCGTTCAGTGTGCGGACCCAGGCGGCCCGCGGACACGAAAACGCCGCCCCTCCTTTCCGGGAGGGGCGGCGTTCCGCGTTGATCAGACCTCTTCGACGCTGCTCGGCTCGCGCCGGGACAGGTCGATACCGAGCTCCTCCGCGGCGCGGAAGACGTCCTCGTCGGTGTCACGCATCTCGATGGACATACCGTCGGTGGACAGCACCTCGACGTTGAGGCACAGCGACTGCATTTCCTTGATGAGCACCTTGAAGGACTCGGGGATGCCCGGCTCGGGAATGTTCTCGCCCTTGAC
>NZ_JBFAKB010000067.1:0-10562 GCF_040655495.1 Nonomuraea sp. NPDC050404
CGGGTTCGACGGGCACACGCGGGGCCCTCGCCTGATGCGGAGCCCATTTGTGGCGGTGCACTACTGACACATTCCCCTGCACGAATGACAAAGCCGAAGCCCACGCTACGGCGTGGACGAGGAGTACGGCGTGTCGCTGGTGGAGAAGGCCCGGGTCTTCTCCGCTGGCTGCTGAGCGACCGGCCGCCGGGGAGCAACGGCGACATGATCCCGGCCTGGCACATGGGGTCATCGCGGTGTGGGGGTGAAGCGGACCGCGTCGGCACGGTGGTTGCCGGCGCCGCTGACGGAGAGGGTCACCGAGGCGAGGCCGTCGAAGGGCCAGGTGCCGAGGGAGCGCCACTGACCCCCCGAGGAGGTCTGGTCGACGACCACGTCCTGGCCGCCGGCCCGGTAGGCCGCCTGCTTGGCGCTGGCCGTGTGCGCGGGGTACCAGACGGCCACCTCGTACGAGCCCGAGGGCAGGCGCGCCGTCCAGGTGGCGGTCGAGCCCTCGGTCGTGCTGAACCGGGTACCCGAGCCGTCGAAGCCCTTCAGGCTGCTTGAGGACCAGGTTCCGGTCTCCCGGTAGGGCGGCGTGTCCGAGCAGGTCGGGGGGCCGCCCTCGTTGGTCACGACGACCGGGCCGGAGGAAGCGGGGGGCGGCACCGTGTGGGGCTCCGAGAGAGGACCGGTGCCGGCCGCGTTCGTCGCCGCGACCCGGTAGACGCCCGGGGCTACGGTGAGGCCGGTCGCCCCGGTCGTGCTTCCGGCCACGGCCGAGCGGCAGCCGCCGGTCACGACGTATCCGCGGGCGCCCTCGACCGGCGTCCACGACAGCCTGGCGCCCTGGTGCGACAGCCCGGAGGGCACGGCCGGGACCTCGGTCTCGACCGGGAACGGGTGCGCCGCCGTGCCGCCGCCCGACAGCACGTACTGGTGTCCCCGGGCCACGGGGAAGCGGATCGCGCCGGTCTTGGAGTCCACGGTGAAGGACATGCGGCGGCCGGTCCTGGCGTCGGTGACGACCAGCTTTGCGGGATCCCAGCCGGTGTTCGCGTTGACGATCCGGGTGCCCCGGGCGTCGAAGACCGAGCCCCGCGCGATCGGGTACACCTCCGCACCGGAGCGCGTGATCAGCACGCCCTTGCCGCCCACGAACACAGGCAGCCGGTCCATTCCGATCGGGTGGCCCGTCAGGGTCCGCGGCCCCTGGTACACCGCGCCGGTCTCGTGGTCGATCCACTTGCCCGCGGGCAGGTGCACGTCCCGCGTCTGCGCGGTGTCGAAGTCCCGCCCGAACAGCGGTGCCGCCAGCAGCGACTCGCCGAGCATCCACTCGTGGCCGACGGAACCGGGGACGGCGTCGGGGTAGGCGATGGACAACGGCGTCATCGCGTACGGGAAGCCGGACTCGTAGCCGTCGAGCACCGCGTCGTAGATGTAGGGGTGGAGCGAGTCGTGCCAGAGCGCCATCCGCTTCACCGACTCGGCCAGCTCGGGGTCCTCCAGTTCCCAGGGCCCCTTGCCGAAGGTCATGACCGGCGTCAGCGCGGCGAACTGCGCGTTCCGCCAGAAGTAGCGCCGGTAGGACGGGTCGGTCAGCGAGGCCCGGGGGGTGCCGCCCACGATGTCGGGGGACACGTTTCCGGGGCCGCTGGCGGCGATGTTGAGCAGGTTCACCGGCATCCGGTCGGGGTCCTCGTGGAAGACCTCGCCGTGGCCGTAGATCGTGTCGTTGATGCGCACCCAGTCGCCGGGCACCGAGTAGGCGGCGTTGCGGACGACGACGAGGTTGCCGGCGTCGTGCAGCGCCTTCTGCAAGGCGTTCCAGTTGCCGTCGCGGTTCAGGTTGGGCGCGTACAGCATGGTGTCCTCCTTCAAGCCGTCCACGCCCCACTTGCGGCTCTGCGCCACGAACCACCGCACGGCCTCCGGGTTCGAGGCGTCCAGCACGTACGTCTCGCCCTGCGGGAACTGCGACTTGGTCACCTTGACCGGGAGGAAGTAGCCCTTGGCCAGGGCCTCGGCGGTGAACGGGCCGTCGTTGGCCGTGGGCTCCACCTTGAAGTTGTTACGCGCGCCGAGCAGCAGGGCCATACCGCTGTCCGCGAACAGCCTCTTCAGCGCGTCCGGGTCGGGGTAGCGCGGGTTGGGCAGGCCGTCGTCGCGGCCCGGCTCGTGCACCGAGTCCCACATGCCGAAGCTGTTCGTCGTCCCCTCGGACTTGTCGCCGCGCGGGCCCGGCCAGAACCCGGAGCCCACCACGCCCCACCGGAGCGGGTAGCCGTGGTCCTTGAACGCCTTGACCGTCTCGGTCACCGACGACTGGTAGGTGTTCCAGGCCAGCGCGCCGTACGCCTCCCACCCCAGCCCGAACATCTCCGGCCGCGGCCGGACGTCGGCGTAGCCGTGCCGGTGCCTCGCGTCGCGGTAGTCGGCGTAGATCCGCTTCAGGTCGGTGGCGGCGAAGTAGTACAGGCCCTGCGCGGGCCCGGTGCTGCCCAGCCGGTTCTCCAAGGTGGTGAGGCCGACCCGCTTCTGTCCCTCGTCGAAGAGCACCTCGGCGAACCTCTGCCGGGGGAAGACCACGAAGGTGGAGATGAACCGCTTGCAACTGCCCTCGTTGGTGAGGTTGTCCAGGACGATGCCGGTCAGCTCCGTCGTCCGGCGCGCCTCGACCTGGCCGCTGCACGGGGTGCCCTGATCGGGCTGACCGTCAGCGTGCGCGCCGTAGTCGCCGAGCCCGTACGCGGGCGCCACCGGGCCGGTGCGGAAGTCCGCGCCCCGGTCGGCGGTGATCTTCACATGACGGGCGGACCGGTGCACCTTCACCCGCACCTTCGCGCCGGTCTCCAGGGTGACGTCGAGCACGGCCGTGCCCACCGCCTGGCCGGCGAGTTCGGTGGTGGCGGCGTCCGCGTCGCCGACGCGCAGGCCGGACTCGGCGTGGGCGGGAGCGATCACGGTGCCGTCGCGCCGGGCGAAGGAGTACCGGAAGCGGGCTTTCTGGATGGTCATGCGGTAGGTGTCGCCGGTGATGACGATGGCGTCGCCGGTGTCGGCGATCGGGCCGGCGGCGGCCTGCGCCGATACGGCCGGCGCCACGGCGGCGGCGAGCAGGGCGAGCAGGACGAGCAGGACGAGGTGGATGAGCGAGGGGAAGCGACGCATGAGTCGTCCTCGGGGGGGTCGGTTCGGGCATGTGCGCGGCTGGTGCGGGGCCGTGCCGAAGGCGGCCACGCTCGCGGCCAGGGAAACCGCCGGGGACCGGGCATCCGAGCATGGACGTGCACCGTCAGGGGCCGCTCGGTGCAAGCGGGACCGCGGAAATGCCGTTCCGCGGAACACGACCGCTGCTGGGCGGTCTCTATTTCTGCAGGTCCTTGGCGGTCTCGGTGGCCTTTGCCAGTGCCTCCTTCGCGGAGGAGTCGCCGACGAGCACGGCCTGCACCTGTTCGGCGATGGCCGTTTCTATCTGGGCGTAGCCGGCGTACCGCCAGAAGGGGTTCGCGGTCGCGGTCTTGGTGATCTTCTCGGTCCACTCGGTGGTGAACGCGTCACCGGACACCTTGGGGTCGGCCAGGCCGGCGGTGGTCGTCGGCGGCAGCTTCACCTTCTCGAAGAAGGCGGCGACGGTGGCGGTGTCGGAAGTGGCGTGCGCGGCGAACTCCGCGGCGGCGTCGGCGCCCTCGCCCTCGACCACGGCGATCACGTGCCCCCACAGCAGGGCCTGCGGAGAGTCGCCCGCCTTCAGCACGGGCCGGGACAGCGGCACCATCTTGGCCGTCAGCGACTTGTCCGGCGCCTGGATCTCCACCACGCCGCGCGCGATGATCGCGTCGTCGTAGAAGGCGGCCTTGCCCTGGGCGAACAGCGCGCGGGCGTCGAAGCGGTCCACGTCCGGCGCGATCAGCTTGGCGTCGTAGAGCTTCTTGTACCACTCCACGGCCGCCACCGACGGGTCGTCGCCGACCGTGATCTGATCCTCGGCCAGCAGCGGGCTGCCGAACGTCCGCATCCACGGCAGGATGTCCTTGAGCTGGGCCGCCTTGGTGGCGGCGGCGTACGGGATGACGCCGTCGAGCGTGGCCACCTTGCGCAGAGCCGCCTCGAACTCCGCCACAGTGGCGGGCATGCCGTCCACGCCAGCCTTCTCCAGCAGCCCGGTGTTGGCGATGAGGCCGATCGAGCCGGTGGTCCAGGGCAGCCCGAGCTGCTTGCCGCCGGTCCGGCCGCTGGACAGCGCCACGTCCGTGTAGCCGCCCTTGGCGGCCGGCGTGGCGAGGTCGCGCAGCCTGCCCGTCGCGGCCAGCGCGCCCAGCCACGCGACGTCGAGCTGGATCGCCCCGGTGAGCTGCCCGCCGCGCAGCTTCAGGGTCACCTGGTTGAGGTACTCGTTGTACGGGAACGACGCCGCAGTGATCTTGACGCCGTTGCTGCCGGCGTAGCCGTCCACGATGGCCTGCACCGCGGCCTTCTGCGCCTCCTCGTTCAGCGACCATGAGGTGAAGCCGAAGGACTTGGCGGCGATGTCACCCTGAGGGGTGCCGCCGGAGGCGTCGGGGGCGCAGGCCGCCAGCGCGGTCACTCCAAGGGTGGACAGGCCGAGCAGCCGCAGGGCGTCCCGGCGGTTGAGCGTGTTCATGTGGTCTCCTATCCCTTGACCGCGCCGGCCGTGAGCCCGCCCACCAGGTATCGCTGCAGGAACATGAACGCGGCGATGACCGGAAGCGAGACGACGAACGACGCGGCCATGAGGTCTGGCCAGGCGGTCTGGAACTCCCCGAGGTAGGTGTGCACCAGCCCCGGCGGCAGGGTCTGCCGCGCGGGGTCGGCGAGGGTGAGGGCGAAGACGAAGTCGTTCCACGCGCGGACGAACGCGAAAAGGCCCGCGGCGATCAGCCCCGGCGCGGCGAGCGGAAGCGCGATCGTGTGCAGCGTCCGCCACCGGGAGGCACCATCGATCGCCGCCGCCTCCATGAGCGTGGACGGCACGGTGTCGAAGATGCCCTTCAGCATCCATACGCACAGCGGCAGCGTGAAGGTGGTGAACGACAGGATCAGCGCGGTGTAGCTGCCCAGCAGGCCGGTGGCGCTGAACACGGCGTACAGGGTGACCAGCAGCAGCGCCTGCGGGAAGAGCTGCGAGGCCAGCACGAGATGCATGAGCGACCTGCGGCCGCGGTAGCGGAACTTGGAGAAGGCGTAGGCCATGTAGGCCGACACGATCACGCTGAGGATCGCGGTGATCACCGACACGATCACGCTGTTCGCCAGGTACTGGAACAGTTGCGGGTTCTCCGCCAGCCGGGCGAAGTGCTCGAAGGTGATCTCGGTCGGGATCAGCGACGGCGGGAAGCTGAAGGCCCGGTCGTCGGGGGTGAGCGCCGTGACCACCAGCCAGTAGATCGGGGCCAGGCCGAACAGGCCGATGACGACGACGGCGACCCAGGCCGCTACGCGGGATCGGTTGACGGGCGATCTCCGCCTGGTCCGGGCCGTGGGCACGGACGCGCTCAAGGTCACCGTCACGAAGCCTCCTTACGCAGGTAGAGCACCATGAGCACGAGCAGCAGCACCATCCACAGCCCGCCCAGAGCGGTGGCGTGGCCCAGGTCGAACCCCTTGAACGCCGTGTCGTAGACGGCCACTGCGAACGTCTTGGTGGCGCCGGCGGGGCCGCCGCCGGTGAGCACGTAGATGGTGTCGAAGTGCTGGAAGTTCCAGATGAACTCCAGCAGGAAAACGATCCCGGCGATGCCCTTCATGTGCGGCACCGTGACCGACCTGAACCGGCGGATCGCGCCCGCGCCGTCCACCGCGGCGGCCTCGTGCAGCTCGCGGGGCATCGTCTGCAGCCCTGCCAGGAGCATGACCATCATCCAGGGGAAGCTGGCCCACGTCTTGGTGACGATCACCGCGGCCATCGCCGTGCCGGGCTGTCCCAGCCAACTGATCTCGGTCCCCAGCAGCCCGTTGAGTACGCCGTAGTTCGCGTTGAAGATCCACAGCCACAGGAAGGACACGACCACGCCGGGGATCACCCAGGGGAACAGGAACAGCCCGCGCAGGAAGCCCGGCAGCCCGGAGTTCAGCGCCAGGGCCAGCGCATACCCGAGCAGGAACGGGATCACCGTCGCGCCGAGGGTGAAGACCAGCGTGTTGCGCAGCACCGGCCAGAAGTCCCCGCCGAGCAGGTCGGCGAAGTTGGCCAGTCCGACGAAGGTACGGCCGGGGCGGACCAGGCTCTGCTCGAAGAAGCCGGTGACCAGCGCGGCCACCAGGGGATAGACGATGATCGCGAGGAACAGCGCCATGCCCGGCGCCATCAGTAACCAGGCGAACTGCCCGTTGGTCAGCTTCCTCATGGCCGGCTGCCCAGCAGGTGCGCCGGGCCGACGTAACCCAGTCCGATGCTGACGGAGTCCGCGGTCTCGATGATCGTCCTGGCCAGTTCGGCCTCGCGGGCCGGCAGGCCGATCGCCGACAGCGGCCCGGAAATGGAGATCGCCGCCACGACCGTGCCGGACCGGTCGCGGATCGGCGCGGCCACGCACGCGCGGCCGAAGGCCAGTTCCTCGACCTCGGTCGCGTAGCCGTGGCCGAGCACGGTGGCCAGCTCCCCGTCCAGGCGGTCGTGGCCGGTGATCGTGTTCGGGGTGAAGGGCGGCATCGCGGGCAGCAGCGAACGGCGTTCCGCGGCGGACAGGCCGAGCAGCAGGCACTTGCCGATGCCGGTGGCGTACAGCGGCTTGCGCTGGCCGGTCAGCACATAGGAGCGCGGGGCCAGCCTGCCCTCGAAGTTGGCCAGGTAGAACATCGAGTCGTCCTGTCTGATCGCCACGTTCACGCCCAGGCCGAGGGCTGCGGCCAGGTCCTGCGCGATCTGCCGCGCCTCGCGGTGGACCGGGTGCTGGTTCAGCGCCACCCCGCCGAGCGTGATCGGCGCGGTGCCGAGCCGGTACAGGCCGCTCACCTCGTCGCGCTCCACGAACTCCAGCGTCTCCAACGTGGCGAGCAGCCGGGACGCGGTGGAGGTGCCCAGCCCAGTGGCCTTCGCGACGTCCGACACGCGTAGCTCGGGGCGACCGGTCAGGAACGCCCGCAGTACGGAGATCGCCCGTTCTACGCTCTGATTGTTGCCCTGATCGGAAGCCATCCTGTCTCCATTGCAATCGCTTTGCACTATGTGGGATCGTTACGCACATGCCGCAAATCCGTCAAGTACGCTGTTTCCCGGTGAAGCTCCGGCATGAGACCGCCTACTTGGGTGAACCGTCGCAGGAGGAGGGCTACTTCACGCGCTCGCCGTGGCGCAGCCTCTACTCCGCCCGGTTCGAGACGCTGCTCGTCTCGGTCACTTGCGACGACGGCACCACGGGCTGGGGCGAGGCGCTGGCCCCGGTCGCCCCTGAAGTGCCGGCGGCCATCGTCGACAAGCTGCTCGCCCCGGCGCTGATCGGCCAGGACCCCACGCGGGTCAGACCGCTGTGGGACCGGCTGACCGGCCTGATGCGCGAGCGCGGTCACCTGACCGGGCACCAGGCCGACGCGCTCGCGGCCGTCGACATCGCCCTGTGGGACCTGACCGGCAGGATCACCGGGTTGAGCGTGGCGTCCCTGCTCGGTGGCGCGTTCACCGGGATCGTGCCCGTGTACGTGAGCGGCCTGCCCCGCCCGTCCGACGCCGAACGGGCCGCTCTGGCCAAGGAGTGGGCCGCCAAGGGCGCGACCGCGGTGAAGCTCCACCTCGGCCACGGCGTCGAGGAGGACCTGGCCACCGTGGACGCGGTCGCCGCCGCCGGGCTGAAGGTCGCCGTTGACGCCCACTGGGTCTACGACGTGCCCTCGGCCGTACGGCTGGCGCACGGCCTGGCCGAGCGGGGAGCGCTGTTCCTGGAGGCCCCGCTCGCGCCCGAGGATGTCGAGGGGCACCGGGAGCTGGCGCGGCGGGCTGAGCTGCCGATCGCCGTGGGCGAGACGCTGCGCAATCGCTACGAGTTCGCGCACTGGCTCTCGCGCCGCGCGCTGAGCCTGGCCCAGCCGGACGTCGGGCGTACCGGGATCACCGAGCTGATGTCCATCGCCGAGCTGGCCGCGGCCCACCACGTGCCGGTGGCGCCACACCACTCGACCGGGCTGGGCGTCGCCCTCGCGGCGGGACTGCACGTCAGCGCGGCCCTGGGGAACCTGGCGTTCTTCGAGTACCAGCCCACCACCTGCGAGGTCGCCGGCGCGATCCTCACCGCGCCGCTGGCCGGCGGCCCCGGCGGCTTCCCCCTCCCCGCCGGTCCCGGCCTGGGCGTGGAGGTCGACATCACCACCCTGGAAGAGGAGTCGTAAGTGCCTATATCCGGACTTATCCCTATCCTTGCCACGCCATTCACCGCGGCCGGTGAGCTGGACGTGCCGAGCCTGCACAGGCTGACCGAGTGGCAGCTCAGCTCCGGCGCCGACGGCGTCGCAGTGTTCGGCATGGCCAGCGAGGGCTTCGCGCTCACCACGGCCGAGCGCGCGAGGATCCTGGCCGAGGTGCGCCGGGTGGCCGGATCCGGCCCCGTGGTCGCCGGAGTCGGCTCGACCAGTACGGCGACCGCGCTGGAGCAGGCCCTGGCGGCGGTGGAAGGGGGCGCGGACGCCCTGATGGTGCTTCCGCCGTACCTGGTCAAGGCCACACCGGGACAGCTCACCGACTTCTACGGCGAGCTCGCCGCGCGGGCGGGGATCGACGTGATGGTGCAGGACGCCCCCGGCGCCACCGGGGTGTCCATGCCCGAGTCCCTGATCGTGGAGCTGAGCAAGCTGGACGGCGTCACCTCGGTCAAGATCGAGGCTCCGCCGACCGCGCCCAAGGTGGGCGCGGTCGCCGCCAGAGCGGGCGGCGACTTCGCGGTGTTCGGCGGCCAGAACGCGCTGTTCTGCCTGGAGGAGTACGCCAGAGGAGCGGTCGGCACCATGCCGGCGTGCGAGTTCACCGACCTGCTCGCCCCGATCCTGAAGGCACCCGGGCAGGACGCCTTCGCCAGGTTGCTCCCACTGATCCGCTTCGGCATGCAGCCGGGCATCGCCTGGGCAGTGCACAAGGAGGTGCTGGTGCGCCGCGGCTTGATCGAGTCGGCGGCCGTTCGCTCGCCGGCCCAGCCGCTCGACCCCGGCAGCCGGGCCGCGCTGGACGAGATCCTGGCCGCCCTGCCGGAGTTGAGGGTCGCATGACCGCCCTGCTCGCCGGTGGCAACTCGCCGATCGGGCTCGCCATCGCCGAGGCCCTGGCCCGCGACGGCCACCGTGTCGCCGGTGCCGGACTCGGCCCTTGCGACGACCCCGTCTACACCCGCTTCGAGGTGGCCGATCTGTCCGCGCCGGAGCAGGTGGACCGGGTGGTCCGCTCGGCGGTGGACGCCCTTGGCAGGCTCGACGTGCTGGTGCTGGCCACGGCTGTGATGCCGGTCGCGCCGATCACGCGGACCACCGACGAACAGTGGCACGCCGCCCTCCGGGCGACCCTGGACGCCGCCTTCCACCTGTGCCGCGCGGCCCTGCCGCACCTGACGCGGGCGGTGGTGGCGGTCGGCTCGGTCAACTCCTTCCTGGCCGCCCCCGGCCTGCCCGCGTACGCGGCGGCCAAGGGCGGGCTGGACGCGCTGATGCGGCAGATCGCACTGGAGTACGGGTCGGCCGGGATCAGGGCGAACGTCGTCGCGCCGGGCCTGATCGGCGGTGAGCGGCTGGAGAACGCCGCGGACGGCTACCCGATCGGCCGCACCGGTACCCCGCGGGACGTGGCCGAAGCGGTCGCCTTCCTGGCCTCGCCCGCAGCCTCCTTCATCACCGGCGCGACACTCCCGGTGGACGGCGGCCTGTCGATCGCCTCGCCCGCCGCCTACCTACGGCCCGACCTGCGCGCCCGGTTCGCCCCGACGCTGTGACGCTCGAACAGTGTCGGCGAGGTCGGTCATGTCCCGATCGTGGATCACAAACCGAAGCCTGGCGATATGGTCGCCCAGGGTCATGACCAGGTTGCGGGCTTCCTGTCCCCGTTCTCGCTCTTGCTGACGGTGTTGTCCGGTGAGGCGCCTCCCCTCTCGGTCATACCTCCACCGCACCCCCGCGGAATGGCGGCATGCTGAGGGGATCTCTCGCCGGTGCTTCTTCCGCCCCTGCCCCTGCCCCTGCCCCTGCCCCTGCCCCGAGAGCGTGGACGAGCGCCTCGCCAAGTCCGCGACGCTGTGGACCCAGACCGAGTCTGCCGACCTTCACCTTCACCCGAGCCGGGTGTCCAGGGTTCGTACGCCGTTCTCGTGTGAGATGCCGTGGAACAGTTCGCGGGCCTCTTCCCAGGCGGTTTTGGCGGTGTGGTGGTCGCCGGCGGCGGTGTGGGCGTCGCCGAGGGCGCGCAGGGTGCGCGCCAGGTAGGGGATCGAGCCGCGGGTGCGCCAGGCCAGGACCGAGCGTTGGAGGGTGGCGATGGCGGTGGCCGGGTCTCCGTGGGCCAGGTCCAGTTGCCCGAGGACGCTGAGCGAGTCGGCGAGGTAGTGGCCGAAGTTGCCGTCCTCGCTGTGGGTGAGTGCCAGTTCGGCGGT
>NZ_JBFAKB010000068.1:0-10143 GCF_040655495.1 Nonomuraea sp. NPDC050404
CGGATCATAAACACCCTCCAAATCCCAACCCCGATTCGACGGAAAACCAGAAACCGCATCCGTCTCCTCCACCACCAACCGCCACAAATCCTCCGGCGAGGCCACCCCACCCGGATAGCGACACGCCATCCCCACGATCACCACCGGGTCGTCCGCCACCGGCACCACTCCGGAGGGAATCACCACGCCGGCCCGCTCACCCAGCAGTTCGGCCAGCAGGTATTCCGCCAGCGCTATCGGCGTCGGGTAGTCGAAGACCAGCGTCGCCGGCAACCGCAGCCCCGTCGCCGCGTTCAGCCGGTTACGCAACTCCACCGCGATGAGCGAGTCGAAGCCCAGCTCGCGGAACTCCCGCCGCACCTCCACCATCTGCGGCGAGGCATGCCCCAGCACCGCTGCGGCCTGCGCGCGTACCAACTCCACAACCAGCCGGGACTGATCAGCCCGGCCCATCCCGGCCAGCCGCCGCACCAACTCCGAATCCCCGCCCGCCGAAACCGCCGACCGGCGAACCCCCCGTACCAACCCGCGCAACAGATGCGGCACCTCACCGCCGGCCCGCGCCACCGCGCCCGCATCCATCCGCGCGGTCACCACCACCGCCCGACCGGCACCGGCCGCCGCATCGAACAACGCCAACCCCTGCTCGGCCGACAACGGCACCAAACCGGCCCGCGCCATCCTGCGCAAGTCCGCTTCACCGAGCCCGCCGACCATCCCGGCATCCTGCGCCCACGGACCCCATGCCAACGACACCCCAGCCAACCCCAGCGCCCGCCGATGCTCGGCGAGGGCATCCAGGAACGCGTTCGCCGCCGCGTAATTGCCCTGCCCCGCACCACCGAACGTCCCCGCCACCGACGAGAACAGCACCAGATCCGCATCCCGGGCCAGTTCGTGCAGATGCCAGGCCGCATCGACCTTCGGCCGCAACACCGCACCCAGCTGTTCCGGCGTCAACGAGGAAATGGTCGCGTCATCCAGCACGCCCGCCGCATGAACCACCGCCGTCAACGGATGATCGACATCCACGCCGGCCAGCAGACCCGCCACCTGATCCCGATCCGCCACATCACAAGCGGCAATCTCGACCGCAACCCCATGCGCGATCAGCTCGGCCCGCAACTCCACCGCACCCGGAGCGTCCATACCCCTCCGGCTGGTCAGCAGCAGACGCCGTACCCCATGCTCAGCCACCACATGCCGAGCCACCTCCGCACCCAGACCACCAGTCCCGCCAGTGATCAGGACCGTCCCGTCTGGATCCCACCGACGCTCGCCACCGGCCGCCACTCGCGCCAACCGAGGAACCAGCACCTCACCCTCGCGTACCGCCACCTGCGGCTCACCCGAGGCCAGCGCTGCGGCCAGTACCGCTACTGAGGCTTCCTCGTCCAGGTCGACCAGCACGAACCGGCCCGGGTTCTCCGACTGCGCCGACCGCACCAAACCCCACACCGCCGCACCCGCCAGATCACCCGACCCCACCGCCCCACGGGTGACCACCACCAGACGGGAATCACCGAACCGGTCATCAGCAAGCCATTCCTGCAACAAGCCCAGAATGCGGGCGGTCAGCTCATGAGCCGACTCCACCACCCCCACCGCACCCGAGACCGCCTCGGCCAGCACCACACCCGGCACCGCACCCGTTCCGGCCAAAGACGCCAGATCCGCGTGAACCTGAACCGCAGCGACACCCGGAAAACCACGACCAACCACCGCCATCGGCACCGGCTCGGCCGCCGGAGGCTCCATCAGCGGCGTCCAGTCCACCCCGAACAGAGCATCCCGCCGACCACCAAGCTCATCGGCAGAGAACGGCCGGAACACCAGCGACCGCGCCGAGAACACCATCTCCCCAACCGCGTCCACCGCACTCACCGAAACCGCATCGCCGCCCGTCCTGACCAGCCGCACCCGCAGCAACGACGCGCCACCAGCGTGCAGGCACACCCCACCCCACGAGAACGGCAACAGCCCACCCTCGAACCCGGCCAGCGGCGCCACGCGCAACACCGCATCCAGCAGCGCCGGATGCAGCCCAAAGCCGGACTCTGACACCTGCTCCGGCAGCACGACCTCGGCGAACACCTCCCCGTCCAGGCCACGCCACGCCGCCCGCAACCCCTGAAACACCGGCCCATAACTCAGCCCATCCACGGCCAGCCGGTCATACAGTCCGTCCAGCTCGATCACGGACGCACCCTGCGGCGGCCACACCACCGCATCGAACGGCACAACCGCCGGACCACCGGACACCAGCACACCGGTCGCATGCTCGACCCACGGCTCCTCATCGGCGGCCTGTGGCCTGGCGTGAATGCCCAGTTGCCGGCGGCCTGACCCATCGGCAGGTCCCACCCGCACCTGAACCGTGACGGCCTCATCCCCGGCCAGCACCAGCGGCGCGGTCATGGTCAGCTCCTCGACCACGTCACATCCGACCTGATCACCGGCCCGGATCGCCAGCTCCACGAACCCGCTGCCGGGGAACACCACAACCCCGCCCACCGCATGATCCGCCAGCCACGGATGCGACCCCAGCGAGATACGACCGGTCAACAGCGCCTCATCGGAGTCGGCCAAGCCCACGGCAGCCCCCAGCAGCGGATGGCTCGCAGCAGTCAAGCCCAGTCCCCGGGCGTCCCCGGCCGATGTGGAGCTCGGCCAATACCACCTGCGCTGGAAGGCATAAGTAGGCAACTCCACCCGACGAGCCCCGGGGAACACCGCCGCCCAATCAAGCGGCACTCCCCGCACGTGCAACTCGGCCAGCGCCGACATGATCGCGGACTCCTCGTCGCGGTCCTTACGCAACGTCGGCACCACATCCACGGTGTCGGCGGCCATCGCGGTCAGCACCCCATCAGGACCCAACTCCAGGAACGCCCCCACGCCCTGATCTTGGAGAGAGCGGATGGCGTCGGCGAACCGGACCGCGCCGCGAACCTGCTCCACCCAGTACTCCGGCGAGCACAACCGCTCGGTTGCCTCCCCGGTCAACGTGGACACAATCGGGATGCGCGGCTCGCTGAAGGTCAGCGTCGCGACCACGGCGCGGAAGTCCGCCAGCATCGGATCCATCAACGGCGAATGGAACGCATGCGACACCCGCAACCGCCGCGTCTTCACCCCACGCTGCTCAAGGACAGCAGCCAGCTTCAACACCGCCTGCTCTTCCCCGGACAGCACCGTGGAGGCCGGACCGTTCACCGCCGCGATCGACACATCGCCTTGACGCCCGGCCGACAGGCCAACACCCCCCTCAGCCAACAAAGCGGCGACGTCCTCCCCAGCCAACAGGGCGGTGACGTCCTCCTCGGCCGCCTGCACCGCCACCATCGCCCCACCCGCCGGCAACGCCTGCATCAACCGCGCCCGCGCCGCCACCAAAACGCACGCATCCTGAAGCGACAACACCCCCGCCACATGCGCCGCCGTGATCTCCCCAACCGAATGACCGGCCAGCATCTCCGGCCGCACGCCCCAGGACTCGACGAGCCGGAACAGGGCCGTCTCCACCGCGAACAACGCCGGCTGCGCCCACCCCGTCAGATCCAACACCTCCGCCTCGGCCGCACCAGGCTCGGCGAAGAGCACCTCACGCAGCGACCCATCGAGAAGCAGGTCCAGCTCAGCGATCACCTCATCCAGAGCCTCGGCGAACACCGGGAACCGGTCATACAACACCCGGCCCATCCCCGCCCGCTGACTCCCCTGACCCGTGAACAACATGGCCAGCTTCGGCTCCGACCCAGCCACCCCCCGCAGCACGCCCGGAAGGCCCTCGGTCACCGCACCCAGACCAGCGAGGGCGCTCTCACGATCGCCCGCCAGCACCACCGCACGATGCTCGAACGCCGACCGCGTCGTGGCCAGCGACAACGCGACATCAGCCAACCCCGACTCATCGCTCAGATGAGACGCCAGCCGCCCGGCCTGCGCCCGCAACCCCTCTTCCGTCCTCGCGGACACCAGCAACGGCACCACACCACCAACCGGCTCCCGCGCCTCCACGGCAACCTGCGGACCCTGCTCCAAGATCACGTGCGCATTCGTGCCACTGATCCCGAACGACGACACCCCCGCCCGACGAGGCCGTCCGACCTCGGGCCACTCCACCCGTTCCGTGAGCAGTTCAACCGCACCCGCCGACCAGTCCACATGCGAGGACGGCGCATCCACGTGCAAGGTCTTCGGCAGCACACCGTGCCGCATCGCCATAACCATCTTGATCACACCCGCGACACCGGCGGCCGCCTGGGTGTGACCGAGATTCGACTTGATCGACCCCAACAGCAGCGGCTGGTCCCGGTCCTGGCCGTAGGTCGCCAGCAGCGCCTGAGCCTCGATCGGATCGCCCAGCGTCGTACCCGTACCGTGCCCCTCCACCACGTCCACATCGGCAGGAGCCAACCCCGCGCTGCCCAGCGCCTGACCGATCACCCGCTGCTGCGACGGGCCACTCGGCGCGGTCAGGCCATTCGACGCACCGTCCTGATTGACCGCCGACCCGCGCACCACCGCCAGCACCTGGTGACCGTTGCGGCGCGCGTCCGACAGCCGCTCCAACACCAGCACCCCCACACCCTCCGACCAGCCCACCCCATCGGCGCTGTCGGCGAACGCCCTGCACCGTCCGTCAGAGCTCAGACCGCCCTGGGCGCTGAAGTCGATGAACGAGCTTGGCGTGGCCATCACCGTCACGCCACCGGCCAGCGCCAGCGAACACTCACCACCACGCAGCGCCTGCGCCGCCAGATGCAACGCCACCAGCGACGACGAACACGCCGTGTCCACCGTCACCGCAGGCCCCTCCAGACCCAACGTGTACGACACGCGGCCGGAGGCGACGCTGCCGGCGCTACCGATGCTGGAGAAGCTCTGCACGTCCGGCGGGAACGACACGCTGTTGGCGTAATCGTGGTACATGACACCGGCGAACACACCGGTACGGCTGCCGCGCAACGACGTCGGGTCGATCCCGGCCCGTTCGACCGCCTCCCACGACACCTCCAGCAACAACCGCTGCTGCGGATCGACCGCCAACGCCTCACGCGGCGAGATCCCGAAGAACCCGGGATCGAACTCCCCCGCGTCGTGCAGGAAGCCGCTCTCACGTACGTAACTGGTGCCCTGGCTCTCCCGATCCGGGTTGTACAGGGCCCCCAGATCCCAGCCCCGGTTCGTCGGGAATCCAGTGATCGCGTCGGTCTCCCCGACCACCAGCTTCCACAATTCCTCCGGCGAGGTCACCCCACCCGGGTAGCGGCACGCCATACCCACGATCACGACCGGATCGTCCGCCACCGGCGTCACCCCGGTCGGAATCACCACGTCGGCCTGCTCACCCAGCAACTCGCCTAGCACGAACTCCGCCAGCGCGGCCGGCGTCGGATGGTCGAACACCAGCGTGGCCGACAGACGCAGCCCCGTCGCCGCGTTCAGCCGGTTACGCAACTCCACCGCAGTGAGCGAGTCGAAGCCCAGCTCGCGGAACTCCCGCCGTACCTCCACCAGCTGCGGCGAGGCATGCCCCAGCACCGCAGCCACCTGGCCCTGGACCAGCTCCGTCATGAACCGAACCCGGTCGGCCCGGCCCATCCCGGACAGCCGCCCACCCAGCGCCTCACCACCCGACGGCACCAGCGCCGAAGCGGCCGACCGGCGAACTCCGCGTACCAACCCGCGCAACAGATGCGGCACCTCGCCACCGGCCCGCGCCACCGCGCCCGCATCCATCCGCGCGGTCACCACCACCGCCCGACCAGCACCGGCCGCCGCATCGAACAACGACAACCCCTGCTCCACCGACAACGGCACCAGACCCGCCCGCGCCATCCTGCGCAAGTCCGCTTCGCCGAGCCCGCCGACCATCCCGGCGTCCTGCGCCCACGGGCCCCACGCCAACGACACTCCGGCCAGACCCTGCGCACGCCGGTGCTCAGCCAGCCCATCCAGGAACGCGTTCGCCGCCGCGTAATTACCCTGCCCCGCACCACCAAACGTCCCCGCCACTGACGAGAACAACACCAGATCCACATCCCGGGCCAGCTCATGCAAATGCCACGCCGCATCCACCTTCGGCCGCAACACCGCACCCAACTGCTCTGCGGTCAAAGACGCGATCGTCCCGTCATCCAGCACACCCGCCGCATGAACCACCGCCGTCAACGGATGATCGACGTCCACCCCCGCCAGCAGACCCGCCACCTGATCACGATCCGCCACATCACAAGCGGCAATCTCCACCGCAACCCCATGCGCGATCAACTCGGCCCGCAACTCCACCGCACCCGAAGCGTCCATACCCCTCCGGCTAGTCAGCAGCAGACGCCGCACCCCATGCTCAGCCACCACATGCCGAGCCACCTCCGCACCCAGACCACCAGTCCCACCCGTGATCAGGACCGTCCCCTCCGGATCCCACCGACGCTCGCCACCGGCCGCCACTCGCGCCAACCGAGGAACCAGCACCTCACCCCCGCGCACCGCCACCTGCGGCTCATCCGACGCCAACACCTCAGCCGGCAATGCAGACGTCTCGACATCCACCAGCACGAACCGGCCCGGATTCTCCGATTGCGCCGACCGCACCAAACCCCAGACCGCCGCACCCGCCAGATCACCCGACCCCATCGCCCCTCGGGTGACCACCACCAGACGCGACTCACCGAACCGGTCGTCGGCCAACCACCTCTGCAACAGATCCAAAGCCCGCGCGGTCAGCTCATGAACCGACTCCACCGTCTCGCTCACCGGGTCCGATACGAACTCGGCTACCACCACATCCGGCACCGGACCCACCAGAGCTGAAATATCCGCATAAACCGGAACCGACCCACCACCAACACCCAGGGCGTCCTGACCAACCACGGCCACCGACGACACCTCAACCGCCGAAAGCCCCGTCAGCGGCGACCATTCCACCCCGAACAGAGCATCTCGCCGACCACCAAACTCATCGGCAGAGAACGGCCGGAACACCAGCGACCGCGCCGACAACACCATCTCGCCACCGGCGTCCGCCGCACTCACCGAAACCGCGTCGTCATCCGTCCTGACCAGCCGCACCCGCAGCACCGAAGCCCCGCCCGCATGCAGGCACACCCCACCCCACGAGAACGGCAACAGCCCACCCTCGAACCCGGCCAGCGGCACCACGTGCAACACCGCATCGAGCAACGCCGGATGCACCCCGAAACCGACCCCCGAAACCTGCTCGGGCAGCACGACCTCCGCGAACACCTCCCCCTCCAGGCCACGCCACGCCGCCCGCAACCCCTGAAACACCGGCCCATAACTCAGCCCGCCCTCGGCCAGCCGCTCATACAACCCGTCCAACTCGATCAAGGACGCACCCTGCGGCGGCCACACCACCGCATCGAACGGCACAACCGCCGGACCACCGGACACCAGCACACCGGTCGCATGCTCGACCCACGGCTCGTCGTCCCCGGCCCGGGCGTAGACGCCCAGCTCGCGTCGGCCCGACTCATCCGGCGCGGCCACCCACACCTGTACCGTCACCACGTCCCGCTCACCGAGCACCAGCGGCGCGGTCATGGTCAGCTCCTCGACCACGTCACATCCGACCTGATCGCCCGCCTGGATCGCCAGCTCCACGAACCCAGTGCCGGGGAACACCACGACCCCGCCCACCGCATGATCCGCCAGCCACGGATGCGACCCCAGCGAGATACGACCGGTCAGCACCGCCCCGTCCATCCCGGCCAGTCCAACGGCGGCACCGAGCATCGGGTGCTGGGAGGCCGTCAGCCCCGCCGCTGTCACGTCTCCCGCTTGGGAGCCCGTACCGTCAGGCCAGAACCTCTGGCGCTGGAAGGCGTACGTCGGCAGATCGACCCGGCGCCCACCCGGAATCACGGCCTGCCAGTCCACCGCCACACCATGCACGTGCAACTCGGCCAGCGCCGAGAGCACCGCAGCCTCCTCACCACGGTCCTTACGCAGCGCCGGCACCAGCAGCGCATCCACGGTGTCGGCGGCCATCGCGGCCAGCACGCCGTCCGGGCCGAGCTCCAGACAGGCCCGGACGTCCTGGTCGCCCAGGGTGCGCATGGCGTCGGCGAACCGGACCGCGCCGCGCACCTGGTCCACCCAGTACCCGGGCGAGCACACCTCTTCGGTGGTCGCCGGCCGTCCGGTCAGGGTGGACACGATCGGGATTCTCGGCGGGCTGTAAGTCAGCGTCTCGGCGACCGCGCGGAAGTCCGCCAGCATCGGCTCCATCAAGGGCGAATGGAACGCATGCGACACCCGCAACCGCCGTGTCTTCACCCCCAGCGCCTTGGCCACCTCAAGAACGGCCTGCTCGACACCGGAGATCACCACCGAGGCCGGGCCGTTTACCGCCGCGATCGACACCTCGGCCTCGCGCCCGACCAGCAGAGCGGCGACGTCTTCCTCGGCGGTCTGAACCGCCACCATCGCCCCACCCTCAGGAAGCGCCTGCATCAACCGCGCCCGCGCCGCCACCAGAACGCACGCATCGGCCAGCGACAGCACCCCGGCCACATGCGCAGCCGTGATCTCCCCAACCGAGTGACCGGCCAGCACCTCCGGCCGTACCCCGATCAGCCGGAACAGGGCCGTCTCCAGCGCGAACAACGCCGGCTGCGCCCACCCCGTCTGATCCAACGCCTCCGAATCGGAGAACAACACCTCCCGCAGCGACCCCTCCAACAACGGATCCAGCTCCGCAATCACCTCATCCAGAGCCTCGGCAAACACCGGGAACCGGTCATACAACTCCCGGCCCATCCCCGCCCGCTGGCTCCCCTGACCGGCGAACAGGAACGCCACCTTCCCCCGCCGCCCGTTCTGCTCTCCCAGCACAACTCCCGGCCCCGGCCGCCCCTCCGCAACGGCCCGCAGCCCGGCCACGGCCTCCTCACGATCACCGGCCGGCACGACCGCGCGATGCTCGAACACCGACCGGGTCGTGGCCAGCGAGAACGCAACGTCAGCCAACCCCAGCCCGTCGCTCAGGTGAGACGCCAGCCGACCGGCCTGCGCCCGCAACCCCTCCGCAGACCGGGCCGACACCACCACCGGAACCAGCCCCGGACTCGCCACCGGCTCCGTGGCGGCATCCGGCACCGGCCCCTGCTCGATGATGACGTGCGCGTTCGTCCCGCTGATCCCGAACGACGACACACCGGCCCGGCGCGGCCGCCCGGCCTCCGGCCACGACCGCGCCTCGGTCGCCAGTTCGACCGCACCCTCGTTCCAGTCCACGTGCGAGGACGGCGCGTCCACGTGCAAGGTCTTCGGCAGTACGCCGTGCCGCATCGCCATGACCATCTTGATCACGCCCGCGACACCCGCGGCTGCCTGCGTGTGACCGATGTTCGACTTCACCGACCCCAGCAACAGCGGCCGATCACGACCCTGCCCGTAGGTGGACATCAGAGCCCGCGCCTCGATGGGATCGCCCAGCCGCGTCCCGGTGCCGTGCGCCTCCACCACGTCGACATCCGTGTGGGACAACCCCGCTCCTGCCAGCGCCTGCCGGATCACCCGCTGCTGCGACGGACCGTTCGGTGCCGTCAACCCGTTCGACGCGCCGTCCTGGTTGACGGCCGACCCGCGCAGCACCGCCAGCACCTGGTGGCCGTTGCGGCGGGCGTCCGACAGGCGTTCCAGGACCAGTACGCCCACACCCTCCGCCCAGCCCACCCCGTCGGCGCTGTCGGAGAACGCCTTGCACCGTCCGTCCACCGACAGACCACGCTGCCGGGCGAACCCGATGAACGTGTTCGGCGTGGACATCACCGTCGCCCCACCCGCCAGCGCCAGCGAGCAGTCCCCCGATCGCAGCGCCTGCGCCGCCAAGTGCAGCGCCACCAGCGACGACGAACACGCCGTGTCCACCGTCACCGCCGGACCCTCCAGGCCCAGCGTGTACGACACGCGGCCGGAGGCGACGCTCGGCGCGGTTCCCGTACCTTCGTAACCTTCGACGGCGTCGCGCTGGCCGAGCCCTTCGACCACCTCACCGGCGGCTCCCTGGTGCAGCCGGCCGGCGGCGTTGCCCAGGGCCAGCCCGTAGTCGTTGTACATCACCCCGGTGAACACACCGGTACGACTCCCCCGCAACGACCCAGGCTCGATCCC
>NZ_JBFAKB010000069.1:0-9053 GCF_040655495.1 Nonomuraea sp. NPDC050404
CCGACAACGCCGCGGGCCACAGCGAGGCGGAGAACAGGTCGCCGACGCCCGCGCCGTCCTGCCAGAGCTTGACCAGCGGGACCAGGGCCGCGGCGCCGAGCACCGCCGCCGCGGCCAGCGCGTCACGGGTGCGCCCGACCCTCCGGGCGAACGCCGCGGACCTGCGCACGCTCGGCTCGGCGATGAACAGGCCGAAGGCGGTCAGTCCCGCGAACCCGAGTACCCCGCCGTACCGCAGCACCTCGGCGCCGATCCGGAGCACGTTCACCTCGCGGACGGCCACCTGGTCCGGGACAGCGACGGAGCCCGCGCTGGGCCTGCCGACGGAGAAGCTGATGCCACCGCTGACCGGGTGGGTGTCGGCGGAGATGACCCGCCAGCTGACGATGTAGGTGCCCTCGGCGAGGGTCGACGACGGGGTATAGACGACGGTGTCGTTCACCGAGCGGACGTCGGCGGGGACGGGACGGCCCTCCGAGTCGAGCAGCTGGTTCCCCTTCGGAGCAAGGG
Organism: Nonomuraea sp. NPDC050404; assembly: GCF_040655495.1. Taxonomy (NCBI): domain Bacteria; kingdom Bacillati; phylum Actinomycetota; class Actinomycetes; order Streptosporangiales; family Streptosporangiaceae; genus Nonomuraea; species Nonomuraea sp. NPDC050404. Next base: position 511 of record NZ_JBFAKB010000069.1, read on the forward strand.
TGATCGCCTCGTTGAAGACGGCCGAGACCGTGCGCGGCGCCTGGGCGAGGACCTGGCCGTCCTTGGGGTCGGTGTACTTCAGCACGGCGTGGGCGTCGGCCGTACCCGGAAACAGGAGCACCAGGGCGGCCAGGAGCAGGACAGCCCAGATGGGAGCGGCCGCCGGCCGCCCCCACCCGGACGTCGTGCGGCGGACCGGACGGGTCAAGAGGTCTTCCTGCCGCGCACCAGCGCGGTCACGCCCGAGGCCGCGCCGATCGCGCCCAGCACCAGGCCGGCCCAGCCGACGACACCCGGGCCGCCCGAGCCGGACGACGCGGCCGAGCCGGGGGCCGTGCCCGAGGCATCGGCTGCCGGGGCGGCCGACATCGTGGTCTCGGCCGGTGTGGCCGCGCCGTCCTCGGCCTTTTCGGCGGCGGTCAGCACGATGTACGGGGCCGGGTGCTCCGGCTCTTCGGCGCCGTCCGCGGCGACCTCGGTCCAGGGCGTCTCGCCCTTCTCGCACTTCTGGACCGCCGGGAAGACGAGCTTGGCGCCTTCCTTCTCCGGCAGCTTCAGCGACAGCTCGAACGTGTCGCGCAGATCGTCGGGCAGCGGGGCCTTGGCGGTGTAGACGACCTGGTCGACCCGCTCGGTGTACTGACCGCCGTGGCCGTCGTCGACCGGCGTGGCGAGTTTCTCCATCTTCTTCTCGACCTCCCAGCCCGGGTTGACCGTCGGGGTGGCCGCGATGATCTCCTCGGGCATCGCGAGGGCGACCGAGGTGGTGGCCGACCCGTCGCAGCCGTGCGGGACGGAGAAGGTCAGCACGGTGTAGCTGCCGGCCGCGGTGGTGGAAGGGGTGACGGTGACGTGGGCCGATGCCGTACCCGCGCCGAGCAGGACCAGCCCGAGGGCGGCCGTGCCGACGGCGACGGTGCGGGCGGCAGTGCGCAGGGTGGCACGCAGGGCAGAGCTCATGGGGGGTTCTCCTCTAGACAGATCACGACCGTACTGTCCGGTCGCGGGGGGAAGCGGGGCCTCTCGTCCCCGCTGTTGCTTCAGATCCGGGCGAGGAGGGGCGGTGCGCGCATCCCGACAGGGCCGGCGCACAGCCGGGTCAGCGTGGGGACGGCGCGGGAGACGACCGGGACAGGCCGTCGCACCAGTGGCGGGAGGTCGCGGGCACGGACGGCGCAGTACCGGGCGCCGAGCAGGGAGAGCAGGCCCCACCACATCCGCTCGCCGTGCTCCAGCACAAGCGCGGTGAGCACAGTGGCCGCGCCGTGCGTGAGGACCATCGGCGACGAGACGTCGCCGACGCCCGGGTGAACGGGATCAGCCAGGTAGACGCTGAGACCGTGGATGCCGAACTGGGCGGCGCCGAGCAGGAACAGCAACTCCCACCGGGTGACCCTGCGGCCCGCCAGCGCGTAGGCGACGCCCCAGGCCACCAGGACCACGGCGACCAGGGCCAGCAAGGGCGGGGTCGTCCCGTGGTCGGCGCGGTGGGCGGCGACCGCGATCACGATGGTGCTGAATGCCACCAGGGCCGAGCGCAGGCCGCGCATCGTCCGCTTCGTGGACTTCATGGCCGGAGCCTAGCAACGGCTCCGCCCGGCCGCCCGCCAAACTGCGACCGCAAGCCGGTTCTGTCCAGGTCCGTCACGGGCGTAGGTGGGGGATCCGCAGCTCAGGTCGGACGGGTGCCATGCTTAGTGGTGCTGGCTTTCGCAGACCAGGTCGAGAGCATCGTGCGGGGTCCCGGCGAACCAGGGGGCGGCTTCGTACTTGCCGGTGCTGGGCGGGGATTGATCCCGCCAACGCCTCCCCGCGGTCAACGGCCAACCCCCGAAAGACTTCCAACACCGGAATCGACGGGTGGTGGAGCGCAGGCCAACCGACGAAGAGCTTCTGGAACTGGCGGCCCGTCTCCGGCCTGAAGAGATCGCCGGCGGCTGTGGCGTTAGCCGCGCCACCCGCACAACCCGAGCAAGAAAGCCAGGAACGGCGGAGTGCTGGCCGTCTCGGCCCGCAACCCCAGGAAGAAGTCGTTCGGGGCAGCTGTCGCCTCTACGGACTTTTCATCCGAGGGCCGTTGATCTTGACAGTCAGGCCTTCGAGTCGAACAGCGCGCTGGCTCCGGTGATGACGGGTTGGACGGCGTTGAGGATGAGGGTGCGTTGGGCGGGTGTGTGCTGGTCGGCGTAGGTAGCGGTTGTCTGGTAGGTGGCGTGGCCGGCGATGAGTTGCATGATGCCGGGGGCGACGCCGCCGTCGCGGAGCATGGTGATCATGGTGTGGCGGAGGGCGTGTGGGGTGATGTGTTTGCCCAGGCCGCGTTCGCGGGCGAGGGTGAGTGCTGGTTGGAGGGTGCGGTTGCGCTGGTTGTTGTAGTCGATGTAGGTGCCGGTACGGCTCCGGAAGAGCAGTTGGTCGGCGTGGCACCCTTCTACGTGCCGGGTAAGTAGGGCTGCGAGGTCTGGGCTGATGGGGACGATGCGCTGTTTCTTGCCTTTGGGGTAGGGCTTGATCTGCCATCGGCGGCGGCCGGTGGTCTCGTCGAGCAGGTAGGCGTAGGTCTGGACGATGTGGAGTTGGCGGCCTGCGGGGTCGAGGTGGGTGACGTGGAGGCCGGCGGTTTCGCCCCAGCGCAGGCCGGTGGCCATTTCGGTGATGATGAACAGGGCGGTGTCGGGGTTGATGTCGTGGACGACTGTGAGGTAGAGGGCGACTTCGGGGCCGTAGAGGACGGCTCGGGTGGTGATCGGCGCGGTTGGCAAGTGGAAGCCGGTCCAGGGGGAGGAGGTGAGGAGCGGGGTTCGCCGTCTTCGCCTTGGTGGAGGGCTGCTTGGAAGACGGGTTTGATTGCTCCCCGGTACACCTTCGCCACCGTGGCGGCCGACAGCGTCCCCGCGCCCAGCGGTGCAGGATGTGGCGAGCCTGCCTCTCGCCACTGGCACAGCGTCTCGGGGGAGAGGCGGCCGGTCGTCTTCACCGCGATGTTGTTCGCTCGTGCCCATCGTCGTGCGGCTTGTTCGTCAGACAGAGTGGCGCGGGGTTGGTGTTGGTTGCCGGCGGAGGGTTTGGTGAGCATCCATTTGACCCATTCGCGTAGTACGCGGCGGGTGACCTGGTCGAGTGGCAGGTGGCCGAAGCGGGGGAAGATGTGGCGTTCGGCTTCGGCGAGGTAGGTGGCGCGTTGGGTGGGGGAGGCGCCGAGGCGGGTGGCGTAGTTGTGGCGGGCGTAGTGTTCGAAGCTCGGCATGTCAGGGTCGTGTGTGGGGTCGTAGTTGGGGTCTTCGATGCCATGGCAGCCCTTGGGGTAGCCGTGCGGGCGGTTTTCGCCGCTGTGCGTGACCAGTGAGGCGAAGTCGTCGGCGACTTGGCTGTCGTAGCAGGTCTCGAAGTCTTCCTTGTGGTTCCTGCCGCCTCCGATGCGCCATTTGACCAGCCAGGACTTCGCGCCGTTCTTGGCCGTGCGTTCTATTACTCTCGCTACCTGTGCCCCTCTTCTGACGTGCTGGTGGCATGGTGACGGACGCCGGGGCTGGTGGGTGGCGGGGACGCGCGAAGGTGATCGAACGTCGACTGCTGCATGGCGAGATGCGGGAACATCGGGGGAACATGATCTTGATGTGATCATCAGCGACCCGCGAGCATCGCCCGAAACAGGCCTTTGACCTGCGGTGTTATCGGTAGGGCGGGTGGGACTTGAACCCACGACCCACGGATTATGAGTCGGTTCCCTCGGTGCCGCTCAGTGTCGCGGAGTGACGTTTTCTATCGCTGTGGACGGGATTCTTCCCGCCGTCGTGTCGGGAAGTGATGACGGATGCCGTGCTGTATTGCGTACACGCGAGCAACCGCCGAGCAACCATGTGTTCTTGACTATCACCATTATGTGCCGTTTGTTCCTTTCTCGATACAGCCATGTGCCGTGACGAGGCTTCGACCCTCACTGCGGCCGAACGCGGATGAGCAACCACCGAGCAGCCATGGGTAGGCGATGTGCGACCTGCTGTCAGGATGCTTTGCATCGCTGCGGAAGCGATGCGCAGCCTGCTTGACGTGCAGGATGTGTCTGCAGGCGCAACCCAAAGTTCGCTCAGTAGAGGAACCGCCCCGGTGATTTCAGCGGGGTGGGAGCAGCGTCCGTTGGAGGTCTTCCCTGAGACGCTCCTTCAAAGTGACCGGATCCTCAGTGTGTTGATGCGCGATGCGGATCGTAGACGTGCCACAGCGCATCCAGTGCCGGTCACGATCCTCGTCGTCGGCTTTCCGAGTCACGCCGTAGTGATGTGGGCCGTCGACTTCGATGACGACCGCGCGGCCGTTGCCGATCACTACAAAGTCAGGGCTACGAACGCTCGTATCCCGGAGCTTGGCGGAGGGGAGCGGCAGGATTGCGATGGACTGCTTCGGCTGGCTGTCACGCTGGATCTCAGTCAGCACCTGGTAGACGACGAGCTCGGCCCTGCTGCCGAAGACAAGCTCATCCATGGTCGGATAGCCCTCACCGGCCTTTCTCTCGCGTCGTGCCTGATTGCTAGGAGCGGGGGTGGCGGCCAGTTGCCGCCAGTCTTGCGACACGGGTGGCAACTGAGGGCGAGCCTCCTCGACTACCAGTGACATGACGTCCTCACGTCCGAGCTGCCGCAGCACTCCACGCAGGTGCTCCCATATCGGATCGAGCACTGCGGGGGTGAATTCGGCGGCAAGCGTAGGGCCTATGATGAGAACCGCCTCGTATGTATTCGATCTCCAGTTGTCGCCGGGAGTTGGATGGTAGAAGCCGCCATCCCGGCGAAGGGTGAGAGTCGCTTCGCGCAGGAGATCACGAGCAAGGCTGTGGCCTTCTTCGTCGAGCAGATAGTGGACCTGGCCGAGAACGAGGTCGAGTTTGCTGGCGTCCTCGTCCAGGAGCGGCAAGGGAATGACGGGACCCGCGATTCTCTCGGTCCTGGCCGGCCTATAGATAGGTCGACCAGACAAGAACTCACGCGCTCGCAGAGCCCAGCCGTCCGGTGCCAGGAGTCGATTCAACGCGTCTACCGTGCGAGTTGCCCGGTCGGTGTCGGGTTGCACTTCGGGATGGACCAGACGGGCCAGAAATGCGAAAAGGACCTCATCCGGCCCGTGGAGGAGCTGGAGTCGGGGATCCTCGAAGATCCAGTCGTCGTCCCAGTCGAGGTTGTTGATCCGGTGCTGAGCGATGTCCCCGCGCGCCGAGGTGTACCGAGAATCATCGGATGGCAAGGTGTCCAGGTTGTAGAGGCCCTCCAGGAAAGTGATCTCGTCCAGGCGGCCGTGCCAAGGTTCCCTCGTGCTTCGAAGCTGATCGAAGATGTCACGGCGCGTGATGGCCGAGATCTGCGGCTGCGGGTTGTGTTCGGCTGGGGGTACGGGGGCGAGCATCCTGGGCCGCTTCTCCTTGATCGTCCGGTGGTGGCGGTCTGATGATGGAGACCGCGGAAGAAACTGGTCTGTGCCTATGCGGCGGAGGCTCGTTGAGCTCCGGGTTCCTTCAGCTCGGGGAGACCCCAGGGAGTGGGGACCACTGGCATCGAATCGCTGGGCCACTTGGCAGGTATGAAAGCGTGGAAGTGCTCGTCACCTTCCGGCTGGAGCTTGAGGACGCTGTTCTCGGCTGACCTAGAGTCGAGTGCCTTTGTTACTTGATCGGCGTTCACGGCGATGACACGCGTGTGGAACAGCATCACATCGCCGATTACGAGTTCGTGACCAGCGATTTCCATCACACATCCGGATAGATCCACGCGGATACTCTGAGGCTTCCCCGAGAGGATGAGGCGGAGCTCCTTGCCATCGGAACCCGTAAGGGCAGCCGTCAAGGTCCGTGCCATCGGGTGGATGGCACACTTGCCGTCGACCAGTAACCGCGCCATGCGGAGAGCGGCTCGCTCGACACCGGACAGTTGGGCCGGCACCGGGAAGAAGTTGTCACAGTGGCGTTGGACAATATCCAGATCCTCGGCCAGTTGCTCACATCGGCGAACCTCCTCCAGGTGAGCGCGAGCCTCGTGAGAGTGGTCCTTAGCCTTCAGCCCAATCACGCCCAGGCGCTGCCCGTTGAGGTAGATCTCTCCTGTGCACTTCTGGTGCAGCTGCTTGATGAGCCGCATCGCGCGGAGCAGGTCCGCTGGGCTCGCCCCGTCCACCTGGTATTCGTAGGAGAGACTGCTCGACTGCTCTTCATCGTAGGGAAGAAGAATGGTCAACTTGGCCACGTTGTGGAAGGTGGCCTTAAGGCAGCGCCCCTCATAACCTGCGTTGCCGTGTTGGAGCCTTCCATGGTGCGAAGCTAGGAGGTCGCTGTTGTCGTCCAGGATCCTAAGCTCTATAAGGACTTCCTGGTCCCCGGTCGCCGTGTTCGGTAGCAGCTCTACATCAACGTGCTCCACCGTCTCACTCAGCCATTCGGGCCCCTTGACGGTCAGTCGCTCCACGATCTCCGCAGGCAACACGACCTTCTCGTCGGTTCCGTAACCGAAGGTTCGCTGTATCTGCCGGCTGAGCTCCGAATCCTCGATTAGGGAGTGTTCCACAGTGATATGGACGGGGCTGGTGACATGTGCGCGCGGATGTTTGGCTCGAAGAGTGCGAAAGACCTTATCGCCCTTGCGAGAGAAGTTGAACGTCCAGTCCTCATCGCACTGATCCACAACTTTGCCGAGATTGATGACTCGTCTATCCAGGTCTCCAGGGCCGCCAAGAAGTAGCGTCCGCTCGTGGTTTAGGATCTTGGCATCCTCGATGAGGAGATCGCGCTGATAGTAAGACTCCAGATCAGGCAGGTCGATCATCTTTGCGTCGAGCTCCACGCGGCCCATCACGGACACTCGAACGTCATGGCCGGCTACCAGCTCGTCGATGAACTCCTGCTCGCTGGGGGTGAGGTTGCATGGAACAACCAGCGTCCACTCGTAGGGGCTGTACGCCATAGCTCGCACGAAGGAGTCTTTGATCTGACGTCGCCGGGAACGGTTCTCCTTGGGGAAACCCTCGGGAAAGAACTTGAGCTGGAAGATTCGGAGGCGAGATCCCTGGGTGACCACGATGTCGCGTCCGCCATCGCCGCCTCGCCCGTCCAGGACTTCCACAGTGGCAGTTCCGGAGTACATGCGGTGAATAATTGATTCCACGATGCGGTCGAACCGCTTCTGCTCCAGATGCTTCCACTCGATCGCCATGGCCACCCTTCCACATGGATAGTTCGGGCTGGTTCGAACACGGGAGAGATCTACATTCCAAGGAGGTTTGAGGCCTTGGCGTCGTCGATACCTGGGTCGTGCCTCCGTTCGCAGCTGTGGCCTCAACAGCGATGCGAGACGGATACCGCCCGCAGGCGCCTCCAGATGCAATCATGCTACGCCCGAGCTCCGACAAATATGGAGCCTCGGAGGGCGAGCACGACCCTGGCTACGTACTGTACTGCGCCCCCTCGTGCTGTACAGCGCCCCCTCGTGCCACCTCTGGCGCACTCTGTAGCATCGGACTACCTGACACGAACGTTCGGGCAGCTCGTACTGGCCAGCGGCCTTCCACCGGCACGGCTCCACGACCTTCGTCACGCAGCCGCGGATCTGTCAGACACCATTGATGTCTTCGGCGATCCAATTTTGGGGCACGAGAGCCCGGCCGTTACTGTGCCTCCAACGTGCCTCGCCCGAGCTTCGCAAGGGTTCGTCGTCCAGGTCCGCGTGCTTCATCACGATCACTTGGAAGTTGCCGTCAAGCGCTTTGACCGTACCCTGGATGATCTTGTAGGGGTTGAGCAGCGGCTGCCCGGCATCGCGATGCGTGCGGACCTGCTCATTGAGGTAGCGGAACTGCGCATCGCGATTCGGGTGCCTGCCGCCCTCCGGCGTCTTGGCATTGGCCCACAGGCTGAACCTCTCACCGCCCAGGATGCTCGCAACGGTGTCGGCCGACACCCGGTGTCCCTGCCGAGTGAACTCACCGGCCAGCTTGCGGGTCGACTTGGTCGTCCAGCGCAGCGGCGAGGCCGAATCCCCGCGCTCGTCCGGCTCCACCAGGGCCGGCAGCATGGCCTGTAACTCGGAGTCGTTATCCAACAGTCGTTTATGCCCTCGGCCTGGCCGACGCACCCGTCCCAACGGCTCGGTACCCGCCTCCAGCCCATCCACGCCCCGTGACGTCGTGGCCTCGCGAATACCCGCCGCCTGGATTACCGCCCGGATCCCACCATGCCCCAGTGCGCGCGCACCTCGGCGCCGAGCGCAGCAGTTGGCGTTGCCGCTCGTCCAGATGCGGCAAGATCGCCTCACGCTTCGCCGTTAGCATCTCCACGGTCTCCGCTGACACGCTTGTACCAGACCATCGGTTGCGAACCCGGGATGCTACGAACTATTTCTCTGCAAGTCCTAGAGCAACGCGGCATCGTTGCTTCCTACTGCGGATGGGCTCTGGGTGACTGCCCTGAGTCACTGAACCTTTTTCAGGCTCCGCGGCGAGTGCCCTGGTCACAGCATGATCGCGATGCCGTGGTTCGACCGGTAACAGCAAGAAGCTCCTGGTAG
>NZ_JBFAKB010000070.1:0-7955 GCF_040655495.1 Nonomuraea sp. NPDC050404
CGTTAAACCCCCCCGACTGCCCCCCGCGGGGGGGGGGGGGGGCCGCCGGGGGGGCGGCCCCCCCCCCCCCCCCCCCGACTCGTTGGATCCAGCGCGGCCGCACATGGACTGCTATTGGAATGGACCATTCCGTTCTGCTATAGTTCCCTTATGACGCGGCGGACCGCCGCACCTTGAAGGGACACATCATGAGCCAGAACACTGTCACCCGCTGGGAGATCCTCGACGGCGCTCACGAGGCGCTGCGCACAGCCGTGGCGGGCGCCACCGGGCCGGTCTGGGGCCGGGCCACCCCGTGCGAGCTCTGGACCGTCACGCAGGTGCTCCAGCACGCGGCCGGCGACCAGATCGGCTTCGCCGCCGCGATCACCGGCGGTCCCGGCCCTGACGAGGACCCCTTTGCCCCCTCGGGGGCGCTGGGCGGAGACCCGGCCGAAGTCGCCGACCGGGCGATGCGGGCCTCCGCCGCCGCGTTCGGCGCTGTCGCCCGTGACGCGGATGCCGTGCCGACGCCGATTCCTCCGCATTCCTTCCCGGCAGACCTCGCCGTGGGCGCCTGTGCCCTGGACGCCGCCGTGCACGCGTGGGACATCGCCATGGCCACCGGGCAGAGTTCGCCGCTCTCCCCGGAACTGGCCAGGGCGCTGATGCCCACCGCCCGGGTGATCGTCGACCCCGTGCGGGCCTGGGGCGCGTACGCCGCGGCCCTGCCGGAGGTGGCGCAGGACGACGACGTGGCGGCCCTGCTGCGCTACCTCGGCCGCGACCCGCACTGGACCGCCTGAGACAGCGTGGTCAGCTCGAACAGCGGCGCTCCCATGGCCGCCGCCAGCCGCCCGATGTCGGGTGCGCCCGTGCCGATGACCACCAGCCGGTCCGCCGTCAGCGCCATCTCGCTCATGAGGTGGCTGGAGACCAGCACTGTACGCCGTGCGGCGGCCGGTTGGAGGAGTTCTGGGCGGTTCTGTGAGTTCTCTGTGAGCGGGGCGCCGCCACGTGGGGGCGCGCGGCGCCGCTCGCCAGGATCCACAGAGAAGTCTCAGGCCAGCGCCGCCCTGAGGCGGCCCGCCAGCTCCTCGGCCTGGGCCTGGCTCCAGGAGATCAGCCCGTTCTCCGACATCAGCGCGTAGAACTGCTGCTCGCGGTACGGGGTGCCCGGCGGCAGCGGGGCGATGTGCCAGTGCAGGTGCGAGTTGCCCTGCTGGCTGCCGAGGGAGAGCACGTACGTGCGCTCGGACGGTACGACCTCCTCCACGGCCAGCGCGACCTTCCTGACCACGCCCATGATGGCGTGGAAGGAATCCTCGTCCAGGTCGCGTACGACGTGCTCGATGTGCTGCTTCGGGCTGACCAGCAGGTAGCCGGGCAGGGTGGGGAATGCGGCCAGGAACGCCAGGTGCAGGTCGTCCTCGTAGACGATCTGCTCGTGGCCGTAGTCCGGATGCCCGGCGACGATGGCGCAGATGAAACAGGGGCGGGATTTCACGCGCGCCTCGTAGGCGGCGACGTCGAAGGGCACGTTCCTTTCGAGATCCATCTCCCGATGATCTCAGTCGGCCACCCAGAGGTCGTAGTCTTGTTGCTACGCTCGTAGCAGCAAGGCTACGATCGTGGTGTGACGGCTGCCATACCTGCCCGGGAGTTGCGGAACAATACCGCCGAAGTGCTGCGGCGGGTCGAATCCGGTGAGGAGATCGAGGTTCTCCGCGACAACCGGCCTGTTGCGAAAATCATTCCGTTCTCCCGACGCCGCCGATGGATCTCCGCAGTAGAGATCGGCGCCGAACTCACTCGGTTGGGTGCGGACGACACCGGTCTTGCCGATGAGTTGCGGGAGACGCTCACTGAGACGACGGATGATCTTCCTTGGTAGAACGCAAGCGCGCGCTGGCTGATACGTCGATCTTCATCGGATTGGAAGCCGAGCGCTTCAACGTCGACCAGTTCGCTGATTTCGAATGGGGCGTCTCTGTCGTGACGCTCGGTGAGCTCAGGCTCGGCGTGCTTCAGGCCCGCGATCCTGACGCGTCCGCACGACGGCTGTCCACGTACCAACTCGCTGAGCGCTTCGAGCCCATAGTGATCGATGAGACAGTCTCTGACGCATGGTCCCTGCTCGTATCCCGGCTACGCGCGGCAGGCCGCAAAGCGCCGATCAACGACAGCTGGATTGCCGCTACCGCCATCGCGCACAACGTTCCTGTCGTTACGCAGGATTCGGCCTATGACCATATGCCCGGTGTCACCGTCATCAAGCTGTGAACCGCACAAGGCGGACCCGGAAGGATCCGCCTTGTGTCTCAGGCGGCGACCTCGGTGGGCTCCCTCGTCGGGAGGGGGTTCTGTTCGGCCTGGTCCCCGTGCGGGAGCAGGCGGGCCGACAGGGCGATCAGGGCGCCGAGTACGACGCCGATGCCGAGTGCGGTGTGCAGTGAGGTGGCGTCCGACAGGAAGCCGATCGCCACGGGGCCCAGCAGGAGGCCCGCGTAGCCCATGGCGCCCGCCTGGGCGATCGCCGGGCCGGGCGAGTCGGTCGCGGTGCCCGCCAGGGACAACGTCAGCGGCGAGATCGTGGCCACGCCGAGGCCGACGAAGAACATCGCCGAGACCGCCACCAGGGCCGACGGAGCGAGCAGGACGACCGCGAAGAAACCGCCCGTGGCCAGGCCCGAGACGGTCAGCATCCAGCGCACCCCGTACCGGACCCGCAGCCGGTCACCCGTGAGGCGGGCGATCAGCATGCCCACCTCGAAGATCGGGTAGCCGAGCGCGGCGACGGCCTCGGGAGCGCCCAGCTCGTCGCGCAGGTACAGGCCGTTCCAGTCGGCGACCGTGCCCTCGACCATGAAGGCGAAGAACATGATCGCGCCGAGCAGGTAGACGATCGCCGGCATGCGGCGGCGTCCCTCCTTCGCGCCGGCCGCCGCCGGGGGCTCCGGCAGGTACGTACGGCCCAGCAGGACCGCGACCGGCAGCGAGACCAGGGCGACCAGGGCCACGTTCAGCGTGAACGACAGCCCGGCGGCGATTGCGAGGCTGCCCAGCGCGCCCGCCGAGATCGCGCCCACGCACCAGCCGGCGTGCATGCCGTTCATCAGGGGACGGCCGTACGCCTGCTCGACCGCGGAGCCTTGGGCGTTCATGGCGACGTCCACAATGCCGAAGGCCATGCCGAACAGCGCCACGGCCACCAGGAGCAGGGGCAGGTCCGGGGCGAGGGCCACGCCGAGGAGGGAGAGCGCCGTCAGGGGGCCGCCTGCCCGCAGTGCCGCCCGGCTGCCGACGCGGGCCATGACGCGTCGCATGGACTGCATCGTCACCAGGGCGCCCATGCCCCACACCAGCAGGATCGTCCCGACCATGGCCTCGGACAGGCCGAGTTTGTCGGTCAGGGCGGGGATGCGCACGGTCATCGTGCCCACCATCAGGCCGGCAAGGACGAAGGTGAGGATCGCCCCGTAACGGGCGTTCCTCAGCACGCTGGTCATAAGGTCACACTCCACTTGTGTTCGTGATTTTTCGTGATAAATCGGTCGGATGGCTGGGGTTGGTGGGCTGAGGTCGGTCGCGCGGCTGCGCGCTGCTCAGATGCTCGGCCGCTCAGATGCTCGGCCGCTCAGATGCTCGGCCGCGCGGTTGCTTGGTCGCGTGGACGGCGGTGGGCTTGAGGGCGCGCTGTTCGCAGCGGGAGCGTCACACGGGTGTGCGCGCCGATGCGACGCGCCGGAAGGCATGCGGGGTGCGTCACGCGGGTGGTGTTACGCGGAGGGTCGTCTTGCGTGGAGGGCGCCGCGTTGGAGTGTCACGCCGGAGCGGCGCACCAGGGGCGGCGCGGTGAGCGGGCGAGGTGCGTGCGCTGTTGGACGTGGCTCGAAGGTCCGGCCGTACCCAGGTCCCCCGAAGGTGACGGCGAAGGGGGCGGGGTCAGGCGGGGGAGGGTTTGAGGAGCGCTCTGAGGCGTTGCTCCAGGGCCCGCAGGTCGTCCTCGGTGTTGAGGTCCGGGTCGTGGCTCGCCACTTCCCAGAGGCCCTCACACGCCAGCCGTACGATCTGCGAAGCCCGGGGATCGGGCTCCTCGTCCAACTCCGCGCGATGCCACCGGGCCATGGCGTCGCGCAGGGGCGCGAGCAGCAGGACGTTGCCCGACGCGCCGGTCACGACCGCCCATCGTCGCAGGCGGCCGGACCTGATGGCGGTCAGCGTCGCGCCCACGTAACGCTCGGTGTAGGTCGGGTCGGGCTGCGCGGTCACCAGGCCGTCGAAATCGTCGATCAGCCGCTCCACCATGGCCCTGATCAGGGCCTCTTTGGAGCTGAAGTGATAGAGCAGGCCGCCCTTGCTCACGCCCGCCCGGTCCGCCACCGCGGCCAGGGTGAGCGCGGTCGAGCCCTGGTCGCAGAGAAGGTCCTCCGCGGCGTCCAAAAGCTCGTCCCTTCGCATGCCCGAAACTGTACCGTCCGGACGGTACAGTTGCAAACGAGATACCCTGAGCACGTGACGAGACCGTCTGCCTACCTTGATCATGCGGCGACCACCCCCATGCTGCCCGAAGCGATCGAGGCCATGACGGAGCAACTAAAACGCGTCGGCAATGCTTCCTCGCTGCACGCGGCCGGTCGGCAGGTGCGCAGGGTGGTCGAGGAGTCACGCGAGACGATCGCCGACTCGCTCGGCGCCAGGCCCAGCGAGGTCGTGTTCACCTCGGGCGGCACCGAGGCCGACAATTTGGCCATCAAGGGCCTCTACTGGGCTCGCCGGCCGCGCGGCCGGGTGCTGATCAGCTCCGTGGAGCACCACGCCGCGCTCGACCCGGCCCACTGGCTGGCCGACAGCCAGGGCGCCGAGGTGGAGTTGCTGCAGGTGGACGAGTACGGCCGGGTCCATCCCGACACGCTGCGCGCCGCCGTCGAACGCGACCCCGACGACGTGGCCATGATCAGCATCATGTGGGCCAACAACGAGGTCGGCACCGTTCAGCCGATCCACGTGCTGGCCGCCATCGCGCACGACCACGGCATCCCCTTCCACACCGACGCCGTACAGGCCGTCGGGCAGTTGCCCGTGTCGTTCTCCGGTTCCGGGGCCGACGCGCTCACCCTGACCGGGCACAAGATCGGCGGGCCCATCGGAGCCGGGGCGCTGCTGCTGGCCAGAGGGCTGACGCCGGTCTCGGTGCAGCATGGCGGGGGTCAGGAGCGTGACGTGCGCTCCGGCACGCTCGACGCGCCCGCCATCGCCGGCCTCGCCGCCGCCGTGGACACCGCCGTACGCGAGCAGGAAGAGCTCGGCCGTCGCCTGGCGGGGTTGCGTGACGAGCTCATCCGGCGCGTCCGCGAGGCCGTGCCCGACGTGGTGCTCAACGGCGACCCTGACGACCGGCTGCCGGGCAACGCCCACTTCTCCTTCCCCGGCTGTGAGGGCGACGCGCTGCTCATGCTGCTCGACGCCAAGGGCGTGGAGTGCTCGACCGGCTCGGCCTGCTCGGCGGGCGTCGCCCAGCCGTCCCATGTGCTGCTGGCCATGGGGGCGGACGCTGCGGCGGCGCGCGGCTCGTTGCGGTTCACGCTCGGGCACACCTCCACGCGCGATGACGTGGACCGGCTGATCGAGGTCCTCCCGGCCGCGGTCGAACGCGCCCGCCGCGCCGGCCTCGGCTGACGCCGGCCGCTCTCAGGTCAGGAAGGGGGCCACGGCGGTCCAGGCGGGGTCGGCGGAGACGTCCACTCTCGGCTCGCCCCCCTCCCAGCCCACGATCAGCTCCTTGGCGTGGATCGCGGCCTCGCTCGTCGGGTCGGCGTACACGTGGATGATCCGGTGCCCCTCCGCACTGAGATGCGCGGCCAGTACGGCGTCGTCGCGCAGCTTGAGCAGGCGGGCGGCCAGGCGTTCCTCGAAGTCGCGCAACGCGGTGAGCGAGTCGCCGACGGGCAGGCCGTTCTCGTCGCGGTGCGCGTACGGGAGCGTGATCATGATGTGCTGGTCGAACAGCGGATGGTCCACCGGCCGCAGCGGATGGCGGGCCGTGGCGACCAGCGGCGCGCCGCTCCCGGTCTGGCCCTCCAGCAGCACCCACTCCTCCTCGCCGTGACCCGAGGCCACGTCGGCGACCACGGCGGGCAGGTGCGCCGCCGCCACGGAGTCGATCGGGTCGAACGTGACCGCCGCGATCTCGCCCACCCACCTGGCCACGTCGTCCTCGCCGAGCAGCCAGTCGAGGGCCAGCAGCGCGGCCTCCATCCTGGTGTCCTCGTCGAGTTCGCCGAAGATCGGGTGGTAGGCCGAAACGTCCACTCTGGGCTGGTTGCGCGGCATGCGCAGGCCCAGCGTCAGCTTGTCGAGCGCGAACTCGAAGCCGCCCACGTCGAGCGTGAGGTCCATCGCCTGCGGGTTGGCCTGCCGCGACGGGTGGAACTCCCACAGCAGGTCGGACGGCGGCGCCGCCTTGGCCCAGCGGTGCGCGAGCGAGCGCAGTTCGGCGTCGCCCGCCGCGGTCACCACCAGGGAGTGCGCGGCCTGCCTGCCGGGGCCCACCTCCCAGACCAGCCCGGGGTCGATCGCGGCGATGGCGGGGGCGAGCCATTCCTCAAGCTTGTCGGCCTCGCCCGCGGCCACCAGCGAGTCGAGCCGCGGCCTGGTCTCCTGCCACCACGTCCAGAATCCGGCGATGGCCTCGGCCGAGCCACCGGCCCCTTCGTCAGCGTCCTTGCGCCCGAACAGTCGCATGGTCGAAATACTCCCAGACCGAGGGCATGGTCGCGCACCCCCGGCAGGACAGTACGCTGGAATGGTCATGGGACTGCGTGTGCTTGCCGCCATGTCGGGCGGCGTCGACTCCGCCGTGGCCGCCGCTCGGATCGCCGAGGCCGGTCACGACGTCACCGGTGTGCATCTTGCGCTCTCGGCGAACCCCCAATCCCACCGCACGGGAGCCAGGGGCTGCTGTACGGTCGAGGACTCGCGCGACGCGCGCCGGGCCGCCGACGTGATCGGCATCCCCTTCTACATCTGGGACATGGCCGAGCGTTTCCAGCGCGACGTGGTCGAGGACTTCGTCTCCGAGTACGCCGCGGGCCGCACCCCCAACCCCTGCCTGCGCTGCAACGAGAAGATCAAGTTCGCCGCGGTGCTGGACCGGGCGCTGGCCCTGGGCTTCGACGCGGTCGCCACCGGCCACCACGCCAAGCTGGCGGACGGGGTGTTGTCCAGGAGCGTCGACCAGGGCAAGGACCAGTCGTACGTGCTCGGCGTGCTCACCCGTGAGCAGCTCGCGCACGCGATCTTCCCGCTGGGCGACTCGACCAAGGCCGAGGTGCGCGAGGAGGCCGCCAGGCGCGGTCTGACCGTCGCCGACAAGCCCGACAGCCACGACATCTGCTTCATCGCCGACGGCGACACCCGCGGCTTCCTGGCCGATCGCCTCGGCGCGGCCGAGGGGCCCATCGTCGACCAGCGCGGCGAGGTCGTGGGCAGCCACCAGGGCGCGCACGGGTTCACGGTGGGCCAGCGCAAGGGCCTGCGCATCGACCGGCCGGCCTCCGACGGCAGGCCGCGTTACGTGTTGTCCATCGAGCCGGTGTCCAACACGGTCACCGTCGGCCCGCGTTCGGCGCTGGAGGTCACCACGATCTCCTGCGCTGGTCCGGTCTGGAACGGGCCCGCCCGCTCCGACGACCTGACCCTGTCCGACGACCTGACCGTGCAGCTCCGGGCCCATGGCGAGGTCTACCGGTGCCGGTTCGAGGAGGGCGCGGGCGGGCTCACGATCGAGCTCGACCGGCCCGCCACGGGGGTCGCCGCCGGTCAGGCCGCGGTCCTCTACTCGGGCGCGACCGTCATCGGCTCGGCCACCATCGTCTCGGCCGGCTAGCCCCGTTTTCCGCACGTGGAGTTAAGTGAAGATCGTTGAGTTTGCCGTGGTGATCGTCGCGCGGTATGACCTGGGCTCGTGAGACAGC
>NZ_JBFAKB010000071.1:0-7524 GCF_040655495.1 Nonomuraea sp. NPDC050404
CTCCTGTTCACCGGTCAACAGCCCAATCATGACCACACCCCGGCACTCTTCAGACCCGAGCCCGGACACCAAATCCCTTTGTCAGCAGGCTCTTAGATTCAAAGAGTCAAGGCAACCACATTGGGCCGGGGTTCGGTAGCCGAGGCACTTGCGGGGGCGGTTGTTCAGTCGGGCGGCCAGGGCATCGAGGTCGGCTTGGTCGTACAGGCTCAGATCGATGCCTTTCGGTAAGTACTGCCGGATCAGTTTGTTCGTGTTCTCGTTCGTGCCCCGCTGCCACGGGCTGCGCGGTGCCGCGAAGAAGACGTCGACGCCGGTCGCTTCGGTCAGCAGCCGGTGACCGGCGAGTTCCATACCGCGATCCCAGGTCAAAGTGCTGCGCAGGCGAGCATCCATCCGTGAGAACGCCTGCTGCAGGGCAAGGATGACCGTCGTGGTGTGACGGCTGGGTAACGCGACCATGGTCAGGTAGCGGGACTTGCGGTCGACCAGCGTCGCGACCTGGCTGTTCTTGGCTCCGACGATGAGATCGCCTTCGAGGTGGCCGAGCTCGGTTCGGGCGTTGGCTGCCTCAGGCCGTTCCTCGATCGGCCGTGCCCCGGCGATCTGGGAACGCCACTGGCCCTTGATCGTGTTCTTCTTGTTCTTGCAGATGGGACGGTGGGTGCGCAGCTTTATGCACAGCTCACGCGGGATCAGCTTCCAGCGGGTCGTGTAGATCGCGCGGTAGATGCTTTCGTGGCTGATCCGCATGAGCAGGTTGCCGGCGTGCATCAGCCGCAGATGTCCCACGATCTGTTCCGGGGGCCACTCGTTGTCGAGTAGTTCGATCACCAGCTGGCGCAATACCGGGTTGTTCTGTAGGGCGGACGGTTCCGGGCGACGTGCCTGGCCTTGAGCGCGTTGCTCGGCGGCGAGCGCACGGTACTTCCCCCGACCGCCGTTGCGGGCGACCTCCCGGCTCACTGTGGATGCCGGGCGGCCGATCGACACGGCGATCGAACGTAGTGAGGCTCCAGCCTCAAGGCCGCGAGAGATCGATTCCCGCTCCTCGGCGCTCAACCGGTCGGCCCGGCGCACCCGCTCGACCGGCGCGATGCCGCCATGATGCTTCAGCACCGTGAAAGCCGACCCCGGAGGCTTGCCCAGTGCCCGGGAGATCACGCTGATGGAGTCACCAGCGCGCCACCGCCGCCACAAATCCTCTTTCATCGCATCCGACATTCCCGGCCGACCCATCCGAGCCACGATCCACCCATCCAGACGTCTCGTCACGTACCTACCTTTTCCAGACTTCTGTCAGCTTGTGTAGCCGCCTGTCCGGAATCTGCTGGGCACCTCAGATCCCGAGAGTCGTGTCTCTTGGTGCCTCATCAGTCATACGAGAGTGGATTGATCGTGGTCCGCAAGCTTTTCCTCGAGGCCTATCCGCTTGATCCAGCGGCCCCATCGAGCACTCCGCGCGAACTGCTCAGCGATGACCCTGCCCGATGGAAGAGTCCCATCGGGCAGGCGATGCGCCAAGGCCCACTGCCAGGCCGTTCGGCGTAGATCTCCTGCTCCGCAGCTTTCAGGATTCGCCGCCCCTGAGGAATCGTGGTCATTCTCATGAACCGATTCCTTCAACTCCGCCGTATCGACCTGCTCAACAGCAGGCTCCTCGGCAGAAGCTTGGCGGATTTGAGACATCAGCAGCTCGTAGCTGCCGATCAAGGCGGCACTCGGCCAAGCCGCGATGATGCGTCCGATCAGGCTCGGTTCGGCTACAGCGATGTTCGCCCCGAGGCTGGCCAGACTGCCGATCATCAACATGATCCATGCCAGAGCACCGCCACGCGAACCGTACCGGTTGGCCAGGAGGATGGACATCGAGGCGACGACGATCGCGCCGTCCACCGCGAGCGGGATGAGCACCGCTGCCAGGTGATCCTCACCGTGCCGCAGACACAGCTCGTGCATGTGCCGGAACGACACGACCGCCGCGATGCCCGCGAGAAGGAGAACCCCCGTGATCGTCGTACGCCGGATGCGGCGCACGGCCCCCATATTTGGCTCCATCGCTGTTTAGCCCTCCCGACCTGGGAGAACGAGCGTGGTGGAGGCGCTGAAGGGCATGTACGTATCGAGTATGTCCGGCCTCGGACACGCACTTTGGTACACGCTGGGCCTCGCTTCGACTGTGACAACCCTCTTCGAGGGGTCATAGACGAGGTGGAGGCCCATTTGTTTGTAGAGGTCGTTCCTATCGACCGGATCGGCCTTCCTGAGGATCTTGGGGAACTCGGCCATCGCCGGAACCATCTCTTTGAGCTCCTTCTCTGTGATCTCACGCTTCCTGTTGATCGCCCGCAGGCGTCCTTCGGCCTGCATGCGTTCGGCTCGGGTTTCGGCCATCCACCTGCCGACCTCCTGCGGATCGCCTCCCGCGTCGAGGGTCGCCCTGTAGCGGGTCATCCGCTGATCGCAGTCGGCGATCGCCTTTCGGGCGGCTTCGATGACGATGAGGTCCATCTCGTTGCTCTGAGCGTCCAGGAGAGCCTGGACGGTCTCTCTCAGGGCGGCCGGGGCGAAGATCCGACCGAGCCACGGATCCAGCTCCGCGACGATGTGGTCCTCGCGGACGTAGACGGTGCGTGGGTGCTCGATCTTGTTCGCCAAGGCATACTCGACGGGGAACTTGCACCGATAGTTGGCCCGGTCGTTGTTCCAGGTGCCTTCCATCCGCCGCTCGCACACTCCGCAGTGGATCAGATGCCGCAGGACGTACGGGCGCGGCGTCCTGCGGGGCTTGCGCTGGGTTGCCGGCCGCCCTTTGGCCGACAGCAGCGCCTGCGCCTTCTCGAACGTCTCGGCATCGATGAGCGGCTCGTGGACGATCGCCTCCGACCAGACCCACTGCTCTTCGGAATTCCACTTCAACTTGGTCACGTGCCCCTGGGTGACGTCGTTGACGTCGAGAAGTTCCTCCTGCTTGCGCTGCTTGTTCCAGACCTGGCGACCCGTGTAGCGCGCGTTGAGGAGGATCGCTCGAACGGCGGACTTCGACCAAGCGATACCCGAGCGGTGTCGATTGCGAGCTCTGTCGTAGGCGGACGGGCAAGGCATCCCATCCCTGGTCAACCCTTCGGCGATCAGGTAGAGACCTTGCCCCCGAACGAACTCTTCGAAGATCCGTGTCACGTTGGAAGCCGTCAGTGGGTCGGGCTCCAGACGGTGGAGCCGTTTGCCATCGGCTGCCTTGCTCGGGTTGGGATGAGGTCCCGCATCTGCCAATCGGTAGCCGTACGGCGGACGCCCGCCCAGAAATCGGCCCTCGATCTTGGCCTGCGCCTCCATGGTGGTGCGGACGCGCATTTTATGCGGTTGCGCTCACCCTTACTGATGCCGCCGAACATCAGCATGATCAGCTCGTGAGCTTCGTTGGTGGGATCTATCGCCCCACCGACCTCGGGCACCCACAGAGGCACCCCCGTAGTGATTGAAGAGCTCGAAGGTGTTGCCGAACTGGTTGCCGTAGAAGGCCCGTTGAGGCTCACCGACCACGACGGCGTCGAACCCCCGGTTGGGGTCGCGAAGCTCGTCGAGCAGCGCCGCTGCCTCAGGTCTCCGCTGCGGCGGGATCGATCGTGACTTGTCGATGTCGAAGAACTCCGCGACGATCACACCGCCACGAGGCTCGATCAGGGCTCGCGACCGTGACAGTTGCCAGTTCCTGGATGATGTTGGGTCCTGATTGTCCTCGGTGGACACTCGCCCCCAGAAGGCGAACGGGATCATTCAGTCTTCCTCGCTTCCTGCTGACGTTCCTGTCAGCGTGTCGTTACCTGCCAGGAGAATCCGCAGGAGCACACGAGCCGCTCCTGCGCTCAGGGACGGGCCTGTCTCCGGAACCTCCACCCGCAGTTCCTGCCGGTGTCGGTGCCCGCCTGTGGGCCCTGCAGGGTACGCCTCTGAACCGGTTGCCAGAGGCCCTGAGCAGGCCCTTTGTATCTGGTCAGACACCCTGGCCCCCTGCCCCGAGGAGACGCATGGGTGCCAGGTCGCAGTAGGCAACGTTGAGTTCGATGCCGGAGAAGGTGCGGCCGAGTTGCCGGGCGGCAATGCCGGTCGTGCCGCTGCCCATGAACGGGTCCAGACCTTGCCGCCTGGGCGGCAGCCGGCGGCAATGGCCCTGAGCGGGATGTCGATCGGGAAGGCCGCGAAGTGCGCCGCCCGTAGTGGGCGGGTAGAGATCGACCAGACGTCTCCAGGGTTCTTGCCGTCCGGGTGAGCGGCGGCATGCCGTCTACCTGTGGGACACATTGCCGCCCCGTAGCGGGGGCCTGCCACGTCGCCGTACTTGCCGGGTGGCGGCCAGGCGGTGGCAATGCTGTTCGGCTTGTTGCCGCCCGAACGACTCCTCCTGCTGATCGGGCGGTCCCCGGTGTACGGCTCCCGGATCGGGTCCAGGTCGAACCGGTAGTGCCGCTCTTTGACCAACAGGAAGATCAGCTCGTAGCGGTTGGACAGCCTGTCTCGGACGGACTGCGGCATCGCGTTCGGCTTGTGCCAGACGATCGCGTTGCGCAGGATCCAGCCGTCGTCCTGTAGCGCGAAAGCCACCCGCCAAGGCATGCCGAGCAGGTTCTTCGGCGGCACCGACTGGCGGGCCTTGGGGCGTACGAGCGGCTGGCGGTGGTGGTAGTCGACTCCGCGGGCGCAGCCGTCGGAGTTGGCGGCGTAGACGTCACCCAGGTTGAGCCAGCAGGTGCCGTCGTCCGCCAGGACCCTGCGAGCCTCCGCGAAGGTGTCCCGCAGGGTGTCCACGTACGCCCAGATCGTAGGTTCCTGGCCGTACTGACCGTCGCAGTAGTGCCGCAGCCCCCAGTACGGCGGGCTGGTGACAATGCAGTCCACGGAAGCTGCGGGCGGTCGAGCTCGTCGACGCCGCCGGTCACCGCGCGCAGCATGTTCCGTTCGGCACGATCGGCGCCACGTACGTTCTGCTCGTGATGGGACAGCAAACCCTGTGACACGATATTCGGCACCCACAGGTGCGCGTCGCCGTCTTCTACACCCAAGATCTACACCCGGTCACTCGTCCCGCTCGCCACGGCCGATCAACCTCAAGCGCCGCCCGAACTCCGGGCAGCGCTCAAGACCATCACCCCGCACGTCGACGACTACGCCGCCCAGGCTCGACTTCCTCGGGGGTCGTGAAACTTGACACAAACCCACAGAAATCCGCGACCAAAGATCGCTAGACCACTTGACCGGCTACGAGGCGGCCGGGGTCGGTGACGGTACGTCCCCCGCGTTGTCGACGATGCCGGCGGACACCCGTGCCGTCGAGGTGACCACCTCGCCCACGGGCAGCCGGCTGTAGGTGGTGGGCGTCTTGGCCCCGCCGACGTACACGCGGCGCGCCCCGAGCAGGTCGAAGGTGGTCGGGTCGATGATGACTTCCTGACGGATGTAGTCTCCGTCATCGCCCTGCGTGTAGATCGCCAGGCCCTCCCTGTCCAGCAGGTCGCGCACCTTCTCCACGCCGACCTCGCCCGTCTGTGACAGGACGGTGTAGAGAGCGGCTCGCAGGCGCGGCGCCGGAGCGCCTTCCTGCAGGATGCTCAGAATCTGTCGCGATACCGCCCGCTCTTCGGGCAGCGGGATCACCTTCGTGTCCTGCTTGAGGCGTTCAAGCAGAGCGGGCGGCTCCAGCGGGAGCGAGCGCAGATAGGCCGGGTCGAACCGCAGGCGGGGATCCTCCCCTCCGCGCCGCCGCTCGATCTTCTCGCTGCCTTCGGTCCGCCTGGCTCTCTCCTTGCCGTCTCCCCGAGTCCACATCTCGGTGGTCCGCCTGCCTCCGCCGTCCAATGGCGCCAGCTTGGTTGTGGCGTAGTTGTCCCATTTGACGTAGACCCACTGGTCGGCTCGCGGGTAGACGTCCGGCTGATTGGCCGCGGCCGCCGTCGCCCGCTTGGCCAGGGTCTCCGCGTTCGCCACCGGCTGCCATGCCTGGCCGGCGACTTCCTTCCCTCGGTCTTCCGTACCGAGGCTCTGCGTCACGATGACGCCCGTCGTGATCGCGATGCCGAGTACGCCCGCGGTGGCCGCACGCAGCACCGTGCGCCGAACGCGGCGGGCCTGCGGCTCAGGGGCCATCGCGGCCAGCATCCGCCGCCGGGCGCGCGGCAGGTCGCTCGCTTCGCTGTGCCGCACCTCTGACCGCATGTCGCGGACCAGGTCCAAGTCGTTCATCGGGTCTCCTCGATCATGTCGGTGGGGTTGCTGCCGCCCAGGGCTCGGACAATCTTGTGGCGGGCGCGGGACAGCCGGGACCGCACGGTGCCGACGGGCACGTTCAGCGCCTGCGCCGTCTCCTCGTAGCTGAGGTCGCCCCAGGAGATCAGCAGCAGGACGTCGCGCTGGCCCTTGCCCAGCTCGGCCAGCGCGGCCGCCAGCGATTTCCGGGTCTCCGAGGCGGAGACCCGGGCGACCACCCGCTCGTCGAAGGCCACCGCCACGGGGTCTTCCCCGGTCGCGGCGAGGACCCGGTATCCGCGGGTCTCCGCCCTTCGGTGGGTGCCGATGATGTTCGTGGTGATGCCGTACAGCCAGGGCAGGGCGTCCGGGCGATCCAGGGCGTACTTGTGCCGCTTCTCGAAGGCCCTGGCGAACGTCTCGGCCACCACGTCCTCCGCCTGGTCGGGACCGAGGCGTCGTACGGCGTAGCGGTGCAGGACGGCGGCGTGCCGTTCGAACAGCTCGGCGAAGCGCTCCGGCTCGTTCAGCGATGCCTTGATGATCGTCGAGTCGGGGACCTGCGATATTGCCGGATCAGGTAGTCCGGGCGGTCCTGAATCGTCCGCCAGAAAGTAGGCCGGCGGACCGTGCAGGGTCGGATTCTGGTGTGGGGTGGATGTCACGACTGTATTTATCCGTGCTCGGAAGAAGGGTTCCATCCGGGGTTCGTGTCGGCGACGTCACGCTCTGACAGCTTGTGAATAGCCGATATCGGCCACTTCGCTCATGCTACGGTCTGCCCCGCCTGCCGTACGCTGCGCCAAAGCTCCAGCAGTCCGGCCGCGCGCCCGGGTCTTCGCAGGAGGAACAGACGATGGCGACACCGATGAGGGCTCGCTCTCAGCAAGAGGTGTCTTATCCTGGCAGGCGGCCCTTGGGCGCTTCCTTGATGGTCGAGGGCGGGCAGGTAGCCCATCTGCGCGGCGTCGGCTCGCGACAGGTGCGCGGATAGGGCGTCGGCCAGGTGGGGCAGGCCGAGTTTGGTGGCGGTGGCGCGGATGCGGGTGGTGACCAGCTCGCTCACGGTGGTGTCCTTCAGCTCGCGGTGGTGGGTGTGGTGAACGGGCCGGTGCCGGTGATCTGGGCGGCGTCGGCGCGGGCCACGCTGCGCATGGGCGAGGCGGCGAACGGTGCCTGCGCGT
This sequence comes from Nonomuraea sp. NPDC050404, assembly GCF_040655495.1. Classification (NCBI taxonomy): domain Bacteria; kingdom Bacillati; phylum Actinomycetota; class Actinomycetes; order Streptosporangiales; family Streptosporangiaceae; genus Nonomuraea; species Nonomuraea sp. NPDC050404. Next base: position 7,425 of record NZ_JBFAKB010000071.1, read on the forward strand.
CGTAACAGTGAACCTATTTCAGGCTCACGCGGCTTGGGCAGCGCGATGGTTCTGAAGGACGGCGATGGCCTTACAGAGGTGGCCGGCCTTTGACGGGCTG
>NZ_JBFAKB010000072.1:0-5817 GCF_040655495.1 Nonomuraea sp. NPDC050404
GACTCCCAACTACCGATCGAACGTGATCAGCACCATCCAACCGGCAGGACCGTCCTACGCGCCAACCCGGTGATCGTTTCCGGTCACAGCACTAGGCGGCTCGGCGGTACTCGTTGATCGCTCCTGCGAGCACTTCGTGGCGTTTGATCCGGCCTTCTACGGACACCACCGCCTGTTCGTCTTGATCGGGTGGTCGTTGGCCGCGCGCCTGGTGCGGTCTGTGGCCGTTGTAGTGATCGATGTACTCGTTCAGAACCGAGCGCAGGTGACGTTCACCGTAGATCAGCATGCGGTCGGTGCACTCGGCGCGCACCGTCCGGATCCACCGCTCGGCAAAGCAGTTAGCTCGGGGCGTCTGTGGCGGCGTTTTCAGCACCGTGACGCCCACGGCGGCGAAGACTTCATCGAATACGGCGGTGAACTTGGCATCTCGATCGCGGATGAGGAAGCGAAACGAGCCTCCTCGCTCGCCGATGTCGATCAGCAGATTACGGGCTTGCTGAGTGGTCCACGCGCCGGTCGGATGAGACGTCACACCCAGGATGCGCACGCGGCGCGTGCCGACCTCCATCATGAACAACACGTACAGGCGCTTCAGAAAGATCGTGTCAACGTGGAAGAAGTCGCAGGCCAGGAGCCCCTTAGCCTGCAAGCGTAGAAAGGTGCGCCAGGAGGTGTCGATATTGCGGGGCGCTGGCGGGATGCGGCGGGAGCGCAGAATGCGCCGTACGGTCGCCTCACTGACCTGAACGCCGAGCCGCACCAGTTCCCCGTGCACCCGCCGATGGCCCCATGCGGGGTTCTCCCGCGCCAGGCGGAGGATCAAGCCCCGGATCTCTCGACTTGTCGCTGGACGTCCGGGCCGATGTGGATAGGTCCAGGCCTGTCGGAGCAAACGACGATGCCACGACAGTAGCGTCGCCGGGGTAGCCAGCCGATGAGCGCGCAGCACCGCCGGCAGCCACCGGGCCAACGCCGCCAGGACGGCTCGATCGGCCCAATCCGGCTTCGGACGTTCGACCTGGCGCCGTAGCACTGCCACTTCGTGACGCAGCACCATGATTTCCACGTTCTTCGACGCCTGGCTGCGGCCCAGTAACATCAGCCAGCCGAACATCCGCAGCGTGATGAGGTAGAGCAGGCGGACAAGCACAAGACGCGATCTTCTCGGTGATGCCGGTGCCCGTCAAGTCGCAGGTCAGCGCCATCGTTGGTGTGTTATGACGCGGTACAGGAACGCCCTTCTCGACGAAGTACGACGTAGAGTCGGCACGCTCTTCGAGATGAATGCGCATCGCACCCAATATCGACACATAAAACGACATATGGTCGAGCATGGCGATTAGTCAGCGGGGAGTCCCGCTGGATGACAACGTCGTGCACGGCGCCCCGAACCGCATGGGCACCGCTCATTCTTCGCCACCGTACGCCCAGGACCGCTGCGCTCATGCGTGCGAGTCGCCATGCCTTTAGACCGCGCCAGCCTCTGACCCGCTTCCCGCCAGCTATCAAGAACCGGGGGAAGCCTCCCCTCCTGCTCCATCAGCCAGCGAGCCATATACTTGGTGGCTCGGTCCTCGGGCCCATCCACCCAGCGGGCGAGTTCGTCGGGATCCAGCAGATGTAAGGCAAGCTGCCGCCAGTACCCGCTCCTCGCGAAGACCCTCATACCCTGGACTCGTTCTACATTCTTAGCGAAAGTCGCTCCCGCCATGAGCGCCGCGCCAGTGACGGTGTCGCCCATATCGCTCTGCTCATTGAAAAGGCCGATGAGATCACGTTCCGTCGAAGAAAGATCCGGGACATCCTCCCCTCTCCAACAGAGCCATGTAATGGTCGTGCAGTTCAACCGGAGACTCATAGATTATTTCGCCAACAAAACCTGTGTGGGCGAAGTGCAGGACAAAAGCGTCACGTTGGAGCCCGGATTTAAAGGCCCGAACCTCGGACGTTCTTTCGAAGCCAGCCAGGCGAATCGTCGGCTCGCGACGCCGCCCGGCCCGATACTGATCGCCCAGGCGATGCCCCGGCGACGACAGATGAGGGCATACTTGCGCGGCGTAGACGAGGCAGATCTCGTGAACTGGCGCCTCACCGAAGTAGCGAATATCACGCTGATCAACGCCAAGAGCCAACCCGTCACCGACGACAACCTGCCAGCGGGTCTCCGACCGGAAGGGCAAGCCACAAACCGCGCACCAGTCAAACGTGGCGAGGGCGAGCTTACGCCGCTCGTTCACCGATCCGAAGTTGGCACCTGTTTCGTCTCGCCCGACCGTCGAGATGATCGGATACCCACGCCCGTCATCGCCCAGATGATCGATCCGTCCAGGTCGCACAATCTGCTGCGGCTTCACAGAACCAACCTTGCAGCACGAGCTCCACCCATTCACCCGAAATAGCCAAACGGGCCGACGATTCTCACCCAACCACTACAGAGGTTTACCACGCTGGCCCTCCCCCGCCGTCGTGATGGCCATCCGAGGCGGAGATGGCCAATTTCTAAAGCACCGCTCGGATGATCACGATTCTCCTTTCGAGTCAGCCGAACCGCATCCGCCGGTCTGCAGGGGAGGGGCCAGCGTCGTCTCGGTCGAGTGGTGGGTGTTCAGGGTGCGGAGGTGACTCGCTGACGCAGGTGAACAGGCGAGCGCCCCAGGGCCAGCGCGGTGTACCACCGCTCGGGGCGAAACCGTGCAAGCCGGAGGGAGGTCCATGACGTCGTGTCCTTGTCCTGCCCAGCGCCAGGTTGGTGGCCCGATTCCTCCCCGCAGCGGCTGGCGGATCCCACTGCGTCGCTCGCAACTGCTGCCAGATCAGGTCGACGTCGTCAGCCACAGACCGACCCTAGCCACGAGACTCGGGATCCGCTCCTGGATATCCTCACCGAGGACGGCTGGGCGGATACCGTGGCTACGAGGCCGGTGCGCAGGACCGGCGCACGGCGGGCAGATGGGTAGTCAGGGTCCGCGCGTAGGCGATGAGCACGGCCGGGATCTCATCGCCGATCTTCATCCAGGCGAGCCCCTGGGCTTCAGTCTGCGCGGCTTGCTGTTCCTGACCAGCACCATCCATCTCGATGGCGGCCTCCATCAGCAGGCGACTGTGGATCGAGGCGGCCAGGGCCAGGTCCACCGCGTGAGTAGCCTGAAGGATCGCCGTCACGCTGGGTTCGGGCACGCTCGCGACGGCCATTGCCCGGGCCATGACGCACCAGGGCGGAAGGAGCGGTGTGTTGTGACTCAGCCAGGCCTCGCCCCACATACGGCGCCTCCGTGCCTCCGGCCAGTCGCCGTCGTGCAGGACCACCTCACCGTCGTCGAGATAGCGAGGCTCCAACCCCAGCCGCTGGGCAAACTCCTGCCCACCCACAGCAGTAATCCCGGGGGGCCTGTCCGTGTCCATGAACAGGGCCAGCTCGGCCAGCTGACGCTCCGATTCGGGCACCACGGCGATGCCATCCAGCGCGCCGGCAGGTATCTCCTGGCGCGGGCTCACAGCCGCGACTCTGGCCAGCGTCAACGGGGTGCCAGTCAGGGTGGTCATCACGGCGCAGGCTGCGACATCGGACCACCAGGCGGCGAACTCCAGCACCACCCTTGCCAGTTGTTGCTCGACCTCTTCGGCCAGCATCTGGCGGACTCCGCACAGCGACAGACTCGGATCCAGGGCAATCATGACGGGATCGCGTCGGCGCTCCAGCCGCTTGAACTCTTCGGCCAGATCTCTGTCCGTCTGCACGGCCTGGGCGTGCTGCGCGGCCACCGCGTCGGTGGCCTGGCCGATACGGCTCAGCACCTCGTCGATGACCGCCGGGCTCAGAACCTGACCGGGCGGGGCACAGATGACGGCGGTGTCGGTATCGGTGTAGGGGTCCACGAATGCCTCCTACGTGGCGACCAGCGGCTCAGCAACCAAGCCAGCAAGCGCTTGTGGATAGGTCGCGTCCGGCCGCAATGGGACAGGGCGCCTTCACGATGACACCGGCCCGTCTCGAGCGCACAGCAAACACCGCAATACCCACTGACACTCTCGTGGCACTTGACACCTGGCCCTACCGGTAGAAGACCAACATGCCGAGATCATGACAAATCGAACAGTCAAGAGCGCGCCAATGGCACACCAACCCCGGGCCGCGTGCTCGTCACGTGCTCTTCGGCTATCGGCACCCGTGAACACGGGCCGACATTTTCAGACATTTTAAATGCGACAAATTTCGCAGAGCGATACAATTGAACGTTGAAATACAGCCCGATAGAAGTCCTCGCGACTTTTAATCCGTAGGTTCCGGGTTCGAGCCCCGGGCGCCCTACCACTCTCACCTGCAGGTTCGCTTAGCCCTTGATCAAAGAATCAAGAGATGGGTCATAGCCGGGTCACGCCTGGGACAAACAGACACCACCAGACCTTTCCAGCAAAGCAGTCAACGTGGCGGCCGGTTCGTGGGACGACGCCGGAGCTGGATCGTCCGCTTCCGCAGCCTATGACCTGTCCGTCGCGCTGTGGCGAGCACCAGGCGTGCCGTGGCCTCGGCCGCCGCGTGATGGAGTTCGGGCAGGACCGAGGTGTAGGTGTCGGAGGTCAGCACGATACTGGCGTGCCCGAATTGCCCCTGGACCGTACGCAGGTCCACGTGCGCGGCCAACGCTGTGCTGGCAACACCATGCCGCAGGTCATGCGTGCGCCGTGAGGCGCTGTGGTTCGAGTGGAGGTGAGAGACCTTCGCCGACAATCCCGTCGCAGCGGGACGGTGGAGCTGAGGGCAGCCGTGCGACGTGATGTCGCACGTGGTGAGTGATCACGCCAGTCTGGAGGTCATGTTGATGAGGGTGTGATCCGGTCCAGTGTCCGTGGGACCGTCCCCGCCCTGGCGTGCGTCGCGGGTGACCGCGGGGTGCGGAGCCTGGGGTGAGAGCCGAAGCCGTTCCCGTTCCATCCGGGGATGGCGGGCCTGGGGAAGGCCGGACGGGTGAACGTGAGTGAATCTTCGTATGCTCCGTTATCAGCAGCTCCGCCGATGGGATGTTCCAGCGGGGTATAGGGCTGGCCGCTGGGAAGCGGCAGGCGCCGGTCAGAGAGGCTGCGCTGGCTGGGAGGACACCGCCGCCCCGGAGTAAAGAAGGCACCCACCCCGGCTGCATCTCACGCGTGTGGAACATGGGAACCCCGACAGAGTCCGGCCCGTCCTGGGTGGCGGGATCGGTAGGCCGACCGCAAGGAGAGCGGAATCCTCTGGCGGGAACAGGATGCTCAAGAAGCGAATGCCGGTGGACGAAAGTCGACAGGAAACCCGGGACGGCAAGGCGGCCCCTCCGGACCGCCGTCCCGGATAACTGGCCGGATACCGGGCCGAGTGCCTGGGCTCCGAAAGGGGCGCTGACGTGAGCAGGTGAGCCTTTGAAGTGATGCAGGGTTCGTAACGCGTTGGAGCCTGAGTGGGAGTCCCCGTTTGAGCCCAAGTCTTATGGGTCCGGCCTGGGCGGAGCTGCCAGGACGCTATCAGCGCGATCTTCAAGATCTGCCGAGGCTCTCGGGCCAAGCGGGTGTGGGCGCTCGACGCGGACCTGGCTGCGGCGTTCGACCGGATCGACCATTCCCGGCTTCTGGAAGTTCTCGGATCGTTCCCCGCCAGGGACTTGATCCGGGAGTGGCTGAAGGCAGGGGTATTCGAGAACGGCAAGGGATTCGCGCCGACGGAGGAGGGCACTCCACAGGGCGGCGTGATCACGCCTCCAACGCAATGGGCAACTTTCAGAATGATCACTCTCCGTATCGGTACTAAGGGTGCCCTGGTTGCTGGGTTCGGGGCGGTCTCGG
>NZ_JBFAKB010000073.1:0-4906 GCF_040655495.1 Nonomuraea sp. NPDC050404
GTGTTGTGGCGGTGGTGTATTCCGGTGGGGTTGGAGGCGAAGACTTCGAGGCGGCCGTCTTGGTTGGTGCCGACGGCCAGGCCGTATCCGCCGCCGCCGAAGTTGTTTTCCCAGTCCCACCAGCTACCGTTGCGTTGTTTTTGCACGCGGTGCCAGAAGGTGTCGCGGTTGAGTGCGAAGAGTTCTAGGCGGCCGTCGGCTGAGGTGGCGATTGCGAGGTTGGCGGTTTTGGGGCCGCCCCAGAACTCCCATGGCGCCCAGCCGCCATTGACGGCGGTCTGGTAGGTGTGCCAGACGCCGTCGGCCGCGCCTGTGAACACCTCCATCCGGCCGTCCGCGTTCGCCCCCGACACCACCCGATCACCCGAGCCGTCGTTGACAATCTTGTTGTATCGATACGGCAGGTACGTGGGATACGTTGCCGACCAGGAGTATTCGTAGTACCTGGCACGCGGCGGGGTCTGCTCGTACACCCAATACCGTTCGTGAGTGCCGTCCAGCCAGCCGCCGAACAGTCGCACATGACCCATTTCGTTGGGCCATTTCGGGTTCTGCCACAGCAGGGCGTCACCGGGCAGGAGTTCGTCTTTGACGATCCGGCCACTGATCTGCGACAGCGAATTGGTGGTGTAACTCTGATCCGCGAACCACGCGAAGGAGATGAACCCCGAGCAATCCTTCCGGTAACCGTCGCGGTAGGTGTAGTTGTCGTAGGGAACCGCCGCGTCAACCCAAGTCTTTCCGCGGGCGAGCACCTCGGCTCTGGTGATGGGGCCGTTCTTGGCCGCGCTGGCGGATGCCTCGTGCAGCTGCGCGTTGGCGGCGGCCTCGTGCTCGTACCGGCCCGGATCGGGCTCGGCCGTCGCCGCCGTTGCATGCGTCGACAGGACGGCGGGCAGCATCAGGCAGATCAGCACCGATAACCAAAGCACACGTCGGCTGTTGTTCGCTTGTCTCACTGGGGGCCTTTCATCGCAGATTGTCGGCGCCTGGCGGGACACCGAAAGAAGCTGTGGAAGGAGATCACGCAGTCGCCGTCGTACAGCGGGTGTGTCCGCCAAGGCGCCCGCCTCCAGAGTGGAATCCGTGGCTGTAGCAGTGCTGTATCGCCGCTCTAGCCCGCTTCAGTCACCCTTCAGCGGCGGGTGGTTCGAGCCGTTCACGGCTGCCGTACCGCTGGAAAGTCGCCAGCGCGGATGATTCCAGCTTCCGCGCGGCGGCGAGATCGCCACGTCGCCGGTGGGCCTGCGCCAGGTCCCGGTCGGTGCGGGCCCGGAACAGGTCAAGGCGTAGTGCCACCCACCGCTCGCGAGCGCCGCTCAGGTGGGCCACGGCCAGGTCCAGCTCGCCCTTTGCCAGGTGCAGTTCACCGATGGTGCGTGTGGACAGTGCTACACCAAAACCGTCGCCGAAGTCCGTGCACACCTCGTGAGCCTGCGCCAGGAGCGCGGCCGCGTGCTCGACGTGCCCCTGCCTGATCCGGACCTTGCCCAGGCACTGCGTCGCGTAGGCGACAAGCAGCCGGTCGCCGATCTCCGTGAGCACGGAGATGGCCTGTTCCGAGAGCCGTTCAGCCGTGTCCAGCGCACCGCTCGCCCGGTGCACCATCGCCAGCGACCGCAGCGCCATGCCTTCGCCGCGGCAGTCGTCGACTTGGCGGTAGGCGGCCAGCGCCTCTTCCAGGGCGGCCTCTGCTTCCGCGAAATTGCCGATCTCACGGCTGACGTGGCCGAAGCCGTACCCGCACTCGGCCAAGCCGGCCATGTCGTCCAGTCGCGAGTAGATCGCACGGGCCGGTTCGAGCAGCTCCAGGGCCTGCCGGAAACGTCCCTGCTCGCGGTGGACAGAGGCCTGCCCGATCAGGCAGCCGGCCTCCCCCCGCCGATCGTTGCGAGCACGGAACACCACCAGCGCACGGCGATAGTACCCGGCGGCGTCGTCCAGGAGGTCCTGCTCATAATGCAGCTGTCCAAGCCCGCGCAGGAGAATGGCCTCGCTGAGCCGGTCCCCGGCCCCCTCGGCGGCCGCGAGAGCCGCGCTGTGGGTGTGCAGCCACAGGTCGAAGCTGTTGCGCAGCCGGAACCAGGGCAACAGCGCCTCGCACATTTCGCGCGCGAGATACGTCAGGCCGAACTGAGCGGCCCGCTCGACGGCGTGGACCAGGGTCCACTGCTCCTGGTCGAGCCACGAATGAGCATCGTCCGGCGGTTCGGCGGCCGGGACGGTGCAGGCCCGCTGGTCATCGGTCAGGGCTGGACCAGCCCTCGCCACGCTCCGGACGCCGGTGCGCAGTTCGGTGACGTGGGCCAGCAGGAGACGCCCCAGCCTCTCGATCGCCCGGCGTTGGTCGGGGGGTGGTTCCTCGGCGTCGGCACGCTCGCGGGCAAACAGCCGGATGAGGTCGTGTACGGCATAGCGGACCTGCCCGTCCAAGCCGATGTCCGCGGCGTCCGCGAGCTGCGCGTCGGTCAGCCGCTCCGCGAAGTATTCGGCCTTGACCAGCGTGACGTCGAGTAACGGCGCCAGCAGCCAGGGGGAGAACTGCGCCGGACTGATCAAGCCAAGCCGGCGGAACGCCAACCGGATGGGATCGGGGAGGCCGGAATAGCTCAGCTGCAGGGTGGCCCGGACCTCAAGATCGCCGGCCACGAGCTCGTCGAGGCGACGGCGTTCGTCGCGCAATCTGCTGGCGAGCACGCTGAGTGGCCAGCTCTGCCGCGCCGCGAGCCGTGCGCCGGCCGTCCGCACGGCCAGCGGAAGACCGCCGCACAGGCGGACGATCTCCTCCGCTGCCGCCGGCTCGGCCGCCGTCCGGCCCGATCCGGCGAGCTTACCCAGCAGCCGCAGCGCGTCGTCAGGATCCAGTACGTCCAGACCGAGAGTGTTCTGGGACTCCAGACCCACCAGCGCGGTACGGCTGCTCAGGATCGCCGCACTACCGGCATGCGCCGGCAGCAGCGGCCGGACCTGGGCCTCTGACCCAGCGTTGTCCAGCATAATGAGGATCCGCCGCCCCGCGATCCGGCTGCGGAACAGGCTGCTGCGTTCTTCGACGGAGTCCGGCAGTCGCGAGGCGGGTTCGCCGAGCGCGCGCAAGAACGCGCCCAGGATCTCCTGCGTTTCCTCGGCTCCCGTTCCGCCACCGCGAAAGACCCCGTGAAGCTGCCCGTCCGGGAACGCCTCACAGATCGTGTGGCCCACAGCGTTGGCCAGCGCGGTCTTCCCGCTGCCCGCCTTCCCGGTGATGACGCAACACACCGCATGGTCGGCGGCCTCGGCGCTCAGCAGCGTCCGCCGCAGCTCCGCCATCTCCTTCTCCCGCCCGATCAGCTTGCCGAACTGCGGCGGCAACTGGCGTGGCGGCTGAGGCGAGGGGTGGGCGCACGGGGTGCCGTCACCTACCGGTGAGCCGGCGTCTTGCCCGTCCGGAGCGTCGAGGCCAATGGTGGCGGCAACAGGAAGGGCCAGGTCGAGGGAGGCGTCCGCGGACAGGATCGCTTGGTGTATCCGGCGAAGTTCCGGGCCGGGCTCAACGCCGAGCTCCGTCCGGAGCATGCGGCGCGCCTGACTGTAGGCCTCCAGCGCGTCGGCTTGTCGTCCCAGCCGGAAGAGAGCAAGCATCTGCTGCGCGCGTAACGTCTCCCGCAAGGGGTACGCCGCGACGAGCGCGGCCAACTCGGCGGCCAGTGGACCGATTCGGTTCATCCGGAGGTCGGCGTCGATCCGCTCTTCGAGGACGATGAGCCGTAACTCCTCCAGACCGTGGGCGGCCTGCCGGAGCACCGGACTCTCCAAACCGTCGAGCGCGGGACCCCGCCACAGCGCCAGGGCGGTCCGCAACGTTTCGGCCGCCTGGTCATGCCGCCCCACCGCGGCGGCCGCGCGCCCCCTGGCGGCCAGCGACTCAAACCTGGCGACGTCAACGTCTTCGCTTCCAACGCTGAACAAATAGCCGGGCAGCCGAGTCACGATCACCTGCTGGCCGTTGACGCGCAGAACACGACGAAGATTCGAGACATACGTCTGCAGCAACGCCAGCGCGGTCGGCGGCGGAGCATTGCCCCAGACGGCGTTGATCAGGTCGGAAACCGACACGACTCGATTGGCGCGCAGCAGGCCGACGGCGAGCAGAGCCAAGGGCTTGCCCGCGGTCAACGTGAGCTGCCGATCGTCGAGCCATACTTCGGGCGCGCCAAGTAACCGGAAATCCACCCGATCCCCCGCGAGGACACATAGGGCCTTGGTGAGGAGCCAGTGTCCGAAAATGGGGCCGAGATATCAAGAGCGTCCATTGCGGCGGGCGGGATGCGACCGAGCCTCGATGGGCGGCACCTGCGCGGCTGTCCCGACACAAACGCGGGCGACATCGGAACGAGGGCGGTACGACAACGGGAGTTGCAAGCGTGGTTCGTGTGCGCGGTCTGTTATTGCGCCGCGCGCTTCAGTGCTTGATGAGGGATGGCGCGGAGTAGATCGCATGGCCACCTGGAAAAGCGGACTTGCCGGCGCTGCCGGCCCGGTCGCCCGCCCGGCGTCGCCCCGGCCGCCTGGCAGGCCGCCCGTGACGAATTCCTGGACCGCGAGAAGGCACCCACCCTCGAGGGCGACGCCATCGCCGCCCTCTCTGCCGGCTGCCGACGGTGAAGTTCAGAAGTGCCTTCGCCCGCTGCGCCCGGACTTTCAGACGGTTCAAGCGGCTCAGGCGATGATGCCGGGGCTGTTCCTGCCCAGTTGCGCCCAGTCCGACCACGGCGGACCGGCAGCTGTCTGGTGGCGGTGATTGATGCTGCTCTCGTTCGTGCCGATGACTACGAGGCGGCCGTCGGCGTTGTGGCCGGTGGTGATGTCGGTGCCGCCGCCGCCGAAGTTTTCCCAGGGCCACCAGGTGCCGTTGGGTTCTTTTTGT
>NZ_JBFAKB010000074.1:0-3778 GCF_040655495.1 Nonomuraea sp. NPDC050404
TCTGGTCGACGACCACGTCCTGGCCGCCGGCCCGGTAGGCCGCCTGCTTGGCGCTGGCCGTGTGCGCGGGCCATCGCGTGCCCCCGTGCTGGGCTCGAACCAGCGACCCTTTGATTAAAAGTCAAATGCTCTACCAACTGAGCTAACGAGTCATTAGTATTTCTACTAACGGTTCTGACGGGAATCGAACCCGCGATCTTCGCCGTGACAGGGCGACGTGATAACCGCTACACTACAGAACCTTTATTCACTTAATGGCTGAAACAACCAATGGGAGTTAACGGGATCGAACCGCTGACCCTCTGCTTGTAAGGCAGATGCTCTCCCAGCTGAGCTAAACTCCCAAAACTTGGCCACTCGCCTATCTCCCAGGGGGCAACCCCCAAGTACTTCCGCCGTAGATGGACTTAACTTCTGTGTTCGACATGGGAACAGGTGTATCTCCATCGCAATGATGACCAAATCATTAAATGTTACCTTGAACATTCAAAACTAAATAACAATTCTTCTAACTTTTAAACCATAAGCATATTATATTTGACTCTTTTGGTAAAGTCCTCGAGCGATTAGTACTGGTCCGCTCCAAGTCTCGCAACTCTTCCACTTCCAGCCTATCTACCAGATCATCTCTCTGGGCTCTTAATTCTTACGAATGGGTAATCTCATCTTGAGGTGGGCTTCGCACTTAGATGCTTTCAGCGCTTATCCCTTCCCTACATAGCTATCCAGCCGTGCTCCTGGCGGAACAACTGGTACACCAGCGGTAAGTCCATCCCGGTCCTCTCGTACTAAGGACAGATCCTCTCAAATTACCTACGCCCGCGACGGATAGGGACCGAACTGTCTCACGACGTTCTGAACCCAGCTCGCGTGCCGCTTTAATGGGCGAACAGCCCAACCCTTGGGACCGACTACAGCCCCAGGATGCGACGAGCCGACATCGAGGTGCCAAACCTCCCCGTCGATGTGAACTCTTGGGGGAGATAAGCCTGTTATCCCCAGGGTAGCTTTTATCCGTTGAGCGATGGCCCTTCCATGCGGTACCACCGGATCACTAAGTCCTAGTTTCCTACCTGCTCGAGTTGTAGCTCTCGCAGTCAAGCTGGCTTTTACCTTTACACTCTACGATTGATTTCCAACCAATCTGAGCCAACCTTTGAGCGCCTCCGTTACTCTTTAGGAGGCGACCGCCCCAGTCAAACTGTCCGTCAGACACTGTCTCCCTGGCCGATTATGCCAGCGGGTTAGAGTAACCATAAGTCAAGGGTAGTATCCCAACAACGCCTCAATAGAAACTAGCGTCCCTATTTCAATGGCTCCTACCTATCCTGTACATGACTTACAGGTACTCAATATCAAACTACAGTAAAGCTCCATGGGGTCTTTCCGTCCTGTCGCGGGTAACCTGCATCTTCACAGGTACTAAAATTTCACCGAGTCTCTCGTTGAGACAGTGCCCAAATCATTACGCCTTTCGTGCGGGTCGGAACTTACCCGACAAGGAATTTCGCTACCTTAGGACCGTTATAGTTACGGCCGCCGTTTACTGGGGCTTCAATTCATACCTTCGACTTACGTCTAAGCACTCCTCTTAACCTTCCAGCACCGGGCAGGCGTCACCCCCTATACATCACCTTGCGGTTTAGCAGAGAGCTGTGTTTTTGATAAACAGTTGCTTGGGCCTATTCACTGCGGCTGGCTTTTACACCAGCACCCCTTCTCCCGAAGTTACGGGGCTATTTTGCCGAGTTCCTTAACGAGAGTTCTCTCGATCACCTGAGGCTACTCGCCTCGACTACCTGTGTCGGTTTGCGGTACGGGTAGATATGACTTTACGCTAGAAGCTTTTCTTGGCAGTGTGACATCAGAGAGTTCGCAACCGTAGTTGCTTCCCCATCACAGCTCAATGTTAAAGAGAAATGCATTTGACACATCTCACACCTCACTGCTTAGACCAGAATCCATTAACTGGCATCTCTTAGCCTACTGCGTCCCTCCATCACGATCATATCTAGTACTGGAATATCAACCAGTTGTCCATCGACTACGCCTTTCGGCCTCGCCTTAGGTCCCGACTAACCCAGGGCGGACGAGCCTTCCCCTGGAAACCTTAGTCTTACGGTGGATAAGATTCTCACTTATCTTGCGCTACTCATACCGGCATTCTCACTTCTTAACGCTCCAGCACTCCTCACGGTATACCTTCATCGCGGTTAAGAACGCTCTCCTACCATTGATAAAATATCAATCCAAAGCTTCGGTAATATGTTTAGCCCCGGTACATTTTCGGCGCAGGGTCACTCGACTAGTGAGCTATTACGCACTCTTTGAATGATAGCTGCTTCTGAGCTAACATCCTAGTTGTCTGTGCAACCCCACATCCTTTTCCACTTAACATATATTTTGGGACCTTAGCTGTTGGTCTGGGCTGTTTCCCTTTCGACTACGGATCTTAGCACTCGCAGTCTGACTGCCGAACATGTGTATTAGCATTCGGAGTTTATCTGAGATTGGTAATCCTAGACGGACCCCTCACCCAAACAGTGCTCTACCTCCAATACACTTACATTTCGACGCTAGCCCTAAAGCTATTTCGGAGAGAACCAGCTATCTCCCAGTTCGTTTGGAATTTCTCCGCTATCCACAAGTCATCCAAACACTTTTCAACGTGTCCTGGTTCGGGCCTCCAGTGCGTCTTACCACACCTTCACCCTGCTCATGGATAGGTCACTAGGTTTCGGGTCTACATCATGATACTAAGTCGCCCTATTCAGACTCGGTTTCCCTACGGCTCCGTCTCTTCAACTTAACCTCGCATCATAACGTAACTCGCCGGTTCATTCTACAAAAGGCACGCTCTCACCCATTAACGGGCTCGAACTTCTTGTAGGCACACGGTTTCAGGTGCTATTTCACTCCCCTCTCGGGGTTCTTTTCACCTTTCCCTCACGGTACTGGTTCACTATCGGTCACTAAGGAGTATTTAGGGTTGGGAGATGGTCCTCCCGGATTCAAACTGGATTTCGCGTGTCCAGCCCTACTCAGGATACTGCTAGGTATAAGCGCTATTTCGTCTACGGGATTATTACCCTCTTTGATTAACCTTCCCAGGTTATTCGACTATAATGCTTAAGTCCACGTTGCAGTCCTACAACCCCAAGAAGCAAGCTTCTTGGTTTGCCCTTCTTCGCGTTCGCTCGCCGCTACTTACGAAATCGTTTTTACTTTCTCTTCCTGCAGGTACTTAGATGTTTCAGTTCTCTGCGTTACCTTTACATGAGCTATGTATTCACTCATGAATAACTGCTAGTAGCAGCTGGGTTTCCCCATTCGGAGACCTAGGGATCAATGCGTACTTACTGCTCCCCCTAGAATATCGTCGTTAGTCACGTCCTTCATCGGCTCTTAGTGCCAAGGCATCCACCGTGCGCCCTTATTAACTTTGCCATGATGATTTATAATCATCGTTTTTCAAGTATAAGTTTGTAAATTCTTTAAAATTCACAGCTTTTGGTTTATTTATCGTTATTAGATATTGTTATTTAGTTTTCAATGTTCAAGTGATTTTAACGTCTTGTCTGACAATGGAGCCTAGCGGGATCGAACCGCTGACCTCCTGCGTGCAAAGCAGGCGCTCTCCCAGCTGAGCTAAGGCCCCACAATCAAGAATTTGATTCTTGCTTAGGTTTATCACTAAACCCCTCAAAACTGAATAAAGTTGAATGCTCACGTCTTTGTATATATTCCTTAGAAAGGAGGTGATCCAGCCGCACCTTCC
>NZ_JBFAKB010000075.1:0-3701 GCF_040655495.1 Nonomuraea sp. NPDC050404
TCCACGATGACCAGCGTCGCCACCCGTTCGCCCAGCTCCTCCAGCCGGGCCGCGAGGGCGCAATATTATAGTTTGACTGGGTATAGACCTTATAAGCGCCTGTTTTACGCATGGTATGCGTTCCTAGATAGTTAATTCCTACTTATTGTCGGCGGAGCTGGACGCTTCTTTCACAACCTCTATCCTCGATCTTTTTGGTCATACACTTCTTTGACGTTGATAAATTGATCAAGTATTGGATTTTCTCCTTTTAGGTCAGCTTCGAAACGGATACCGTCAATATTGATTCTGGCGTTACGGTAGTAGTCAGTTCCTAGTTGTCCCCATGCAGGAGTTGAGGCATCGACATTGCAGAAGATATCAAATCCTTGTTGTTTCAAGTAAGCAAATTTTTGATTTGCTTCAGAATAAGGTTGCCAATCGCTGATGTCAGCGCCAAATGGGTAGATCAAAATATTTGTTTTGCCTAAAATAGGTGCAACTTCATTTTGCCAACGTTCATTATCTTGTTGGATATCGGCTAAAGAAGCTTGTGTCATATTCAAGTGTCCCCAAGTATGAGAAGCAAAACTCCAACCATCTTTCTTTAATTGATCAGCAACTTTTTTGGCTGCTTCGATTTCTTTGTTTGTTTTTTCGTTATCACCATATTCTGATTTTGATGTACGGTAACCTAATACACCATTATAGCCTGTTAAAGCTAATGTTCCTTTGGCGCCTTGATAAGAAAAATCGGGATGTTTTTTAATGAATGAATCGATCAATGGAACCATATCATAGTCACCAACAGTTTCCTTCTTATTGTCGATATAAATATTCTTGATTTGGTTCTGTTTATCGACAATCAACTTACTTGGAAATCCTGAATTGTCCATGTATTCATAATAGCTGACATCGTCTTGCGAAAGAATTAACGGTTTCTTTCCTTCTGGAAGAGAAACACCTGTAAAGGTCAGTTTTCCATCTGTTCCTTTTTTGACTAATCCATTTAGATTAACAAGAACATAGTTATTTTTATATAACTGATCAATGGTTTTATTGAATTCGGAAATAGTGACCATATAATCTTTATACCCTTGTGCTTGCTGGGTATGAAAAGCCTTAGCTGGATCAACAATCAGACTATGAAAGAAGACGTGTGAGATTTTGGTCGGGTCTTCCCATTTTACCAAGGATTCTTTTTCTTTTTTCAAAGTTGCTAACAATTGTTGCGCTTCTTTGGCGTCGTCTTTTTCAAGTAAGGCGATGGCTTCATCATAATGATAACTTGCAGCAAGCTGTTTTGCTTGATCAAGCTGTTTCGTCGTTTGTTTATCTTCAACAGGTTTTGAGCTGCTGCTTGAGTGTTGAGTTGTTTGACTAGTGTTTTCTAATTTATTGTTTGTTACTGCTTGTGTAACAAAAAAGATACTTACACCTAGAATAATAACAGTGCATACAGAAGTGACAGCCAATATGATTTTGTGTGTATGTTTCATTTTATCGTCCCCTACTACTTTTTGATTTCAAAAACCCCCGTAAGCTTTTCTTAACCTTTTGAAAAACTTCCCATAACCATTGTAACGAATATAGGGTTCTGTTGCAAAGTTTTAAATCTACTATCAAATAAGGTAGAATAATAGAAAAAGATAGCAGGAGGAATGACGATGAATCATTTTAAAGAAAAGCAATTTCAGCAGGATGTGATTATTGTAGCCGTGGGCTACTATCTTCGTTATAACCTTAGCTATCGTGAAGTTCAAGAAATCTTATATGATCGTGGCATTAACGTTTCTCATACGACGATTTATCGTTGGGTGCAAGAATATGGCAAACTACTCTATCAAATTTGGAAAAAGAAAAATAAAAAATCCTTTTATTCATGGAAAATGGATGAAACGTACATCAAAATCAAAGGTCGTTGGCATTATCTCTATCGTGCAATTGATGCGGATGGATTGACTTTAGACATCTGGCTACGCAAGAAACGGGATACTCAAGCTGCTTATGCGTTCTTGAAACGACTACATAAACAGTTTGGTCAACCAAGAGTAATTGTCAAGGATAAAGCGCCCTCTATTGGTTCTGCATTTAGAAAGTTACAGAGTAACGGTTTATATACTAAGACAGAGCATCGAACCGTGAAGTATCTCAATAACCTCATTGAGCAAGACCATCGACCAATCAAACGACGCAATAAATTTTATCGAAGTCTACGAACTGCCTCAACCACGATTAAGGGCATGGAAACAATTCGAGGAATATACAAAAAGAACCGAAGAAATGGAACGCTCTTCGGATTTTCGGTATCTACTGAGATTAAGGTCTTAATGGGAATATTAGATTAAGAACAAGAAGGATTATAAACCTTGTATTTGATTTTTAAACTTTGCAACAGAACCAATTATATGATTGAGAGCTTCTTAATTTTTTACGGACTTTTCATACTTTGTTTTTGACAAGTTTACTTATATCTTTAACAAGTTTGCTTATATAGTTGACAAGTTTACTTGTAAAGTGTTATACTTTATTCATAGAGAGGAAGAGAAGAAATGAATAATAAGAAGATTTTACAAATGGCACAACAAGAAAGTCAAGATGAGGGTAAACTATCGAAGTGGAGAAATATGTCAATAGTACACTATATTATGTTGTTACTTGCTTGGCTGTTTATTTTCACAATTAGGTTGCTAAAAAATGAATCTATAGACGATTTGTTTTTTATGTTATTACTTTTGGCTTTGGGACATGAAATATATCTGTTCAAAAAGAAGAGGTCGATGACTAACATCATAGTAATTGTAGTATTATTAATTGCTGTTTCTGTGATGGGCTGGAATTTAATGAGTGGAATTTTTAAATGAGGGATAAAGGAAAACTTGAGTTAAAGAATAGGTTAAAAGTGGCTCGTGCTGAAAAACAAATAAACCAGAGTAATTTGGCTAAAATTGTTGGTGTTTCGAGACAGACAATTAGCAATATAGAAACCTATGAGTACGTTCCATCTGCTAAATTAGCATTATTACTTTGTATAGCGTTGGATATAGAATTTGAAAAATTATTCTATTTTGAGTAGTGAAGACTTAAGTATATTAAAACGACTTAGGTCTTTTTTATTTTAGGGGCGCAAATGTCAGAGTTTGCGTTCTTATATTAGTGAAATAGCAAGGAGAGTCTTTATGCAAGTAACAGGAAAAACTAAAACTGGTGAGGAAAAACAGTTGACAGTTGAAATTCGTGATGTTGAAATCGTGAAACCTAAGATTGAGAAATCGGTTCTGTTGCAAAGTTTTCTGATAAGTCTATTTTAGTGTAAAATGAATAAAAATGACAGCGAGGATATATCAATGAACTATTTTAAAGGTAAACAATTTCAAAAAGATGTGATTATTGTCGCTGTTGGTTATTACCTGCGTTACAATCTAAGCTATCGTGAAATTCAAGAACTCCTTTATGATCGTGGGATTAACGTTTGTCACACAACTATTTATCGTTGGGTACAAGAATACGGTAAAGTCCTCTATCATCTCTGGAAAAAGAAAAATAAAAAATCCTTTTATTCATGGAAAATGGATGAAACGTACATCAAAATTAAAGGAAAATGGCATTATTTGTATCGAGCCATCGATGCAGATGGTTTAACCTTGGATATTTGGTTACGTAAAAAACGGGACACACAAGCAGCCTATGCTTTTCTTAAGCGGTTAGTGAAGCAGTTTGAT
>NZ_JBFAKB010000076.1:0-3378 GCF_040655495.1 Nonomuraea sp. NPDC050404
TCCACGTCCAGCCGACCCTGACCACCTCGGGAGGCGCGTGCCGCAGGCGGGAGGCCACGTACAGGGCCTCGCCGAGGGTCTTCTTGAATGGAGTGATAAGTTCATAATTACATTAACGCAAAAAAATATGTTCAAACTTTGACCGAAGATGAAGTTAAAAATTTGTGTTTTGAAGTCAAAGATTTATACGAAGATGTCTTAAAAGAATTTGAAATTAAGCTCTAATTTTTTTCAAAAAGGGGGATTGGGGGACACCACCAAAAATAAAAAGATTCGTCTGAAACGAACAAAAATAAAATTGGAAATTTTAGATTTTGTGAGTGAAAGATGAATACTTTTTACTGTACTTGGGTACCCAAGTGCGAAGTTCACTAAAGACACTAACCCCCTATTTTGAGCTTTTAGAGTTGACAGATATTTGTGAGGTTGACAAGATGAAAATAATTGAAAATCGTGAGAGAAGTATACAGAAAAAATTTCGTGTAAATGAAAAAGAGAACGAAAGAATTAAATTGATGATGAGAAAAACTGGTATCACTAATTTTTCTATTTTTGCTAGACGAGCCTGTTGCAATAAAGAGATTTTTTCTATTGATTTTTCAGAATATAAAAATATTATTTCTGAAATTTCTGCGACAAAATCTGAACTAAAACGTATCGGAAATAATATCAATCAAATTGCTAAACATTTAAACGAAAATAAAAATAATCAGACTGAAAGTTTGATGTCTGATTATCAAAATCAGTTAGAAAGTTTGGAAGAAAAAATTCAAAAAGTGGTTCATTATATTTCGGAGAGGTAGTAAAAATGACAGTGAGTTATATGCCAAAACAATCGAACGGAACAGTTCATTCTTCAAAAGATTTAAACCAACTCATTGATTATGTGATGAACTCCGAAAAAACAAATGACTTTGAATATGTTTCCGGTCAAAATATTTTAGATATTCATTCAACCTGTGATGAAATGTTAGCGACACGAACAATGGCTATCGCTTTAAAAAACAAGCCACGAAAAAACGAAAGGTTTGGTTATCATTTTGTCCAATCTTTTTCTCCTGATGACCATTTAACCCCTGAACAAGTTCATGAAATTGGTTGAAAAACCATGAAAGAATATCTCGGAAATTCTGCGGAATTTATTATTGCTACTCATACCGATAAGCCACACCTCCATAATCATATTGTGCTTAATGCAACTGACCCTTTAACTTTAAATAAATTTCAACAAAACAAAAATGATTTGGAACGATTGAAAGAAATTTCTGATAACATTTCTAAAGAATATGGTTGTAAAATTATTGTCCGTCCTGAACAAAAATTAGGAAACTCTCACAAAAATTATTTGGTCTATCTTGCTCAAAATTCTTACCGAAAAGAGATTAAAAACAAACTTGAATTTTTAATGAACCATTCTCACACTTGGGAAGATTTTAAAGAAAAAGCAAGAGCCTTAAATTTAAAAGTGGACGACACAAAAAAATATACCACTTATCTTTTAGAGGGAAGCGAACAAACCAAAAAAATTAGAGATAGAAGTTTAAAAAATGATAAATTTTTAAAAGAAAATCTCAAAGAACGGATAGAAAAAAATACCATTGGTTATTCAGTTGAGGAAGTCGTGAAACTTTGGAAAGACAAAGAAAGCATTCAAGAAAAAGGACAAGAAAAAGAAATTTCAATTTTGGTAGAAGATTGGCAAATTGAGAAAGAAACTGAAAATTTTTTATACGTAACGATTGATACTGTTTTAGATAAAGAAGCGACAATAAAGATACCTGCACGTTGTGTCGATAAATTAGAAAATGGCGATTATCAAGTCTTTATCAAAAATAAAGACCGATTTTCTTATCTTGATAAGAAAAGTCCGGCAAACCATAAAATCATGTATGGAACAACTGTTGCTAAAAATCTACAACGACAAAGTGGAAATGTCCCTCTTTATTCTGACAATGCCAATATCAAACTCAAACAAGTCTTTCATGAGTTCGATTTCTTGATTAGTCAAGGACTTGGTTTTGATAGAAGTTTTGAAACCATAGGAAAGGACTTAAAAGCCACCTATCAAGAAACAGAAAAGCAATTAGATAAATTAAATACAAAGATTATAGAGTATGTCGAACAAAACAAAAGTTTAGATTATGTAGATACCACTATCAGAGATACAATAAAAAATCTAAAACTTGAACGTGATGATTTAAGAGATACTTTATATAAAGTCGATAAAAACATTCAATACTATCAAAAATCAGAACAGCGATTAGAAGCCTATCAAAAAAATCAAAGTCCAAAACATAAAGCACGTGATGATGATTTTGAAATTTAGTCCGTTGAAAATTCTGATAAGTGTACAATAAAACAAGTCGGATCTAAAATTTTTGTTTTTTAAAATTTAAGACCGGACTTTTTTATTTGAGTTTTGAAAAAACTCTATTTTTTACAAAGTAAAAAATAATGCTCCTGTCGTTGAGCAAACCAACGAAAAAGCACTAAAGAAATTGAAAAATGAATTTTTCACTCCCTTTAATGCTTGAATCGTCCTATAAGCTCATATTTTGCCTTTTAAGCCCTTTTAAAAGCATTCTGATGGCGTTTTATTCATTGAGTTGACTCCTCTCTAACATAAAACTATAACTTTAGTTAAAGTAATCTTTATTCTTCTTGAAATGCTCTATTAAGGCTTCTCTTATAACAGCCTTTGCTCCGCCTTGAAGTTTACCTTTCTTCTTTCCTGCTATTTTAATTGCTTCTTTGAGTGCTGGTTCCATTGCTACTGAATAAATCACTTGTTCATCTTCAGCTTGTTGTTTCTCAATTTCTTTTTCGTACTCTTCCCATTTTTTTTGAACTTTCTTGTAAAAAACTTTTTGTTTGAGTTAGTCGGTTCTGTTTATGTGGAAGATGATTATATTAGACTTGTCTCTTTGAATGATGATATAGATTTTGAAGGCAATCGACTATTTCCTGATATTCTTCTTCCAAGAGATGAAAATACTCAAATCATTGGAAAAGTTATTGAAGCCTTTACTCCAATTGAAAAAGTATAAAAAAAGTGACAATAATTATTGATTTTCACTTTTTTTATTAAAATAGTACTCTGAATCATGTTGCTTTAGAATTGATTTTCGCTAGAGCTTCAAGTTTAATTCTTTCAAGACGAGCTAAATCATTTTGATTGGTTTCATTCTCATAATTAGAATTAGACCAAACAGAATCATCCATATTTAGGTTCTCTTTATTTGTTTCGTTTGAGTTTAATCTTTGTTTGAGCGCTTGATTATTCCAGTATTCCGCAAACATATTTTTCATTGACCCAAATAAATAGTTTTCGTAATTGGTTATTTCATTTTCTTTAGTTCTAATGGCATTAAAATAGCG
>NZ_JBFAKB010000077.1:0-3235 GCF_040655495.1 Nonomuraea sp. NPDC050404
GAATTTTTAGCTCAAACTTTTCAACTTCTCTCAAAAGGGTTATAATTATGCTTGTTATATTATTGATAGAGGAGGAATTATGAAAACTTTAGGAAAAGCTATTGCTAATAAAATTGCTTTAGTTTTGTCCCAATACTTCCAACTTCCACCAGGATATCTGATGGGAGTTATCCCCAATCATGTCCCCAATGACCCACGAGCTTACTTCGAGCAATTGAATGAAGAACAAAAAGTAGAATTGTTAAAAGTATGCCACAAATGGTCGGAAAAACGAGTTGAAAATATGCAATACTTAAACTGAAAACGTAAAAAGTTTATCATAATGATAAGCTTTTTGTATCTTGCTTAACTTATTGACCTTGGAGAGAATTCATATTCATTTCGCCCAAGATTCACTGAAAGCGACATATTGCAAAGTTGGTTCAGTTCGTTGTCCAAGACAGTACTCAATATGTAATTGCAGAAAATTGGGAAAATCAACCAGCGTTAGATTTACATAACAAAAAGGAACGCTTGAAATCTTTTGTTAGAAATATCAGTCAATATCTTATCGAAGATTGTAAAATTAGTATGAGTTACTAATTATACCAAAGTAAAAAAATTAAACCAGCTTGCACCTTAATCGTTGTGAGCTGGTCTTTTATTTTATTCTAAAACTTATTAATATATCTATAAATTGTGGTTCTTGAAACTCCCCAAGAATCCGCAATCGACTTAATCGGCGTACCACTTTCTACCAAGGTTTTAAGAAGCATTATGTCTTTCTCTGAAAATTTCTCAGGTCTTCCTCCAAGCCTTCCTCTTGCACGTGCGGCTTCTCTACCAGCGGCAGAACGCTCCAAAATAAGATTTCGCTCAAATTCCGCAAAAGCCGCAAACAAATGAAACATCAATTGTCCAGTCGAACTTGATTTATCCATTGTAATATTTTCTTGTAGACTATGAAAACTTACCCCTTTATTATTAAGAGAATTAACAATATTAATGAGATCTTCCATATTTCTACCTAGTCGATCCAATCGCCAAACAACAATCGTATCACCAGGACGAGAAAATTCGATGGCGGATTTTAATCCAGGTCTTTCTCTTTTACTTCCTGACATATGATCAGTAAATATTTTTTCACAGTTATATTTTTTGAGACTATCTTTTTGTAAATCTAAATTTTGAAGTCCAGTTGAAACTCGTGCATATCCGATATTCATTTTTTTCTCCTTCATTTTAATTTATTGTATCATAACTTAGAAATATATATATAAATGAACATAGAATAAATCACGGGTTTATGAACAATAAATATAAATGTTTTTGAGAATTTTAATAAGAAAAGAAGAGTGTCCATAAAATGACCATTTTATGGACGCTCAAATATAAAAGAACATTGACCTACCCGAATTGCTAGTTGATTATTTAGACATGACTTGATACCCGATAGAATATCTTAAAGTCTCTGGTTCCAGTGATTTAGCTGATTTTAACAGTAAAGAATACGCTAAAAGTATCATCTCTAATTTCAATTGAAAACCTTGAGGCGAACGACTTTTACAACGCTCAGCTCCTAGATTTGTCAAAAAAGAGAAAACTCGCTCAATCACTTTTCTACGTTTTGAAAAATTAGGGAAAAGGATTTTCTTTTGCTTCATGTTCTTCCTGACAGGTGTAATTAGATCAATTCCTTTTAATTCCAGCCTATCATGCAGTGACTGACCTAGATATCCCATATCTCCAAGGACTGTTGGTGTCCCAAATTGACTCAACACTTCCTCGGTCATTGAACGATCAGCCATTGAAGCAGGAGTAATTGTGTAGTCTATGACATAGCCTGATTCACTGACTAAAGCATGAAATTTACATCCATAGAAGTACTGTCCCTTTGTAGCATCGTAGCCAGCATTGGCATCATCTCCAAGAACTTTGCTTCTGAAGTTACGAATAGGCTGACACAAAGGAATGGGGAAGCTGTCAATAATGGATACACTCATTCCTTCAACCTCTTTAAAGACGAGTGCTTGGCGAATGACTTGGATACTCGGTAAGAGGGCATTACAACGGCGGACAAAGCGAGAATATTCTAGGAAATTAGGAAATAAACTTTGAGCAAGTTGGTGCTTAGCTTTAAGCGTTTCACTAAAATGCAGTACGCCCCATAGGTAACAAGCGATAACTAAGCAATCTGATGTTGCGAGATGGACGTTCTTTCGGTTTTGAACCTCAAGGGGAACACTCGTTTGATAAAGCGTCTCAATGGTTGTCAGTAAATAAACAAAAACTTTTGGAAGTGTGCTATTATAAGTCATATAAGTCGTGCGCTTTCTAATGCTTAGTGGTTTAAGATTAGGATAGCACGACTTATTTATTTTCCAATGAAATTAACTAGCAATTCGGGTTTATTTAAAGAAAAAAAGCACGCAGCGTTCTAATTATAACACAATGTGTCCCTTTTTTTATAGGCTTTTTTAAAATTATTGCCTCATTTATAAAGGATTTCTTAAGGCTCTATTGAGCTTGATATACTCTATTTTTAAAGCAAAATAAAAAGCCACTAGATCATTGACCTAGTGGTAATTTTTATCGATAATTTATTTTTAAATACTTTCAGGAGAATATTTTTCAGACATAATCTGAATTAATTTTGAACCTAAAAAAATACAGTATCTGATAAGCACATAAGTAACGATTGCAATTGCTATAAGGATTTCCATATTCGCTAATAATTCTAAATTCAGGAACTGAAAAACGCTGAGTTTACTTGTTAAATTTACCGCAGTTGCAGAAATAACGAGAGGAAATGTAAAGGCAGCATAACTAGAATAAAAGGCACTTCTCAAAAGTTTTGTCAGCAAGCCTAAAGTTATAAAATAGATAGCTTGCGATAAAATAAATAAAAAGATAACGAATATTTTAGATTTTGCTTCTACAACAGTGAGGTATCCTACTAAACCAAGTGAACCTGGTGCCGTGATATTTGTAATCAAAGGAAGTAAAGATTTGTGCATTTTTCGTAAAATGAAAACTCTATGCATAACAATGGGAAGAAGAATAAAGTAAAAGAGTAATGTTATCCAAACCACAACTTTACCCACTTCAAGACCGAAATCTGGTGATGTTGCCGATATTACCCCAATGCCTACAAAAGTAATAAACCAGCTTGGATCCCACCACATCACCGGCATCGTCGTACAGGCCCAGGCCGCCCGTACGGTCGCCGAGACCAGACCGGAGGCGGTGGCGCCCG
>NZ_JBFAKB010000078.1:0-2778 GCF_040655495.1 Nonomuraea sp. NPDC050404
CATTATTAACATGTATTTTCTAAAGTATATCAAATAACTATTCTATTTACAATTCCTTCAATTCTAATATACTACAGTACAGATAAATTAGTAATTTTCAAGTTATTATATAGTTAGAAGGATATTATAGGTTCTGTTGCGAAGTTTTTTAAAGTGTTTTTTTGTAGATGGTAGTATTGGCAGAGTCTTTTTTTACATATTTTACTGCTCGAATACTTCCTTCATTGACTTCTTTTAGAAATTGTTTTCCTATTGATAGGCGTACTCCTTTAGGAATAGTTTCCCAATTTACAGATAATAAAGTTTTTAGTGAAAAGTTTGTGTCAGGTGGAAGTTTTTCAATTAGTCCAGTTATTTCGTTAAACCAATGAGAAAATTCGTGGTTTGGAAATTCTTTTTTAATCAGATATTGCTGGATAGAGAAGCTTCCTGCTTTTTTTAGCAAGGTTTCATACTGCAAATCAGTTAGGGTTAATTGGATATTCTTTGACATTTTAATTATGTCCTTTCATTTATATTCATATAAAGGATATCACATCCTATTTTGTTTGTCAATAAAACATTTTGTTTGTCAATAAAACATTTATATAAATGCTTTATTTTTTATAAATTTGTAAAAAACAGCCCCTATAATTATATCTTGTAAGTATAAGGGCTGTTTTTGGTTAATTTCTTAGGGGTTATTATCTAATTATAGACCCTAAACGAACATCTTTTGTAGAAATCCTTTTTTCTGCTCTTTGAGAAGATCTAGCTTACGCTGATGAAGAGCGATAGTGTCATCTAACTGTTTAAAGAAAGAGCCTATTTTTTGTTGTTCTTCAATCTTAGGTAGCTCTAGATTTAGATTAGAAACTGCAGGATAGTTAACATATATTTGCGTTCCCCCCTGAACAATTCGTTTAACTTTTTCTCTAAAAGGACCATTAAGTATGGTATATGCAAAATTAGAATCAAAGTTTTCTTTCGGAGAAATAATTTCAGTTCGTTGATTGATAACATATTCGTTATCTTTTTCTACCAGTAAAGTTCTTCCAATAATTGTTCCATTAGCAGTTTTATCATTTAGCACCATGGTGAGCTCTCCAGAATTAACAACTCGTCCATCTGTAATTTCATTTGATATTGCGCGAATATTTTGATCAACGTATTGGCTATTTAATCCATAGCTACCAATTGAAATAACTTTGTATACACCATATTTGTCAAAATACTTTTCAATAGCTGTTCCGCCTCTGTGATTAGCTACGTCAGATAACTTACGCTCTTCCCAATCGTCAGCAAACCCCGCAAATCGCAATTCAGGAACTTTGGCACCATTTTTAGGGAACATCTTTTGTAAAAAGCCTTTTTTCTGTTCTTTCAATAAATCTAACTTACGTTGATGAAGAGCGATAGTATCGTCTAACTGTTTAAAGAATGACCCGATTTTTTGTTGTTCTGAAAGTTCAGGTACCATAATCGACATTTTCGACATTTGCTTACCTGAAACCTCAACAAAAGTAGATCCTGCACCGGTGACTTCCCCATATCGCTTGAGCTCATTAGTTCTTGAAAAAATAAAATAACTATCAAGTTTATTTTGATCAGGAACAATTGATTGAAACCCTTGATTAGTTGTAGCTTCTTTGGCTAATATAGCGGTGTTTCCGATACCAGCACGAGAAGTAAATAAGACGGTTCCTACTGGTAAAATTCGAGCTGAACTCTTCTTTAGACCTAGTTCAGTAATAGTCTTTTTACTTTTACTAACATAACTTTGTTCTCCAATTTCAGCTGGTGCATACCAATCAATATCACCGTCCCAGTATTCAGGGTTCGATGTACTTGGTGTTCCACCACCAACAATATTAGATAATTCTCCTAACTTACGCTCTTCCCAATCATCCGTAAATCCCGGAAACCTTAATTCTGGAACTTTCTTTTTAACTGAATCATCTATTTTCGCCATAGTCCCCACCATTTTCTTGGTTTTTCTTGTTCTTCTATCCTTTTTTGATCTTTGATTTGTTCCTGCAAATTTTCCAACTTCTCTTTAAGAGCGTTCACTTCATCTTTATATTGATTGTCTAAGTGTTTGAATTCTGTTTCCTGTGAGGGCATTTTGAGAGCTTTTAAGCTGTCATTTTCTGCTTTGTATTCTTCTAACAACTTTTTATCTTGTAAGGCTAGTCGTTGTTGCTGATCTAAAAGATTTTGAGTTTGTTTTTGTACGTCTACTAAACTTTTTATCTGTTCGTCTTTAACAGATATTTGATTATCTTTATTCTTTATTTGCTCTTTTAGATAATTGATTCGTTCATTTTTTTCATCAATTAAACTTGTATTTACGGTGTCTAATTTGGTATCTAAATACTGTCTATTTTGGACACCAACACTATCTAATTTAGTTTTAGGGACATATCCAATATTCCCTTTAATCACTTTTATAGCAGCGTTGTTAAGATAGATAGTACCGTCTAATCTCTGTATCAAATTACTATCTAATTTAGATACTTGATAATGAATTTTCTTTTTTGATACACCCAACTCATCCGCAAGCTCTTTGATCGTTTTTAGATTCTCACTCATGGCTTGCTCCTTTACCTCGAACACTTGCACGTTCTGGTTGGTCAAGGTCTTGTAATTTCACAGTTGGCAAATACTGATCAACTGCCTTTTTAAGATACTTTGCAACGTTCCCCAGCCCTCCTGAGCTGCGCCGACGGTGGCGCAAGCTGCAAAAGGGCCTAAAACTACGCGGAACAGCGGTGTTGCACAACATACGCCGGGTAGCCA
>NZ_JBFAKB010000079.1:0-2693 GCF_040655495.1 Nonomuraea sp. NPDC050404
AACCATCTCATCGACGGTTCGCGACGGGAGAACACCGCCGAGCACTCCTGGTACGTGGTTTTTATTTTATTTTCAAGACTTATCTTTGTGTTTGAGCTTTTCTATCCTCTGGATTTCTTAATTTTAAATTTTTTGTCAACATTAAAATCTCAATTTATCAATTTATTTTTTAAAATATGAGATAAAAAATTTATCCATTCAACGTTACCACGAGCGAAAGCGAGTTTTATTCAAAACACTCTTTTTAAAGGGTATTGTATTAGGTACTCCTAAACAAAAATGTACGTAACGTTACTTTTTGAGGGTTGTGTACACAAACCCGTTGCTTGCCAGTAACTTTTTCAAGACTGGGCAAGCAACGGGTTTACCATGGTAAAGCCAAAAAAAGCTACAAAAAAATGTGACTTTTTTTTAATCATTATATTGTCTCTCCGCTCGATAACAAAAACTTTATAGATTATTAAAGAAAGAAATGAACCAAGTTATAAAACCAAAAATTGGGAAAATCATCCACCAATAAATTGAAAAAAATTGCCAAAAGTTTTCAAAGCGTTCTTTTTTTTCTTTTAATTTTATGCCCTTAGTAAGAGGGTACTTTTGGTCAAGCATTTCATTTAATTTAACTCCTAAATAATAATTTGCTAGACCTATTAACAATAATAATAAACTTACCCATGCCAGCCAAGAAAGTGTAGTATTATAGCCAGATGCTAATTCATTAATTTCAACACCTAAAATTGACATAACCAAAAGTATAGCTGCTATAACCAATAAAGTAATTGAGACGGTTATAGTTTGTCTATATTTCAGTTGAATAAGCTGTTCTTTAGACATATCCATGATTTCTACCTCTTTTGCTTCTTCCTCAATGCTTTCAAATAGTTCACTTACTGGAACTAAAAGAGCATTAGATATTGAGGCTAAAGTATCTAAACTAACATCCGTTCCATTTTCTATTCTCTGAACCGTTCTAACAGTTATATTTGCTTTTTCAGCCAGTACTTCTTGCGTCCAACCTCTTTTTTTTCTTAACTCAGCAACTCTATATTTATTCATGAATATATAATAAACTATTTTTTTAAACATGTACACGACAGATAGACGACAAAAGAACGACAATCTACCGACACAAAGGTAAAACAACAGTTTTGGAGGAAATAATAAAAGCAGTAATCATACTAAAAACTGCTTTTATTATTGTTTTATTTTTCATGTTGCTCTGTTTTGGACTTTTTATTCTTTAGTTTTTTATATTCTTTATTGATGACGTTAAGTCAAGTTTTTAGAGTAACAAACGTAGAATTTTAATCTATTTATTTTAAGCACTTACCTTTTCAAATTGATTAGGTGTAAGATACCCTAAACTTTGATGGATTCGTTTTGAATTATAAAAGGCTTCGATGTACCAGAAAATACTCTGATAGGCTTCTTCAAAGTTCTTATATTTAAATTGATACACCCACTCTCTTTTTAAATGTCCATGCCAAGATTCAAGACTGGCATTATGATAAGGGTATCCCCTTCGACTGAAAGAGTGAGTCATCCCATAATACTTAAGTAACTCTTCATACTCTAGACTCGTATACTGGCTTCCTTGGTCAGAATGAAGAATAACAGCTTCTGGATAGTCTTGTGATTTAATGGCCTTATTTAAAGTTCTTTGCACTAATTCTACAGTCATTCGCTTGCCCAAATCCCAAGCAATGACTTTTTTAGTATAACGATCCATAATGGTTGAGAGATAAGCCCATACTTGGTGAGTAGGAATATAAGTAATGTCGGTTGACCAAACCTTATTTTTCTTTGTAGGTTCAGTCTGTATGAAATTTTTTCGATTGATGTGATCACTTAGTGAGTATCCAGGCTTAAATTTCTTAATGACTACAGACTTGAGTTGAAGTTGTTTCATTAGCTTCTGTACCAGTTTTAACCCGACTTTTTCCCCTTGTTTAAGTAGAAGATGATGAATTTTAGGAGCACCATAGATTTCTCGGTTAGTATTGAAGAGTTGAGAAATTTTGAGTGACAGGTATTGTCTCCTTAATTGAGTTTTAGATGGATGTCGGTTAATCCGTTCATAATAACTTGATTCAGTAACACCAAGGAGTTGACAGCTTAGTCTGACATTGAGTGCTAAAGTTTGTATGGTTTGAGCCATATCCGCAGCACTCACTTCTTTTTCTCGGCGAATATGGTCAATACTTTTTCTAAGATGTCTCGTTCTTCCTTAACTTTAGCCAGTTGTCTTTTTAATTCTAGAAAATCAGCTTTAGAGACGGAGCTTTCATTAGATTTAGAGTAGAGGTCTATCCATTTATAAATTGTTGCAGGGGCCACGTCGTATTCTTTAGACAGCTGGGTGACGGATTGACCAGAATGATAGAAGGCGATAAGGGTTTCTTTAAATTCTTTTGAGTAGCGTTTTTGCATGTTTTTGTCCTTTGTCTAAATTATACAATAGTGACTCTAAGATTTAAGGATAACATCACTCACAACTTAGGGTTATTAATAGAGGTCAAAATATGAAAATTGGGTATGCACGTGTCAGTACTTTTGAACAAAAATTAGAATCTCAAATTGAAGTTCTGAAAGAAGCATCAGCCGACCAGGTAGCGCACCGTGCGGCGGGTGGTGTTCAGCGCTTCAAGGTGGGTGAGCAGGTCGTGGGTGGCGCCCGCGCCGTCCACCCGCAC
>NZ_JBFAKB010000080.1:0-2683 GCF_040655495.1 Nonomuraea sp. NPDC050404
AAAGCCGAAGAGCGTTCCATTTCTTCGGTTCTTTTTATATATTCCTCGAATGGTCTCCATGCCCTTAATCGTGGAAGAGGCTGTACGGAGACTTTGATAAAATTTATTTCGTCGTTTAAAAGGTCGATGATCTTGTTCTATTAAATTGTTAAGATACTTCACAGTTCGGTGCTCTGTCTTAGGATATAAACCCACACTCTGTAACTTTCTAAAGGCGGAGCCAAGAGAAGGTGCTTTATCGGTCACAATTGCTTTCGGCTCACCAAACTGTTTATGGAGTCGTTTTAAGAAAGCATAGGCTGCTTGCGTATCCCGTTTCTTTCGTAACCAGATATCTAAGGTTAAGCCGTCCGCATCAATTGCACGATAAAGATAATGCCAACGTCCCTTAATTTTGATATAGGTTTCGTCCATTTTCCATGAATAGAAGGATTGTCTATTTTTCTTCTTCCAAAGATAATAGAGGACTTTGCTGTACTCTTGCACCCAACGATAAATCGTAGTATGACAAACATTTATTCCACGATCATATAACAATTCCTGAACTTCACGATAGCTTAGATTGTAACGCAGGTAGTAACCAACAGCGACAATAATGACGTCTTTTTTGAATTGTTTGCCTTTAAAATGATTCATTACTCTGTCCTCTCTGTCTTTTTTCTCAATTTTACACTAAAATAGATTTTTTGGAAAACTTTGCAACAGAACCTATTGGAGAATTCAAGGAAATCACAAAGAATTACGTCGATTGGTTTAACAATCGACGAATATCACAGAAAACAAAAGGCATGACTCCCTGCGAATACAGGGAACATGCCTTAGCAGTTTAAAAATATTCAATTTTGTCTTGCACTTTACGGCTCATGCTGTTTTAGACTCTTTTTTATGCAATTTTGTCTTAGTTTTTAATAATTTAATGCGCTTTAAAGTAGTTTTTTATGATTTGCTTTTTATTAATTTGCTGGCTTTAATGAAATCTCGTTGTATCCAGAATGAGATTAGCAGTGCCAATAGATCAATCAAAATAAAGGCAGCTAATGTCAAAGTATAATTGTGGAACAGTTGATGTGTTAATGATAATAGTAATGGTCCAACAACTCCGGCAGCAGCCCATGCTGTCAGTACATATCCATGAACAGCTCCTAATTCTTTAGTACCAAAGACATCACCTAAGTAGGCTGGGATGACAGAAAAGCCTGCTCCATAACAAGACATCAACAAGCATAATGCAATGACAAATAGGAGCGGTAATTTGAAGATGAGCATGGCTGAAAGCATTACAATATCGAGAATAAAAATGGTACTGAAAGTAGCAGGGCGCCCGATATAATCAGACAAAGTTGCCCATATCAAACGTCCAAAGCCATTGAAAAGGCCTATGATTCCAACCATAATTGCGGCTGTTTGGACAGACATGCCGGTCATACTTTGAGCCATGGGGGATGCAGCTGAGACAAGGCCGATCCCGCATGTAATATTGATAAATAACATTATCCAAAGAAAAGTGAAGGATTTAGTTTTGAGGGCTTGGTTAGCTGTTAGCTCCGGTCCTCGGGTTAGACGTGTTCCCTTTTTTTGAGAAATGCTATTTTCAGTAGTGCTTGATAGTGCCAGATTTGGACGAACAATAAACTGTGCAGCGAGCAGCATAATAACAAAATAAAATGTTCCTAAGAGATAGAATGTTTGTTCAAGACCAACACTAGCCATTAGCTGTTGAGCAACAGGACCAGTCAGCATTGCTGCAAAACCAAATCCCATAATAGCTAACCCCGTTGCTAAACCGCGTTTGTCTGGAAACCATTTAATAATTGTTGATACAGGGGTAACGTATCCTGCTCCCAGTCCTAAGCCGCCTATGACACCATATGAGAGATATAATAGCCAAATTGAATTTTGATGGATAGCCCAACCAGTCATAATGGTTCCAGTTCCGTAAAGAAAGCTAGCAATAGTTCCCGTTAGTCTAGGGCCTATTTTTTCAACGACTTTGCCCATAAAGGCGGCTGACATTCCCAAGAAGAAAATAGCGATACTAAATGCAAGAGCGACTGAGGATTCTGCCCAACCATTTTGTTTTGCAATTGGATTAGTAAAAACACTCCAAGCATAAACGGAACCAATCATTAAATGAAACATGACACCTGCAAACGCAACAACATAGCGATTTGTTTTCAATACCTATTCCTCCATTTTTGATAGTATACGAATAAGTATACGAATAATTTAAACGTTGTTAACAACCATTGTTGTCATATAATAATAATATCACATTGATTATCACATTTAAACAATTAAATTTTAGTATAAGACGAATTTTAACGTTGGCTAATGAAAAGTACATTTAAGTTAGCTATAGTACTGGGAAAAAACAAATTACGGTTGCTGTTTTTGAACAAATAAAAAAGCACAGGGAACCTAAAGTGCTCCATAATTGTTAGACAAGAAATCTAACAGTTATGGAGCACTTTAAAAGTTATGCTTATTTTGGTTCTGTTGCGAAGTTTGAAAATCAAACGCGCCCGCTCTGAACTCCAAATATCTTAGGCTGGTATTCCCATTAATACCTTGATTTCAGTAGACACCGAAAAGCCGAAGAGCGTTCCATTTCTTCGGTTCTTTTTATATATTCCTCGAATGGTCTCCATGCCCTTAATCGTGGAAGAGGCTGTACGGAGACTTT
>NZ_JBFAKB010000081.1:0-2666 GCF_040655495.1 Nonomuraea sp. NPDC050404
CCGAGCGGCTGCTGGGTGATCATGGAGTACGGGCCGGTCGAACGCGCGTGGATCTTGTCGTCGACCAGGTGGAGCAGCTTCAGGATGTAGATGTAGCCGACCGCGATCGGATACGGGAACGGCTCGCCGGAGCGGCCGTCGAAGAGCTTGGCCTTGCCGCTCTGCTGCACCATCCGGTCACCGTCGCGGTTGGGGATGGTGCTGTCGAGCAGGCCGACGATCTCCTGCTCGTGTGCGCCGTCGAAGACGGGGGTGGCCATGTTGGTACGCGGGGCGACCCTTTCGAAGCCCTTGTCGCGCAGCCGTTCGGCCCACGCCTCCTGGACGCCGGAGATGTCCCAGCCGCGGGCGGCGATCCAGCCCAGGTGGGTCTCCAGTACCTGGCCGACGTTCATCCGGCCGGGCACGCCCAGCGGGTTGAGGATGATGTCGACCGGGGTGCCGTCGTCGAGGAACGGCATGTCCTCGACCGGCAGGATCTTGGAGATGACGCCCTTGTTGCCGTGCCGGCCGGCCAGCTTGTCGCCGTCGGTGATCTTACGCTTCTGGGCCACGTACACGCGGACCAGCTCGTTCACACCGGGGGGAAGCTCGTCGCCCTCCTCGCGGCTGAACACGCGGACGGCGATGACCTTGCCCTGCTCGCCGTGCGGCACTTTCAGCGAGGTGTCACGGACCTCGCGGGCCTTCTCACCGAAGATCGCGCGCAGCAGCCGCTCCTCCGGCGTCAGCTCGGTCTCACCCTTCGGCGTGACCTTACCGACCAGGATGTCGCCGGGGACGACCTCGGCGCCGATCCGGATGATGCCGCGCTCGTCGAGGTCGGCCAGGACTTCCTCGGAGACGTTCGGGATGTCCCGGGTGATCTCCTCGGGCCCCAGCTTGGTGTCGCGGGCGTCGACCTCGTGCTCCTCGATGTGAATCGAGGACAGCACGTCGTCCTGCACCAGTCGCTGGGACAGGATGATCGCGTCTTCGTAGTTGTGACCCTCCCACGGCATGAACGCGACCAGCAGGTTCTTGCCCAGGGCCATCTCACCGTTGTCGGTGCACGGCCCGTCGGCGATGACCTGGTTGACCTCGACCCGGTCGCCCTCGGCCACGATCGGCTTCTGGTTGAAGCTGGTGCCCTGGTTGGAACGCTTGAATTTGGCGACGCGGTAGGTGGTGCGGGTGCCGTCGTCGTTCATGACGGTGACGTAGTCGGCGGAGACCTCCTCCACCACACCGGCCTTCTCGGCGCTGATGACGTCGCCGGCGTCGGTCGCGGCACGGTACTCCATGCCGGTGCCGACCAGCGGCGCCTCGCTCTTGAGCAGCGGCACGGACTGCCTCTGCATGTTGGAGCCCATGAGCGCGCGGTTGGCGTCGTCGTGCTCCAGGAAGGGGATCATCGCGGTGGCGACCGACACCATCTGGCGCGGCGACACGTCGATGTAGTCGACCTCCTCGGCACGGGCCAGTTCGGTCTCACCACCCTTGGTGCGGACCAGCACGCGCGGCTCGGCGAACGAGCCGTCGGAGTTGAGCACGGTGTTGGCCTGCGCCTTGACGTACCTGTCCTCCTCGTCGGCGGTCAGGTAGTCGACCTGCTCGGTGACCTTGCCGTCCACGACCTTGCGGTACGGCGTCTCGACGAAGCCGAAGGCGTTGATGCGCCCGTAGGAGGCCAGCGAGCCGATCAGGCCGATGTTCGGGCCTTCGGGGGTCTCGATCGGGCACATCCGGCCGTAGTGGGACGGGTGCACGTCACGGACCTCGAAGCCGGCCCGCTCACGGGACAGACCACCGGGGCCCAGCGCGGACAGGCGCCGCTTGTGCGTCAGGCCGGCCAGCGGGTTGGTCTGGTCCATGAACTGCGACAGCTGCGAGGTGCCGAAGAACTCCTTGATCGACGCCACCACGGGGCGGATGTTGATCAGGGTCTGCGGCGTGATCGCCTCGACGTCCTGCGTGGTCATCCGCTCGCGAACGACGCGCTCCATGCGGGCCAGGCCCAGGCGGACCTGGTTCTGGATGAGCTCGCCGACGCTGCGCAGGCGGCGGTTGCCGAAGTGGTCGATGTCGTCGACCTCGACGATGATCTCACGACCGTCGGCGCCGGGCCTCGACTCCTCGCCCGCGTGCAGGCGGACGATGTACTCGATCGTGGCGACGACGTCTTCTTCGGTGAGGGTGCCCTGGGTGATCTCAGAGTCCACCCCGAGCTTCTTGTTGATCTTGTAGCGGCCGACCTTGGCCAGGTCGTAACGCTTGGGGTTGAAATACAGGTTCTCCAGCAGGGTCTGCGCCGACTCCTTGGTCGGCGGCTCACCCGGCCGCAGCTTGCGGTAGATGTCGAGCAGAGCGTCATCCTGACCCGCGGTGTGATCCTTTTCCAGGGTCGCCCGCATCGACTCGTACTGACCGAAACGCTCGAGAATCTGCTCCGTGGTCCACCCCAGCGCCTTGAGAAGCACGGTGACGGCCTGCTTGCGCTTACGGTCGATGCGCACACCGACACTGTCGCGCTTGTCGATCTCGAACTCCAGCCACGCACCCCGCGACGGGATGACCTTGCAGCCGTACAGGTCCTTGTCGGACGTCTTGTCCACATTGCGTTCGAAGTAGACACCCGGCGAGCGGACCAGCTGCGAGACCACCACCCGCTCGGTGCCGTTGATGAT
>NZ_JBFAKB010000082.1:0-2524 GCF_040655495.1 Nonomuraea sp. NPDC050404
CTCCGCGGACCCGGCGAGCGCGCAAACGCCCAGCTCAAAAGCTGGAAGATCCTCCGAAAGCTCCGCTGCAGCCCGTCAAAGGCCGGCCACCTCTGCAAGGCCATCGCCGTCCTTCAGAACCATCGCGCTGCCCAAGCCGCGTGAGCCTGAAATAGGTTCAGTAATCAGCCCCGTGGGGCGAGAAGGTTCTTGAGAAGGCAGACCGTGTGGTGCTGCCTGTCAAAAGAAGTCGCTTGGGCCAGTCGTCGCAGAACTTGCCACCGCATTGAGATTTGTCTAGAATGAGCGCTCACTGAGCGCTCAGCCGTCGGTTGATGCTCGCCGGAGGAGGTCCGATGGAGGAAGTTGTCGATGTGAAAGTCGCGCGAGAGGCGGCTGGGCTAACCCAAGCCGAGGCGGCGAAGGTCGCGCGCATCTCTGTGGCCACATGGAGACGTGCCGAGGATGATCTCTCGTCGGTGTCGGCCAAAACCAGGTCCGCGGTCGAGCGTGTGCTGAAGGCAACTCGGCGTCGGCCGCCGGAGAAAGCATCTGAACCGTCCTTACATGCAAGGAGGTTGAACGAGAGTTTCCACGAGGGGTCTCTGACGCCCGCAATGGCGGTGCATCTATCAGCCACTTGTGGCATGGCCTACGACATGAGCACCCATGATCAAGTGGATCTTCCAGATTTTATGGAAGAGCTTCCTGACTCTGTTCTGTTCCGAGTTCAAGGGAATCTCGCATGGCGAGAGAAACTGGCGGAAAACTTTCAGCGGATGGCGTCCCTGCTCGACAACGGCGTAAGGCCGAGACCCCAGAATCTGGCGGAAGAGTACGTGCTGCACGCGGCCATAGGACGGGGGCGTGGGACGTGGAGTGACATGCCTCCGTGGCAGTATGTCGAAGGTATCGAGCGCCGGAGCGACGACCCGGACTGGGACGGTGTCGCCTTCGAGATCTCGCGCTTCCCATTCGGTTTTCCTCGATTCACTGAGGATGAGATCGCCGATCACATCGGGTCCGATGGCCGTATCAGGCTTTCGCGACTGCATCCCTTCCGCTGGTGGGAGCCGCTGAACGCGGCCCTGGACGAATGGCGAAAGGCTAATGGAAGCGCCATCGCCGCACCGGAGTTCATCGCGCGCGTCCTTCTCGGCTTCCTTCGCCGCAATCGCGATATCGTCGATGAGATCTTTGAGGGCGATCTTTACGCCATGGACTTCGACGCCGCCCGCTCCGAGGTGCTACTGCGGGACGCATCTGGATTCACGGCCGTGCTCACCGTGACGCGTCCGGATGTCGTCGTCCCGGTGAGGGAGAACCCTTTCCAAGCGTTCGTGTACGCGAGCAATTTCGTGGAGCATATTTTCCGGACATACGAGGAGAATCGCGTCGCCGAGTGCGGTGCCTGCGGCAGTTGCGAGGACTGCGAACACGGTGGCTACCTCAGCGAGAGTGTCAGCGGACGCGATGCTTGGCGACAGGCCACGGGTCTCTCCGACCCCCCAGACCTCATCGATGTTGGCCGCTCCGAGGATGACTTTCGCGGCCACCAGGCTATTGGGATCAAGTTCGGTGAGGACGTGGTGATCAGGGTAACGATCATAGACAACGACTGAGGAGTCGTAGCTTCATCAACGGCCTACACCCGAGGTCTGGCAGACCCCCGGCCTCTTGGCCTTCACCTCCGCACAGGTCGCCTCCTCGCTCGCCGAACGCCCATACAACCTTCGGCACGCGGCAGTGTCTTCTGTCTCAAAGTGGGCGTCGCCGCCCCGGAGGTGGCCGAAAGAGCCGGCCACAGCGTCGATGTCCAGACAGCAGAGCCTCGGTCCGCAGGGTAATCCGCATCTCAAAACCGGCATTCCAACAGATCTTGGCTATCCTAGTATGTGGCTGCCTTGTCCATGAGATGAGCGGCGTGGCCTCTACAGCCGCACGCCGAAGCGCCTTCTCGGCGCCGATCCTATGTACCCAGGCTGAGCTATGTCCTGATCGAGGCGATCAAGGGCTCCTGGGTGACAGAGCCGGGAAGAGGAAAGCGTGTCTGAAATCTCCCGCAGGGCGCTGCTGATCTTTATTGCTGTACTCGTCGGCATCATCGTCGGAGAGACGGCGGGCATCTTGGTGGCTATCGACGGCGGAATCATCTCCCAGTGCTTCATGACCGGAGGCGGCGCCTTTGCGGGTTCAGTGGCCTTACTCCTTGGCGTGTTCCACGCGCTGAAGGTGCTCTGATCTGCGCTTCACGGCCACTTACCAAGGTACAGGTCACAAAGATCAGCCAGGCTGCTCGGTGGGCCAGGGCTGAGGAACGAAGTCCTGGACCTTCGATCGCCCCCGACCATGTACGGTGACCAGCCATGCAGTGGCGATCGTACGGCTGCATTTGTGCGGGGGCGCGGCAACCCGGGCCGGTGCGTTCGGTTGGTACGGCGGGGGCGGCGTGCGGTGGCCGGCCCGGTGTCCCGCCGCCGTCCGGGACCGGCCCCCAGGCCGCACGCCCGGACGGCGGGCGGGCGGAGGGCCGGGGGTACGGCGG
>NZ_JBFAKB010000083.1:0-2310 GCF_040655495.1 Nonomuraea sp. NPDC050404
ATCACGCCTCCAACGCAATGGGCAACTTCTGTTTCGAGGTCACGTTGGGTTACCGGCGGGGTGAGCGGTTGCGGCGGGAAAGTACGGAGATGTGACATGAATGGTAGTAGGTTCGTGTCATGCCCGGTCGTTATCGTTCGAGTGACGTCCAATACACGCAGCGTGTCAATGCCGCGGTGGAGCTGGTGCGTTCGGGAACACCGACGGCGCAGGCGGCCCGGATGCTGGCCGAGCGGTTCGGCGTGTCGGTCCGGCAGGCACGCCGCTATCTGGCCGATGCCGCGATGGCGGGGCATCACCACGTCGAGGTCCCGGAGGAAAGCGTGGTGTTCACCGTCAAGCTGCCCGCCTCGCTGGCCGCGCAGGTCCGCATCCAGGCCCGGCAGAGCGGAGTCACGATCTCGGCGCTGGTGGCCTCGGCCCTGGCCGAGGCCCTGCCCGCGTCCGTCTCCTGGCCGGAGGGCGGATCCGAGCGCAAATGAGCGGTCGGGCGGTGGAGACGGTGTTCGTTTTCGACCGCCACGCGGCCACCGATGTGTCGGTGGCCTATCGGATTCTCGTTCCTCAGCGGCGGGCCCGGGTGCGGGCCGGTCAGGAAGGCGGGGCGGCAGGTGAACAGCACAGTCGGCGACCAGGCGGACAGCCCGATGAGCAGAGCGAGTGCAGCGATCTACGCGCGAGTCTCTTCCGCCAAGCAGAAGAAGGATCAGACGATCGGATCGCAGGTCGCGGCGTTGCGCGAGCACGCCGCCCGGCTGGGGGTGGAGCTGCCTGAGGCGTGGATCTTCACCGATGAGGGCCACTCGGGCGCCACCTTGGTGCGGCCCGCGCTGGAGCGGCTGCGTGACCTGGTCGCCGGCACTGGTGTGGATGTCGTACTGGTGTATGCCCCGGACCGGCTGGCCCGCAAGTTCGCC
Source organism: Nonomuraea sp. NPDC050404 (assembly GCF_040655495.1). NCBI lineage: Bacteria > Bacillati > Actinomycetota > Actinomycetes > Streptosporangiales > Streptosporangiaceae > Nonomuraea > Nonomuraea sp. NPDC050404. The sequence continues at coordinate 918 of NZ_JBFAKB010000083.1, forward strand.
TACCAGGCGTTGCTGATCGAGGAGTTCGCCCGCGCCGGCACCCAGGTGGCCTTCGTCAACGGCCCGCGCGGCGACAGCCCCGAAGACCAGCTGCTGGTGCAGTTCCAGGGCATGTTCGCCGAGTACGAGAAGGCGCAGCTCATGGAACGCTATCGGCGCGGCAAGACCTACCGGGCCAAGTCGGGGTCGGTGAACGTGCTGGCCGGCGCCCCGTTCGGCTACCGCTACATCCGCAAGACTCCTGAGTCCGGGGCGCGTTACGAGATCGTCGAGCACGAGGCCGCTGTCGTGGTCGAGCTGTTCCGCCGCTACACCGACGAAGCAGCCTCCATCGGCGACCTGACCCGCTGGCTCGCCGCCTGCGGTGTGCTGACCAGGACGGGCAAGACGCGATGGGACCGCGGCACCGTGTGGGGCATGCTCCGCAACCCCGCCTACGCCGGCCGGGCAGCGTTCGGCAAGACCCAGATGATCCACCAGCCGCGGGCACTGAACCGGCGAGCCCGCCTGGAGGGCCGCACCACCCCACGACCGGACACAACCGTCGACCGGCCCCGCCAGGAGTGGATCGAGATCGCCGTGCCCGCCATCATCACCCAAGACAGCTTCGAACGCGCCCAGCAGCGCCTCGAAGACAACAAGCGATACGCCACCCGCAACAGCAAGGTCCCTTCCCTGCTGCAGGGCCTGACCGCCTGCGCGGCCTGTGGGTATGGCTACTACCGGACCCACACCCGCACCACCAGCAAGACGATCTACTACTACCGGTGCCTGGGCTCCGACGGCTGGCGCTACACGGACGGACCCGTCTGCACCAGCAAGCCGGTCCGCGCCGACTACCTCGATCAGGTGGTCTGGGACCACATCATCGACCTGCTCACCGATCCGGCCCTGATCCGCACCGAGATCGACAAGCGCCTCAAGCAGGCCCGCACCAGCGACCCGGCCCTCACCCAACGCTCGCGCGCGCAACTCGCACTGGCCAAGTCCACCGCCGCCATCACCCGCATGATCGAGGCGTTCTCCGAACAGCTGATCACCATCGATGAGCTCCGCGCTCGCATGCCCGACCTGCGCGCCCGCGAGGCCAACCTCCGCAGCCATCTCCAGGCGCTCGACGCCCAGGCCGCTGACCGCAACGCCTACCTCAAGCTCGCCGACGACCTGGAAGGCTTCCTCGCCCAGCTCCGCCACCGCGCCCACACCGCCGAGGTCACCGAACGCCAGCGCGTGCTGCGGCTGCTCGTAAAGGACGTCCTTATCGGGCCCGAGAAGATCACCATCCGTCACCGCATCCCCGTCCGAGACCGCCCCGAACCCAGCAACCAGGGCACCCTTAGTACCGATACGGAGAGTGATCATTCTGAAAGTTGCCCATTGCGTTGGAGGCGTG
>NZ_JBFAKB010000084.1:0-2284 GCF_040655495.1 Nonomuraea sp. NPDC050404
CCGAGCGGCTGCTGGGTGATCATGGAGTACGGGCCGGTCGAACGCGCGTGGATCTTGTCGTCGACCAGGTGGAGCAGCTTCAGGATGTAGATGTAACCGACCGCGATCGGATACGGGAACGGCTCGCCGGAGCGGCCGTCGAACAGTTGCGCCTTGCCGCTGCCCAGGACCAGCTTGTCACCGTCGCGGTTGGGCACCGTGTTGCCGAGCAGGCCGACGATCTCCTGCTCATGGGCGCCGTCGAAGACCGGGGTCGCCATGTTGGTGAACGGCTCGACCTTCTCGAAGCCCTTGTCGCGCAGCCGTTCTGCCCACGCCTCCTGGATACCGGAGATGTCCCAGCCGCGGGCGGCGATCCAGCCCAGGTGGGTCTCCAGCACCTGGCCGACGTTCATCCGGCCGGGCACGCCCAGCGGGTTGAGGATGATGTCGACCGGAGTGCCGTCCTCCAGGAACGGCATGTCCTCGACCGGCAGGATCTTGGAGATGACGCCCTTGTTGCCGTGCCGGCCGGCCAGCTTGTCGCCGTCGGTGATCTTACGCTTCTGGGCCACGTACACGCGGACCAGCTCGTTCACACCCGGGGGAAGCTCGTCGCCCTCCTCACGGCTGAACACCCGAACCGCGATGACCTTGCCCTGCTCACCGTGCGGCACCTTCAGCGAGGTGTCGCGCACCTCGCGGGCCTTCTCACCGAAGATCGCGCGCAGCAGCCGCTCCTCCGGCGTCAGCTCGGTCTCACCCTTCGGGGTGACCTTACCGACCAGGATGTCGCCGGGGACGACCTCGGCACCGATCCGGATGATGCCCCGCTCGTCGAGATCGGCCAGCACCTCTTCCGACACGTTCGGGATGTCCCGGGTGATCTCCTCGGGCCCCAGCTTGGTGTCGCGGGCGTCGACCTCGTGCTCCTCGATGTGGATCGAGGACAGCACGTCGTCCTGCACCAGCCGCTGCGACAGGATGATCGCGTCTTCGTAGTTGTGACCCTCCCACGGCATGAACGCGACCAGCAGGTTCTTGCCCAGCGCCATCTCACCGTTGTCGGTGCACGGCCCGTCGGCGATGACCTGGTTGACCTCGACCCGGTCACCCTCGGCCACGATCGGCTTCTGGTTGAAGCTCGTGCCCTGGTTGGAACGCCTGAACTTCGCCACCCGGTACGTCGTCCGCGTGCCGTCGTCGTTCATCACCGTGACGTAGTCGGCGGAGACCTCCTCCACCACCCCGGCCTTCTCGGCGCTGATGACGTCACCGGCGTCGGTCGCGGCACGGTACTCCATGCCGGTGCCGACCAGCGGCGCCTCGCTCTTGAGCAGCGGCACCGACTGGCGCATCATGTTCGCGCCCATCAGGGCCCGGTTGGCGTCGTCGTGCTCAAGGAACGGGATCATCGCCGTGGCCACCGACACCATCTGGCGCGGCGACACGTCGATGTAGTCGACCTCCTCCGCCCGCGCGAGCTCGGTCTCACCACCCTTGGTGCGGACCAGCACGCGCGGCTCGGCGAACGAGCCGTCGGAGTTGAGCACGGTGTTGGCCTGCGCCTTGACGTACCTGTCCTCCTCGTCGGCGGTCAGATAGTCGATCTGTTCGGTGACCTTGCCATCGACGACCTTGCGGTACGGCGTCTCGATGAAGCCGAACGCGTTCAGCCGGCCATAAGAGGCGAGCGAGCCGATCAGGCCGATGTTCGGGCCTTCCGGGGTCTCGATCGGGCACATCCGGCCGTAGTGGGACGGGTGCACGTCACGGACCTCGAAGCCGGCCCGCTCACGGGACAGACCACCGGGGCCCAGCGCGTTCAGACGCCGCTTGTGCGTCAGCCCGGACAGGGGGTTGGTGTGGTCCATGAACTGCGACAACTGCGAGGTGCCGAAGAACTCCCTGATCGACGCCACCACGGGGCGAATGTTGATCAGGGTCTGCGGCGTGATCGCCTCGACGTCCTGCGTGGTCATCCGCTCACGCACGACCCGCTCCATACGGGCCAGACCCAGGCGGACCTGGTTCTGGATCAGCTCGCCGACGTTGCGGATGCGGCGGTTGCCGAAGTGGTCGATGTCGTCGACCTCCAGCGGCAGGCCGTCCGACTCCTCACCGGCGTGCAGGCGCACCAGGTACTCGACCGTGGAGACAATGTCCTCCTCGGTCAGGGTGGTGACGTTGATCTCCGTCTCCGACCCGAACTTCTTGTTGATCTTGTAGCGGCCGACCTTGGCCAGGTCGTAACGCTTGGGGTTGAAATACAGGTTCTCCAGCAGGGTCTGCGCCGACTCCTTGG
>NZ_JBFAKB010000085.1:0-2258 GCF_040655495.1 Nonomuraea sp. NPDC050404
GGCCCAGCCGCAGCGCCAGCGGCGATGACGGTGAGCGCAGTCGGCGAGCGAGCAGTGGCCGCCGGAACCAACACCGGCATCATCCAGACCGGCGACAAAGCCCGCGCCGAGCGGTGAGCATCCCTCCGCCGGAGCACCCCTCTGCGTCCGCCCACGGAGCGCGCTCGGTGAGCGTGGGTGGGAGCAACTGGGGCGCCATCCTGACCGGCGACTACGCCTCGGCGACCATCGTGCAGACAACCGGCCCAGCCCCACAGGCCCTAGCCGGTCTGCCGGCCGCACCGGTCGGCTTCGTCGGCCGCGCGGATGCCCTGGAGAAGGTGCTGGCCTTCTTGGACCCGGCAAGTGAGAGTGCGCCGGGGGTCGTGGTGTCGGCAGTGGCGGGGATGGCCGGAGTCGGCAAGACCGCGCTCGCACTGATGGCCGCCCACCAGGCGATGGAGCAGGGCTGGTTCGGTGGCGGGGTGTTCTTCATCGACCTGCGCGGCTACACTCCCGACCCTGGCGAACGCGTCCACGCCGCCGCGGCGGCGGGACAGTTGCTGCGGGCGATGGGCATCCGCGACACCGACCTGCCGCCGACTGGTGAGGAGCAACTGGGCTTGTATCGGTCGGTGCTGACTGAACGGGCCCGCGAGGGGCTGCCGGTGCTGGTGGTGGCCGACAACGCCGCCGTCACCGGCCAGGTTGAGCCGCTGCTGCCTGCCCAGCCGTCTCACCGGCTGCTGATCACCTCGCGGCACACGTTGGCACTGCCCGCTCGCCTGGTCGACTTGGCCATGCTGTCCGAGGCTGACGCTGTTGACCTGCTGCGCACCGCGCTACAGGCCGGGCGGACCGATCCGCGCGTAGACGCCGATTCCGAACCCTTAAGGGAGATCGCCTGGTTGTGCGGGCGGCTGCCGCTGGCGTTGCAGATCATCGCCGCCCTGCTGCGCGCCGAACCCGGCCGGCCGCTGGCCGAGATGGCTGCCGAGCTGGCCGACGCTCAGCAGCGGCTGGATGCCTTGGACAGCGGAGATCGTGACCAGCACGGCCGTCCGCTGGCGGTTCGGGCCGCGTTCGACCTGTCCTACCAGCACCTGCTGGCCGACCAGCCGGAACAGGCGCTGCTGTTTCGGCTGCTGCCGCTCAACCCCGGCCCGGACATTTCGCTCCAGGCCGCTGCCACCCTGAGCGGCGCTTCGGAGCCGGTGACGCGCCGACAACTGGCCGCACTGACCCGGGCCCACCTGCTCACCATCCCGATCACCGGCCGGTGGGGCATGCACGACCTGGTCCGCCTGTACGCCGACCAACACGGCCGCGCCCAAGCAGCCAACGACGAACGCGAGCAGGCGCTGGACCGGCTGCTGAAGCTCTACCTGTACACCGCCGACGCCGCTGACGACCACCTGCGCGCCCTGCCCGGCCAGGCTGTCTCGGACCGCTTCACCGGAAGAGACGATGCCATGAACTGGTTCGACGCCGAACGCGCCAACCTCGTCGCCGCCGTCGCTCTGGCCCAAGCCACCGGGCGCCACGACCTCGCGCACCGTCTGCCGGCCTGCCTGAACGTCTACCTGTCCTGGCGACGCACCCTCGACGATCTTCTGACCGTCGACACCATCGCGGTTACCGCCAGCAACCAGCTCGGCGACCGCCACCGTGAAGGCACAACGCTGGGCAACCTCGGCGTGGCCCTGCGCGAGGTGCGGCGCTTCGATGAGGCCATCACTGCCCACCAGCAGGCCGTATCCATCTTCCGCGAGCTCGGCGACCGCCACGGCGAAGGCACAACGCTGAACAACCTCGGCGTGGCCCTGCGCGAGGTGCGGCACTTCGATGAGGCCATCACCGTCCTTCACGACGCCGCCACCATCTACCGCGAGCTCGGCGACCGCCACGGCGAAGGCCAGGCGCAGAACGGCCTCGGCCTCGTCCTGCAGGAGGTGCGGCACTTCGATGAGGCCATCACTGCCCACCAGCAGGCCGTATCCATCTTCCGCAAGCTCGGCGACCGCCACGGCGAAGGCCAGGCGCTTGGCAACCTCGGCGTGGCCCTGCGCGAGGTGCGGCACTTCGATGAGGCCATCACTGCCCACCAGCAGGCCGTATCCATCTTCCGCGAGCTCGGCGACCGCCACGGCGAAGGCCAGGCGCTGACCAACCTCGGCCTCGCCTTGGGCCAGGTGCGGCACTTCGATGAGGCCATCACCGCCCACCAGCAGGCCGTATCCATCTTCCGCAAGCTCGGCGACCGCCACGGCGAAGGCCAG
>NZ_JBFAKB010000086.1:0-2094 GCF_040655495.1 Nonomuraea sp. NPDC050404
CCGGGGCTCCAGGGCGCCGAGGTCCAGGCCGTGCGGGTTGTCCAGCAGCTTGCGCACTCGGCATTGGATAATCCCGAGGTTAAGAGCGTCGATGCATTTATTCTGCAAACACTGTTTACAGTTGTTGTCAGTTTTATCCCAATTTCTCGCGCCATTACCAAGAAACGCAACTATTTGGATAAAATGTTGAACCGGAAGACGAAGAACAGTGACTTGGTTTCACTTTCATATCTTCAACAGACGTTGACCTTTTTGTCCAGCGCGGTCCAAACCAATCTCAGTGAACTCGATCGTTTGCCAAAGACCCATTTTGGTGTCGGTGCTGACCAAGATAAAATTGATTTATTCGAAGACGTGCAAATTGAAGGAGAACAGGTCCAACGGATGTTTGAGATTGAAACCCAAGTCGTTGACCGAATCGATCATACCCTCAACAGCCTTGCTAATAACAACCTGAACGATACAATGAAATTTTTGACAATTTGGTCACTGACCATGGCTGTGCCAACGATCATTACCGGATTCTATGGGATGAACGTGAAGAAACTCCCGTTAGCCGGGATGCAAGATGCTTGGATGCTGACTTTGGGGATTTCTGTCGCCTTGATTGTGGCGATGCTGATTATGCTGAAGTTCTGGCGGAAGATGTGATGGGTGAGTGACTTGCTGCTGGGTGGGGGACTTTTTTGGAATGTGTATAGTTGAGCAGTTATGCTATTTTGAGCACCCTTCGGCTTCTGAAATACGCTCCGACGACCCTGACCCCGGCCACATAAGACAAAAAATCCAGTAGCGAACGTTTTTTGTTCGTTACTGGATTTTCTGCCTTATGCTCTGGGGTCAACCCGGGTCTTGTCACGTGTTGGTGATCTATTAGGTATCAACTATCTAGGCACACACACCATGCGTAAAACAGGCGCTTATCGTGTTTATACGCAGTCAAATTATAATATTGGTTTAGTGATACATTTACTAAACCATTCAAGCGAAGCAATGACTTTAACTTATCTCGGTTTAGATCAAGCTAGTCGAGAAACGATGTTAGACCAAATTGATTTTGGGTAATGAATGTTTAGAACTTAGTAGTCGTCCAAAAACAACTACTTTTTTTGTTGAATCGTCCAAGGACGATTCGATGCTTTTGACTTGTAAGAACAGGATTGAATGAAGCCATACTGTTCGCATATTTTTAGTGGATGAACGAATAAAAAATCTCTCGTATTTTGTTTGTTCATCCATGGTTTTAGAAAAAAGAGGGACGATTTCGGAAGAAGAAAATCGTCTCTTTTTTTTCTTCTTTTTGTATGACAAAAAGAAAGATCTTTTGCTCATTTTATTTTTATAAAATGGGTAGGTGGCGTTTGCGTAAAGCAAATCGACACAATCCAAAGGGGATAAAAGGGGAAAGTGAAACTTCCCCCTTTTCAAGCCACATTGTAATACAAGAACGAAGTGTTTTGTATTACAATGTGATAGCTTACAGCAGTATTTATGGGTTTATATTTGCTATTTTGTTGTGAGGATTGTAACCGAATAGGGCGCAATGCTTATTACAAAATCAATGACAAAGGGCGATTGAGGAATGAGCGCTGGGGCATTTTATCTTTGAGGAAGTTCTTGATGGATCAGAAAAATGTATCACAAATTGAAACAAAGACTCACTCATTTAAGAGACGCTACTAGCATGAAATTTTGTTGTTGCGATAAGCAACTTCTGATACACGATTTTTAGCCATTACATCACTCGTTTTTAGAGTGATGTGTAAGTGCGCATTGCACTCTTTTTTTACGAAACAAGCCGACCAGCGTTTGAAACTTTTTAGTTTTTCATCATTCTATTTTAAAACGCTCTAAAACTCGATTTAAGCGACTTTAATTCGAAACTGTCTATTTGTTCAAAGGGAACATTAAGAATGCTTAAACGAGCTTTTAAGTGGGTTTAAAGTGATTTTGAATTGAATAGCTTGTTTTAAGTTGTAAAAAAACAAGTTAAACAAAGTATAGGTTTTCCATTTAAGGGTTGTTAGGGCTTGCCGGCGCCGCAGCCTCGGGTGACCGCGTCCGGGATGCCGGAGCCGTCCAACGGGGCTGCCA
>NZ_JBFAKB010000087.1:0-2036 GCF_040655495.1 Nonomuraea sp. NPDC050404
CAGCGTCATGCGATGGCCCGCCCCAACCGTACCGGGGACAATACGGGCGAACCGCGGAGCTGCTCACACAATCCAGCCCACTGAAGAATCGAGGCCATTGGGCCACGGACGCCAGAAAAACGTGGACCGACGGGATCTCGAAACCCGAACTCCTGCTTGCAAGGCAGGTGTGATGCCTTTTCACCATCAGCCCATGGTGTTCCGCTGTGGAGTTGTCAAGAATGGGAACAAAAAGGCCGCCGGGTGTGCACCTGGCGGCCTCCGGTCAACCCTTCGTGGATTATCCGGAAGCCTGCCTGAGCAGGGCGTAGGCCAGCGCCGCAAGACGGCGGCGGTGACACCGTTCCTGCTCGTTCGCGGCTGCTGCGCTTCGCATGACCGGCCCTTCTACGACGTTGATCTGTGCTCTGTTGTCGTTCACACTAAGGCCGGCGCGACGGCCGTGCCACTTATTTATTGGGACGCGCGCCAACGCCATTTGGTTTCCGCGCCTGGCATTGACGCCGCGTCAACCTTCTACCCTGGGGTCATGCGGATCGGAGAGCTGGCGGCGCTGCTCGGAGTGTCCACCCGGACAGTGCGTTACTACCACCACCAGGGCGTGCTGCCGGAGCCGCCGCGCCTGGCCAACGGATACCGCGAGTACGGCATGCGCGACGCCATCGCCCTGGCCCGCGTGCGCCGGCTGGTCGAGCTCGGCCTGACCCTGGACGAGGCGCGCGACGCCATCGCCGGGGACCGCTCCAGGGAGCTGCCCGAGATCCTCGCCGAGATCGACGCGGAGCTGGCCGCGCAGGAGCTGGAGATCCAGCGCAGGCGGGCGCGCCTGGCCGAGGTCCTCGACCGGGCCGAGGACGGGATGCTGGCCCCCGACGACGTAGCCTCGCCGGACCTGCTGGCACTGCTGCGCACCGTGCACGTGCCGGCCTCGAAGGCGGCCGCGTGGGATCGCGACCTGCTCATGCTGATGGACACCGTGGCCGAGGTCCCCGACCGGCAGCGGGCCTTCGCGATGCTGGACTCTCTGGCCGCCGATCCAGGGACGAGGGCGCTCGGGCACGATTTCTACCGCAGGCTGGACGAGCTGGCCGAGGCCGGGCCCGACGATCCCAGAATCGCGCCGCTGGCCGAGGACCTGGCCGACTACAGCCTCAAGCACCTGCTCGACCTCCAGCCGGGCGGCCCGAAGGATTGGGACATGGAGCTGCTCGAACCGTTTCTCGAAGAACTCGCTCCCGCGCAGGCCGAGGTGGTGCGCCGGGTGACCCGCCGCATCGCCTCCCGCCCGGCCTGAGCCGCGCTCTGGCATCATGGGCAACCGGAACGGGGTTCCGAGGGCTCGATTGCGGAGAGGACGGCGCGGTGGACGACGGCAACGGGAGCACTGGGCAGGCGGTCCCGCGTAAGCGGGCCGACGCGCGGCGCAACGAGAAGACGCTGCTCGACGCCGCCGCGGCGGTCTTCGTCGCCTCGGGCGTGGAGGCGCCGGTGCGCGACGTCGCGGCCAAGGCGGGCGTCGGGGTGGCCACGATCTACCGCCACTTCCCGACGCGGGCCGACCTCATCATCGCCGTCTACCGCCACCAGGTCGAAGCCCTCGCCGAGGCCGGTCCCGCCCTGCTGACCGGCGGCGTGACCCCGCATGTCGCGCTGGGCAGGTGGATCGACCAGTTCGTCGACTTCCTGGTCACCAAGCACGGCCTCGCCGCCGCGCTGCAGTCCGACGAGGCCGGCTTCGAGGCGCTGCACGCCTACTTCATCGACCGGCTGCTGCCCGTGGCCGCCCAGCTGCTCGAAGCGGCCTCCGCCGCCGGCGAGATCCGTTCCGGCATCGAGGCGTACGAGCTGCTGCGCGGCGTCGGGAACCTGTGCATCGGCGCGGAGCACGACTCCCGCTACGACGCACGGCGGCTGGTCGAACTGCTCATCGCGGGACTGCGGCGCTAGCCCCGTTTTCCGCACGTGGAGTTAAGTGAAGATCGTTGAGTTTGCCGTGGTGATCGTCGCGCGGTATGACCTGGGCTCGTGAGACAGCG
>NZ_JBFAKB010000088.1:0-2017 GCF_040655495.1 Nonomuraea sp. NPDC050404
GCCTTCGACAATCCCTGCGCGCTTCGTGATCGCGCCCTCGCGACCCTGTCGCACCACTCGATCCCGGTCGCCATCGCCGCGGAGGCTTATCGGAAAGGGATTTGGAATCATCGTTGATATTGAAGGTGGAAAATCCGGAAAAACTCTTGCGTTGAGAGCAGACTTTGATGCTCTTGCTATTTTTGAAGATAATGATTTAAGTTTTAAATCGGTCAATCCAGGAGTAATGCATGCCTGTGGACACGATGCACATACTGCATATTTGATGGTACTTGCTAGAGAACTAGTAAAAATAAAACAAGAACTTCCGGGAAGAGTTAGAATTGTCCATCAACCAGCAGAGGAAGTATCTCCTGGTGGTGCCAAAGGTATGATTAAAGCAGGAGCTCTTGACGGTGTCGATAATATGATCGGGGTTCATGTGATGACTACAATTAAAACAGGGGTCATTGCCTATCATAATAAAGAAACTCAAACGGGACGTTCTAATTTCACCATTACAATCAAAGGAAACGGAGGTCACGCTTCTATGCCACAATTAAGTAATGATGCAATAGTAGCCGCTAGTTACTTTGTAACTGAACTCCAAACAGTAATTTCAAGAAGAATAGATCCATTTGACATGGGTACTGTAACTATTGGATCATTTGATGGAGCAGGAAGTTTTAATGCTATACAAGATAAAGTAGTGTTAAAAGGGGATGTTCGGATGATGAAAGAAACAACTAGAAAAGTCATCCGAGACCAAGTGAAACAAATTGCTAAAGGCGTTGGAGTAACCTTTGGGGTTGAAGTGATTGTAGATTATGACGATAACTATCCTGTACTCTTTAATTCAGAAAATCTCACTCACTTTGTAGTTGACAGCTTAAAAGATCAGAATATTTCAGAAGTCAATAATATAGTCGATTTAGGACCACAAAATCCTTCTGAAGATTTTTCATATTATGGGCAAGTTGTACCAAGTACTTTCTTTTACATTGGTGCACAGCCTGAAGACGGCGGAAATTATCCCCATCATAGCCCTTTATTTAAAATGAATGAGAAAAGTATTTTAATCGCGGCTAAAGCAGTTGCAACTGTAACTATAAACTATCTATTTTTCAATAAAAAAATGTAGATTTACAAATAGCAAGATTTGTAGCTAAAGTTGCTCCTTCGTTATTTAATAAACTTATAAAAATATTTCTATCCTCTGTCCAGAAAAAGGTTGTATTATGGACGAGATTTAATTCACCGTCCGTCAAACTACGATACTGCGATGTCACTTAATGACAAGGTTTTGTATGTGTCCACAAATTCCGAGTTCTCTGTCTTGATGACAAATAACGTTCCAGAATATGCGTTGCTTACGTCCGGTAAAGGTTTTTTGAAGAATTTGGAAGATACGACAGGGCTTCTTGACGTTAAATATGACAATGTAGTAGGCAATTATGATATTGATAAGGCTGACATTGTTTATTATGTGTATGGTTTGCTTCATTCACCCGAATATCGGGATATGTATGCCAATGATTTAAAAAAGAGCTTGGCGCGGATTCCGCTAGTCCGAAATAAAGAAGCGTTTATTCGGATTGGAAAGGAGTTATCTAATCTGCATCTGAATTACGAGAAACAAGTGTCATACCCTGGAGTGACGGTGTCAGTTAGCTCTGATGATTATAAAGTGACTAAGATGAAACATCCTAAAAAAGGAGCCTTAGACACTATTATTTTCAATAATTCAATAACTATCTCGAACATACCAGAGAAAGCTTATGAGTATGTGGTTAGTGGAAGGCCAGCTATCGAATGGATTATTGATCAATATCAAGTAAAAACAGATAAAAAATCAGGAATAACGGATGATCCTAACGAATTTAGTGATAATCCTAAATATATTTTGAACCTCTTATTATCCGTTATTACAGTAAGTATGCGAACCCTTGAATTAATTGAGGAATTACCAGAATTTGAAATTCAAGAATAATATAGGGTCTATAATTATATAATGGCCCCTAGGAAATACCATTAAAAC
>NZ_JBFAKB010000089.1:0-1989 GCF_040655495.1 Nonomuraea sp. NPDC050404
TCGGGGCGCATTCAAGGGGTCGTCGCAACACGGTGATCACTTGCTGGCGGCAAGCATAGCGAGCCAGATGGGTTCCGTATCCTTCCGGTTTGGGGGATGCGGAACCCATGATCAGGAGGCTGCGGATCGCCAGCAGGGGCTGGCTGGCGGGTAGCCGGCCGAGATGAGTATGGTCCGGTAGCCTCGGCTGATGGCGAAGATCTTGGTCACGGGGATGTCGGGCACCGGCAAGTCCACGGCGTTAGAGATGCTGGCCGCCCGGGGTCATCGCGCCGTGGACACCGACACCGACCAGTGGAGTCACTGGGTGACCCTGCCGGACGGATCCACCGATTGGGCCTGGCGGGAGTCGGCCATCAGCGACCTGCTCGCCAACCATCGTGAGGGCGCTCTCTTCATTGCCGGGTGTAAGTCCAATCAGGGACGGTTCTACCCGCAGTTCGACCATGTCGTCCTGCTCAGCGCGCCGGTTGACATCATGCTTGCTCGGATCGCGACGCGGACCAACAATCCCTTCGGTAAACGCCCTGAAGAACGTGAGGCCATCCTGCGTGACCTGGCCAGCGTGGAGCCGCTGCTCAGGGCCACCTCCACGGTCGAGATCGACACTTCCGTGCCGATCGACAGGGTCGTGCAGCAGCTTGAGGAGCTGGCTCAGACGAAGCCGTGAGCAGGGAGCGCGGGAACAGATTTCTCCAGCCTCACCGCTTCCAGGGTTTAGGCGTGGGCCGCCAGGAGCCTTGTCAGGCGGTCAGCCGGGGTGTCCCAGTCGAGTGTCTTGCGGGGACGGGAGTTCAGCTCGGCGGCGACGGCGTCGAGCTGGTCGCGGGTGTGGACGGACAGGTCGGTGCCCTTGGGGAAGTATTGGCGGAGCAGGCCGTTGGTGTTCTCGTTGGAGCCACGCTGCCATGGGCTGGCCGGGTCACAGAAGTAGATCGGGATGTCGGTGGCGAGGGTGAAGGCGGCATGGGAGCCCATCTCTGACCCCTGGTCCCAGGTGAGGGATCGCAGCAGGTGGCGTGGCAGGGTCGTGATGGTCTGGGTGAGAGCCTCCCGCATCAGTTCGGCGCTGCGGCCGTGCGGAAGGTGGACGAGCATCACGTAGCGGGTGCTGCGCTCGACGAGAGTGCCGATGGCGGAGGTGCCGTTCTGGCCGATGATGCAGTCCCCTTCCCAGTGACCGGGCACGGCTCGATCCTCGACCTCAGCGGGTCGCTCGCTGATCATGACCATGGGTGTGCTGAAGCGGGGCTGGCGCAGCTGGGCCAGGCGGCGGGGCTTGCGCATGGCGCGACCGGTGCGCAGCGCCCGGGTCAGCTCGCGACGCAGCTCGCCGCGGCCCTGGACGTAGAGCGCCTGGTAGATGCTCTCGTGGCACACATGCATCTCCGCCCGCTCCGGGAAGCTCTTGCGCAGGCTCTGGCAGATCTGCTCCGGGCTCCAGCGCTTGTGCAGGTGGTCTTGAATGTATGCCCGTAACTCGGAGTTCTGCCCGATCTTGCCGCGCTTGGGGCGAGGCCGGCGTGCGTCGGCTCGGGCCTGGGCCGCGTGCGGCCGGTACTGGCCGTTGCCGGGGTGGCCGTTGCGGTGAATCTCTCGGCTGATGGTGGAGGGCGCGCGGCCGAGTTCGCGCGCGATCTCCCGGATCGATGCCTTCTCCCGCACCCGGTCAGCGATGTGGATCCGCTCGGTCTCGTTGAGATAGCGGCCCCGCACGTCTGGGGGCGCCGCCGATGTGATTGGTGGCGCCCCGACGTGCTTGCCGGTCGGATTGCGTCCGTTCCGCCATCGCCGCCCGGTACGGAGGTTGATGCCGACGATCCGGCACGCCTCCTTGTTGCTCAAGCCCTGCTGCACGAGCTGCAAGTATGCCGCCCGCTCACGGGACAGAGCCCTGCGGCCTTGACTGCGTTCCCGACCCTCCCGGATCTCGAAGTCCATCGCATCCCCTCAACTGGGGTGTTGCGACGACCACTAGAAGACAAGCGG
>NZ_JBFAKB010000090.1:0-1945 GCF_040655495.1 Nonomuraea sp. NPDC050404
AGGTGAGTAGCCGGGGGGAGTTTCACCCCCCGGCTCTCGCAGAACCGGACGTGAACCTCGCAGCTCATCCGGCTCCCATTGCCCAGCCATCAGGACGTGCGCCGAAACGCCAGTGCGCGAACAGGCCGGGGGCGCGCCGGGCGACCTCGGCCAGCCATGCCTTCGCGCGGCGTTTATGTCGGCGCAGCCGTTTGTATTTCTGGCGGGCCCACCGCATCAGATGCCGGTTGAGCCTGCGTAGGGGGTGGACCAACGCGGACTTGTAGAAGCGCCCGTAGTAGTTGATCCAACCTTGCAGGATGCTGTTGAACATTCTGGCAAGGTCGTCGAGGGACTTATCGCTGCGCCTGCCGATGTGCCAGGAGCGCATCGTGCGGCTCATCGCGGTGGCCGCGTCCTTGCTGACCGCGGGCAGGAACGACACGAAGTGATCGCCGTGCCTGCTCTGGGCCAGCCGAGGGCGGAAGGTATACCCCAAGAACGTGAACGCGGTGTGTTCATATGAGCCACGCCGGTTGGCGTCCTTGCAGTAGACGATGCGTGTCTTGTCCGGATGTAATTCCAGGCCGACCTGCGCCAGCCGCTCCGCGATGGCATCGCGAACCTGGAGGGCCTGCCGCTGGCTGCGGCAGTGCACCACCGCGTCATCGCAGTAACGCTCAAACGTGAGGCCGGGAAACTCCCGGGTCATCCACATATCGAACGCATAATGCATGAACAAGTTGGCGAGTAACGGGCTGATCGCCGACCCCTGCGGGGTTCCGCGATCTCGGACCACCAGCGTGCCGTCCGCCAACTGAAGCGGCGCTTTGAGCCACCGCTCCACATACAGCAGAATCCACCGCTGGTCCGGTGCGATGTGATGAGCGACCGCCTTGAGCACCAAATCCCAAGGCACGGTGTCGAAGAACGCCCGGATATCCAGATCGATCACCCAATCCGAGCGCCAGCACCGCTGACGGCACACACCCACCGCCTGCAGCGCCGACCTGCCCGGCCGATAACCATACGAATCCGGATGGAAGATCGGCTCGACCTTCGGCTCCAGATACATCCGCACCACCGTCTGCGCGATCCGATCGGCCACCGTCGGCACGCCCAGCACCCGCACCCCTCGGCCTGCCGCCTTGGGAATTTCCACCGCCCGCACCGGCGGCGGAAAATAGCAGCCCGACGACAACCGATTCCAGATCTTGTACAGATTCCGGTCCCGGTCCCGTTCGAACTCCTCCAGCGACTGGCCGTCTACGCCCGCCGCGCCTTTGTTCGCCTTGACCCTCCAAAACGCCTCCCAGACCGCCACCTTGGCAATCTGAAACGGCTTGTCCTGTGACTTCGGCCGACTCACCTGGCTCCTCCCAGCCCAGTCGATTGACCAGCCGGTTGACCACCAAGCCGCCCCGGACAACCCGGCCCCTTGGCTCCACGCCCATTACGGCGCTTCCGCGCTACTACGAGCCGGTCCGCCCCCGTGCCCCGCACCGGTACTCCGCCCCTCACAGTTTCCGCTGCTTGGGACGCTCCCTTCGGCCAACAGTCCAACACCCCATCGGCACCGCCGGAGCGACAGGTTCCCACGTTCCATGCCAGCGCCCAAGCCGAGCTCGCGCCACCTTCATGCCGGACACCATCTGGCCAGTCAGCAGGCACCCGCCAGACTCATCCCCGAGCAAGATCCCGACCCGGGTTTCGATGCCAACCACACGTTTTCGACACCTCATCAGTGGTTCACTCGCGTTCGCCTTCCCGGCTCACACCTGACGCCTCACTGGACGCCTTTTCCGCAACGCTCACCACCACGGCGCTTAACCGCAGCAGCTTGCGGTGGTTTGAGATCTCCCCCTGCAGGGCGATCTCGGAGGGCCAACCTCCATCACCAGCACAGCACCGCCTTCAGAAAGCACGACCTTCTACATCGCAACCTCCAACAGCGTTCGTGGCACAC
>NZ_JBFAKB010000091.1:0-1923 GCF_040655495.1 Nonomuraea sp. NPDC050404
ATCGAGTAGGAGGGTGAGGTCGCCTCACCCTCCTCTCACACCACCGGACATGCGGGCCCGCATCCGGCGGTTCGTCAAGCCGTGGTTCTGAGCCCGCGCCAGGTGTTCTGGAGTCCAAGCAGACCAAGGTCATCCCAATAAGCGTTGGGCAGAGCGCGCTGGAGAACGGGTGACCCGGCGATGCGCCAATACCCCTTGCTGCTGATGGCCCATTCCCGTGCCGTACGGTCGGGAATGCCCAAGCGGCGGAGGTTGCGGCGCTTGGCCGAGTAGCGTTTCCATTCCTTCCAACGGATCTGCCGCATCCGGCGGCGGAACCACTCATCCACATCACGGAGCCTGCGTCCCAGGTCCGCCAGGGCGAAGTAGCCCATCCACCCACGGATGAATGCATTGAGCCTGTCGATTCTGCAGATCATCGACACACTCCACCTCCGGCTGGTCAACTTCCGCAGCCGGTCCTTCAGACGCCGCAACGCCTTGGGATCGACCCGGATCTTGACCCCGGAGCGGGTGAAGTAGAACCCGAACCCCAGCAACGTCGCCTCGCGAGCGTGCCGGACCGAAGACTTCTCCCGGTTCACCTTCAGTTTCAGCCGCTGCTCGACCACGGTCGTGACCGAGTCGAGCACCCTTTGGGCGGCCCGCCTGCTGCGCACGAAGACCCGCAGGTCGTCGGCATAGCGCACGAACCGGTGACCACGCTTCCACAACTCCCGGTCCAGATCGTCCAGCATGACGTTCGACAAGATCGGCGACAACGGGGAACCCTGCGGGGTCCCCTCCACACTCGCCTGAACGATCCCGTCGGCCATCACCCCGGCCTCCAGATACGCCCGGATGAGCTTGAGAAGCCTGCGGTCGGTGACCTTGCGCGCCACCCGCGCCATCACAACGTCGAAGTTGACCCGGTCGAAGAACCGGTCAAGATCGACATCCACGACCCACCTCAACCCGTCATCGATGGCCCGCCGCGCGACCCGCACCGCCTGATGAGCGGACTTGCCAGGACGAAACCCAAACGACGACCCGGAAAAGTGCGGATCGAAAATCGGCGTCAGGACCTGCGCGATCGCCTGCTGGATCAACCTGTCCAGCACAGTGGGCACCCCCAGCGCACGTTCCCCACCCCCGGGCTTGGGGATCACCACCCGGCGGACCGGCAACGGCCGATACGTGCCCGCGTCCAGCGCCTCCCGCACACCCGCCCAGTGCTCACGGATCCACGGCCGCAACTGCTCCGTGGTCATCCCGTCCACACCCGGCGCGCCCCGGTTGGCCTCCACACGCCTCAACGCCCTGCCCAGATTCGCCGGCGAGAGCAACTCCGCCCACAGCGACACCTCCAAGCCAGGGATCACGGCCTCCGACAAGGGCGCCGACCTGCCGCTACGCTCCGCTGTGGGCTCTGACGGACTCACCGTCTCCTCCCCCTGCGGGCCCGCGTCCACGGGATGGCTGCGATCACCGCGACCGGCACGAGCACCTCACCCTCGACCGTGTTACTTGACGTTCGGCCCTTCCCGGCTGGTTGTCCGTTCCCCTCACCGGTACTACGGCCTCTGCTGACTTCTGCCCGGTCAGACCCGACCTCACGGCCAGGACCGTCGGCGCGGCGACAACGACAGCACAACCGACACCCGGACAGATCTCCCCAGGTAAGAACGACCACCTTCCCCCTGCGCCCGCCGCGTCTACCTGACGGTCCTGTCGGTGATGACGGGCTTCACCTTCCATGGCAGGCTCACCCAGACCCATCCGGCCTCATACGCGGTTCGTGTCCCTCGGTGCAAGGTTTCGCCTCGGGCTTCCTCCAGACCCCGCCTCACGACGACGCCCTTGCCTCCGGCTCGGAGTTAGCACCACCTCTTCCTCCAGGGGACTTCCACCCCCAGGCAATCGCCCATGCTGGGCACACCATGA
>NZ_JBFAKB010000092.1:0-1762 GCF_040655495.1 Nonomuraea sp. NPDC050404
CGAGTGAGAATGCAGGCATGAGTAGCGAATCGAGGGTGAGAAACCCTCGCGCCGGATGACCAAGGGTTCCTGGGCCAGGCTAATCCGCCCAGGGTAAGTCGGGACCTAAGGCGAGGCCGACAGGCGTAGTCGATGGACAACGGGTTGATATTCCCGTACCCGCTTCAATGCGCCCATACTGAACCCCTTGATACTAAGAGTCCTTAAGTCAGTCGCCTCTTCGGAGGGGATGTTAGACCGAACGCTCGGCCTGATTGGGTAGTAGGTAAGCGATGGGGTGACGCAGGAAGGTAGTCCAGCCCAGGCGATGGTTGTCCTGGGGTAAGCATGTAGGGCGGGACGTAGGTAAATCCGCGTTCCTTAAGCCTGAGATGTGATGCCGAGCCGATTGTGGTGAAGTGGATGATCCTATGCTGCCGAGAAAAGCCTCTAGTGAGTGTTGTGGCGGCCCGTACCCTAAACCGACTCAGGTGGTCAGGTAGAGAATACTAAGGCGATCGGGTGAACTGTGGTTAAGGAACTCGGCAAATTGCCCCCGTAACTTCGGGAGAAGGGGGACCTCTGCTGGTGATGGGCCTTGCGCCTGGAGCTGGTGGGGGTCGCAGTGGCCAGGGGGAAGCGACTGTTTACTAAAAACACAGGTCCGTGCGAAGTCGTAAGACGATGTATACGGACTGACGCCTGCCCGGTGCCGGAACGTTAAGGGGACCGCTTAGTCAGATTCGTCTGGCGAAGGTGAGAACTTAAGCGCCGGTAAACGGCGGTGGTAACTATAACCATCCTAAGGTAGCGAAATTCCTTGTCGGGTAAGTTCCGACCTGCACGAATGGCGTAACGACTTCCCCGCTGTCTCAACCGCAGACCCGGCGAAATTGCACTACGAGTAAAGATGCTCGTTACGCGCAGCAGGACGGAAAGACCCCGGGACCTTCACTACAGCTTGACATTGGCGTTTGGAGCGTCTTGTGTAGGATAGGTGGGAGACTGGGAAGCTCGGACGCTAGTTCGGGTGGAGTCATTGGTGAAATACCACTCTGGTCGTTTTGAACGTCTAACTCTGGTCCGTGATCCGGATCGGGGACAGTGTCTGGTGGGTAGTTTAACTGGGGCGGTTGCCTCCTAAAGGGTAACGGAGGCGCCCAAAGGTTCCCTCAGCCTGGTTGGCAATCAGGTGTTGAGTGTAAGTGCACAAGGGAGCTTGACTGTGAGACTGACGGGTCGAGCAGGAGCGAAAGCTGGGACTAGTGATCCGGCATCGGCGTGTGGAAGCGGTGTCGCTCAACGGCTAAAAGGTACCCCGGGGATAACAGGCTGATCTTCCCCAAGAGTCCATATCGACGGGATGGTTTGGCACCTCGATGTCGGCTCGTCGCATCCTGGGGCTGGAGTAGGTCCCAAGGGTTGGGCTGTTCGCCCATTAAAGCGGTACGCGAGCTGGGTTTAGAACGTCGCGAGACAGTTCGGTCCCTATCCGCTGCGCGCGCAGGAGACTTGAAAGGAGCTGTCCCTAGTACGAGAGGACCGGGACGGACGAACCTCTGGTGTGCCAGTTGTACCGCCAGGTGCACGGCTGGTTGGCTACGTTCGGAAGGGATAACCGCTGAAAGCATCTAAGCGGGAAGCTCGCCTTGAGATGAGGTCTCCCACCACGAGAGTGGGTAAGGCTCCCGGTAGACGACCGGGTTGATAGGCCGGAGGTGGAAGCACGGTAACGTGTGGAGCTGACCGGTACTAATAGGCCGAGGACTTGACCACAAAGCAT
>NZ_JBFAKB010000094.1:0-1685 GCF_040655495.1 Nonomuraea sp. NPDC050404
CTTGAATATAGATGGATGTTCTGATATAATACATTCAAACAAACATTTGAATGTAAAGGAATGATCGTATGAATAATGAAATTTGTGAAATAACTTGTATTCATGAAGACAAAGTTAATCGTGCTAAATCTAAACTAGCAAACTTTGATACTCCGTCAGTAAGTGGTTTCTTTAAAATATTGTCAGATGAAAATCGACTTAAAATTGTACATGCTTTAGTTCATGAAGATGAGCTATGTGTTTGTGATATTGCTAATATCATTGATGCTTCGGTCGCAACAACTTCACACC
Source organism: Nonomuraea sp. NPDC050404 (assembly GCF_040655495.1). Classification (NCBI taxonomy): domain Bacteria; kingdom Bacillati; phylum Actinomycetota; class Actinomycetes; order Streptosporangiales; family Streptosporangiaceae; genus Nonomuraea; species Nonomuraea sp. NPDC050404. The sequence goes on from NZ_JBFAKB010000094.1 coordinate 292, forward strand.
ATCTGAACTCCTTAAAAAAATTGGGAGTAGTTGATAGTCACAAGGATGGTAAGTTAGTCTACTATTTTATTAAAAATATCAAAATCTTAAATCTTATGGAGCTTGGCGTAAATTTTAAAGAAGAGGTGCTAGCATGAGTGAGAAAATGACCGAAAAAACCTATCGAATAGAAGGATTAAGCTGTACAAATTGTGCAGGTAAATTTGAAAAAAATGTAAAGCAGTTGCCAGGAGTTACGAGTGCAACAGTAAACTTTGGTGCAAGTAAGATTTCAGTAGAAGGCCAAACAACAATTGAAGAACTCGAAGAAGCGGGAGCCTTCGAAAATCTTATCATTCGTGATGATCAAGAAAATGATGAACAAGTTAGATCAAAAGAGTCTTTTATTAAACGGAATATCGCTTTAATCATCTCTCTTGGTTTTATACTTGTTGCTGTGATTTCCCAACTATCATTGGGCGAAGATCATTTATTAACGAAAGCTCTTTATATATTGGCAATAATAATTGGTGGATTTGATTTATTTAAAGAAGGGTTCTCTGATTTGATCAAATTGGACTTCTCCATGGAATCTTTAATGACTATTGCAATTATTGGGGCCGCATTTATTGGAGAATGGGCCGAAGGTTCTATTGTAGTAATACTATTTGCTATTAGCGAAGCTTTGGAACGATTTTCAATGGATAAAGCAAGACAGTCGATTCGTTCTCTTATGGATATAGCTCCCAAAGAAGCTCTTATCAGGAGAAACAATGTAGAGCAATTAGTCAGTGTCGATAAAATCGATATCGACGATATTATGATCATTAAACCCGGACAAAAAATAGCCATGGATGGGCTTGTTATCAACGGTCATTCTTCAGTAAATCAAGCAGCAATAACAGGAGAATCGGTTCCTGTTGAAAAACAGTTAGATGATGAAGTGTTTGCAGGAACACTAAATGAAGAAGGTGTTCTTGAAGTCAAAGTAACAAAAAAAGTAACGGATACAACGATTGCCAAAATCATTCACTTAGTTGAAGAAGCGCAAGGAGAACGAGCTCCTGCACAAGCCTTTGTAGATAAATTTGCAAAATACTATACGCCATTCATAATTATTATGGCCCTTTTGATAGTGGTTGTTCCTCCGCTATTCTTTGGTGGTGACTGGAATAAATGGCTTTACCAAGGGTTATCCATTTTAGTTGTCGGATGTCCTTGTTCATTAGTGATCTCAACACCTGTTTCAATTGTTTCGGCTATTGGTAATGCAGCAAAAAATGGTGTTTTAGTAAAAGGCGGAGTCTATCTGGAAGAAATTGGTCATTTGAGAGCAATTGCTTTCGATAAGACTGGAACCTTAACAAAAGGAAAGCCTGTCGTAACGGATTTCATTGCAACCAGTTCTGAAACTG
>NZ_JBFAKB010000095.1:0-1669 GCF_040655495.1 Nonomuraea sp. NPDC050404
CGGGTTCGACGGGCACACGCGGGGCCCTCGCCTGATGCGGAGCCCATTTGTGGCGGTGCACTACTGACACATTCCCCTGCACGAATGACAAAGCCCGAAGCCCACGACGATCCTAAGGTCTATGGGCAAGGCCAGAGAAAGAGGAGCCACATGTTCCGCACCACCGGCGCGTTGATCGCCGCGACGCTCGGCACGCCGATCATCTTCGCCCCGTCGTCCGCATCCACGGCAAGCGATTGGGAGTGCTACGACACCCGGGCCGTCCAGGACAGCGTCGAGTTGGCGCACCGATGAGCGGCGGGCGGGCTCCCTCCAAGGACCAACGGTTCGCGGTCATCAGCAGGCGCGTCGTCTTCGTCGGGGGAAGCGCCCTCTTCGTCGCGGGCATTCTCGCGGCCCTTAACGGCCAAGTAGGGCTGGGCCTTGCACTCTTTGCCATCACCTTCCTCGCGGTGATGGCGCGCGGTCTCATGACGGTGATACGTGGACAGCGCGCACTCGCCGACCGGGACCGCGCCCAGGTGCCGGACGGCCCGGTCCGGAGCTCCGACGCACCGGCGCCGGTGGAGCAGGTGGTCGCGGCGCTGCTCGGGATGAACGGTGACGGGCTGCCTTACAGGATTGGCGCCTTTCCTGGCCCCGACGGCGTGCGCGTCGACGTGCAGTGGAAGAACGAGGAGATGCGATGGCAGACCCTCTTCGTGCGTGGGTCGCAGGCCTACGCCTGGCGCATGGAGGTCGACCTCGACCCGTCCACGGGACGGTACAAGTTCGTCGAGCACTCCGGGAAGGCCTCTGTACGCGCAGCGGCCGGACCCATGGGGGCCGTGGCCTACGGTGAGTGGACGTGGCAGAAGGGCAAGACGTCTGGCAGCAGATCAGCAACCTTCGTGGAAGGCGCCGACGGCCAGGTCACAGTGACCGGTCCGGGCGGACCGCGCACCTCGTGGGAGGGGGCTGTCATGATCAAGCCTGCCGATGCCAAAGTGCCGGTGTTCACGGTCCTGCGGAACAACGGCTGGCGCCCGCGTTTCGACTGGTTCGGCGCACGGATGTTCGAGAAGTAGACACCTGTCGTGCAGATAGCTGGCGTCCCAACCAGGCGTGGGGCCATTCCTGCGACTGACCCGCCGGGCGGGCGACGGCAGGCAGACGTTGCAGTTCTCACCGTCCGCGAAACGCCGGTGCTCCCGCCGCCGCGCGACGGATCCGCAACGTGCGGTTCGCCCGGTGTCTGGACGCCGACAACCGGGGCGAGCGTCTCACCGGCGTCATCCCTGTGTACCAGTGCAACACCAGCCCCAACCAGGCGTGCCAGTTCAATGGGGGCCTGCGCACGTCAGGAACCGGATGTGTGTGGGTGGCTTATCTGTGCGACGTGCGGATGGTCGCGGTTCCGGCCATTCCGTACTACGACGACATGCCCTTGCGGCTGATCAAGCCGAGCCTGGACGACGTCAACGCCCACAAGGATCTGTTCATCGTCCAGAACCAGCAAGTCCGTCATCCTTTCGTCACCCGGTGGATCACCGAGACAGGCTGTCCAGGCTTACCTTGCGTCCAGCCAGGAGAGAACGATGAAGTTCGGGATACTGGGTCCGCTGGCCGCGTGGCGAGAGGGTGTGCAGCTCGATCTCGGCACGCCCAAGGCGCGGGTGTTGTTCGCGGT
>NZ_JBFAKB010000096.1:0-1669 GCF_040655495.1 Nonomuraea sp. NPDC050404
CCGCACGCCGGGGGAGAGGTCCGTACCGGCGATGCGCACGAACTCCGGCCGCACCCCGATCCGCACGGGACCGGTAAATTTTCCCCCATAAGCCAAAGCACCGTAAAACCGTGTACTTGATAATTTTCTGTCCGTTCTTTTAAACGTTTCATAGAATGGACTATTATCAAATAAATAGACATAAAAAAGAAAAGCGTTTGGAAAGGTTATAATAAACTAGACACAAAGTTAAGAGAAATCGTGGAAAGGTTTATTATGGCAAGAAGAAAATTCGATAAACAATTTAAAAATTCTGCAGTAAAACTCATTCTTGAAGAGGGTTTCTCTGTTAAAGAAGTCAGCCAAGAGCTTGAGGTTCATGCCAATAGTCTTTATCGCTGGGTTCAAGAAGTTGAAGAATATGGAGAAAGTGCTTTTCCAGGCAATGGGACAGCCCTAGCTAATGCCCAACATAAGATTAAATTGTTAGAGAAAGAAAATCGTTATCTTCAGGAGGAACTTGAACTTCTAAAAAAGTTCCGGGTCTTCTTGAAGCGAAGCAAGTAAAACGTTTTGAATTTCTCTTGAAACATCATGGGAAGATAAAAATTAAACATGCAGTAAAAGTTCTTAAGGTTTCTCGCTCAGGTTTCTATGAATACATGCATCGTCGTCCTTCAAAACAACAAGTGGAGAGAGAAATTCTCTCAGAGAAGATAAAAGCTGTCTTTCATGAGCATAAGGGACGCTATGGTGCGGTTAGAATTACCAAGGTACTTCATAATACTGGTATTATGACCAACACGAAACGTGTTGGGAAACTGATGCACTTGATGGGACTTTATGCCAAGGGAAGCCGTTATAAATATAAACATTACAACAGAAAAGGAGCTTCGCTTTCAAGACCCAATTTAATTAATCAGATCTTTAAAGCAACAGCTCCTAATAAAGTATGGCTGGGAGACATGACCTATATCCCTACCAAAGAAGGCACCTTATACTTAGCCGTGAATATCGACGTTTTTTCACGTAAGATTGTAGGCTGGTCAATGTCTTCACGGATGCAAGATAAACTGGTGAGGGATTGCTTCTTACAAGCTTGTGGGAAAGAACATCCTCAGCCTGGCTTGATTGTCCATACTGATCAAGGGAGTCAATATACAAGCTCTCGTTATCAATCTACTCTTCGTCAAGTCGGTGCTCAATCTAGCATGAGTCGTAAAGGAAATCCCTATGACAATGCAATGATGGAGTCTTTTTATAAGACGCTAAAGAGGGAGCTTATTAATGATGCTCATTTTGAGACAAGAGCTGAGGCTACTCAAGAAATATTTAAATACATTGAGACCTATTACAATACAAAAAGGATGCATTCAGGTCTTGATTACAAGTCTCCAAAAGACTTTGAAAAATATAATTCTTAAATTCTCTTAACTCCGTGTCTAGTTTTTCGTTGACTTTCCAAAAATATAGCTCATTTTGTGTCTAAATATTTGACATTGGTCCACTTTAATTGTCTTTAACTTTTCACTCATCATAAGTCCTGCCTTTTAACCGTAGGTAGATATTGCTCGATTGCTTTCTTCAAATACTTAGCGATATTGTGCTTAGAATATTCTAGGCCGGCGTAGCCGGGGGCGTGGCGGCGGTTGAAGCCGACCATGAGGGATCTGTCCTGGGCCCGCGCCAG
>NZ_JBFAKB010000097.1:0-1511 GCF_040655495.1 Nonomuraea sp. NPDC050404
AAAGAAACGAAGCCATGACCATTTTATAGGTTTAGATGTTTATGAATGCTCAGACTGGATAAATTCAGGTGATACTAGTCCAGATAATGAAGTGGTCTTCAATCATTTGCTGGCAGAAGTATATGAAGGTTTGAGCGCACATTATCAAGACTTACTACTTCGACAAATGCGAGGAGAAGAACTAACTCGCATGCAACGGTATCGCCTTCGTGAAAAAATAAAGGCCATCTTATTTTCAGAAGACGAAGAGTGAAGAGGAATTCCCTATTTTAATTAAAATAGGGAGTTTTTTGATAAGAGAAGAAAAAAGCAAGTTAAAAAAGACTAATTTTTTTAATTTACCAAAGCTAGTGGTGGCATGAAATAAAGCGAATACAGGAGAGGGAAAAAGCGAACGTAAGATAAAAAAAGGTATAAAAGTCACAGTTAATTCTTGACAAGTTTAGTTAGGTTTGATAGAATATAATAGTTGTCGCAAGAGACGAGGGTCTTGAAGCGATAAGCTAGACCATTGAAAACTGAATAAAGAAGAATGACTCATGTGATGTAGTAAGATACATCAAAAATCTGTCAATCAATAATGAAAGACAAGCCAGTCACTAAGGTGACTTAAATACTTTATTTGAGAGTTTGATCCTGGCTCAGGACGAACGCTGGCGGCGTGCCTAATACATGCAAGTTGAGCGCTGAAGGTTGGTACTTGTACCGACTGGATGAGCAGCGAACGGGTGAGTAACGCGTGGGGAATCTGCCTTTGAGCGGGGGACAACATTTGGAAACGAATGCTAATACCGCATAAAAACTTTAAACACAAGTTTTAAGTTTGAAAGATGCAATTGCATCACTCAAAGATGATCCCGCGTTGTATTAGCTAGTTGGTGAGGTAAAGGCTCACCAAGGCGATGATACATAGCCGACCTGAGAGGGTGATCGGCCACATTGGGACTGAGACACGGCCCAAACTCCTACGGGAGGCAGCAGTAGGGAATCTTCGGCAATGGACGAAAGTCTGACCGAGCAACGCCGCGTGAGTGAAGAAGGTTTTCGGATCGTAAAACTCTGTTGGTAGAGAAGAACGTTGGTGAGAGTGGAAAGCTCATCAAGTGACGGTAACTACCCAGAAAGGGACGGCTAACTACGTGCCAGCAGCCGCGGTAATACGTAGGTCCCGAGCGTTGTCCGGATTTATTGGGCGTAAAGCGAGCGCAGGTGGTTTATTAAGTCTGGTGTAAAAGGCAGTGGCTCAACCATTGTATGCATTGGAAACTGGTAGACTTGAGTGCAGGAGAGGAGAGTGGAATTCCATGTGTAGCGGTGAAATGCGTAGATATATGGAGGAACACCGGTGGCGAAAGCGGCTCTCTGGCCTGTAACTGACACTGAGGCTCGAAAGCGTGGGGAGCAAACAGGATTAGATACCCTGGTAGTCCACGCCGTAAACGATGAGTGCTAGATGTAGGGAGCTATAAGTTCTCTGTATCGCAGCTAACGCAATAAGCACTCCGCCTGGG
>NZ_JBFAKB010000098.1:0-1485 GCF_040655495.1 Nonomuraea sp. NPDC050404
GGTGGATGCGGCCTGCCCGGTGCGGGACGTGGCCGAGTTGACGCATGGGCAGGTGATCGAGGTGCTGGTGGCCAACCGGCTGACCTCTCCTGCGCCGCTGGTGCACGTGCAGGAGTGGGCGCGCACCTGGGCGGTGGGCGAGGCGTTCGGGGTAGAGCCCGCCCTGCTCAACGATGACCGGATCGGCCGCGCGTTGGATGCCATCGCCCCGCACCTGGACCAGTTGGCCGGCTCGGTCGGGCTGGCCGCGATCGAGGCGTTCGGCATCGAGGTGAGGCGCCTGCATTGGGATCTCACCTCGATCTCGCTGCAGGGCGACTACGAGCAGGCCGAGCCTGGCTTCGCCACGCCGAAGTTCGGCCATCCCAAAGACCGCCGGCCGGATCTCAAACAGATCCAGGCCGGGCTCGCGGTCAGCTCCGACGGGGCGGTCCCGGTCTTTCACCGCGCCTATGACGGCGGTGCCGGCGAGGTCAGCCAGGTCATACCGGCGATGCAGGCGCTGCAGCGCCTGGCCGGCCCCCAGCCGATGCTGATGATCGGCGATTCGAAGCTGATCTCGTATGCGAACCTGGCCGCGATGGCCACCGATGGTGTGGCCTTCATCGCCCCGGCCTCCAAGACCTACGTACCGGCCGAGGTGCCGGCCGAACAGCGGCTGGAGAAGGCCCAAGTGGTGGACTACGTCTCCGCCCGCGACGCCGGCAAGGACGCCGAGCGGCGCGGCACCTGGCACGTGGCCGAGGACGACATGACACTGGCCGGGCCGCGCAAGAAGGATCCGATCCTGGCCCTGCGCCGCATCTTCGTGCACTCCTCGGCCCGTGCCCAGGCCGCGGCCACCGCCCGGGCCAAGAAACTCGAGCGCGCCCGCGACGACCTGGCACGCCTGGAACGCGGACTGGGCGGACGCCACTACCCGAGCGAGCAAGCGGTCGCCGACCGTGTCACCGCCATCGGCCGCGCCCGGCGGGTGACCACCTACCTGATCGCGGTCACCGGCACCGATCCAGTCACCGGCAAACCCACTCTGACCTGGAACTTCGACCAGAACGCGATCGAGGCCGAAGCCGCCACCGACGGCTGGTACGCCCTGCTGACCAACCTCGACCCCGACACCGCCGACGCCGAACAGGTCCTGCGCCACTACAAAGGACAAGAAGCCGTTGAACGCCGCCACCAGGCGTTCAAGGGTCCGCTGGCCGTCAGCCACCTGTATCTGAAGAACAACCGCCGCATCAACGCGCTGATCACCGTGATCTGCCTGGCCCTGCTCATCTTCTGCCTGATCGAGCGCCAGGTTCGCCATGCCCTGGCCGCCCAGGACAAGACCAAGGTCAACGGCTTGTACGCCGGACGTCCCGCCGTTCCCACCGGCAAGCTCATCCTCGACGCGCTGGCCGGCATCCGGTTGATCCCAGGCACCGGCCAGTCACCCCCGGCCATCCCGCAACCCACCGACCTCCAACTCCACCTCCTGGATCT
>NZ_JBFAKB010000099.1:0-1446 GCF_040655495.1 Nonomuraea sp. NPDC050404
TACGATCCCGCCTGGCCCGCTCGCTACGAGCGCCTGGCCGCCGGCATCCGCCGGGCGCTCGGTGGGGTGGTCCTGCGGTTGGCGCATGCTTTGATTGAAGGGATTGAAAATGATACTGTTCATGGTGGATTTATGCTTGTCGCAAGGGCTGAAAAACCGGAATTTGTAAATGCTATTATGAGTTCTTCATGGTATAGTAAATTTATAAACATTTTTGTTTCTGGTGGGAATGGGGCAATTGGTAATCTAAGTAAATCAGATCTCGAAGATCAAAAGGTTTATGTTCCTAGTGAAATAGAACAAACTAAAATAGGATTATTCTTTAAGGGGCTCGACGATACTATCGCTCTTCATCAGCGTAAGTTAGATTTGTTGAAAGAGCAGAAAAAAGGATACTTACAAAAAATGTTCTCCAAAAATGGGGAAAAAGTTCCTGAATTGCGATTTGCGGGGTTTGCTGACGATTGGGAACAGCGTAAGTTGGAAGAGTTAGGTAATCTCAATAGAGGTAAATCCAAACATAGACCTAGAAATGATTCTAGGTTATTTGGTGGCGAATATCCTTTTATTCAAACTGGAGATGTAGCCAAAGCACCTCTTTTTTTGACAGAATACAGTCAAACATATAGTGAGTTTGGAATTCAACAGAGTAAATTATGGGATATTGGAACATTATTAATTACTATAGCAGCTAATATAGCTGATACTACTATTCTAGGGATTAAAGCAGCTTTTCCAGATAGTGTTATTGGCTTTGAATCAACTTCTTGTGATGTCGTTTTCATTAAAAATTATATTGATATTCAAAGTGATCTATTAAAAAGAAAAGCTGAAACAAGTTCTCAAGCAAATTTGAATTTAGCAAAACTAAAAGAAATGAATTTAAATATTCCAAAATTAAAAGAGCAACAAAAAATCGGTTCATTCTTCAAACAACTCGACGACACTATCGCTCTTCATCAACGTAAGTTAGATTTGTTGAAAGAACAGAAAAAAGGCTTTTTACAAAAGATGTTTGTTTAGGGTCTATAATTATAAATTAGAAAATACATTAGAAGCTGGAGACGAGATTGTCTAGATAATGTGCGAGATAAAATTTTTAGCAGGTTATCATACATAAGACAAAATGTTTTTAAAACTGATAACGTATTTATTCCACAACAATTACGCATTTATTTTTGAGAAAAATATAAAGCAGGAGGATTACAATGCTGAAAACTTATTCTTTAACAAAAAATACATTATTAGTTTCGTCAGAATCAAATATCAAAAATTCGTCTGTTGTTTATGTTTATGGTGACGAACGAGAATATATCGAATCTTTTGAACATAGATCTGACTTTAACATAGACAATATACTAACGTTTGATGATCGAGTTGCATATGACACGATGATAGATCAGAACGATGAAAAAAGTTTGCTCGTAAGCGGCGGCATTTAATGCT
>NZ_JBFAKB010000100.1:0-1441 GCF_040655495.1 Nonomuraea sp. NPDC050404
GATGGTACAAGATACACTTCTCGATAGCTTCTGTACTTCTTGGCATTTTAGAAAGGAAATCTTCTCATGAAAATTCTTGTTACCGGATTTGATCCCTTTGGCGACGATAAAATTAATCCTGCGATTGAAGCCGTGAAACGTTTGCCGGATGAAATTGCTGGGGCACAAATCGTTAAATTGGAAATTCCGACAAAGTTTAATGTTTCAGCCGATGTCGTTAAAGATGCTATTGCCAAAGAAAAGCCTGACTATGTGTTGAGCATTGGTCAGGCTGGTGGCCGGTTTGAACTCACGCCGGAGCGAGTTGCGATTAACTTGGATGACGGTCGGATTCAAGATAATGCCGGGTATCAGCCACTTAATCACACGATTCATGGCGATGGCGAGAATGCCTACTTTACCCAGTTACCAATTAAGGCCATGGCCAAAGCCATTCGGGAAGCTGGTGTTCCGTCAGCAGTCTCCAACACAGCAGGCACTTACGTCTGCAACCACATTTTTTATCAGGTACAGTATATGCGGGATAAGATGTTTCCCGATATTAAGGCCGGCTTCATGCATATTCCATTTTTGCCGGAACAGGTTGTCACTCGTCCGGAAACACCAGCGTTGTCATTGGATGATGATGTTTTAGGCATCACTGCCGCTATCAAGGCCATCGTGTCCCGTGACGGCAAAGGCGATATCGAAACGATTGAAGGCAAGGATCACTAAAAGCCTGTTTAGTGTTTTTGGACTATTATCAAATAAATAGACATAAAAAAGAAAAGCGTTCTAATCGTTTTTCCTTTTTTATCAGATGTTCAGAAAATGGTCATTTTCTGAACACTCTTCTTTTCTTATTAAGATTATTAAAATCATTTGCATTTATTGTTCATTAACCCGTAATTTATTCTATGTTAATTTATATAAGTGCTTTCAAGTTATGGTACAATACTATCAATGGAGGAATGCTATGAAAAATTTATTAATAGTTTTTGAAGGACTTGACGGTTCAGGAAAAACAACTCAAATTGATATGTTACATCAATGGTTTGAAAATAAAAAACTTAAAGTTTTTACAACAAAACAACCAACAGATTACTATAGAAATGATAAAAGAGTTAGAGATTATTTGGATAATGGTATTGCGCCCAATATGTATTCGATTGCTTTATTGGCTGCAGCTGATAGAACTTATCAGATAACTTCAGAAATTTTCCCCAAAATATCTGAAAGCAACATTATATGTGATAGATACTTATACAGTTCACTAGCGTTCTTTAAAGCTCGTGGGATAGACTACAAAGAAATTCTAATGATTAATAAAGGTGTTCCTACTCCAGATGTTACAGTGTTTTTAGATGTTCCTCCAGAGCGTGCTTTAGAGAGAGTTCGTCAAAGGGATTCCAGTAGACGCGCAGCTCGGAGGCCCCGTCGATGCGGGCCGCGCTGATCAGGT
>NZ_JBFAKB010000101.1:0-1423 GCF_040655495.1 Nonomuraea sp. NPDC050404
GGCCCCCCCCATTATTGGGGTGTGTGGGCGCCCCACCTCCAACCCCCCCCCGATGTCGCGGCATTTTCCCTTCCCCCGGGGGGGGGGGGGGGGGCCCCCCCCCCCCCCCGCCGCCAGGTCTTGCGTTACCCGGCCCAGCACAGCCTGCCGGCGTAATAGGCGCCGTAGGCGAAGGCGTCGAGCTTCGTCGTACCCGGCTTGACGCACATGTCGTAATGGCCGGTATACGATTCGACTCTGATAATGACGTCGGTCCGCGGGAGTTCGTCGCAGTGCCCGTACCAGTTTCCGTTCGAGTTTCTGTAGTAGCCGCAGCGGATCTGGGCTGTTTCCGGATCTGCGGTCGTCGCGGCTGAGGCAGGAGCCCCGGCGAATGCGACGGCGGCGGTCGCTAAGGCTGCGATTGCCGACTTCGCGATGGCGGAAGTTGTGAAGCGCATGATCCCCCCTGGGGTGCAGAAAAGGTTCCGACCCAGGTAGCCAAGCACATGGCAAATTCAGAACTGCTTCATTATTGTTTGGCGCCGTACTGGCCCTAAGATCCTGCTCTATGATCACACGTTTATCCGCTGGAGCGGCCATGGGCCTGGCCCTCCTCTCCGCCCCTGCGCTCGCCGAGCCGATCAAGGGCGCTCCCGACCTGACTCACAACGCCCTCTACAAGACGGCGAAGCTGCCCAAGGTGGCCTGCAAGCTGAACAAGGGCACGAGCAACTCCTCCACCAAGAAGTACGTCACCACCCTCGTCGGCTGCCTGAACAAGGCGTGGAAGCCGGCCATCAAGGACTTCGTCCCGGTCAAGGTGGTGTTCAAGGACGCCGACGACAAGGAATCCTGCTCCACGGGCATGGAGGTCAGCGGCTCCTTCTCCGAGATCTGCGCCACGCAGATCCGCGTCAGGCTGGCCGACGACTGGATCAAGGCCAAGAACGACGTGGTCGTGTTCACGTCCATCGTCAGGACGTGGAGCGGGGTGGTGACCGGGCAGAGCGGAATCGGGCAGGCGTGGTGGGCGCTGGAGAACGGCGCGTCCGAGCCGGTCATGCACGAGCACAACCGCCGCTACTACCTGCAGATCGACTGCTTCTCCGGTGTGTCGGCCAAAGCGATGGGGCGTCAGGTCAAGGACTGGAAGCCGATCGTCAAGGTGCCGGAGTTCTGGAAGAACCGGTACCAGGGCAAGACCGGGAACCGTCTCTACTGGCTGGACAAGGGGTATAAGGCGGGCAAGCCTGGCGCTTGCAACACCTGGACGGCGAGTTCGTCCCGCGTCGCCTGAGCCCGGCGCCCAGCGCCCGGCGACCTTGTCCGGGTCGCCGGCGTCCGGCGACCTCGTCCCGGGTCGCCTGAGCCCGGCGCCTGGCGGCCCGAATCGCCGGGCGGGGCGCGGCGGGCGGGGCCCCCCCCCGGCGGGTCGGGCGGT
>NZ_JBFAKB010000102.1:0-1411 GCF_040655495.1 Nonomuraea sp. NPDC050404
TCGACCTCCGATGAGTGCCGCTCTGGCCGGGAGCCGGTGGATCAGGGCCGACCTGCGGAAACCTACGGCTGGTGCGATGCTAGGACATGTCTTATCCAATTTGTTCATAGAAAATATACGACTGACTCAAGCAGGAATATACGCGAAAAGCCCAGTTAAGTGTGAGTATTTACGTGAAATTGCACAAAAGGAAGTTGAATATTTCTTTAAAATTTCGGATTTACTTCTTGATGAAAATGAGATTGTACCAAGTACAACTGAAGAATTTTTAAAGTATCACAAGTTCATTACCGAGGATCCAAAAGCCAAATATTGGACTGATGAAGATCTGCTTGAAAGCTTCATTGTGGATTTCCAAGCACAAAATATGTTCATTACGCGAGCAATCAAGCTAGCAAACAAAGAAGAAAAATTTGCTTTGGCGGCTGGTGTAGTCGAACTTTACGGCTACAATCTTCAAGTTATTCGCAACTTGGCAGGTGACTTGGGTAAAAGCGTTGCTGATTTTCATGACGAAGATGAAGATAATGATAATTAGTTTTTACGAAACTGTAGGCTTTAGTTGAATGAGGCTTGCAGTTTGATAATTTTAGCGCGATAATAAGATAAGGAGAATCCCCAAAATGAGTAAGTATAAACATCATTTTAGTCATCATGAACACCACTGTGTACAGCTCGTGCCACTATTTGGTTTACTTTCAGAAAGTGAATTAGTGCAAGTTGAGCAGGTTGTTAATCATAAAATTTTTGAAAAAGGTGAAACAGTCATCAGCCCCTTTGCAGTGCCTCAACTTGCAATTGTGGCGCATGGTACCTTGAAAATATACCAGCTTTCTAGTGCTGGTAAAGAGCAGTTACTACGTGTGATTGAACCTGGTGGATACGCAGGTGAAGACGCCTTGTTTGGAGTAATGAATGATAATCTCTATGGTGAAACATTGGAAGAAACGCAAATTTGCTTTTTGCGACAACAAGATTTCAAAAATTTGTTGTTAAAATATCCCGAGCTCAGTTTGAAATTGCTTGAAACCACCGTGAGAAGAGCTGCGGAAATGCAATATCAAGCACAATTTCTCATGATGGAAGATGTTGAAAGTCGAATCGCTAATTATCTTTTGCAACTCGTCAAAGTAGTAGATTCAAATTCTGTTATGATTCCAATGAAAATGAAAGATCTTGCAACGTTCATCGGAACAACTCCCGAAACTATTTCTCGTAAGTTCAAAATACTCGAAGAAAAAGGATTCATTGAGCGCCGAGGAAAGATAATCAAAATACTAGATATTGATAGCCTTGAAGATGATTACGCTTAAAATGGTCTAAAGAGCCAATAGATTCTGATCCTACACAAGATCCAGACCTAATGCCAGATTGGACCAATGTCAAATATTTACACACAAAATGAAAGGGT
>NZ_JBFAKB010000103.1:0-1359 GCF_040655495.1 Nonomuraea sp. NPDC050404
TGCCAATCCGGGCATGGTACTCCCGTCCGAGTCTCGTTGTGTCGCTACCGACAAGTAGTCCACTGCCGTGTGCGTCCTTTCTCCTCTAAACTTAATCTTTGATAGAAATATTGAGCAGAAAAATAGAAGAGAAAAGTAGTTAGTATAACAAATCCATCTAATATCAGCCAATGTGAATAGGTATCAAATCGGACAAAAAATGATTGATAATAAATTCCATCATTTTTATTATTGAAAATATTGTTGAAGACATTGTTCAAGATATCTAAAATATTTTGCTTTATCAACTCTAATCCAAAGACAAAGCCGATCAAAGATAAGGCGCCTGTAATCCCCTGTCCCAAAATAGTCCCAGAAAAAAAACCTAAAAAATAGTAACAAATGGCAACTAATAAGATGCAAAATTGGTAGAAAATAATTTTATCTAGAGGATAATTAATATATTGGTGAGGAATGCGACTATAAAGAATGACTAAATTAATGCTAACAGCAGTAATTGCCATTAATAATAAAGGAATTAACGACGTCAATATACTGCTTTTTAAAATTTGTTTTCTTTTATACCCAGACGAAAATAAAATCTGTAAAAAATTTGTCTTGTAATTTAAGAAGGATACTAAAAATCCAGCAACAATGAAAAATAAGCTAATAAGAGTAAAACCACGAAACACGTTTCTGGACGTAAACAAATATCTAAAATTAGTTAAGTCCAGCGCACTTCGCGTGTAAAATAATTTGGCCCTTATATAACCGTAAAATTCTTTAAAAGTCTGTGATTGAATATGAAACTTACCAGTTTTAGAATCAAATTTCAGAAAAATTCCTGCGTCCTGGTTCTCTGCATAATCGACACTTCCTTGGTAATCTTTTGTTTCTTTATATTTTTTATTTACATCATCCTCTTCAGTTTTTTGTGCAGCAAGGTATGAATTATATTGGTCTCTAGCCTCTTGAGAATGGATAAAGTTTTGCTCTCTATGCCAATTTTTTGTGGAGTTAAATCCAATAAAAACAGAGATTAATATTAACAGTATTCCTAAACTTAAAACGATTGGTTTGGCTCGTTTCCAAGTAATTTTGTTCAATTTTTTGTTATCCATTCTTTCCTCACTCTCTTTCATCAGTCATCTCATGACCTGAAAACTTGCTTATAAAAATATCTTCTAAAGTTAAAGGAAGTTCTTCAATCAGTAGTGGTTCACAATTGTTTATTCGTTCCATAAGTTCATCACTATAATTTTCAAAAATCACTGTGCTTACTCGGCCTTCATGAGTAATATGCTTCGCTTCTTGTTTGATAAACTGAGGTAATTCATAGTCTTTAAAAGCAATCTGAAGTTTACAGATTGACATTTTTAC
>NZ_JBFAKB010000104.1:0-1323 GCF_040655495.1 Nonomuraea sp. NPDC050404
TTATTTTCAGCGGCTTCTTCTTTTGGATAGATAATTTTTACTTGATAGGTCATATCTACTATTATATCAAGATGTGAGCATAAATTGGGAAAATGCGAAGAAAAAATAGAAAATTTTTTGTTTCTATTTTTAGTCAGCATCAAAATTTATTTTTTTTATCACTTTTTATTGGTGCAAACTGAATTATTATAGATTTTTATTTTTTACGCAAATTGTAAAATGAAGTTAGCCACCTTGAGTCAAGCAAAAAACATCTGAATCTCTTATACTAGAAGTTCGACCAAATAGTATAAAAAGGAAATTCAGATGCAAGACTATTCTATCACAAGCCAGAGCAAAGGGAAACACCTGACCAATCAAGACCGTTTAAACATTGAACGTTGGCACAATAAAGAAGGACTGAGCAACCGTGAGATTGCGCGCTTATTGAATAAAGCTCATGGGACGATTGACAGAGAGATGAAGCGAGGGGAAATCCAGCTCAAGCGGAAGGTAAAATACTCTGCTAAAAAGGCTCAAGAAAATTATGAAGGATTGAGGGCTCACAGTGTTCGTCCGAGTAAACTCACGACTGAGATTGATTGTTATGTGAGTACACGTCTTAAAGAAGACAAGGACTCTTTGGAAGTCATTCATCAGGCTCTAAAAGGAGTTTCTCTGAGCAGCCTCTACAATTGGGTCAACTGGGGCTGGTTAGAAGCCAAGCGTCATCATCTTTTCTATCCGCAGTATAAGGCGGCAAAGAAAATCAAACCTCGTGCGCCAAAGCATCCTTTTGGCAAGTCTATTGAAGAACGGCCTGAGTTCATTAACAATCGCTTAGAAGTGGGGCATTACGAGATTGACACGGTCATTCTTACGAGAGCTAAGAACAAGGTGCTTTTGACGCTCACAGAGCGAAAATACCGCACGGAGATCATTCGCTTGATTGATGGGAAAACAGCACAGGCGGTCAATGATGAGCTGGTGGAACTTCAAAAAAGTTATGACTTCAAATCCATTACCCCTGACAATGGCCATGAATTTGCAAGGCTCTCTGAGGACGTAAGCTGTCCAGTTTACTATGCACACGCCTACGCGAGCTTTGAGCGAGGGACGAATGAAAACCATAACCGAATGATTCGTAGGCATCTGCCAAAAGGCACAACAAAGACGACCCCTGAAGAAGTCGCCGCTATCGAGTATTGGATGAACCATTATCCAAGAAAAATGTTCAACTATAAGAGTTCATATGAGATGAGCTTGGCTGGCTAACTTGGACTTGCAATTTGCGATTTTTACTCGCTCGGAATCGCCCTGCCTGCCAGCAACTCACCCGAGCGG
>NZ_JBFAKB010000105.1:0-1305 GCF_040655495.1 Nonomuraea sp. NPDC050404
CGGCCTTAGAGCCTGCAGACAAAGGCTTAAGGGTTGGCGGGCATGGGCCCGTAGAGGGCTGGTCCGATCTTGTTGATGTAGCCCTGGTGGGACCATTGGGACAGTTGGACGCGGAAGCTGTTGACGTTCTCGATGCCGAGGATGGCGGCCAGTTCGCTTCCTCTCCAGGCGTGCCAGGGCTGAGCGGCCAGGAGTTGCAGGACCTTGCCGCGCCGGTCGGGGCTGGACAAGACCGGCAGCGACGGCGGGTCGCCCCAGCGGCCAGGGGGCGGCAGGCCGGCCAGTTCGCGCGTCAGGCGGCGGGTCATCTGGTGCACGGTGGCCCACCAGATCAGGGCTTCATGATGTTCGGGCTTGCGTTCGTAGATGCGCACCAGGCGGCGGTAGCGGACCAGCCAGGCGAACGTCCGCTCCACCACCCACCTGCGGGGCAGCACCACGAAGCCGCGCAGGTCGTCGCTGCGCTTGACGATCGTGACGGCCATGCCGAGGACCTGCCTGGCCCAGGTGACCAGCCGTCCGGCGTAGCCGCCGTCGGCCCACACCAGCGTGATGGTGGAGAACTTCGCGCGCAGCAGCGCCAGCACCGGATGCGCACCGTCACGGTCTTGCACCGACGCGGCGGTGACCATCACGCACAACAGCAGCCCGAGGGTGTCCACCACGACATGCCGCTTCTGCCCCTTGAGCTTCTTGCCCGCGTCATACCCGCAGGCCGCCGCGCCCACGGTCTCGGCCGCCCGGACCGTCTGGGAGTCGATGCACCCCGCGGTCGGCAACTCCGCCCGTCCGGCCAGGACGCGCAGTCGGCCGCGCAACCTCCCTGCCAGCCGTTCGGGCAGACCACGCCGCGACCAGCGCAGGAAGAAGGCATACACCGCCTCATGCGGCGGGAAGTCGACCGGCAGAGCTCGCCACTCGATCCCGTACCGGGTCACGTAGCCGATCGCGTCCAGCACCGCGCGCAGATCATGCACCATCGGCCGGCCCGCGACCGCGACCAGTTCGGCCATCACCGCCCGTGCCTCGCCCTCCAGCACCCACCACTCGGCATCGGTCAGATCCGACGGGTATGCCGGTTTCCGATCGCGACATGCGCATCCCGGTGAGGCGCAACCGCTGGCGTTCACGACCGCGGGCGTGTAGACAGACAACCACGGGCTCCTGGCCGCTGAGCTGCTTAGACACCATCTCAGCTACCGGGAGCCCGCTCCTGTTCACCGGTCAACAGCCCAATCATGACCACACCCCGGCACTCTTCAGACCCGAGCCCGGACACCAAATCCCTTTGTCAGCAGGCTCTTA
>NZ_JBFAKB010000106.1:0-1263 GCF_040655495.1 Nonomuraea sp. NPDC050404
CTAGTGCTGTGACCGGAAACGATCACCGGGTTGGGTGAGGATTTCAGGCTGCCGGTGCGAGGGGTCGGCCGCCCCAGCGGAGGCCCTTCTCGCTGCGGATGCGGGCGCGTTCGCGGCGTTGGGCGGCCAGCACGTCCGGGTGGCGGGCGTGGGCGTTGCGCCAGCGCAGGTAGGCGTGCAGCGCGCGGGTCTGGACGGTGTGGTTGGGATGGCTGGAGTTGGCCAGGGTGAATTGGCGCAACGGCCCGAAGTGCGCCTCGATCGGGTTGGCCCACGAGGCGTAGGTCGGCGTGAACAGCAGCCTGACCTTGTGCTTCTTCGCCCAGGCGCGGATGCGCCAGTTCTTGTGCGCCGACAGGTTGTCCAGGATCACGTAGATGGGCGCGCCATCCGGCCGGGCGGCGCGGATGGACTTCAGCGCGGCCCAGGTGTTGGTGCTGCCTTTGCGGCGGTGGTTGACGCCCCACAGCAGGTCGTCGCCGACGGAGTAGCAGCCGTGGAAGTAGGTGACGCCGTGAGTGCGGCGGTAGGTGGCCGGCAGCCGGTCCGGCCGGCCCGCGGGTGCCCAGCCGGTTCCGGCGGTGGGCCGGATACCGAGCGGGCCGAACTCGTCGAAGGCGAAAGTCCGCTCGGGCCGGTGGGTCAGGGCGTACTCGATCGCCTCCAGCTTGGCGTCGAAGTCGGGGTCGGGCGAGTCCTTCCAGGTCTTGGTGCGCTGGAAGGTGATGCCGCGGCGGGCCAGCAGCAGGCGTAACGCCTCGCGGCCGAGGGTGAAGGCGCGACCGGGCAGGCGGCGCAGGTAGTCGAGCAGCTTGCGGATGGACCAGCGGGTGAAGGGCTGGCCGAGTTTGGCAGGTCGGGTGGTGGCCGTCGCGGCGACGAAGTCTTCGTCGTCAGGACTGAGCAGGCGGGGACGGCCTCCCGCCCACTGAGGGTCCAGGCAGGCCAGCCCGATCTCGTTGAAACGATGGATCACATCGCGCACGGTGTCCTCATCGGCCTGCACCAGCCGCGCGATGACCGGCACGGTGTTGCCACCGGCCGAGGCCAGCAGGATCATCGCCCGCCGATACCGCACCGTGCTCATCGTGCCGCGCCGCACGATCCGCTGCAGCTTCTGCCCTTCTTGGTCCGTGAGCCTGCGGACCTTGACCGGTTGCGTCACCTGGACTCCCAACTACCGATCGAACGTGATCAGCACCATCCAACCGGCAGGACCGTCCTACGCGCCAACCCGGTGATCGTTTCCGGTCACAGCACTAG
>NZ_JBFAKB010000107.1:0-1193 GCF_040655495.1 Nonomuraea sp. NPDC050404
GGCTTTGTCATTCGTGCAGGGGAATGTGTCAGTAGTGCACCGCCACAAATGGGCTCCGCATCAGGCGAGGGCCCCGCGTGTGCCCGTCGAACCCGTAACGCATCCAGAAGATCCCGCCAAAGCGATGCCGGGAACCGTCCGTGTCGAGGAGCGGCTTGTGAGGGAACGGACCAAGGTGTCCTCAGACCGGCCGGATGACCGCCGCAAGCGACGGTCCGCCTCATGAGCCAGGTCCTGGACACCGCATTCATGCCACCGCAGGACCGGGAGGAAGTGCTCCGCCACGCGGTGTGGGAATCCATGGTGGCGGTCGACATCCATCACCACCCCCCGGCCGAGGACATCTCCGCCCGCATCAACCTCGACTCCGTCGGCCCCCTCAAAATCCTCTCAGCGCGCGCCACCCCGGCCACACTCCACCGGACAGAACGACTGGCCCGGCAGGACCAGGAACCGGCCGTCTTCCTCGAACTACAAATAACGGGCACCAGCCAGGTGGCACAGAACGGCCGCCAATGCCTGCTGAAGCCGGGAACCTTCGCCATCTACGAATCGATCACCCCCTACACCCTCCTCTTCGACCAGGGACTCCACCACCACTTCTTCCGCATCCCCCGCGCCGCACTCGCCCTCCCCGACCGGCTGCTACGCGACCTCACCGCCATCCCCCTGGGACCCGGCAACCCCATCGCGCGCCTCGCCTTCACCTACTTCACCCAACTCGCCGTCACCAACGAACTGCACCAGAACACGCACGGCCACACCATCATGGAACCCAGCATCGAACTGCTCCGCGCCGTCCTGACCTCCCAGCACGGCAACTCCAACCTGGCCACAGCACCACTGCAGGCGACACTCAGCCTACGAATCACTCACTACATCCGGGCACACCTGGCCGACCCCGACCTATCAGCGACACAGATCGCCGCCGCACACGACATCTCCGTACGCCATCTCTACACCGTGCTGTCCCGCTCAGGCATCAACCTCGCAGACTGGATCCGCACACACCGCCTCGCCGAATGCCGACGAGAACTGGCCGGCCCGAACGGCCGACTACGCACCATCGCCGCCATAGGACGAAACTGGGGCTTCATCGACGCGACCCACTTCAGCAAGGTATTCAAACAAGCCTACGGAATCACGCCACGAGCCTGGCGCGAGACAAACCACCCCCACTCCTCCACCTGATG
>NZ_JBFAKB010000108.1:0-1190 GCF_040655495.1 Nonomuraea sp. NPDC050404
AGGTCAAGGGCGACTGGAACCGCCAGGTCGAGGCCGAGGAGGCGGCGGCGATCGCCTCCTGAACGCATGAGTGGGCCGCGCCGGTGCTGGGGGTACTCAAGGCCTTGTTCTCCGGCGGCGCCGTGGACGCCGAGGCGATGCAGCGGATGGGACTGGAGCGGCCGGGCGGCTTCGGTGAGCGCATCGAAGCGCGACTGGTCGCGCTGGCCTTGCGCGAGACCGCCTGATCCGCGCGGTTTCGCGCTTGCCGTTTTCCCACCCCAGCGCGCAGATTTTCCTTAGGCTGGTGCCGGACCGCACCCGATAACCGCCCTCGTCCCCGGCCGCGATGCTGTGGGCATGAACTCGACGCGCGACTTAGCAGATCCAACACCGGTTCCGCTCCCGGACGCCCAACGCATCCACGTGGTGACCGCCACCTGCATCCGGCGTCGCCGCATCTTCGCCAGCGACCGCGTCGCGCGCGTCGCCGCGGCCTCCATCGTCGACCCGGACAAATGGCTGGGCGCGCAGTTGCTGTGCTGGGTGCTGATGCCCGACCACTGGCTCGGGCTGATCCAGCTCGGCGAGGGAATGCGCCTGGAAAGCGTGGTCGCCTCGATGAAAGGCCGCGCCGCACGCGCGGTCAACCGCGAATTGAATCGGAAGGGCTACGTGTGGATGCCCGGTTTCCACGGCGAGCCCTTGCGCGAGCGGGAAAACCCGATGGAAACCGCGCGCCGCCTCGTCGCCCAGCCCAGGCGCGCCGGACTGGTGCGGCGGACCGGCGACTATCCTTACTGGGACGCGGTGTGGGCGCAGCGGCAAGCTCGCGGACGCGAACCGCTCCCCTGCACGCTCACGCTGCCTCGCCCGCCACCGGACGAGGCGTCCTCGCCCGCTCGAACGCCCGCCGCCCCCAGCGGATTCCCGGCTGCTCGACGAAGCGATACGTCAGCCACGCCGCCGGAATCGCTAAAGCCAGACTCACCACCAGACAAGCCGCATACGCCACACCGTCCGGCAATGCGGCGTACAAGCGCGCGAACACGCCGTACAAGCGCGACACCACGAACGGATGGACCAGATACAGCGAGTAGCTGATCGCACCGAGAAAACACGTCGCGCGGTTGACCAGCACGCGCACGGCGACGCCTTCGCCGGCCAGCAGCAGGCCGAGCAGGATCAGACCGTAAGCGAGCGCGCTGAGG
>NZ_JBFAKB010000109.1:0-1125 GCF_040655495.1 Nonomuraea sp. NPDC050404
CTAGTGTCCTGGTCCAGAAATTCGAGCGCAGTAGCGGCCGATGGCGCTGATGATCTGGTCGGCGTTCTTGGTCCAGGTGAACGGGCGGGCGTTCTCGTTCCAGTACTTGAGCCATTCCTGCAGCGCGGTGGTCAGTTCGTCGAGGGAGCAGAACACGCCGCGATCGAGGCGGCGGCGCTGTAGCTCGGCGAACCATCGCTCGACCTGGTTGATCCATGACGAGTAGGTGGGGGTGAAGTGCAGGTGGACCGCTGGATGTTCGAGGAGCCATTTATGGACCACCGGGGCCTTGTGGGTGGACAGGTTGTCGCAGATCACGTGGATCTCCAACCCCGGCTCGACCTGGCGGAAGATCTCCTCCAGGAAGTCCCGGAAGTCCACCGCGCGATGCTGGGGCGATAACTTGCCGATCACCTTGCCGGTGGCCACATTCAACGCCGCGAACAGGTCGATGGTGCCGTGCCGGTGGTAGTCATGGCTGCGCCGCTCGGGGGTGCCGGGCACCATCGGCAGCACCGGTGCGGACCGCTCGATCGCCTGGATGTGCGGTTTCTCATCGGCCGAGAAGACCACCGCGTGCTCGGGCGGGGACAGGTACAGGCCGACCACATCGCGGATCTTGTCGATCAGCAGCGGATCGGTAGAGATCTTGAACTCCTCCACCAAGTGCGGTTGCAGCCCGAAGGCCTGCCAGATGCGCCGCACGCTGGAGGGTGAGATGCCCACCCGGGCGGCCAGCTCCCGCCGGGACCAGTGGGTCGACCCTTCGGGCACCTCCTCCAGCGTGCGGACCACCACTTCCTCCACCTGGGCATCGGTGAGCGTGCGCGGCGCACCCGGCCGGGGCTCGTCACCGAGCCCGTCCAGCCGGCGATCGAGGAACCGGTTGCGCCACTTGCCCACCGTGTCCCGCGTGATGCCCAGCCGCCCGGCAACCGCGGTGTTGTCCAGGCCCTCGGCACACAACAAGATGATCCGCGATCGATGGGCCAGCACCTGCGCGGTCTTACCGCGACTGGCCCACCCCTGCAGCGTCCGCCGCTCGTCCACACTCAGCACGAGCGGACGTCGTGGTCTGCCCGCCATCCCTCCATTAGATGACGAAACTCAAGACCGGGACACTAG
>NZ_JBFAKB010000110.1:0-1082 GCF_040655495.1 Nonomuraea sp. NPDC050404
TAAGTACTTTTTTGTTAGGTAAGTACTTATGTTGTGGTATAATAAAAGCATGAAGAACAATTCTTTGGTCAGATTTTCTTCATGCCTATCTAAAATCACTCACAAAGGAGCAGTTTTCTATGACTAGTATACCAAAAAATGAACAAAATCAGAAGCAGGTGCAAATCTTGAACGAATTATCAAAACGTAAAGTGGTCGAGCATAATTCTTTAATCACATCTATTGCCAAAATGGATAAAACCCCACTCAAAATGTTTGAATTAGCCGTATCGTGCATTGATACAGAAGAACCACCAAAAGATCATACGGTTTATTTGTCAAAAGCAGAACTGTTTGCCTTTTTTAAAGTGGACGACAGCAATAAACACACACGTTTTAAACAGGCAGTCGAGAATATGCAGAAACAAGCCTTTTTCAAAATTAAAGAAAAAAAAGAACATGGATTTGAATTTGAAAATATTGTGCCGATTCCCTATGTTAAGTGGACGGATTATCATGATGAGGTAACGATCCGATTTAGTCCTGAAATTATGCCGTATTTAATCAATTTAAAACAAAATTTCACGCAACACGCTTTGTCTGATCTTGCAGAACTCAATAGCAAGTATTCCATTATCTTGTATCGCTGGTTATCTATGAATTATAACCAGTACGAGCATTATAGTTACAAGGGCGGGCGCCGAGAAGAACAAGTGGAAGCCTACCGCAATCCTTCAATTTCCATGCGAGAATTACGAGAAATGACGGACACGGTCAATGAATACAAATTATTCACTAACTTTAGCAAGAAAGTTTTAGATAAACCCCTTGAAGAAATCAATGATCGGACCTCATTTAATATTGCCTATGAGAAAGTGAAAAAAGGTAAAAGCATTGATTCTATTGTCTTTCATATCACGAAAAAACGTCGAGCAGACGATAACAGTTATAAGCTAGAGGACAAGACCTACAAGGAAGCGAAAGCCGAAAAAGAATTATCAAACCAAACACTTGCAGGTAAATCTACCACGCCGACCTGCCGGACGACCCGCTCCTGCACGTGGTGCTGGCCGCGTACGCCTCCGACTTCACCCTGGTCGACA
>NZ_JBFAKB010000111.1:0-1052 GCF_040655495.1 Nonomuraea sp. NPDC050404
AGGGCAAGTTGCGGCTGGACTCGCAGGAGTAGCGGCGGATCTTCACCTGGATCCAGACGGCGGTCAAGGACGGGCTGGTCACGCACCGTCACGGCCAGCTTGGCGGCGGCGGAGGCATTCAGGCACTCGGCGTTCTTGGTGCGGACGGTGTAGTCCTGGTAGGCCGGCAGAGCGATGGCGATCAGGATGCCGAGGATCGCGATGACGATCATCAGTTCGATCAGGGTAAAGCCTTGCTGCTTCTTCATGGTGTATCCCCTAGGAGTGTTGGTTGCTTCCACGTGCCAGAACGCGTCGGCTTTCGATCCATCGAAGGTGCCTGGCGGACTGTTCGTGCACGTAAGAGCTACGCATAACCCGTGCCAAGCCATGTGCCAGACGGCACAAGCTCCGAAACTGCTAGGGCAGTCACGCATCAGCGTGGGGATGGGGCGGGTGGAGTGACGCTTTGGGTCAGTAAAGCGGAGGCGCTGGTGACCAAATGCGTCAGGTTGCATGAGGCGCTTCAGAAAGTGTGATGTAGATCGAAATCGGACTTGCCGCTCTTCCGCAATGCAGGCTCCGGCCTGGATCGACTACTGCTTGGGGGGTGAACGGAGCGAGGCTTGCCGCCGGAGAGCTACCGCCGGAGCTCGCCGGGCGGCGCCTGGATTGCATATCAGTACACGCGGCCGGCGCATCGGCGCAGGGCCGGGGCGGCTGGCGAGGACGATTGCTTGCGGTTGCCGGAAGCGGTCCAGGTATGAGGCTGGGCCCGGGGCATCGACTGGCTGCGGGGCTGTGCCGCCGTATCCGTACGAGGGAAACGGCACGGGCGCCGTCTCTCAGTGCAGCGATGGGATGCCGGTGCGGGCTCCGCCGAGCGGGCCGAACCCGGGGTGCCTGCAAAGCAGGTCAGGCCAGTCGCTGCGTTTGCGCCGGAGGGGGCGGACGAGGGCGAGCCGAAGCCGCTGCGGGAGCGTTCGCCGCGGGCGTGCAGCGAGACGATCGCTGATGGGTTTGGTTGGTTCAGCCGCGTATTGGCGGGCGCGCGGCGGCCGGAAACGAAAATG